>CAYNZY010000063.1:0-15106 GCA_964401805.1 uncultured Rhodohalobacter sp.
ACACCTCTGAATCCTTCGTTGAACACTTCGGATTCTGTCTCCTCTCAAGAGGAGAGGTTCTTATCCTTCCCCTCTGGAGAGGGGAAGAGTGTAAATAAAGTGACGAAGTCGGCTTTATACAGCGAGGGGTGTGTTTATGCGGTCACAGTCGTAAAGTTACTTTTAATCATGTTGACCAACACCATAGCTCAGTGCGAACAGACCTCTGAATCCTCCGTTGAACACTTCCGGAGCTCAGCTCTGCGACGAGAAACAAGCAGGTTTGCTGCAAAAATCCGATCTTCGTGAATTCCGCCTCTATTCTATTTAGATCTCCAAACCACGTTCTATATTCGGCGGGTGAATGTTGGTCGTTATTCATACCATGGGTTTCACCCATAGCTAATTACATTTCACCCCTTTAGGATGATTCCTAAACGAACCAGGTGTAATGGACATCTGTTTTTACTGCCATGCCTCCAAAATTCGTCAGACGAACCGGCGAACTGCACGCATATCTAAGGTTTTAGATAAAAGTTCATTCGTGCCTTATTTATTCAGACTTTTAACTTCTCGACTTGATTCCGATGAAAAGCTATCGGGATTGCGCTCGAAGTGTCGTAAATAGTAAATTCCCCGCTGAAGCCTGAAGCCTGAAGCCTGAAGCCTGAAGCCTGAAGCCTGAAGCCTGAAGCCTGCAACACCAATCTTTATTTCTTTTTACAAACAGGCACGGTTTAACTATGTTAATTCATCTTGTTAACGTAAACCAAACTGAGCCAAATTTATGAGAAAACTGCTTACTGTAAGTGTGATGTTGTTTCTGTGGGCCGTCAGCCTGCAAGCACAAGATCGCCCGCATGTATTTGAAGGTGCGGAGATCATCCCGATTACGGGAGATGTAATTTCCAACGGTGTGTTGGTCGTACAAAATGGAAAAATTGAAGCTGTAGGTGAGGCTGGATCTGTATCCATACCGCGAAATGCTGTTCGCGTGGATGCCTCCGGAAAAGTAATTATGCCTGGACTTGTGGATACTCACTCCCATATCGGGGAAGGAGATGGTGGCGATCGATCGGCAACGCTCCATCCGGATGTGCGCATCATGGACACGATAGATCCAAGAAGTAAAACCTTTTACAAGGCGCTTGCCGGTGGATTAACAACGGTAAATATCATGCCTGGTTCCGGTCACCTGATGAGTGGACAGACCGTTTATTTGAAACCGAAACCGGCCGACACCATCGAAGAAATATTGGTAGTGGTTGATGAAGAGACAGGAATTTACGGCGGATTGAAAATGGCCAATGGAACCAATCCGCTCCGATCCGGAGGATCACCGGGCACCCGGGCAAAATCTGCGGCAATGGTTCGCTCACTGTTTTTGGAAGCACAGGATTATCAGAATAAAATTGAAGAAGCAGATGGTGATCCGGAAAAAATGCCGGCGCGTGATCTGGAGATGGAAACCCTGGTGGAAGTATTGGAAGGGAAGCGCATCGTTCACAACCATACCCACCGTCATGATGATATTCTGACGGCTATTCGGTTGTCAGAAGAGTTTGGCTACCGGCTGGTTCTGCAGCACGTAAGTGAAGCGTGGAAAGTGGCTGATGAAATTGCCAACTCAGATGTAGTCGGATCATCTATTATCGGTTTGGATTCGCCCGGTGGAAAAATGGAGACGATTGAGATTTTTGATATCAACGGACGTGAACTGGAAAGAGCCGGAGCGGATGTGGCTTTTCACACCGATGACCCGATTGTAGACTCCCGTTTTCTGTTCCGAATGGCTGCACTTGCAGTGAAGGAAGGGATGAGCCGCGATACAGCTCTGGAAGCACTGACGCTTGCCGGTGCGAGAATGATGGATCTCGAGCACCGTGTCGGTTCACTGGAGAGCGGTAAAGATGCAGACTTTATTATTCTCTCGGGAGATCCGTTCAGTGTTTATACGCATGTTGAGGAGACCTGGATTGATGGGAAAAAAGAGTGGGATCGTGAAGATCCGGAACTGGGCAAGTACGCCACCGGAGGTTATGATATTTTCCGGTCAGCTACACTTCACACTCACCACTAATAGGGCCGAATTATGACGAATAAAAAATTGATAGCAATGAAAGATAAAATGAAATTTACAGGTCTTATCCTGGCGGTGATGATATGTTCGGTGTCTCTGTTTGTAGAAATCGCAGATGCACAGCTTGCTGTAAAAGGTGAAACTGTCTATACGATGAACGGCAATGCCATATCAAACGGTGTGGTTCTAATCAATGATGGCAAAATTGAACGGGTTGGTTCAGCCAACCGGATCAATATTCCATCCGGATATGAAGTACACGAGGCCAAAGTGGTTACTCCGGGCCTTATCGACGCGCGTTCTGTAGTTGGTCTGGCCGGATACTATAACCAGGAGCACGATCAGGATCAGCTTGAGACATCCTCTCCGGTTCAGCCGGAACTGCGTGCCTCCGACTCTTACAATGCGCGCGAATATTTGGTTCAGTATTTGAGAGAGCACGGGATTACAACGATTCAAACCGGACACGGGCCCGGCGCAGTTGTCAGCGGACAGATGATGATTGTGAAGCCAATCGGGTCAACCGTGGATGAGGCTCTGGTACAGGATGCCACCATGCTTTCCATGACGCTGGGATCCGGAGTGAGACGTAATTTTAGCTCACCGGGAACACGATCAAAAGCTGTTGCGGTGTTGAGGCAGGAGCTGATTAAGGCTAAGGATTATTCAGCTAAAAGAGCTGAAGGCGAAACCAGCGGAACGGATTTAAAGTCTGAGATTTTGGCTGACCTGATCGATGGCGACATTACGGCATTGGTGTATGCTCAAACAGCACAGGATATCAATACCGCTCTTCGAATTCAACGGGAGTTTGGTTTCCCGATGGTATTAGAAGGTGCAGCCGAAGCCTACCTTCTGATCGATGAAATCAAGGAGTCGGGAGTTCCGGTCATCATTCACCCTACAATGGCTCGGCCGGGCGGTGAGATGAAGAACATCAGCTTTGATACAGCTGCAAAGCTGCATGAAGCCGGTATTCCGGTCGCTTTTCAAAGTGGATATGAAGGATATGTACCCAAGACACGGGTGGTTCGTTACGAAGCGGGGATTGCTGCCGCAAATGGATTGGGAATGGAGAACGCCCTTCACGCTTTGACAGTCGGGGCCGCTGAAATGCTGGGAATTTCGGATCGGGTAGGTTCCCTTGAACGTGGCAAGGATGCCGACATCGCTATGTTTGACGGTGATCCGTTTGAGTACCTGACTCATGTAAAAGGTGTGATTATCAACGGAGAAGTGGTTTACAAACCGGAGTAAATTTCACCGACTTATTTTCGAAAGCCCTTCTTCAAGAGTATTGGAGAGGGGTTTTTTGGTTTCAGGATAAAAAGGATTCACCGCGGAGCCGCTGGATGCTCGGAGGCGAAATAGTTGGTCGCAGGGATAAATCCCGCGCTCGTATGTAGAACCCATAAATGGGTTTTAGGGTAAAGTATTCCTTTGCAAAGTGTTCCAAACTTTAACGACACGTGAAAAGAAATTTAGAGCCCTCTTGTACCAAGGCTACGGAAGGCAGGAGTGTTCGTTGGTTTTCCAGTGAAGTGTCGTGGATTTAATTTTATCCTCCAACAATGCCAGTTCCTGTCAGCTTGAATTCTACGTTTCCTGAAATTCATCCTGCTGCAGCAGAACCTCACCAAATGACATCTCCTCTCCGGCAAGAACCAGCGCTGTTGTGGGCAGGCCTTTCAGCCGTTCCTGTATCGTTTCGTAATAATTTGCAAAGTCATCGCCGGGTGTAGCCATACCCAGTAAAATAAGATCAGCGTTTTTGGATGAGTCGTGCAAGATTTCTTTAAAAGAGCGCCCATTGGAAACAATAAGTTCAATGGAGGCCTCAATTCGAATTTTGTTGAGGATTTGTTCAAGATTTTTTCTAATGCCTTCTACTGCATTTTCATGTTTCACTACCATCTTGATGGTGACATCGGCATCGTACCATCGTGTACTGCTTTGTAGCATGTAGGTGAGCAGAATCATGAGCCCGCCATTCTTTTTTAACCCGCCCCACCACACATCAATTTTTTGATAGTTGTTAAAATGTATTTCCTTATTGTCGTGAATGACGATGACATTTCTTTTTTGATTATAGAAGTAGCGAATCATATCACAGTACTTATCGCGTACGTCGAGATTCTCACTGTCACCGAGAATTATGGTATTGGGTACCAGAGTTCCAAGTCCGTAAGAGTCGACCAGTCGTTTTGCCCCTTCAAACGAATCGGGTGCGGAAACAACGCGTACCAGTCCTTGTATACTACGTTTTGCAAGATATTCGCGCACATTTCTTTCCATATTGGATCGCTGCTGGATTCGAACCCTGTCGCTCGTTATTACAGACGAGACAGTTAATATTCCGCGTCCCTGTGTTAATGAGGAGGCAAACTCAATGAGGTGCCATCTTCGGGTAGGGCTACCCGACAGAACCAGCGGATGGGGCCTCCATGTTTTCTCCTCTTCAGTATCATCCAAACGCATAAGTCCGCCACGAATCAGGGCCATCCAGATCCCTCTGCGTACATCGCCCCATGTGGTTTTCAATTCTCTGCTTTCGAGCCATGCAAAGATGATGGCAACAAAAACCAAAGCGATGCCGGTGGCCACTGCATTAATTAAGAACATTACGCTGATACAGCCGATGGCGCCCAATAGCGAAAAAATCCAGTGTACTTTAAACTTCGGTCTGAAGGAGGGACTTCCGAGCAGACGTTCGGTACCGGCTGCTATATTTAATACTCCATATGTAGTGAGGAAGAACATGGTCAAAATCGGAGCAATCAGGTTTAGATCTCCCATCGCAACGGCTACAAGTGCAATACCGAGTGTAAGCAGGGTTCCAACCCGCGGAGTGTCATCTTCTCCTTCACCGCGGCCAAGCCACCGCAGCCATCGAGGTAAAACACCGTCACGAGCCAAAGCTTGCAAAACCCTGGGGGCTCCTAAAATACTCCCTACAGCGCTCGAAAGGGTGGCTCCCCAAACGCCAATCAAAATAGCATCTCCCCAATAGGCTATTTTTCGCATTATGAGTGGATCTTCAATCAAGGTCAGGGCGTCTGCTCTGTTGGCCAGTATAATCGGCAGAATCATATAAATGACATATCCAACGCCAATGGCGTAAAACGTACCTTTAGGAATCGATTTTGCGGGCTCTTTTAAATCGCCTGACATGTTCACGCCCGCCATAATACCGGTTACGGCCGGAAAGAAAACCGCAAAGACAACCCAGAAACTTTCCGAGTTTCGGTCAGCGGCTCCCCACATCTCAATGGATGACTGTTCAATAGGGCTTCCGAATATCAGAGAAAGCAGCGATAAACCGATTCCAAACATGATAAAGTACTGTGCACGGATTGCGGCTTTTGCTGAAATCAGCGCCAATGCTGCTACCGCAATTGTCGTGACAATACCAACCCATTTGAAATTCAGATTTGGAAAAACACTGACTATACTTTCCGCAAAACCGATAGTGTATAGTGCGACAGATAAAGCAAGAGCAAAAAAGAGCGGTATACCGATAGCACCTCCCGATTCAATACCCAGCGAACGGCTAATCATATAGTAGGCTCCGCCAATGCGTACCCGCTGATCCGTTGCAATGGAGGCGATTGAAAGTGCCGTTAGAAAAGTAATTGAAGTGGCAATCGTAACAATAATAAGAGTGCCAATGAGGCCTACATTTCCAACAACCCAGCCAAATCGGAGGTACATGATGACACCAAGGATGGTGAGAATGGAAGGTGTAAAAACCCCGCCAAATGTTCCAAGCCCGGTCTCTTTTGGCTCAATTACATGCTCTAAATTGTTAGATTTTTTCCGAAAAGGATTCTGCATCTATCGAATTTGAATAGAATATTTTGATTGTAAATCGGTATCTAAGTCAGCCTGAAAGTACAGTATTTGAGTCAAAAAGGTAAAAGATAACTCGAATCTAAAATCAGTAGATATATAGAATGTGAAAATCACCGCGGAGCCGCTAAAAACGCCAAGTAGTATCTATATAAAACCTAAGGCATTTGTAGAAAAACTAAAGATTATAATTCTCGCAGAGGAGCGAAGAAAATACCGCGGATTTACGCAGAGAGAAATCTTCAAAGGATCGATTGTCTGTTGGTTTTAAACTTGAAGACAAACAGAGACAGTCAATTATTAATGGCCAAAATGGATGGTTTCAAAAAAACTCCGTCAGGAGTTCCCTGTTTATAGAACCTCTTAGAGACACCTAACATGGCTCCGGCGGAGCCTCATATCTGATCTGAGATTTCATATCGTAAAAAAACGCACCTACGGAGCGGCGGTGTAAATTTCTTTCGGTTACTATATACAGGATATTCCTACGGAATAGGATGGTTAAAATTTCGATTTGTTGTTTGCAGGGAAATCTTGCATCGCTGACAGGTGTACTAATAAACCTCCGCGCCCACAAATCCTTCCGCGTACCCAGCGCCACCGCGGTGAACCACCGAACGTATCCGGCTGGTTAAACTGTTATCAAACATTCTGCGAATCCATTCTGCCATTCGGGTAAATAGTTTCGTATTTTTACACGTTTGCGGAATCATCTAATTAACGCTTCATGAGCGAATCAGCTATCGAAAAGAAAGAAAGTTCAAAAAACGGAGTCCCAACTTCAGAACGCCCCATCATTGTTAAGGGAGCCAGGGTTCACAATCTCAAAAATATTGATGTTGAAATTCCCCGGAATAAGCTTACGGTTGTAACAGGAGTATCCGGTTCAGGAAAATCAAGTCTCGCATTTGATACCATCTATGCTGAAGGTCAGCGGCGCTATGTGGAGAGTTTGTCGAGTTATGCCCGCCAGTTTCTGGAGCGGATGGACAAGCCCGACGTAGATTTTATGCAGGGAATTTCTCCTGCGATGGCTATTCAGCAGAAGACAACAAGCAGCAATCCTCGTTCAACGGTGGGCACCTCCACGGAGATTTATGACTACATGAGGCTTCTTTTTGCCAGAATCGGGAAAACAATCTCACCCAAGTCCGGGAAGCAGGTTCAGAAAGATACGCCCGAAACCATTATCAAGGAGCTGTTTGATGAGCTGGAGGAGAAGACCAAGTTTTATGTTCTTTTTCCAATCGACTTGAGAGAGGGGAGAAAAATGGAGGAGCAGCTCACCGTGATGAAGGAGAAAGGGCTTACGCGTTTGCTGAAGGTAGATGATGAGCAGATGGTTGATTTAAGCGGTGATGATGTGGATCCGAAAAAGATTAAACCAAAGGAGTATCGGGTGTTGGTCGATCGCCTCGCACTAAAAAAAGATGACGATGGCCGAAGCCGTCTGGCCGACTCCATAGAAACGGCTTTCAGAGAGGGAAACGGACGTTGTTCTATCAAAGTCAGAGATGGTAAGGAGTACCCATTCAGCGAACGGTTCGAACGCGATGGAATGGAGTTCCTGGAGCCGACACCACAGATGTTTTCATTCAATAACCCTTTTGGGGCCTGCGATACATGTGAAGGATTTGGCCGGGTAGCCGGTATCGATGAAGATCTGGTCATTCCCGATCACGACAAGACGATTCGCGGAGGTGCCATAGCTCCGTTCGATTCGCCAAAGTTCAGCAAGTATTTGAAGGATTTTATCAAAGTGGCAGCCAAAGAGCAGCTTCCTATAGATGTGCCATATAAAGATCTTGACAAGAAAACGAAACGGATTTTATGGAATGGGAAAGATGGCTATGCCGGAATACATGGGTTTTTTAAGGATGTAAAGAGTCAGTTCTACAAAGTGCACATGCGTGTGCTCTACTCCAGATATCGGGGATACAGCCGGTGCCCGGATTGCGAAGGATATCGCGTTCGAAAAGATGCACTCTATATAAAAGTGGGCGGTATGCACATCGGAGAGGTCTCGGAAATGACCATTGGTCACGCCCGGGAATTTTTTGAAGACCTGACGCTCTCTGAGTTCGAAAAGGAGGTGGCCGGTCAGATTTTGTATGAGATCAGAAAGCGGCTGAAATACCTGGACGAAGTTGGATTGGATTACCTCACGCTTGAGCGACTCACAAATACATTAAGCGGCGGAGAGTCGCAGCGTATCAGCCTGGCAAACTCTTTGGGAAGTTCGCTGATCGGGAGCCTGTACGTTCTGGATGAACCGACAATTGGTCTGCACCCGAGAGACAACGACCGCCTGATCAACATTTTGAAATCGCTGAGAGATATCGGGAATACCGTTCTGGTAGTGGAACACGACCCTGAGATGATTAAAGCGGCGGATAACATTATTGATATTGGCCCATTTGCGGGAAGTTACGGCGGCGAGGTTGTATTCAGTGGACCATATGATGAACTTTTAGAGTCGAACACGCTTACCGGAAAATATCTGAGTGGCAGGAAGGAGATTCCGGTGCCTGAAAAACGGCGAAAGGGGAATGGCAAGTCGCTCCTGGTTGAGGGAGCATCCGAGCACAACCTGAAGAGCATTGATGTGGAGTTTCCACTCGGAAAATTGGTAACGGTAACGGGTGTATCTGGTTCCGGTAAATCGACATTGGTTCACGATACACTTTATGCATTTATTCAGAACGAGCTGGGAACGTGGAAGGAGAAGATCGGCCGGCATCGAAAGTTAAGCGGATTGCGCCATGTTGAATCGGTAGAGATGGTAGATCAAAGTCCGATCGGGCGATCTACGCGGTCTAACCCGGCCACCTATACGAAATCATTTGACGGCATTCGGGATCTGTTTTCAAATACACGTCAGTCTAAAATTATGGGCTATTCCCCCGGCCATTTTTCATTTAATGTGCCGGGCGGGCGCTGTGAGGCCTGCCAGGGTGAAGGTGTACAGAAAATCGAGATGCAGTTTATGGCCGATATCGAGCTTGTTTGTGAGGAGTGCGGAGGAACACGATTTAGAAAAGAGATTCTTCAGGTGAAGTATCGCGGCAAAAACATTCACGATGTGTTGGAAATGAGCGTAAGCGATGCCATCGACTTTTTTGTGGATGAGGCGTCGATCGTGAATAAATTGCAGCCGCTGGATGATGTTGGACTTGGATATTTGAAGTTAGGCCAGAGTGCTACCACACTTTCAGGTGGTGAGGCACAGCGAGTGAAACTGGCGAAATTTCTCTCTAAGACCAATAACGAACATACCCTCTACTTTTTTGATGAGCCCACCACAGGCCTTCACTTTGAGGATATAGCAAAACTTCTGAAATCATTTAATGACCTTGTGAATCAGGGCCATTCGGTGATCATTATCGAGCACAACCTGGATGTGATCAAGTCGGCCGACTGGATTATTGACATCGGTCCGGAAGGTGGATTTGGCGGCGGTCAGGTGGTGGCAACAGGCACGCCGGAGGATATCGCGGCAGTGGAGGATAGTCATACCGGGCAGTTCCTGAAAGAGGTTCTTTGATCCTTACTCAATTGTGGGAAATTTCTTTAAGTCTCAAGGCTAAAACTGTTGAATTAGATATGAGCGCCTTATTATCCTTTGTGACACCTTGGCCATTTTTAACCTTTGTCTTAATGAATCCAATTAAAGTGTAATTGGATCGGATGTATTCGGGAACCGTAGATTTGGATTTATTTTTTACCACTCTTTTAATTCATGCCCGAATTTGATTATTTATTGTAACAAAGTATGAGGGAAACGATCCTGAATATGTCAAACACATTAAGACAGAGGAATCAATATGAAAAAGCTAACGAGTCTGCTGCTAGTTCTATTCATGACGGCAGCTATGGTACAATACGCAAACGCACAGAGTCCGGTAAGTTTTGGACTGAAAGGAGGGATGAACATATCAAATTTTAGTGGTTCAGATTTTGAATATGATGCCAAAACCGGATTGATGTTTGGAGCTATGTTAGAGTTTTCGGTGCCGGCATTACCGTTCGGTATCGAAAGTGGGGTATACTACACCCAAAAAGGTGCGAAAGTTGAAGACAGTGGTGTGTCCGGAAAAGTAAAGCTCGATTATATTGAGGTGCCTCTAATGGCTAAATTTCAATTGGGCCCTCCCGGACCGATTACTCCACATTTTTTAATCGGCCCGTACATTGGTTTTAATATGAATGCGGAAGCTGAATTTGATGACGGTGAAGTTTTTGGTGGGGTTGATATCGACGATCTGACAAAAAGTACCGAGTTTGGCGGAGTAGCAGCTGTTGGCCTTGATTTTAGCCTTGGGGTAACGAAACTCAACGCACAGGCACGATACAGTTATGGATTTACATCGGTTTTTGAGGACGATGCAGATGACGGCGAGAAGAACGCAGTTCTTTCAGTTGCTCTTGGAATCACATTCTAAGTTTAAAATATACAGATCTATATTAAGCCCCGTTTTTTGGGGCTTTTTTTCTGAGTAAATATCATGTACAAATGATCAGCAAGCTGTTATACCTGAACTGGAAACTCTTTTTGTCGAAACTGACAACGTTTCAGACTATTTTGCTGATTGGTTACAGCCTCTTTCTATTTGTGATGCTGATCAACTTAATGGGTACGGCGCTGGTTGTGGTATTTCTCGACTCCACATCCGAAATTGCGGTTGAGCTTCCCTGGCTTACCCCGGAAATCCATCAGTTGATTATACTCGTTTTCGCGAATGTATTTTGGATCATGCACTTTTCCTTTACAAGCACACGCCTGTTGAATATGGAGGAGAACAGGAAGTTGCTTGCTCTGGGCTATCCTGCCGGTAAACTCTCCTGGCACCTGAATCTGATGGCGCTCTACCATCCCGTGAATATGATTTATAATATCACCTGGCTGGTCTTTCTTTCACTTCAGATCAATAGCGGCTGGAATATTCCCATTCTGGTTACGGCCGTTCTGCTCAACTACGGTATGATTTTCTCTATCAAGCATCGCTTTTTAAGAATGGTGGAAAAGCGATTCAGAATCATCGTTTTTAGTTTTATTTTTGTCGTTTTTGGCGTTATATCACTGCTTACCATTTTTACCCGGCGTCCTGAGTCGTTCATTGGTCAATTCGCTGAACAGTTTACCGGTTTTACGGAGTTTTTCTACTGGCTGCCGGGCGGATTACTGCTTCAATCTGCATCATATTCGCATGAACTGCTTTTAACAGGGGTGTTATTTGGATTTATGTTTGTCCTGACGTTTCTGATTTTTCGGGATCATTTCTATAAAACGAAAGAAGGTTTGATGAAACCCGCAGCTATAAAGTTTCGGAAAGAAGCGGGTTCACTTCAAAGATTTCTGAAAAAGTGGTTGGGCTACAATGCCGGGAAGTATTACTACTATGTGATGACTCACCCGTACAACAAGCTTCAAATTTTTGCAATCGCTTTGATTCCGCTGGTCTATATTCCCCTGCTTCTGCTTGTTGATTTTGGAGTGATTTCCACAATTTTGATAACAACGATGCTCGCAGCTATTCCGGTAGCCCTTCTCGGTATGGTGATGGCCAATATGTTCGGATACGAACACCGGGAGTTTCTTTTACATCTTCAGATGCCGGTCTCTTTTGAGAGGCAGCTGAAAGAGCGTTTTCTGGGAATCATTACTGTGCCACTTTTTATTTTTTACGCCATAACCATTTTTGAACTGACCTATTTGCCACAACTGGGAACGGTTTTTTCTATATACATAGCCAATACGTTCTTTTTCCTCTGTTTTATGATCAT
This sequence comes from uncultured Rhodohalobacter sp., assembly GCA_964401805.1. GTDB lineage: Bacteria > Bacteroidota > Rhodothermia > Balneolales > Balneolaceae > Rhodohalobacter. Next base: position 11,693 of record CAYNZY010000063.1, read on the forward strand.
TTTCCTATGGAGTTCATTCTACCAGTATCAGCAGGCGAGCTACAGCTCATTTAGCTTTAAGCATCCGGTTATTCCACAAAAAGTGACTTTTACAATGTCATCCGCGATATTCATCCTTGGCTATTCGGTATTTGTACCCCTGGGTGAGTGGCAACCCTACCGATTGTGGGTAATGTTTGCTCTAATCGGGGCAATAGCACTCTATTTATGGCTAAACTTTGATCTATTATCTAAAGCGTTTAAGAGTAAAATTTTGCATCAGCTCTGGAGCGATTATTAATAGAGCGTTTACATCTATTCAAGACCGTTTATGACAAAACTTTTTTTTGAACTGAACAGTAAATTGTGGTGGCGCTCTCTTCGGGGGGTAGAGGTAGGGGCTATTCTGTTTTATTCCCTGTTTCTACTCTTCATTTTTGGGCAGTTTGTTGGTGTGGCATTTACACTCATATTTGTGTCAGACCATACAGTTGTTCAGCAGGAGTACCCTTGGTTCACAGAGGATGTACAGTTTATGGTGCATCTGATTTTTATCAATCTTGTGTGGTTTTCACAGCTGTTTTATACCAAAATTAGCCGATTACGCCTTAATGATAACCGAAAACTGCTGGCTTTGGGTATGCCTCTCAGCCGGTTGATAAACTATATGAACATCGCCGGTTTTCTCCATCCCGTAAATTTGATGTTCAACCTGTTCTGGTTTGTGTATCTGGGACTCATGGCTTCAACTCTGTTTCAGGCCGTTATGGTTTCCATTCTCATTGTACTGAACTATGGATTGATCAACGCTATTAAATGGAGATTTAAAAGGTTTACATCAGAAAGCTCCAAGTGGTTAAATGGTTTGTTGGGACTGATTGTGATGATCCTGCTTCTGTTTTTGGTCCAGCTGGATTTAACCAGGTATATTACCCAGCCTGATGTTTGGGCTGCTTCTGTCAACGAGTGGCTTATCTATTCCCCGGGCATGATTTTCTATTCAGCAGCAGTGTGGATTCCGGGTGAGATCATCTTTTTGGTGGTCTTTATTACGTTTATGATCTGCGGTTTTGTTCTCCAGAGAGATCTGTATCTGCAAACCAGGGAAGCTCTTCTCACACCGGTTGCCAGTGATTCATCTGAAGATCACACAAATGGAATTCGGGTTTTTATAAAGTGGCTTGGAAGTCAGGGCGGAAAGTTTTTCTACTCCGTCTGGAAACATCCGTTCAGTAAAACTCAAATACTGCTCACCTATTTTTTTGTCATTCCATATATCGTGTTTATCTCGGTGGGTAACGAAACCGGTGGTTTTATGACATCGGTATTTTTGGCCCTGATTCCGGTCATCTTTTTGATGGTGATGATGGCAAACATGTATGGTTTTGAAAACAGAGAACTGCTGCTTACCCTGCAAGCCCCCGTCAATAGAAATACGATCATTACAGAGCGTTTTCTGGCATCATTTAAAATCACCTTAATCGGATTGGTTTCTGTACTCATCTTTATTCCGTTTCTCTATCAGTCGGTCGCAACCATGATCCAGGTCTTTTTGGGAGTAACATTCATCACGTTGGTATTCTCACACTACGTCTTTAAAAGCTCTCTGAATAATTACAAAAAGATCGAAGATGTAAGCCTGATGTCGGTTTCAAATCCGGTTGTACCTGCTTCGGTGAATTTTACAGGTATGTTTATTGTGCTTATTTTAGGTGCTTTTACATTCCCCGTTTACGAAAGTGCACAATTGATTCATATTGCTGCAATTGGAGCCGGAAATGTTGTTCTTTTGTTTATGTACATTAAAAAAATGAAGAGCGTATCGGTCGCCTTCAATAAAAAAGTGATCCCCCATTTATGGAACGAGCTGTAATCATTGAAAAATTGACGAAATCGTATGATAAGGAACCGGTTTTAGTAGACCTGGACCTGGAAGTGCCCACCGGTACGATATTTGGACTTATTGGGCCGAATGGAGCGGGTAAAAGCACATTGATCGGAATTCTGACCGGTTTACTGGACTACAATCAGGGATCGATTATCATCAATGGATTGAGCTACAATACGTCGAACGAGATAGAAATAAAAAAGGACGTAGCGTCGGTTTTGCAGCCTCCGCTTCTGTTTGAGAATTTTACATCTCACGAGTTTGTAACCTATGTTTGTGAAATGTACAGTATACCTGTTCACGGGTTGGACGAAAAAATCGATTCACTGTTCGATTATTTTGAAATCACTGAATTTAAACACGTAAAGACGAAGCAGCTTTCATCAGGAAGCCGTAAAAAACTGGCCTTTTGCGCTGCTATTTTAACAGACCCAAAACTTTTGTTTCTGGACGAACCTTTTGAAAGCGTGGATGTGATATCCATCGGTAGAATGAAGAACGTAATCCGCAAGCTGAAGCAGAAGGGAACCACTATCTTTATTACCAGCCATATTTTGGAGGTAGTAGAAAATCTTTGCGACGATATTGCAATACTGCATAAAGGGAAAATATTGGCTTATCTCGACTCAGCAACCCGAAAAGAGCTGGAGAAGAACTCCAACCTGAGCGAAATCTTTGAACAATATGTGGAATCGGGAAGCAGGGGGGATGAACTTCTTAGCTGGCTTTAATGTCAGAAATATCGACGGTTCTTTTCCCGGTTCGGATTAGTGTGAGGCTGTTTACTACAAAAAGAGCACCTGCAATGGCAGTAACATAAAATGTGCCTTCGAGGCTAATATACATGTAAACGAGCCCTAAAACGTAGGGGCCTAACGCTTGCCCAAACCTCATTACCATCCAGTTTACCGATAAAAAAGCCGCTCGAAATTCTTTAGGAGCGTAGCCGGTAAGTAGATTTAAGATGCTTGGAATATTCATCCCCTGAGCTACTCCAAAAAGGGAGATGGGTAGAATGAAATACCAAATATTATCAATCATCGGGATCATCAAAAAGATGACCGTATAGAGAATTGCAGCCGCAGCAATCAGGTTTTTTTCACTAAATCGCTTGGTTAATTTGCCAAGTTGAGCTGATGTAATGGCCGTTACCAAAGATGATCCGGATAAGATAATCCCGATGGCCAGTGAGCTTTTCTCGAACTTCTCGTCCAACAGTATGGTGAAGAAGGTAATGTAACCGCCATACAGGATGATGAATGTCAGAAACATACCAAGAAACAGTCCCAGCACCATTTTAGACATCAGCGCCGATTTAATCTCTTTAAGGTAAAGATTGATTCCCAATCCGTTTTTCTCGGTTTCCTGATTCAGAAAAAAGAGAGCGAACAGTCCAACGGGAATGGCAAGCAGTGTTAGGAAAAAGGGGTAGTGCCATCCTAAAACGGCCAGAGCGCCGCCAATAGCCGGATACATTGCTGTTCCAATACTTAGAACACTGCCGTTATATCCCATAACCGAAGCACGCCGGTTGCCGGAGTAGAGAT
>CAYNZY010000064.1:0-14971 GCA_964401805.1 uncultured Rhodohalobacter sp.
GTGAGGGTGGCCGAACCGTTGGCGCCGGAGTAGTAACGAAAATACTTGACTAAAGGATTTTAAAAGTGGCAACACAACAGAAAATAAGAATCAAGCTTAAATCATACGATCATAACCTGATTGATAAATCAGCTGAAAAAATTGTTCAGACTGTTAAATCAACAGGAGCAGTGGTGTCCGGTCCGATTCCATTACCGACCAAGAAAAACATCATCACTGTTAACCGATCTGTTTTTGTGGATAAGAAATCACGAGAGCAGTTTGAGTATCGATCACATAAACGGTTGATAGATATACTGTCAACCGGTTCACAAACCGTTGATGCCCTGATGAAGCTAGAGCTTCCTTCTGGCGTGGATGTAGAAATTAAAGTGTAAAAATTCCAAAAGTACCATGAGTGGTTTAATCGGAAAAAAAGTGGGAATGACAAGTATCTTCGATGAACTGGGGCGCAGTATTGCGGTAACAGTTATTGAAGTACCTGCTTGTACAATTACCCAAATAAAAACAGAAGAAAGTGACGGATATAAAGCCGTTCAGCTATCAGCTTTTGATAAGAAGAAGAAAAATATTTCAAAAGCACTGAATGGTCATTTTGAAAAAGCCGGATCTGAGCCAAAAAGAATTATAACTGAATTCAGAGATTTTATTCCTGAAGGATTTGATATTGGCGATGAACTGAACATCGAAGATGTATTCTCAGTTGGAGATCATGTAGATGTAGCCGGTATTTCAAAAGGAACCGGATTCACTGGTGTAATCAAACGTCATAATTTTCACGGCGTTGGTGGCCAGACACACGGTCAGCATAATCGTGAAAGAGCGCCAGGTTCAATTGGTCAGGCATCTGACCCGTCCCGCGTATTTAAGGGGATGAAAATGGCTGGACGCTCTGGAAATAAAAGAACTAAAATTAAAAATCTTTCTGTAGCTAAGATTCTTCCAGAATCGAACATGCTTATGATTACCGGATCAATTCCGGGTTCTAAAGGTGGCTACGTAGAGATTTATAATCAATCACAGGAATTAGCCTGATGGAATTATCGATTTATAAAACTGACGGAACCAGCAGTAAGAAAAAGGCTCAGTTGAGTGATTCTATCTTTGCAATTGAGCCCAATGAGACTGTTTTATACGAAGATGTACGTCGTATACAATCAAATAACCGTCAAGGTACTGCAAAGACAAAAGAAAGAGGCGAAGTTAGAGGCGGCGGTAAGAAAGCCTACAAGCAGAAAGGAACCGGTATGGCAAGAAGAGGTTCCATACGTTCTCCTTTATTGAAAGGCGGTGGAACGGTATTCGGTCCCAGACCAAGAACCTACACGGTTAATCTTTCTAAGAAAGCCAAAAGGCTTGCACGTAAATCTGCTCTTTCACTTAAAGTTAATGAGGAATCATTGATGGTTGTGGAAGACTTTAATTACGATGCTCCAAAAACCAAACAGGTTGTTGAGCTTTTGACCGCACTCAAACTGGATGGAAAAAAAGTTCTCCTGCTAACTCCTGAGAATGACAGAAACATCTTTATTTCAGCAAGAAATATTCCAGGTGTTAATGTTCTGGAGGCGAGTAAGCCATCTACTTATGAAATTATGAAAGCTGATGTTGTCGTATTTCAAGAAAGTGCAATTTCTGTACTTGAAAACAGCATCGAACCAAAAGTTGATGAGGAAGCAGCATGAGTGTTTTAGTACAACCATTAATTACAGAAAAACTTACGCGGCTTCAGGAAGAGCATCAGCAATATGCATTTGAGGTAAGCAGAGATGCTACTAAACCTCAAATCAGAAAAGCTGTTGAAGAGAAATATCCTGAAGTAAAAGTTGCCAAAGTGAATACTATTATTGTTCCATCTAAACCAAAAGGTCGATTCACTAAAAGTGGATTTGTCAGTGGTAGAAGTAAAGTATGGAAAAAGGCAATCATTACGCTTAAGGAAGGAGAAATAGACTTTTTCAGCGAAATTTAAAGAATTTTAAACAATGGCTACTAAGCAATTAAAACCAACAACTCCCGGACAGCGCCATCGTGTTGCACCAGTATTTGATGATGTAACCACTAACAGGCCGCAAAAGTCTCTTACAAAAGGAGCTGGAAAATCCGGCGGTAGAAACAACCGTGGCCGCATGACGTCCAGACGCAGAGGCGGTGGTCATAAGCGTAAGTACCGGGTTATAGATTTTTACAGAAACAAATTTGACATTCCTGCTAAGGTTCAGACTATTGAGTATGACCCCAACAGGACTGCAAGGATAGCTCTTTTGGCTTATGCAGACGGTGAGAAGCGATACATTCTTGCACCAAGTAAATTAAGCGTTGGCGATACTGTAATTAGCAGTGAAACTGCAGCTCCTGAAAATGGAAATGCAATGCCACTGAAAAACATGCCCCTTGGTACGATTATTCACAATATTGAAATGGTGCCCGGAAAAGGTGGTCAACTTTGCAGAAGTGCCGGTACCAATGCCCAGTTAGTTGCAAAGACTGATAAGTATGCAACGGTTAAACTGCCATCCGGTGAAGTGAGAATGGTTTTAGCCAATTGTTTTGCTACAGTTGGTACCACCAGTAACACGGATCACTTTAATACCTCGAAAGGTAAAGCCGGACGAAACAGATGGCTTGGCCGCAGACCAAAAGTTCGTGGTGTAGCCATGAACCCGGTAGATCACCCAATGGGTGGTGGTGAAGGTAAGGCTTCCGGTGGACATCCACGATCACCTTGGGGTCAGTCTGCAAAAGGTAAAAAGACAAGAAAACCGAAAAAGTTATCGTCTAAATTTATTGTAAGACGTAGAAAAACTAAAAAAGCTAAATAAGTATGCCACGTTCGCTAAAAAAAGGGCCTTTCGTTCACTACAAGCTTCAGCGTAAGATTGATGCTGTGAATGAAAGCGGCAAAAAGAAAGTAATCAAAACCTGGTCCAGAAGTTCGATGGTGACACCGGATTTTGTTGGCTTAACGATCGCTGTTCACAACGGGAAGCAATTTATACCCGTGTACATTACTGAAAATATGGTTGGACATAAGCTCGGTGAATTTGCACCGACCAGAACGTTTCGTGGCCATCCACTTAAAAAGGCTAAATAATTAAAAGAGACTGATTGATGGAAACGCCAGTATTTGAAGCAAAAGCAGTACAAAAACATCTCAGAAAGTCTCCTCGTAAAGTGAGACTGGTTGCAAATTTTGTAAGAGGTGAACGAGTAGATAAAGCACTTTCAAAACTTGAATTTGAATCAAAATCTGCTTCAACAGATGTGGCTAAGGTTATTAAGTCGGCTGCTGCAAATGTAAGAGATAAATTTCAGGAAGAGCGTCTCGACAATGACCTCTTGTATATCAAGGAAATTTATGTAGATGAGGGTGTGACGTTGAAAAGAATTCAGCCGGCTCCAATGGGACGTGCCCATAGAATTAATAAAAGAAGCTGCCACATCAGTGTGGTTGTAGCTAAGCTTCAGGAAGAAACTGTAACAGAAGAATAAACGAGTAGAACATTGGGACAAAAAACCAATCCAACCGGACTAAGACTTGGAATCATTCAAGGATGGGAATCCAACTGGTATTCTGAAGAGAATGAACCGGCCATGTTGCTGGAAGATCATAAACTTCGAGAGTACCTGGCAACCCGTTTAAGAAATGGCGGATTATCAAACGTCGTAATTGAACGAACACCCAAAAGAATATTGCTGACTTTGAATACGTCCAGACCCGGTGTTATTATCGGTAAAGGCGGCGAGCAAATTGAGCTTCTTCGTGAGGAGTTGAAGAAAATAACAAGTAAAGAAGTTCAGATTAATGTGAGTGAAATCAAGCGACCCGAGCTGGATGCCAGCCTGGTAGCTCAAAATATTGCTCAGCAGCTTCAAGCTCGTGTATCTTTTAGAAGAGCAATGAAAACCGCTCTTTCTTCTGCAATGAGAATGGGTGCCAAGGGTATTAAAATTAAATGTGCCGGTCGACTAGGTGGTGCTGAAATGGCGCGTACTGAGCAGTATAAAGAAGGGCGTGTACCTTTGCATACATTGAGAGCTAATATTGACTATGCAAACACAACTTCAAATACCATTTATGGTTCAATTGGAGTGTCAGTTTGGATATTCAAAGGTGAAATTATCGGCGATGTTGATTTATCACCCGGCTCTCAGGCAAAACAGGAAGATGAGCCACAACGTAAACGTTCCGGTAAATCTGGTGACAGAAGATCCAGAAGATCGAACAGACGCAGTAGAAATTAACCGTTTTAGTATAGAACAATGTTAGAACCAAAAAGAGTAAATAGAAGAAGAGTTCATCGTGATAAGCTAAAGGGCAATGCTCAAAGAGGCCACACTCTTGCTTTCGGAAGTTTTGGACTAAAAGCGATGGAGCCCAAATTTATCACATCCAGGCAGATTGAAGCCTGCAGGGTAACGATTGCTCGTACTTTGCAGAGAGATGGTAAAACATTCATTAGAATTTTTCCTGATCGACCGATTACGCGAAAGCCTGCTGAAACACGTATGGGTAAAGGTAAAGGTACATTGGATCACTTTATTGCAGTTGTAAAGCCGGGCAGAATTCTTTTTGAAATAGCCGGAGTTAGTGAAGAGAAAGCAAAAGAAGCTCTCAGACGTGCGTCTAACAAACTGCCAATTAAAACAAAATTTATTAAACGTCGCGATTACGACGGTGTATAATTGACAGAGGATCAAAGATGAAAGCACACGAATTACGAGACTTGACAATGACGGAATTGGAGGCCAGGCTGAATGATGAAATCGAAGCTTTGGAAAACTTCCGATTCAACAAAGCAATTGCCGGCCAAATTGAAAATCCGGCCAAAATAAAAAATACCAAACGGGAAATTGCCCGCTTGAATACGATTATTAATGAAAAATTAGGTGCTGAATAAATTATGGCTGAAGCACAAAGATCACAAAGAAGAACCAGAACCGGTCGAGTTGTGAGTGACCGAATGGAAAAAAGTATTACAGTTGCTGTAGACAGACAGATTAAGCACTCTATTTATGGCAAGTTTATCACCAAAACAACGAAATACATGGCTCATGATGAAAATAATGATGCCAAAATTGGTGACACTGTATTAATAATGTCAACTCGGCCTCTATCAAAGCGCAAAACATGGCGTCTGGTAGATATCGTAGAAAGAGCAAAATAACGTTCAATCTTGTAGGTAGATCTCATGATTCAAACGCAAAGTGTATTAACAGTCGCTGACAACAGTGGCGCAAAAAAAGTGATGTGTATTAAGGTTCTTGGAGATTCAAGAAGACGTTATGCACGTATAGGAGATTTGATCTCATGCTCTGTAAGAACAGCAATTCCCGGTGGTAATGTGAAAAAGGGAGAGGTTGTGCAAGCTGTAGTTGTGAGAACTAAAAAGGAAATTCGTCGCCGTGATGGTAGTTACATTAGATTTGATGAAAACGCGGCTGTAATTATTAACAAAGAAAAGGAACCGGTTGGAACTCGGATTTTCGGACCTGTAGCCAGAGAGCTTCGGGAAAGAAATTTCATGAGAATTGTTTCACTGGCTCCGGAAGTACTTTAAAATCATATTTGTTATGCCACGTAAGTATAACACGCAAAAGAAATTACATGTTAAAAAGGGTGATAACGTTTTAGTTATTGCCGGAAATGACAAAGGAAAACGAGGTCGTGTTCTCTTTGTATATCCTAAAACCGATCGTGTATTGGTTGAAGGGATCAACATGAGAACTCACCACGAAAAACCATCTCAGGATAACCCACAGGGCGGACGTCTGAAAAGAGAAGCCTCTGTGCATTTATCAAATGTGATGGTAATTGATCCAACAACGGATGAGCCGACACGAATCGGACGTAAAAGAATTGAAGAAGAAGGTGGAGGCCGTTGGGTTCGATATGCAAAAACCAGTGGCGAAATCATTGATAAATAATTAGTAGAATGGCTGAAGCAAGACTTTATACAAAATACAAGGAAGATATTATACAGAAGCTCAGAGATGAGTTTAAGTATGAGAACATCATGGGTGTGCCCAAATTGAAGAAGATTGTAATCAATGTGGGAGCCGGTGATGCTATGAATGATGCCAAGATACTCGACGTCATTACCGATAATATCGCAACAATTACGGGGCAAAAACCTGTAAAGACAAAAGCCAAAAAATCGATTGCAAACTTCAAATTACGTGAAGGGATGCCAATCGGTTGTAAAGTGACACTTCGAGGAAAAATAATGTATGAATTCCTCGACAGGCTTATTAACTTGGCGCTGCCCAGAACCAGAGACTTTCAAGGTGTTCCGAATAAAAGTTTTGATGGCAGAGGGAATTACACGATGGGTATAAAAGAGCATACCATTTTCCCTGAAATAGATGTCGATAAGGCAAAGCTGGTTCATGGTATGGATGTCACCTTTGTAACTTCAGCCGAAAGTGATGAAGAAGCTTTTACGCTTTTGAAACACTTTGGAATGCCATTCAAAAAATAATTTAACACTAAGAAAAAGTTCGACAATGGCTAAGAAATCCTGGATAGCGAGAAACGAAAAACGTAAACGAACAGTAGAAAAATACGCTGAAAAAAGACGTGAGCTGAAAGAAGCTGGCGACTATGAAGCGTTGCAAAAACTACCTCGTGATGCAAGTCCTACAAGAGTAAGAAATCGTTGCTCAATTACCGGACGATCAAGAGGATATGTGGGCAAATATGGAGTATCAAGAATTAAATTCCGTGAACTTGCTCTAAACGGTAAAATTCCCGGCGTTCGAAAAGCAAGTTGGTAAACTGGAGATTTTAAATTATGCAAAGCGACACAATATCAGATTTTTTAACACGCATTAGAAATGCACAGCGTGCCGGACACAGACGCGTTGACATCCCTGCTTCAAAAATTAAGCGGGCGATGACGAAAATTCTCGTGGACAAAGGTTACGTTAACAAGTTCATCGATATCGAGGATGGAAAACAGGGTATTATCAGAATATTTCTGAAATATGATGCTTATGGTAAGCCTGTAATTCGCGAAATGAAACGCGTTTCCAAACCGGGATTGAGAAAGTACAGTTCATCTGACAATATACCACGATCTTACAATGGACTTGGAGTTGTAATTGTTTCAACTTCGAGAGGTGTAATGACAGATAAAGAAGCTCGTAAACTAAATGTAGGCGGAGAGATTCTCTGCACTGTTTACTAATAAAAGAATTAGAGAAAAGTTATGTCCAGAATAGGTAAGCAGCCCGTTCCATTACTGAAAAATGTTGAATTTTCTATTGATGCCGATAACATAGCTACCGTTAAAGGTGAACATGGAACCGGTACACTGCGTATACATCCAGAAATAAAGGTAGAAATTAATGAAAATGAGATTATTGTATCTCGCACCAGCGAATCAAAAGAACATAAATCGCTGCATGGTCTCTACCGATCTTTGATCGACAACATGGTAAAAGGTGTCTCTGAGGGCTACAAAAAGAAACTCGAGATTATCGGTGTTGGTTACCGTGCTGCTTTTTCGGGTGGCGTTCTTGAGCTGAACCTCGGATTCTCACATCCCATACATTTTGTACCACCTCCAGGAATTGATATTGAAGTGGATACAAAGACCAAAAAGAATCCAATTCTTATTATCAGCGGAGTGAATAAGGAGTTGGTTGGTCAGGTAGCAGCAAAAATCAGATCATTACGTAAACCAGAACCTTACAAGGGTAAAGGTATTCGATACGTAGATGAGTATGTACGTAGAAAAGCCGGTAAATCCGCAGCTAAATAATTTTAGAGATCTTATAGAACCATGAAAAAGAATAAGAAAAAGACAGAACGTAGAAATAAGATCCGCAGAAGAATTCGTTCTACGATTCGCGGTACTGCTGAAAGACCACGTTTAAGTGTTTTCAAAAGTAATAAGCATGTTTATTTACAGCTTATAAATGACAGAGAAAATGCGACGTTGATTGGCTTGTCAACAAAGTCTGAAGAATTAGAAAAAGAATTGAAAGATAAATCGGGAGTTGAAGCTGCCCATCTGGTAGGTAAAGCTCTTGCTGAGGCAGCTAAAGACCAGGGAGTTAATAAAGTGGTTTTTGACAGAAGTGGATATAAGTACCACGGTGTCATTAAAGCTGCAGCTGATGGTGCCCGTGAAGGAGGATTAGACCTATAAATTATTTTAATTATGCCTAAAGTAAGAAGAAAACATAATATTCCGGCTGCTAACCTTAATCTTGAAGAGAAGCTTGTTCATATAAACAGGGTTTCTAAGGTGGTTAAAGGTGGTCGTCGATTTAGTTTCAACGCAATCGTAGTAGTAGGTAACGGTGAAGGTGTTGTTGGTCATGGATTGGGTAAAGCAAATGAAGTGGCTGATGCCATCCAGAAAGGCTTTGACAATGCCAAGAAAAACTTAATTAAAGTACCTATTACTAAATCTGGAAGTATTCACCACCCTGTAGTTGGTAAAAAAGGTGCGGGTAAGGTATTATTGCGACCAGCTGCTGAAGGTACGGGTGTTATTGCCGGCGGACCTGTAAAGTCTATTCTTGAGGTTGCCGGATTTCACAATATTCTTTCAAAATCTTTGGGGTCTTCAAATCCTCATAATATGGTAAAAGCTGCTTATGAAGCGCTGAAAGAAATAACCGATCCCGTTGAAGTTGCTCAGCGAAGAGGAATCAGCGTAAGTAAAGTTTTTGAAGGATAATTAATCGTTTTAAAAGAGTTTTATCATGAAATTACACAATTTAAAAGCTCCGGAAACCAATCAGAAAACTCGTAAAAGAGTTGGACGTGGACAAGGCTCCGGAACCGGTGAGCAATCGGGCCGTGGTCATAATGGTCAAAAGTCCAGAAGTGGTAGCAAGGTAAAAGCTTGGTTCGAAGGTGGACAAATGCCTCTTCAAAGACGGGTTCCAAAGTTTGGATTTAAAAATCCGTTTAGAGTAGAGTACAAAGCATTAAATGTTCAAAAAATATCAGACTTTATTGAAGCTGGCCGTTTATCAGAAAACATATCTTTTGCCGATTTAGTAGGCGTAGGTCTTGTTGATGATAAGGAAAGAGTGAAACTATTAGGCACGGGCGAACTGAGCCAGAAAGTGTCTATTGAAGTTCATGCTTGCAGTAATTCAGCGAAAGAGAAAGTTGAATCCGCAGGCGGAGAAGTAAACATCATCTCGTAACAGCCACAATCACATCAGTTGAAGATATCTAATGAGTTTAATAGAGAACTTTAGAAATATATTTAAAATCGAAGACCTCAGAGATAGAATTCTCTATGTGGTTGGAGTTTTAATGGTTTATCGTATTGGAAGTTATGTTACGATGCCAGGAGTAGATGCAAGTTTATTAACTTCACAACAGGGCGACGCATCAAGTCTTTTAGGACTTTTTGACCTTTTTGTGGGGGGTGCATTTTCCAGAGCCGGTGTATTTGCTCTCGGTATCATGCCCTATATTACTGCAGCTATTATCATTCAGCTGATGGGCGCCGCAGTTCCTTATTTCCAGAAGCTTCAGCGTGAAGGTGAGGAAGGAAGGAGAAAAATTAATCGGTTAACAAGGTATGGAACAGTAGGTATTACAGCCGTTCAGGCAATCGGTTTTGCAATCAACTTAATTGCAACATCACCCGATGCCATTGTGGTTTCAAACTTTACCTTCATTTTCACCTCTATTGTAGTATTAACAGCTGGTACGACATTTGTTATGTGGCTTGGTGAACGTATTACTGACCGAGGAATTGGTAATGGTATTTCCTTGCTGATTATGATTGGTATCATCGCAGTTTTACCAACAAATCTGATGAATGAAATACAGACTACTAACAATGCGATTATTGTAATAATTGAGTTGGTAGGTTTGGCATTAGTTATTGCATCCTGTGTGCTGCTAACGCAAGGAACAAGAAAAATTCCAGTGCAGTATGCAAAGCGGGTAGTTGGACGAAAAGTTTACGGTGGTACCACACAGTATCTTCCTATCAGGGTAAATGCTGCAGGTGTAATGCCCATTATTTTTGCACAGTCTATTATGTTTATTCCAAGTACCGTAGGGACATTTTTCCCTGAGAATCAAACAGTACAATGGTTAACGGCCTGGTCAGCTGATTTCACAGGAATTACATATTCGATTATATTCTTCATCATCTGTGTCTTCTTTACGTTTTTCTATACAGCGATTGCTGTTAATCCTAAAGAGATGGCAGATACAATGAAACGTCAGGGTGGATTTATACCGGGCGTAAGACCAGGAAAACAAACTGTAGAGTTTATTGACAATATTCTGACTAAGATTACACTACCCGGATCACTTTTCTTGTCGTTCGTTGCTATTATGCCGGCGATTGTTGCAAGAATTGGGGTAACACCGGGATTTGCCCTCTTTTACGGAGGAACCAGTTTGCTGATTATTGTAGGTGTAGCATTGGATACATTGCAGCAAATTGAAAGTCATTTGATGATGCGGCACTATGATGGATTTATGAAATCAGGCAAGATAAAAGGTAAAAGAAGAGCCTGATGATCTATCTGAAAAGTGAATCAGAAATTGACAAAATGCGGGAAGCTGCACAGCTGGTGTCAAGAACACTGGCAGAGGTGGCAAAGAAGATAACCCCGGGAGTTCAAACTGGTACACTGGATAGAATAGCAGAAGATTTTATCAAAAAACATAATTCGCGTCCGGCTTTTAAGGGATATGGTTCAAAACAAAACCCATTTCCGGCGAGCTTATGTATTTCAATTAATGAAGAAGTTGTCCACGGTATTCCCGGAAAACGTGAACTTAAAGAAGGGGATATTGTTTCTGTGGACTGTGGTGTAGAAAAAGATGGATATTTTGGCGATCACGCCTACACATTTGTTGTTGGAGAGTGTGATGATAAAACCAAAAAACTATTAAAAACTACACTCGAATCTCTCTACAATGGGATTGATAAGGCAGTTCATGGAAATAAGATTGGTGACATTGGTTCTGCGATTCAAAAACATAATGAAGCCGAAGGATTTGGTGTTGTAAGAGATCTGGTAGGCCATGGGATCGGAAAGAATATGCATGAAGATCCTTCAGTACCTAATTTCGGGAAACCGGGAAAAGGCGAAAGGCTGCGATCCGGTATGACTCTGGCCATTGAGCCAATGATTACCGAAGGAACCTGGAAAGTTAAAACATTGTCTGATGGTTGGACGATTGTGACAGCTGATGGTTCAAGGGCAGCACATTTTGAACATGACGTTGTAGTAAGAGAAGGAAAAGCTGAAATTCTCAGTACTTTTGATTATATTACTGAGATCACAAAAAATGAAATTCTAGAAACGCATTATGGCTAAACAAGAGCCGATAAAGCAAGACGGAAAAATTTTAGAAGCATTACCGAACGCTCAATTTAAAGTTGAGCTCGATAACGGCCATGAAATACTGGCCCACGTATCCGGTAAAATGAGAATGTACTACATCAAAATCTTACCGGGCGACAGAGTACAAGTGGAAATGTCTCCGTATGATTTGACGAAAGGAAGAATAACATATCGTTATAAGTAAAAAACAGGATTACAATGAAGACTAAATCTTCAGTTAAGAAAAGAAGTTCAGATGATAAGATAGTTCGACGTAAAGGTCGTGTCTATGTAATTAATAAAAGGAATCCGCGTCATAAGCAGCGGCAAGGTTAAAAATTATTGGATTTGATTTATGGCAAGAATCGCAGGTGTTGATTTACCGAAGCAAAAGCGAGGCGTAATAGCGCTAACCTACATTTTTGGGATCGGCAAAACCACAGCAAAAGAAATTTTGGACGAAGCCGGTATTGATCACGATACCAAGGTAGTTGACTGGGATGAAGACCAGGTTGCCTCACTGCGTTCAATTATTGATAACGATCTGAAAGTTGAAGGTGCTTTGCGTACTGAGATTAACGGAAATATCCGTCGACTTATCGAAACAGGAAGTTACAGAGGTGTTCGCCACAGAAAAGGATTACCGGTTCGTGGACAGCGTACTCAAACGAACGCTCGTACTCGTAAAGGCAAGAGAAGAACTGTTGCCGGTAAGAAGAAAGCTCCTAAATAACGAATAATATTTTAATCTAATGGCTAAACGACAAAGAAAAGCTGCAGCTGATAAAGTAGCAAGAAAAAAGAAGAAGAAGCAGATCGCGAACCCAAATGGGATGGCATTTGTGAAGGCAACATTTAATAACGTTTTGGTTAGCGTAACTGATGCTAACGGTAATGTGTTGTCATGGTCATCTTCCGGTAAAGAAGGGTTTAAAGGATCTAGAAAAAATACACCTTATGCGGCTCAGCTGAGTGCAGAAACTGCGGCAAAGGCAGCATATGATATGGGACTTCGTAAAGTTGAAGTTTTTGTAAAAGGTCCCGGTTCAGGTAGAGAATCAGCCGTTAGAGCATTGGCAACAAGTGGGTTAGAAGTGGTTTCCATTAAGGATCGGACTCCAATTCCCCACAACGGATGCCGCCCACCTAAAAGAAGAAGAGTTTAAACTAATACATTTAATTAGATGGCACGATACAGAGGTCCAAAGCAAAAAGTAGCGCGTAGATTCAGAGAACCAATTTTTGGTCCTAGCAGCGCTTTAGAAAGAAAACCATACGGTCCTGGTCAACACGGTAGAAGCCGTTACAGCAGGAAATCTGAGTATGCTATTCAGCTTGATGAAAAGCAGAAAGCAAAATATACGTATGGTTTACTCGAAAAACAGTTCCGTAACTTATACGAGAAAGCTAACCGTCAGGAAGGCGTAACGGGTGAAGTACTGTTACAGTTGTTAGAATCCAGATTGGATAATGTTGTTTTCAGAATGGGTTTTGCAAGAACAAGACGTCAGGCAAGGCAGTTGGTTTCTCACAAACATATTGTAGTAAATGGACAGGTGGTAAACATACCATCATATCAGGTCAAATCGGGAGATGTTGTTACGATTCGTCCTAAATCACGTGACTTGGACTTAATCAACGAGACCTTGCAAAGTTATTCAACAAGCAAGTACAAGTGGCTTGAAACGGATAAGAAGACGAAAACAGGTAAGTTTTTGAATGTACCTGTAATGGAAGAAATTCCTGAGAATATCAACGTACAGTTGATTATTGAGCTTTATTCTAAATAATATAAACAGTTTTTTAAAGATCCAGCTATGAACAGCTATAGTTTACAGATGCCTGATATACTTGAGGTAGAAAAAGAAACAGAAAACTTTGGAACATTTATCCTCCAGCCATTGGAGAGAGGGTTTGGTGTTACCATTGGAAATTCTTTTCGCAGAGTTCTCTTATCCTCATTACCGGGTTTAGCAATTACTGCTGTAAAGATAAACGGCGTTGATCATGAGTATTCAAGCATAGACGGAGTAAAAGAAGATGTCTATGAGATCATTTTGAATCTCAAGCAAATTCGTTTTAAGCAGGTTGAACAAAGTGGCGGCGTAGTAACATTAACCTTGAAAGGACCGGGTAATTTTACCGGTAAAGATATTGATGATGCTACGGCAGACTTTGATGTTTTGAATCCAGAAATGGTTATCGCAACATTGTCAGAAGATGTTGAATTGAATATTGAATTGCGAGTGGGCCGTGGACGAGGTTATGTTCCCGCTGAAGAGATGGCGTCGGATTTTGAAGATGACGTTAGCTTAATGCCCATTGATGCAATTTTCACTCCTATCAAGTCTGTTCAGTTTGATGTAGACAATGTTCGCGTTGGACAGAGAACTGACTATGAGAAATTGGTATTGAATGTGACTACTGATGGATCATTAAATGCTAAAGAAGCTCTAACTATATCCGGTAAAATTCTCAAGGAACACATTGAGAAATTTATTACCGAAAAAATTGAAGAGCCTTTTACACAAGAGGAAGAAGAAGTTGATGCTGAAAAGCAACGTGTTGCTAGCCTGCTTAAAACAAGTATTGAAGATCTAAACTTGAGTGTAAGAGCGTATAACTGTTTGAAATCGGCTAATATCAATTCTATTGCTGAGCTGGTTTCGAGAGAAGAACAGGATTTATTAAAGTTCAGAAACTTTGGTAAAAAATCTCTTTCTGAGCTTGTCGAAGTAATCGAAGAAAAGAATTTGGAATTTGGAATGGATGTTTCCAAATATCTTGACAAATAAGAGGATAACGAATCATGCGTCACCAAGTTAAAGGAAGAAAATTAGGAAGGTCTACTCCACACAGAAAAGCTACTCTGCAAGCTTTAGCAGTAGCTTTAATTAAAGAGCAACGTATTCAAACTACGCTGCCCAAAGCGAAAGAGTTGAGGACCTATGTTGAGCCCATTATTACCAAGGCAAAAGAAGATACGACACATACCAGGCGTCAGGTTTTCTCGAAATTGAGAGATAAGTACGCTGTTACTGAACTGTTTGAAAATATTATCCCAGAAGTGGGTGATCGTCCAGGTGGATACACCAGAGTGTTAAAGCTTGGAAGAAGATTGGGCGACTCTGCTCAGCTTGCTGTAATTGAACTGGTTGATTTTAACGATGTAAAACCGGAAAAGGCAGAGAAGAAGCAAAAACGTACACGCCGGGCTGGTAAGTCTAATAAACCAACGGGTGCTACAGAAGATGCTCCGAAAGAGAAAAAAGCTGAGAAGAAAAAAGATTCTCCTAAAGCTAAGAAAGAAGAGAAGGTAGAAGAGGTTAAGGCATCAGAGAAATCTGATGAGGCTGATAACTCATCTAAAGAAAAGTAAATAACTTTCAAAGTAACCTTGACTTCGGTTAAGGTTACTCCTTATATTGAAAGTCTATCGCGGATTTTGGCGGTTAGAGTCAAAAATTGTTCCGCAAAAAAATTCCAAACTATTTACATTTAATTTTGGGTTTTGTTTTAGAAACTCGTAAGTTTGGAATCTGTCGCAAAAGCGAAATGCCTGGTAGGATGTCGTGGAAGTGACGGGTAAACATTGTTCTTTGAAGGTAGTGAAGTATAGACAGATTATTGAGTGAGCCTTGGAGCA
>CAYNZY010000065.1:0-2872 GCA_964401805.1 uncultured Rhodohalobacter sp.
AACCAGATCTTATTTAAATAAAAAATCAAATCACGATACGTGGTTCGGTGATTCGTCAATCGAGATACGAGATCAGGATTACGATAAAGGAAGTACAAAAAATAATTTAAAATGCCTCCTTTATTTGCGAATACCGATGCTTTCGGGAAGAAGAGAGAGGGCTCATTTTTTGAACGCGACAGCGAAATGAGGGCCTGCCTTCTGAAAGGTTGTTTTTTACCTGAAGGGAGGGTGAGTTCAAACCGGCCTAATAAAACACTGCAATTTCTCCGATATGGAATGTTTTACCATTCCAAAGAAGTTAACCTCATGATGGGTAAACAATAACTAACATAACAAATTATGAAAATCTGGATCAATTCAATCTTATTTATCACAGCACTCATGCTTACAGCATGCGGTCAACCTGAATCACAAACCGAATCATCTGATCAACAAGGCATGGACACCACCCCTTCTGTTGTAGGTGAGGAGATAAGCTACTCTTCCGGCGAACTGACCATGAACGGATACATCGCTTACGATGAAAATATGCAGGGTGAACGTCCCGGGATTTTAGTGGTGCACGAATGGTGGGGACATGACGAACATGCACGAAACAGTGCAGAAAAACTGGCTGAACTGGGTTACGTGGCTCTCGCTGTAGATATGTACGGAAATGGCCGCATGGCAGACCATCCCGAGGATGCAATGCAGTTCTCAGGAGAAGTAATGGGTAATTTTGATGAAGCCCAAATGCGCTTTCAAGCGGCGATAGAGACGCTTCAAAATCATAATATGGTAAATACCGATCAAATCGGGGCTATTGGATACTGCTTTGGCGGTAGTGTAATCCTTGCGATGACGCACGCAGGAGTTGATTTGGACGGAGTAGTTGCATTTCATGCCGGACTCCAGCTGCCAGTTATGCCTGAAGAACAGGTGGATACTGAAATCCTGATTCTAAACGGAGCAGACGATCCGATGGTATCAAACGAGGATATTGAGAACCTCACTTCGATGTACGACAATCTTGGTATCTCTTACAACTTCGTGAATTATGAAGGCGCAACTCATGCATACACCAATCCAGCTGCAGACAGCCTTGGCCAGGAATTTGATCTTCCACTGGCGTATGATGCGGAAGCCGATGAGCAGTCATGGGATCGTATGAGAACCTTTTTTGACGATCTATTTTAGTAGCTGAAGTGAAAGAAATATCAGCCGGGAGAATAACATCGAATGTAAGTTGAGCTTCATTCTATTTAATAGAACGAAAAATTTCGTCATTCAAACCGAGGTGTTATTAAACCCCATGCTTGTATCATAATAGCTGATTGAAGTCTTACAACATCGTACCCTCTAAGTTTTTCCTATTGATGAAAGTAAAATACTTATCCGGGCAAGAAGTTCACGAACGTAAATTCGAACGCTCTTTAAGTACGCTTGGTTATCTTAATGAACATCATAATTAACAATTACTTAAAATTTAGGGCAGACCATGTTAGACAAATTAGCTTATATCTCTACAGGACTAGGAATTACATCAATCGCAGCGAGCATCGCCACTTGGTACGCTGAAAAAGGAGAAGATGCAGAAGAGAATGCACACGCTGAGCGCAGCGGAATTTTTATCGGATTGTGGCCGCAAACGTTTTTTGCACTGGCCATTGTCCTTTTCAAATTAAAAGAGCTTGGCCATGATAAAGACGTGAAGCGTCTTTTGAAAAAACTGGATAAAAAAGTAAAAGAAGCAGAAGCCTGATTTTAACTTTTACATGACGAATACCCTTATCCGTGCGGTTTGATTATTATTAAACTCAGACAGACCGGATAAGGGTTTTTTTATGCCCTTTCCATATTAGCTCAATTCATATCAAAATAACTATCTTGATCTGTCACTCTCACAAAAGATAAATACTATTCCTCAGGCTTAAGTAAATTAAAGTAACTCTAAAGATTTTAATTCTGATCAATCGAACGTTATTGAATTCAATTGTCTTTGCAGAGTACTTATTTATCTAGCAAACCAAAGATTATAAAAAGCCGTTATGTCGAAGCTCTCTGCTGAAGAGAAATTTATTGATCTGTCTGATTATGGACGCTCAGTAGCCATAAAAATTGCGCAACTATTTTCAAGAACACCCGCAACTCCGGTTCATGTCACACTACTTTTCGGTATCAGCGGACTGACCGCCTGTCTGTTCATTATACAAGAATATTACACGGCCGCCGCACTTTTTCTGATCCTTAAATCCATTCTTGATGCTGCCGATGGTGAACTTGCACGTGTAAAACAGACACCCTCTTATACCGGCCGATACCTTGATTCAGTTTTTGATATTATCCTCAACTTCATCATCCTTTTCACTATTCAGCAGGTTACAAATCAGCCCTTTTGGATGATGCTCCTGGCCTTTGCCGCCATTCAGCTTCAAGGCACGCTCTATAACTACTACTATGTGATTTTAAGACAACAATCGTCGAGCGGCGACAAAACCAGCCGGGTCTTTGAAACCGAAACCCCAACTGCCCTTCCCGGTGAAAAACAGTGGACGGTAACCCTCCTCTTTAATATTTATCTCTTCTTTTATACTCTATTTGATCGAATCATTTATCGGCTCGACCGGAAAGCTTCGGAAAGCAACCGATTTCCAAAATGGTTCATGAGTTTGTTATCTCTTTACGGATTGGGTTTCCAACTCTTGATTATAGCCGTACTCCTTTCAGTGGGACTTATCCATTGGATTCTTCCATTTTTTATCTGGTACTCAGCAGGAATAGTGATTTTGATTGGAATAAGGAAAGCTTTTTTGAAGGACTGATTTTGCTCTCTCCTCTGGCAGAGGAGACAGAATCCGGAGTGTTCAACGAAGGATTCAGAGGTGTGTTC
>CAYNZY010000065.1:2972-4415 GCA_964401805.1 uncultured Rhodohalobacter sp.
TGTTCTCACAAAGCAAGAATTTCACCCCAAAACTTTAAGTAATCTCAAAACATGTGCACCCAGTTACACACCCCTCGGCAAGTGAGGCGCACTTCGTACTCTCACTCTACCATTTCCCCTCTCCTAGAGGGGACCACCAATATCTCCTCTGGCAGAGGAGACAGAGTTACGAGCGTTCAGCGAGTAGCTCAGAGGTGTGTTTGCGCAGGGCTGTTGAATCAACCTTCAAAAAACTGCTACACCTACTCAAATCCTTTTATTCTAACGTCTCTCCCGTTAGTTCTCTTTGTAATTTCCTCTTTTTTATTGAACTTAATAGTAAATGAACTAAACCCATCAGAGTCATGAAAATACTTGTCCCTACCGATTTTTCTGAACTAAGTGAGAAGGCTCTTGAAGTAGCCGACAAATTTGCAAAATTGATGGACGGAACCATCACTCCATTTCATTCTCACATTCCTATATCCGAAATGGATGAGCCTTATGCGCTTGGAATGAGCTCGCAAATGTATCAGGATTTTGATGAAATTGAAGATGTACTTTCAGATCGTCTGAATCAGCTTGCGGAGGAGAAAGTAGATAAAAATCGATTGGAGAAACCAATTGTAATGATGGGTAATCCTGCTCAGAGCATTGTTGACGTCTCCGAGGAGTTTGACTATATCGTAATGAGCACGCACGGTCGCACGGGATTCAGCCGGTTTTTATTGGGATCAGTTGTTGAAAAAGTACTTCGCCTTGCCCACACCCCCGTACTGATTGTGGAGGATGAATCGGACGTGGATGACTTTAAAAAGATTCTGGTTACTACCGATTTCTCTGACAACGCGGCCAGTGCCTACCCATACGCGAAAACAATCGCAGAAAAATCCGGTGCGGATTTGGATCTTATTCACATTATCAGCTTTGATCAGTTTGATGAAGAGGAAGAGGGATCTGTCTCAATTACATCTATTCGCGAAAAACGGATTAAACTGTTAGAAAAGGAGTATTTCCACTCACTGAAAGGTGATGTTAACTCTATGGTTATAGTCTCTCAGGACTCTCCTCACGAAGCCATTTTTAAACACGTGAAAGATAATGATTACAACCTGATCGTAATGGCAACGGTTGGCCGCACGGGTATCAACTACCTGATGATGGGAAGCACTACCGCCAACCTGGTCCGCCACGTAAACACAGCTGTGTTAAGTGTAAATCCAAAGCGCGATACGAATTAATTCAACATAACCCTCTCCTCGGAGCCTGTCCCGATTTTTTCGGAAAGAGGAGACAGAATCCGGAGTGTTCAACGGAGGATTCAGAGGTCTGTTCACGCTAAGATATGTTGCTTACCCCAAAACTTTGAGGTTGCTCCACACCCGTGCCCCCAGTAACACACCCCTCGTACGGTGAGCCATGCTAGCGCATTCTCACCTTAACTTTTCCCCTCTCTAGAGGGGA
>CAYNZY010000065.1:4515-14628 GCA_964401805.1 uncultured Rhodohalobacter sp.
ACCCAATCAAATAAATTTGAGAAAATGTGTAAGGGAATCGATTTCTTCGTTCCATATACACAGAGCAATCTACAATAGTCTAAGAGTGATTAATCAGAGATAAATTAGAGAGTGAGTATTTGAGAAACGTGTGAGCAGCGTTTTTCAACACACCAACAAAGGATTTTGGCGGATACCCAAAATCCTTTTTTTTGTCTGTACCGGCTTTAACAGGTTTTCTTTTCACCCTTCAGCAACAGATCCCGTTCTTGCCAATCGGGCAAAAACTGATCCATCAGTCTGTAAAATCTTCTATTATGTAGCCGTTCATGCAGATGTACCATTTCGTGAACCACCACATACTCCAGGCACTTCGGATCTTTTTTTGCTAGCTCAAGGCTGAGCCATATTCTTTGAGCCCGAATGTTGCATGTGCCCCAACGGGTTTTCATCCGTTTCACACCAAACTCCCTTACGTTCACCCTCATGATTCCTTCCCACTTCTGAATCAGCTTAGGAATCTCACGCTTCAGTTCAGCCCGATACCACTCAATTAGTACTGACTCCCTCTTTTCCACGGAACTCTCCGGACGCACCATAAGGCTCAGTTTATCATCCTTGCGCTGAACTTTGGGAGGACGATTTACTTCGTTTACTGAGAGGATCATCTTCTGCCCCCAAACAGGATGAATTTCTCCATTCCGGTAATTTAGTCTCTTGATTTTTTTTGATTTCTGAATCGCACCTTTTTTTAAATGCTTTCTGATCCACGAATACTTTTTACGTGCAAAATCTTCTGCTGTGGAGAGACTTGTACGTTTAGGAATAGACATAGCCACCCTCCCTGCAGAAGGATAAATTCTGATATTGAGATTTTTCACACTTTTTCGTGTGACTTCAATCTCAATATCATCAAGTTGAATAATGTGCTTGGGTGGCATATTCAGATTAATCGCGCATCAGTTTTTTGTACTGAATTCTATGTGGCTGGTCTTCAGAGATTCCAAGACGCTGGCGTCGATTCTCCTCATACTCCTCATAGTTTCCTTCAAACCAGTATACCTGGCTATTTCCTTCAAACGCCAAAATATGAGTCGCTACACGATCGAGGAACCAACGGTCGTGCGAAATGACAACTGCGCATCCTGCAAATTCCAGGAGTGCCTCTTCAAGCGCCCGTAATGTGTTCACATCCAAATCATTGGTTGGCTCATCCAGAAGAAGCACGTTGGCTCCCTCCTTCAACATCTTGGCAAGATGCACCCGGTTTCGTTCACCACCTGATATTTCACTCACTTTCTTCTGCTGATCACTGCCGCTGAAATTAAATCGCGCTACATAAGCTCGGGAATTCATCTCCCGATTCCCCAGCTTGATCAGGTCCTGTCCACCGGAAATCTCTTCCCAAATCGATTTCTGAGGATCAAGCGGACGTTTCTGATCCACGTATCCCAGTTTCACAGTTTCACCCGTCTCAAAGTTACCGCTGTCCGGCTCCTCTTCTCCGGTGATCATTTTAAAGAGTGTGGTTTTACCTGCCCCATTTGGACCAATAACACCTACAATTCCACCCGGCGGAAGATCAAAGTTCATATCCTCCATCAGCAGGCGATCATCAAATCCCTTCGATACATGTTCTGCTACAATCACTTTATCACCCAAACGAGGTCCGGCCGGAATGTAGATCTCCATATCTTCCCGGCGTTTCTGATGCTCTTCGGAAAGCAGTTTTTCATAGGAGTTAATCCGGGCCTTGCTCTTTTTACGTCGCCCTTTTGGATTTTGACGAATCCAGTCCAGCTCCTGCTGTAGTGTCTTCTGACGCTTCGACTCCTCTTTCTCTTCCTGCTCCAAACGTTTCTTCTTCTGTTCCAGCCAGGATGAATAGTTCCCTTCAAACGGGATGCCTTCTCCCCTGTCCAGCTCCAGAATCCAGCCGGCCACGTTATCAAGGAAGTAACGATCGTGCGTAACAGCAATTACTGTACCCTCATATCTTGCCAGGTGCTGTTCCAGCCAGCCCACAGATTCAGCATCCAGATGGTTAGTTGGCTCATCAAGAAGCAGTACATCCGGTTTTTTGAGCAAGAGCCTGCAGAGTGCTACGCGGCGCTTTTCCCCACCTGATAACACCTCAATTTTAGCATCACCCGGAGGCGTTCTCAGGGCGTCCATCGCCTGCTCCAGTTTGGAGTCGATATCCCAGGCCCCAACTTGATCAATCTTCTCCTGAAGCTTTGTCTGCTTCTCAATCAGTGCGTCAAAATCGGCATCCGGATCACTAAATCCTTCGTTTACGGCTTCATACTGTTTAATTAGATCAATCGTCTCCTGAACACCTTCCTGTACAATTTCCTTCACCGTTTTCTCCGGATCGAGTTCAGGCTCTTGTGGCAGGTAGCCAAAAGTGATCCCCTTCTGTCGTGAGATATCACCCATATAGTTTTCATCCTCACCGGCAATAATACGGAGCAAGGTACTCTTTCCGGCACCGTTTAATCCCAAAACACCAATTTTGGCGCCGTAGAAAAATGAAAGGTAGATGTCTTTTAAAACTGTTTTGTTGGGTTTATAAACTTTACTGACCCCAACCATCGAAAAAATAATTTTCTTATCGCTCAATGCACTAATTGTTAAATTCAAGCTAAAATGTTGACTGTGAAAATACAGTTCTGTTGCGTCAAAAACGAAAAATTTAGATTAAATTGAGCCGGTCTATCAATCAAATTTAAATCTCTTTTATAGAATGATTACTGTTAAACGTGGGTTGAATAACAAATAACTGATTCAATATGATATTGCCATTTTCACCGGAACTCGTTCTGCTCCTGCTGGCTCTCTCGAAAGAGAGTGATCTGGACGATCATGCTCTGTCGCTGGCTATAAAGAATGGAGATCAAAAAGCTTTTGAAAAGTTCTTTAACCGGCACTACGATCATCTATACCGTTTCATGGTCAGCCGTAATATGAGCCACGAAGAGGCCCGGGACCTTGCTCAAAAAGCGTTTGTAATGATATGGGAAAAGCGGGAAGGAATCGATGAAACCAAATCTCTCCGGTCTTATCTCTTTACCATTGCTTACACTAGAATGCTGAATCATGTAGAGTATCAGTCAAAATTTAAGGATATTGAACTCCCTGATGATGAAACATCTGTAAAAAACACTGATAACACCATCGACTATAAAGAGCTGATTCAAGTCATCCAGAAAATTATTTCTGAGATGCCTGAAAAGCGCGGAATGGTTTTTGATCTCTGCTTTATGCAGGAGTTTACCTATAAGGAGACTGCCGATGCACTCGATGTTAGTCCCAAAACAGTAGAAAATCATATGACTCTTGCGTTTAAGGACCTTCGGTCTCGGCTGACTCAAATTTACGGGGACCATCTGCCGGAGAACTTTAAAAAAATAAAAAAGGATTAGGGGTACACCCCCTTCTCAACTGTACCACGTATGAACAGAACAAGTAAATATTTCAATTATCCTGATGACGCGACATTCTAAACTCATATTATGGACCATTTTGATTGCTTTACTGCAAGGGTGCACAATTGATAGCTTTGAAAATAATCAAACAGTGCTGAATGAAGAGGAGCTCAGAATTACCGGGCAGATCATCGGGGAGTCCGTTTCTGAAAATGAAAGCGGCCTTCTATCCAGTTTCTCAGAGGCATTTGCCATCCCCACAAGTAACGGCCTGGCCACAGGTAATTCAGTGCTCGCTACCGGTAGTTTCCGAAATCTTCAAAATTACTCCTATCAGTACAATTCAACAGATGGAGTTCACAGGGCCCAATTCACCCGCACAGATGCGGCTACAGGTATTCCTACTGAATTTGATCTCAGCTATATTTTCAGAGATAGCCAAGGGAATTTTATCGAGTCCCCGAATCAAAACAGCCAATTCATTGAATCCCTGGAGTTTATAGGAAAACGAACCGGCCAAATTGAAACCGTCTCAAAATCTTCTATCTATAACCGAACCGATCGTTTTATTATGGATGGATTGTCAAATCAATCCTCCACAATCAGGCTGGACGGCTCACACGTAGGAGAAGGCCAGTTTATCAGAAATGAAACAAACAGCCGTGTTGAGCGGGACTATCTTCTCGAAATCAATTTTCTCAATGTTCAGATAGACAAAGAGATTGTTGAAAACAATCGCAGTTTCCGAAAAGGCGTGAACGGTTCTGTGAGTTATGAATCAACTATTCGATCCAATCAGAACGGAAATACGGCCGATTCCAAAATCATTAATGGTACAATCAATTTTAACGGTGATGGAACTGCCCTGCTCAGATTCCAGCAAACATTCAACACATTCCGTATCCGGCTCGAGAACGGTGATGTTTTTGATGATGATGAGTTTGAAGGTCTTGTGACAGAAACTAATCTCGAAAACCAAACCATCACCATTTCGAACGGACAGGTGATTCAAATAACGGATGAAACAGAAATAGATGACGATTCGGAGTTTCTTACACTCGGGGAAGTGGTTGATGCTATCAATAATGGAAGACGTATTGTGGCAGAAGGCGACTACTATCGACCTGACGAAAACGAAAACCTTTGGATTGCAACAGAAGTTGAGTTCGAACTGGAAGAGAATGAATTTGAAGATTTTATACTCAACATAAATCTCTCTGACAGCTCAATTACCCTGGTTACAAATGAACTGTTTTACATCGCTCCGGAAACAGATATAGAATTTGAAGATGAATTCTCCTCACTTCAGGATATTGCAGATGCTCTTGATCAAAACCTACCGGTTTTTGCAGAAGGTGATTTTTACATCGACCCTGAGACCGAACGGTATGTTTTGACAGAAGTGGATTTTGAACTTGAATTGGATGAATTTGAGGAAATTGTTCAGTCTGCTGATTTGGAGAGCCAAATTGTAACATTAGCCAACGGACGGCAGATTCTCATTACAGAACAGACAGTTATTGAAGATGATGGCGATTACAGCACACTCCAAGAAGTTGTTCAAGCCTTGAATGAAGGAAACGAAGTGGAGGCAGAGGGCGACTATTATTACAACTCTGCCGATGCAATTTGGATAGCCATTAACATAAAATTTGAAAGTGATTCCGATTCTGACTCAGATAATGACTCTGACTAAAAATCAAAAATGACAACAAATAACAACATACCGGACAACGATCAAGACCTTCAGCTCAGCAAGGCCTATGATAAAGTTACGTCCGGACGGATTGAACCTTCTCAAATAGACGATCCGCTCTTTACGCTGTTGCAGCAGGCAAAAGCCTATCAGCAACAGAGTGACCGGAGTATTACCGTAAGAGATAAAGATGAGGCAAGAAAATCCATCTTTGATCAGATCAATCCATCTGAAGAAGACAAGAAAAATACGGATAAGGCAACGATCTACTCACTATCCCGAAAAAAATGGATCTGGGCGGCCGCTGCTGCAGTTTTAATCCTCTTTACTTCCATTTTCTTACTGCGCCAAACCACGCAGGTTGAACCAACATTGATCGCAGACGCGGGTGAAAGCATCACACCTATTCAGTTACAAGATGGTTCCAGCGTAACACTGCGCCCTAATTCAAAACTCTTTTTAAATGAAAGTGCCGATCAGTACCTGAGCTATTCCCTTTCCGGTGAAGCTCTGTTTGAAGTGAC
The DNA here is from genome assembly GCA_964401805.1 of uncultured Rhodohalobacter sp. Lineage (GTDB taxonomy): Bacteria > Bacteroidota > Rhodothermia > Balneolales > Balneolaceae > Rhodohalobacter. Next base: position 10,143 of record CAYNZY010000065.1, read on the forward strand.
TCACAATCCGGATCGTGAATTCCGAGTTGAAACATCGGAAGGACGAGTTCGCGTTTTGGGTACTACTTTCAACCTTAGTGAACGAAATAGCGAAACCAATGTATACCTCATTGAAGGCCGAATCGCCTTTGAAACCGTAGATCTTAGTCAAACTGTAACGCTTACAGCCGGTGAAGGAGCAACCATTGAGAACCTTCAACTTTCTGAACCATTCCTGTTTGAGCAAACCAACGTTACATCATGGACTCAGAATCGCTTAACATTCAGCGAACGAAGTGCAGGCTCGATTTCAGATGAGCTGGAGTTTCATTTCGGAATTGAAATTGAGATGGAGGATAACATACGATCAGAAATTCTGGGCGGTTCCATTACACTCGAAGATCGAGAGCAGAGCCTGAAAGATCTTGAAGTTGTTCTGGATGGAAGTTTTGTTCAGATCGATGAAAATCGATATCGATTTCAACAATAGTAAAAAACATTAGGGGTTTAGGGATTATGATCTCAATTGGAAAGTGCTTCTTTCTGGGGCTATTATTATGCTTGTTGCAATCGGAATCCACCAAGGCTTCCGATTTTTCTTTTTCAAATACGCCATTGAAAGAGGTTATACAAAACCTTGAAGATGAGACCGGTTACTTCTTTCTATACCGCGAATCTCTGATTAGTGGAGTAACAGTAACTCTGGAGTCGGATGAAGAGACTGTATTTGAAGAACTGAGTAATTTGTTGACTCAGTACAAGATCTCCATGCTAACCGATCACGACAGAAAGCAGGTTTTAATAAGCCGAATGGAGAGCAGCAGTTCACCTCGGATGACCAATGTTGTGATTACAGGACAAGTAGTAGACAACCGTTCGGGTGAACGCCTCCCTTTCGCCACAGTTACCTGGAATGAATCCGGATTTCAAAAGGGTACTGCAACAAACGCATCCGGCCGTTTTTCTATAAGTAAAAAGCTTGCTGCAGAGTCAACTCAACTCACCGTATCCTACATTGGTTATCACCGTCAAGAAGTTGAACTTACCGTTCCCGAGTCCAATAAAATTGAAGATGTAACGATTCGACTGAAATCGGAACCGTTGCAGGGAAACGAGATTATTATTTCCGGATCTTTGAGCTATAACCCGGGTGATACGCTGGCCAACCGGTTAATGGACGCTTCGAAATTTAGTCCGATGGGAGAGTCAAATTCAATTCGTGCACTGCAGTCACATCCATCCGTATCAGCCGGAACAGCAATCAATAATGGAATAAATGTCCGTGGCAGCACTCCTGACGGATTTATGGTTCAGCTTGATGGACTTAGTATATTTAATCAGAGTCACCTCTTTGGTCTGCTCGACAGCTTCAACCCCGACGCTATTCAGAGCGCGGGTTACTATTACGGTGTTACCCCTGCACAGATGGATACGCCAACAGGCGGTGCACTAAAATTAATCACGCGTACCGGTTCAATTAATGAACTCCAGGGAAATGCAGGATTGAGTAACACAAGTTTGAATACGACATTTGAAGGACCATTGGGCAAACGTAGCAGCTGGCTTCTTTCAGGACGTGTTTCCTTGATGAATCAACTTAACTGGTTCAACAATTCAAAAATGATTCAATGGGGACTTGATATTGATCGTCCCCGGCGGGTTGCTGGAGATTTTCAAGATTTCACCGACCTGGTACTAATTCCCGGTGAGTCGAATGCGCTGTTTGCCGACCTGCACGCCAAGGTATATATAGAAACCAGAAATGCGTCTCGATGGATCTTCAGCGGGTATTTTGGTGGTGATGATACCAATCAGCAGGCGGAGCGTCGAACCCGTACTCCTGATTCGGGAAGTGGATTTACATTTCAACCGGTCGAAACAACAAACGAATGGGGAAATCTGTCTTTCTCTGTGCAATATGAAAAAGAGCTGAATAATCGGGTTTTCAGTTCAACTCAGGCCGGACTCAGCTCTTACCGAACCGATTTTGAAAAAGAGGATTTTGTCTATGCTCGTTTAAATACAACCGACGAAGTGGAGAATATTTCGGTATTCACCTATCCTTTCCGAAACAGAAGCGCCATGAATGAATTCAAATTCAACCAGGAGCTGGAGTTCAGTGCATCAAATTTCTCGGCTATCGGGGGTATAGGCTGGAAATACTACCTGGGAGAGTATAGCGAATTCTCGTTTGATCGCCCTTCCTTTTTCCAAAATGTTGGGTCTCATATGGCTCAAGCATTCCTTCAAAACAGATGGGAGCCTTTCAGTTATCTCGAACTGCATGGCGGATTGCGAGCAACGTATTATTCACTCAACCGTGAGTTCTATCTCTCCCCCCGTGGAGAAATGGTTATAAAACCTTCGAAAGGTTTGCGGATTAAAGGCGGATATTCTGTTAACCAGCAATTCTTGCATCGAATTACAATTGAAAACAGCGCCACATCAGACGTTTGGATTCTCACCCCGGAGAATCAAAAACCGGCTGTAGCTGAGCAGTTTACCGTTGGGTTGCAGGTTATACCTTCAAATCGTTTTCTGTTTCAGGTTGAAGCCTACCAAAAAGAGTATGAAAACCTGAGAAGTCACGAACTGAATACACAATCCCTGGCCAATACATTCTCTCAAACTCCCTGGTTTTATCAGAACAAAGGCAGCGCCAAAGGAGTTGAATTTCTGCTTCGTAACAATTTGGGTCTTCTTACTATTTCTCAAACTTACACTCTCTCCGAAATGACCTTCAGCAATCCATTTTTATTGGACGGTGAAGAGTTTTATGCAGAATGGGACAGGCGACACAGTTATAACGCTGTTCTTGAGACTAATCTGAGTTATGGATTTGATCTTTACCTCTCATGGCTGATGATGAGCGGTGCGCCAAACAGACTGAATATTTTCCAGAATGATCCGGTTGAACGCCTGGACAGCTACCAGCGATTGGACGCAACTATGAGCTTTACTCACCAGTTTCAAAACCGGAACAAATTTGAAGCTACCCTGTCAATCTTTAATCTGCTTAACCGCGATAACGTCTGGTACAGAAACTACGCTTTCTCATATGATGAAACGCGGTCCATACCAAGATTAAGTCCTGTACCGGTGGATGTGTTAGACCTCGGCTTCCACCCCTCTTTTTCCGTGAAGTACTCGTTTTAGAAAAATAATGACAATGTATCTTGAGTTACCTGACTCAAGGACAGTACTACGGTGTGATGCATTTAAAAAAGTGCAATGGGCTAAAAGATTGTATTATAAAAGGATCCCATCCGTGTACGGAAATGAGTTTGGAAGACAAATGGTGGAAGAGCAAAAAAAAGAGCCCTGTGCGTAAGCAACAGGGCCCATGGGGTATATAGATTTTTTATGGCAAGTTAGTCATCGTCGTGGTTATCGATATCCAACTCCACTTCCTCAACTATATTTCTTCCTTCTGCGTCAACATAGTATTCCCCGTCAGCTTCCACGGTGTACCCTTCGCTGATGGCTTGCTCGAGTTCATCAAGTGATGTCAGACCGTCGTCAAACTTCGTCTGGCTATTCACATAAAGCAGCATTCCGTTGGTCAGGGTAAACGTCTGTTCGGTGAGATCTACTGACTCTACATAGCCTTCAAAATCATAGTCCTCGAACTTGTCATCATCATCGTTCTCCAACTCCACTTCGATAGCTATATTTCTTCCTTCACCGTCAACATAGTAGTCCCCTTCAACTTCTACTTTGCTTCCTTCGCTGATGGCTTGCTCGAGTTCTTCGAGTGATGTCAGACCATCTTCAAACTTCGTCTGGCTATTCACATACAGCAGCATTCCGTTGGTCAGGGTGAAGGTCTGTTCTGTGAGGTCCACAGACTCAACATAGCCTTCAAAGTCATAGTCCTCATACTTGTCGTCATCATCGTTTTCCAGTTCTACCTCGATAACTATGTTTCTTCCTTCACCGTCAACATAATAGTCCCCTTCAACTTCTACTTTGCTTCCTTCGCTGATGGCTTGCTCGAGTTCTTCGAGTGATGTCAGACCATCTTCAAACTTCGTCTGGCTATTCACATACAGCATCATTCCGTTGGTCAGGGTAAACGTCTGTTCGGTGAGATCTACTGACTCTACATAGCCTTCAAAATCATAGTCCTCGAACTTGTCATCATCATCGTTCTCCAACTCCACTTCGATAGCTATATTTCTTCCTTCACCGTCAACATAGTAGTCCCCTTCAACTTCTACTTTGCTTCCTTCGCTGATGGCTTGCTCGAGTTCTTCGAGTGATGTCAGACCATCTTCAAACTTCGTCTGGCTATTCACATACAGCAGCATTCCGTTGGTCAGGGTGAAGGTCTGTTCTGTGAGGTCCACAGACTCAACATAGCCTTCAAAGTCATAGTCCTCATACTTGTCGTCATCATCGTTTTCCAGTTCTACCTCGATAACTATGTTTCTTCCTTCACCGTCAACATAATAGTCCCCTTCAACTTCTACTTTGCTTCCTTCGCTGATGGCTTGCTCGAGTTCTT
>CAYNZY010000065.1:14728-14835 GCA_964401805.1 uncultured Rhodohalobacter sp.
CGAGTGATGTCAGACCATCTTCAAACTTCGTCTGGCTATTCACATACAGCATCATTCCGTTGGTCAGGGTAAACGTCTGTTCGGTGAGATCTACTGACTCTACATAG
>CAYNZY010000066.1:0-1489 GCA_964401805.1 uncultured Rhodohalobacter sp.
CACGGCTAAAGCCGTACTCCCCTCAAGGGGAGATTATAAAGCAGCGCTATTTGGTTTCAAACATTGTATCAATTCAAAATGATCTACAACAAATAATAAACCGCCATTGTAATTCCCATATTCTGTGGCTTAAAGAACTCTAAGGTATCCTGGTTGCCGGAATCAATCACAGAAAAGAAAGCTCTTACTTCAAGGCCGACTTTGGATTTTGCTCCATGCTCCAATCCGCCGCCTAAAATGAGCCCGCCATCGTAAGTTTTGTACTGGTCGATCACATCTTCAGAAAAATCACCTTCAAATTGTATGCCAATCGGGGCGCCGCTATTCGTGCCGCTAAACGTTGCACCAAGCAGGTAGCCTCCATAAAAACCGCCCGTCAGGTGGTATGTTGTCTCTGCCCGCTGGCGTCCATAGACGGTGCGTTCAGGAGGTGTGGTGCTTAACTGTATCAGCAAAGGCAGTTGAAGGTAAAGCAGATCTGTTTTACTGTCGGATTGAAAGTTGAATCCTCGCAGTTCAAAACTGTCGTCGTACCTTGCGCCAATCCTGGCAATGGACGGTTCGGCCTGGAAGCGTAGTCCTTCTTTAATGGGGACACGTACAATGAGACCTCCGTTTAAACCAACTTTAGGGCTTGGATTGAAGTCCAAATTGATATCTCCATCCTCAAACTGAAAGTTTTTGAGGTGAGAACTTACATTTGCTCCCGCCGAAACCCCGATTTGTACTCCCTGTCCCAAAGCTACATTTGACGTAACCAATGAGGAAAGAATGGTTGTAATGGTAAATAAAGTTGCAAAAATAATGCTTTTCATAAATATCACTTTAAAATTGGTACTGTCTCTCCATGTTTTACGCTTATACAAATAGAGAACAAATCTATAAAAAGAAAACCGAAATCAGAGGTTTTTTCGAGATAATTAGAAAGGTGTAATGTTTATGAACTTACTCTTAATCCTCATTGATAGTGTTAAAATTGTAACTACTTTTCACTAGGTACTAAATCGTAATAGAAAAACCTGCTTTGGATAGAATATATCTTTCATCACCTCACATGGGGGGACAAGAAATTGACTTTGTACAAGAGGCCTTCGATACCAATTGGATTGCACCGCTCGGTGCGAACGTAAATGGCTTTGAAAAGGATCTGCAGAACTACACCGGGAGAAAACATGCGGCGGTTGTTACATCGGGCACAGCCGCCATCCATTTGGGTCTGATTCTTTGTGGTGTTCAGCGGGGGGACGAAGTGATTTGCCAGTCGTTTACATTTGCTGCAACGGCCAACCCCATCAAGTATCAGGGTGCGGATCCCATTTTTATCGATTCAGAACCTGAAACCTGGAATATGGACCCGGACCTTTTGGAGGAAGCACTCAAGGAAAGAGGTGATAAAATCAAGGCGATTCTTGTGGTTCATCTCTATGGGATGCCTGCAAACATGGAGAGGATCTTAGAGATTGCGTCAAAATACGGAGTGCCGGTCATT
>CAYNZY010000066.1:1499-11169 GCA_964401805.1 uncultured Rhodohalobacter sp.
GCTGAAGCACTTGGTTCATCCATCAATGGACGGAAATGTGGCACGTTTGGCAAGATGTCAGTTCTGTCTTTTAACGGAAATAAAATTATTACCACTTCGGGCGGCGGAGCACTGCTGAGCGATGATGAAGGATTGGTTCAAAAAGCACGATTTTTAGCTACACAGGCACGGGATGATGCTCCTCACTATCAACATTCTGAGCTCGGGTATAATTATCGGATGAGCAACATTGTGGCGGGTATCGGCAGGGGGCAGATGAAAGTTCTGGATGATCATGTAGAGGCGAGACGATCGTTGCATCAACGCTATGTTGAAAGTTTGAATGGGGAGTGGTACAGCGGAGATGGCACGAGCTTTTCTTCAGGCAGTGATAGTGGGTCAGGCATTTATTTTTTGAACGAACCGGCGGGCTACTCCAGTAACCGGTGGCTGACCACAATTTTGGTTAATCCTGAAGAAACGGCGGGGATTACCAGGGAAGATATCCGAGTGGGACTGGAAAAGAAGAATATTGAAAGCCGGCCGCTTTGGAAACCGATGCACCTTCAGCCATACTATAAAGAGGAAAAGATGTACAGTAACGGAGTGTCTGAATTTTTGTTTGAGCATGGACTCTGTTTGCCCTCAGGCAGTAACCTCACTGAAGAGGAGAAGATTTTCGTAATTGAAAACATAAATAAGTTATTGACGGACAGTACAATGTGAGTAAAGTAATTTTGATTAAGAGATTGTAATCAGAGTTTTGGTCTTAAATAGATAGATTACTGAGCCAATTTGGGAACATAGGTGGAAAAACCTATAAGGTTAAAGTTAAAAATAGGGGTTTGAATTATTTTTGTTTCAACAGTTAGTTCGTGTTTAAAAAGTGAATGAGAGTAGGACATAATGAAGTTCAAAGAATCAAGCAGGAAATATAAGTTTCTGAATAAATACACGCGTGGGCTGGTATTGCTCACAGGGGACATGATAGGAGTTCTACTTTCCTGTGCCATTGCTTACCAACTTCTGTTCACAGTTTTAGAAGAACAGTTCTCTTTTGTAATCGGCTATTCCTTGCTAATGACCGGTTCAATATTGGTCGGGTTAGGGTTATTTAAGATGTATGTAGTAACGTGGCGGTATACGGGTCTAAGAGAGCTTATTCGACTCATTTTAGGTATTACTGCTGGGGGGCTCTTTACGGTTGTCATATCAAATATTTTATGGGAGCCTGGAAATACCGAATTGAATTATATGGCTTTGGTATTGGCAAACAGCATTTTGCTGATTGGAGCCTTTAGAATCAGTAAGCGTGTTGTTATTGAGCTGATTGATCTCCCGAGTAAGGATAAGAAACAGGCCATTCTTTTAGGCGGGGGTACTGAAGGTGAGCAGATCTTAAGAGATATTAGAAGAAATAGCAGCTGGGATATTTTTGTGAGCGCTATTTTTGATGAGAAAAATGTTCCCGGAATTATGATTCATGGTGTACACTGCCGGGGAGGGATAAAGGCAATGTACAGGTTCCTCGAGTCCAGTCCTGTGGAAATATTGATTGTTGCCTACCCGGAACTGCCCAAGAAGGAGTTGAGGGAAATTATTGACCGGGTGAAAGAACTTCGCCCTAAAATGGAAATTAAGATATTGCCCTCTTTCCATCACTTGACGGACGATCCCGTTGGAATTAAGAATATTCGGGATATCAGCATTGAAGATATTTTGGGAAGAGACCCCGTAACTCTGGATATGGAGTCGATTACGGCCAGCATCAAAGATAGAACAGTTCTTGTGACTGGAGCCGGAGGGTCGATTGGGAGTGAATTGGTTAGACAGTGCATCAAATTAAATCCGGCCCGGATCATCGCCTTGGATGTGGATGAAACGGAGCTATTTCATGTAGAGAACGAGTTGAAGCATACCGGGATCAATTTAATTCCGTGTGTGGCCAGCGTCACCGACGATCACAAAATGAACCGGATACTGAATTTTTACAGGCCGGATGTGATATTCCATGCCGCTGCCTATAAACACGTTCCCATGCTGGAGAGCTATCCGGAAGAAGCTGTGAAAGTAAATATCGGGGGGACGCATAACCTGGCTGAGCTTGCTTGTAAATATATGGTAGATAAATTTGTAATGATCTCTACTGATAAAGCGGTCAATCCTACAAATGTTATGGGAGCCACAAAGCGGGTTGCTGAAGAGATCTGTATGTCGTTCAACGGGGAGTGTGTCACTAAATTCATTTCCGTGCGATTTGGGAATGTGTTGGGCTCCAGGGGGTCAGTTGTGCCGCTCTTTATGGAACAGATTAAGAATGGTGGGCCGATCACGCTTACAGACAAGAAGATGAAGAGATACTTCATGACGATACCTGAGGCCGTGTTGCTTGTCATGCAGGCCGGTTCGATGGGGGAAGGTGGAGAAGTGTTTGTGCTAGATATGGGCGAACCTGTGAAGATTCTCGACATGGCATACGACCTGATTCGATTGCATGGATTAGAACCCGAAAAGGATATAGACATAAAAGTAACTGGTTTGCGTCCGGGAGAGAAGCTGTTCGAAGAGCTTTTGAATGCTGAAGAGGGCGTTCTTAAAACCGATCATGTAGAGATTTTCAAAGCTATTTGCAGCCGTAAGCTGACAAAGCTGGAGCTTGAGATGAAGATTACGAATCTATTTAATCTGATTGAGAGAAATGCTACTTCATCACTTAGAAATTCTCTTCAGGAAATTGTTCCTACTTATACGTTCAAGGATGAACTTAGAAATATGGGTTTTCTACAAGATCAGTTAGATACCCAATCCGGCCAGTAATCACGAAGGTTATGTTAATTACGTAAGTGTTAACGTATTCTAATCGGTTTTACGCGCTATTAAGCATTTTTACGTACGTATTGGTTTTTGAATTGCGTAAATTTTCCTTAAATACTCAGTCCTGACTTAAGAGATGTTTTACTTTGGTTAATTGAAGAGTCAGGTTAAGTGCTTTTTGATAATTAGCTGTATTAGAGAGAATACAGGGTAAATTTTATAGGGGTAATATAAATGTTGACAAACGAACTATATTTCGTGTTGCCGGCGGTAATTATGGCTTTTTTGATAGCATCATTACTGGTACCGGTTTTAAATTCGATTGCAGATAAGTTCTCTGATGCAAGAAATGATTTAGTAAAAGGAGAGAGTGAGAGTTCAGGGAACAGAATTGCAGCCGGTTTGGGGATTATATTATCCATCTCATTATCTTTCCAGCTATGGAGTGTTAACGATATTCACACCTTTCATCCTTATTTCTTTGCTTCATTAGCACTGTTTCTACTCTCGGGTTATGTTACAGGCAAAGAGTTAACGGCATCACTTAAAAGAATCGGTATTCAATTTTCAGCTGCTGTTATACTGATAGCCGGAGTAAGCAGTGAGGTTGGAAGCTACGCCGGCCTGATGGGATTAGAAGGATATTCAGAATTTATCTCAATCCTGTTCTTATCCGGAATTATTACTCTTATCACTTATCTGTTTAAGTATATGGGCAGAGCGCCTGAGATGCTGGGTGGAATTGCAATTATAATTACCAGTGTGCTGGGAATATGGTTCTGGGTTGCAGGTTTTTTCAGTATGGCTCTTTTCTCTTTCATCGTGTCATCGTCCCTCATTGGCTATATGATGTGCAGCACAAACTTGAAAACCGTAGAATTAGGCGGATTTGGCTGGAGTAGCATGGGCTTTGTGATTGCTTTTCTGGCGATGGAATTTCTGCTTGCTAATGGACTTGTTGCAGGGCAAGCTATTCATCTCGCAAATGGAAGCAGTTTGGTCTTAGCGCTGCTAATCATTCCAATGGTAATTTGGGCCGCGGATTTTATTAGCGGTGATGCAGCTCAGAAGAAGATCGAAAGAAGTGAATACTATTTAGTGAATTTATATAGCAGACTTGGAATGGATAAAAATCAGACATCATTTCTTTTCTGGATGATAAATCTGATCATTATTGGAGTGGCATATTCTACAATGCATCTACACATAGCCATTCAGGCAATGATCCTGGTCGGCTTTGGAGTTTTTTACACGACCGCAATTCTGAAAGCAGTACTTTTTACGAAAGTGCTGTCACGAAAAATATCTAAGTTGGAGTCTGCGTGGGTAAAGAATTGGACGAGAGACTAACTGGTCTACGTCTCTGACTCGTTATTTTTTGCAGAAAATCCAAGGATTGAACCAAACTTTCCTGATACCGAATTTAAGCTAAATCCATCCTGTTTGATTCGGAAAAAAAAATCCTTGCTCTGCTTCGACATATAAATCAGATGTATAAATAGAGCACCGCCAAATACTACTGTAGCAAGTAAAGGCCAATTTAACCACATTGTGAGGCCGTAGATGAGAGGGGTAATTACAGCAATGACAATGCTGTAATAAATCATGTCTTTTTTTGTCTTTGAGCTCATACGAGTTGTATTAGCGTGAGTGGTTATGGTAATTTCAACACTTCATTTGTTAATAAGAGTCCAGAAATTGATTTTTGTTACCAAATTTCTTGATTCTGAATATAAATTAATAAAATCTAATTTATATTAAAAACGAGTAACATTAGAAATTTGTGTTTACCGGGTCTTCATATGGCTTGCAATCAATGGAGATTGGTCTTTGAAATAGGCAATCAATAAGATTGGGGATATTAAAACTGCTAAATTGATATCAATTCAGAATCATCCATCTCTCAGATTTTAATTGAATGCATCATACATTGGAGGAGGAGCTTAGATAATGTCCGTTCGAGATAAAGATCTGACGTCAAAAGTCAGAGTTGTCGGGGCGAAGGGAGTGAGCTGGTGAACTAATTTTCAGCTTGTAAATTCATCATTTCTCTTTGAATCTACTACTTTTCATCCCTCATTGTCCCGTTTAGAGGGGGACACTCTATAGCAAATTCTTATTTTGAACTCACGTTAAATACTACAGTGAATTGTGAGGTTAGTTGTGTTATTTGATCTGAGGTTAGATCAGCCTATTTGCTTAAACGGTATCATGTCGGACATGCACGATAATAAGATTTCATTGAGAAGCTGTACAATTTATTGGATAGGCGTGCCTGATAGGAACCTAAACGTATAGTTGAGCCAGGATTTAATACTTACTTGTATAATTCTCAGGTGTGGGGTATACAGTCAAAGAATCAAGTATTCAGGTTAGAGATGAAATTGTTATTCCTCTTTTTGAAAAATTGAAGCCTGGCTCGTAGCATCTGTATCAAAAAAGGCAAGTCACTTTATAAACAGTGTTGGAGAGGTTACTGTAAAAAATTAAAGGTTAAAGTTATTTTCCTTTTGGCTTCCTTTTTTTCTTCTTAATCCGGCCCCATACAAATGTGCCGAACCAGCCGGTTACAATACCAAATCCGATTGCTAATGAAAGTGACAGTATAAATTGACTGTGGATCATGTTTGAAATAAGAATTCGACTAACAAAGTAGGTGATCACAGCAAGCATATATCCAATTATAAAACTGGATATCATATCTTTTGATTTAAGATTGACAACAAACAGGGTTACAAAGGAAGCGATTATGCCTAAAAGTCCCCAGGAGATCAGAAAAGATAAATCAGTAAAATCTACCGCACGGCTAGTTTGAGTCCATAAAGGAATGCCTGCTGCGATTGTAGAAATGAATATCGCTATCAGTTTATAATTTTGTCGGGTTGTTTCAAGCATGATATCAGATTGAATGATTGTCAGTAAATGAGAAAATAGTCAAAATTGGAATATTTTATATTTAAGAATCGAAATTAATTTTGATGGCATCGAAATGGTTAAATTAAAACAATTTAAAGAATCGTATATAAATAATTACACGGAAATAGTGGCTTAAAATATTGGATTGATTGTAAAAATAATTTATTTATTACGTCAAATGTGCATAGCTTTTTTATATTAAAGTGATGTTTAAATAACCAACAAATAAATTGTAATGGATATAAAATTCGTTAAACGTTCTCAGGTTCAATCCAGTAAAAGAAGATCTTCAAAATTTAAACCATTAATGGACGCGTTGGATAAGCTTGAGCCGGGTGGACAGGCAGTTGAAGTCAGTTATACAAACGAAAAAAGTGTGAATTCTATGCGAACAGCTGTCTACCAATACAACCAGGAGCATAACGTAAAAATTAAAAGTGGTAAAGACGCTAACAATAAAAAAATCTATTTCTACAGAGAAAAATGATAAAGATCATAAAGCACTCTTGAAGGAAGGAGTGCTTTATTTTGTCATCATATTTTCTTTCTTCGTAACTCCCGCCCAACTCAGATAGAGATTACGTATTCCCTCAATTTCTTCATCAATATTTTCAAGATTCCAGTCATCAATTGGAATAGACTTGTGAATATGAGCAGTAGCATTCCCGCTATGAGTAAAAAGAAATCCGCCTTCACTTAGCTCTCGGTTTCCTTCAAAGTAAATCGGCACAATGGGATAGTTTAGATCCATCGCCATTCTGAAGGGACCTTTTTTAAATGGGCCGATTATACCCGGATGCTTCCTGGATCCTTCCGGGGCAAGCATTACCGTCAACCCTTTCTCTTTAATGCGATCCACATTTCTTTTTAAAGTCTCTACGGCTTTGTCTGATTTTTCACGTCGTATAAATACCTGTCCGGTTAACCGTCCAAGCAGGAAGAAAATCGGATTGTATTGAAGCTGCCACTTGGCTACAAACCGAACTTTAGGTAAGCCAAGTGCAAGAATAGTTAGGATGTCTAATGTGGAACTGTGATTGACAATATAGACAGCGGGATAATGAATTTTATCGCAGTGCATTTTTACTTGAAAATCAATTCCGGCAACCCAAAATACCGGTTTTACAATAAATGGAGCGATATACTCAACAACAAAATTACTCATCTTGCCGAATGATACAATCAGCAGTAATAATATTACGGGAGTTGCAAGTAGCAACATGACAAAGAAAACGAGTATGGAAAAGATACTTCGCACATATTCAGTGGGGGTAAGTCGTTTTTTGGTTGCTGTCATTCATGATTTGTTTTTGAGCAGTTACAAATCAATGTAATGAAATAGCTGAACCACAAACAAATAGACAGGGTTTACCTGAATACGTCTTTAAAATGTTTGATGTTTGGCGCATTATTGCCTTTTTGGGTAATGGAAATAACATCAAACCGGGCAACGGCTGTTTCCATTTTTCGTTCATATAGCCACGCTTCAGACGCTTTTCGAATGTTTTCTTCCTTTTTGGGAGTAATGAAATCTTCAGGTTCGCCGAAATGGGTGTTGGTCCGATATTTCACCTCAACAAAAACGATATAATTTCTATCAGTGGCCACAAGATCAACCTCGGCTTTTTCGAAGAAATAGTTACGGTCAAAAATTAACCAGTCTTTTGATTCCAGGTAGGCGACTGCAATGTCTTCACCGTGATTGCCGATCTCTCTTGTAGTTTTACCCATCGCTTTTTGGCTCTTCCTTCGGTTTTTGGTTACCACTTTTTAAAGACTGATGTGCTTCGGCAAGTTTGACAAGGTGCTTCAAAAAAGTAAGATTCTTCTTGTTGATGTAGGGGAGCAGGGCTTTTGTGAATCGATCAAACATTTCGAGAAATTCGACAAAATTATCGATTCGGTCTTTAAATTCCTGCTCCTCCTGGTTTAAACTTTCCCTGTTTTCTAATATGGATAGTGTATTTACCAAACTCTCTTTTATGGGGGCAACTTCGCGCAGCTGACGCTCTTCAACAATACGAGATACAATAGTCCAGACTTCCTGTTCGGCTGAAAAGTAATCTTTTCGCTGTCCTTTGTAGTGAACCTTTTGAACCAGTTTCCACTGCATCAAGTTGCGAAGATTCATGTTGGCGTTACCCCTGCTGATACTTAGCTGTTTCATGATGGTGTCCGTATCAAGGGGTTCACCCTCAGCATAAAGCAGTGCATGAATTTGGGCCATCGTTCGGTTAATGCCCCAGGCTGACGCCATTTCTCCCCAAACCTGAACAAATTGCTCAATCGCTTTTTGGTGATTTTCAGACTTGAGAGTTTCCATGAGGCTACGTTTTAGCTGATTCTGTAGAACATGCACAAGAAGTTCCGGACGAGGGTTCGCATGTCGGTGCTGCTGACTTATTTTTGTAGTCAGTATTGTAGAAACCGGTCCCTTTATAAACAACTCCGCCGCCACCGGAAATGATTCGTTTGACCGGTTGTCCGGTTTCCGGGCATTTAGTAAGTGCATCGTCATTCATATTTTGAAATACTTCAAAAACCGATCCGTCTTCTCTTTTATATTCGTATGTAGGCATACCGGTAAATTGTTTTTTTGGTTGATAAGTTGCCATAACCATCAGCAGAAAATGTGCCAATTTGGTTTGGCGGTAAAGATTGTCAGTTAGAAATTATTTCAGGAGACCAAAGCCGTTTTTTAATCGGATCACTGCTTGTTCTAAATTTTCCATGGAAGCCGCATAGCTGAGGCGAAGCCCATTCGGTTCGCCAAAGGCATCACCCGGCACCGTTGCCACTCCATGATCTTCAAGCAGGTAAAGTGCCAGATCAGTAGTTGTTTCCATTTTTTTGCCACCAGGTGTTTTCTTGCCCAACAGTTGATGTACATCCGGAAACACATAAAAAGCACCGGAAGGTTTAAAACACTCTACACCATTCATAGAATTTAACTCATCAACGATGAAGTCGCGACGTTCTTTAAACGCATTTCGCATATCGGAGATGGGTTTCATTGTTCCGGTGTAGGCGGCCAATCCGGCTTTTTGGGAAATAGAGGATGGGGCAGACGTTTCCTGGCTTTGAATTTTTGCCACAGCATCTGCAATCGCTTTGGGTCCCGCCATGTATCCCAGTCTCCAGCCGGTCATGGCAAATCCTTTCGAAAAGCCGTTGATGATTACCGTTTGATCTTTCAACTCATGAACTGCATTCAGAATACTCACGTGATCCTGATCAAAAACAATGTATTCGTAAATTTCATCTGATATGACCAGAATATCGGGATGTTTTTTCAGAACTTCTCCCAGCTCTTTCAGTTCTTCTTTAGAGTAGCAAGCTCCTGTTGGGTTCGACGGTGAGCAGAGAATAAGGGCTTTTGTTTTATCGGTAATGGACTCCTCAAGCTGCTCGGCAGTAAGCTTATAATTATTGTCAAATGTGGTATTGATTACCACAGGTTTGCCATCCGCCATTTTCACCATTTCGGGGTACGAAACCCAGTAAGGAGCGGGGATCAGAACTTCATCTCCCGGATCGATTGTGGCGAGCAGCGTAAAACCGATCGATTGTTTGGCGCCGTTGGAGCAGACGATTTGATTGGGGTCATATTGAAGCCGATTATCTTTTTTCAGTTTTACACTGATCGCCTCACGCAGTTCAGGCATTCCGGTGTTCATGGTGTAGCCGTGAAAACCATCTGTGATAGCTTCTATAGCTGCATTGCAGATATGAGCAGGCGTTTTAAAGTCGGGTTCACCGGCGCTGAGCGAGATGACCGATTTACCTTCCCTGGCCAGTTCTTTGGCTCGCGCTGTAATTTTTAATGTTTCTGATGGTGATAGCTGCTGAGCTCGCTTTGATATCATAATTTCCTGATTTTTAAATGAGATACGAAAGGTAGTAAAAAGGGCTCTGTTTGTCTATTGGGTTCTTTGTTGAGTATCGAGAATTGAGTAGTAAG
>CAYNZY010000066.1:11269-14556 GCA_964401805.1 uncultured Rhodohalobacter sp.
AACTGCCAACTGCCAACTGCCAACTGCCAACTGCCAACTGTGTCACTCGCTACTTTCACTCAAAAGAAACTGAGCCACGGCCGCCAGTACGATGGCGTGATGCACAGTGCCGTCCCTAACGAGTTCCAGAAAATCATTCAAGGGCATTTTATGCACTTTGATATCTTCTGATCCGTCCGGATTATTGCTGCCGGTATACTCACAGTTTCTGGCAACATAGAGATGAGTAAAATTGTTCAAAATGGCGGGATTGGAACTTGTTTTCCCGATAAGCTCCCACTCATTGGATATATAGCCGGTCTCTTCCACCAGCTCACGCTTGGCCGCTTCGAGGGGCGATTCGCCCGGATCAACCATTCCGCCCGGGAGCTCAAGTGTGGTTTCGTTCACCCCAACTCTGTACTGTTCAACCAACACAATGTCGTTATTTTCTGTGAGAGGGATCATGTTAATCCATTCAGGAGCTTTCAAAATGTAGAATGGATGAATGGACTGCTGCCGGGACGGATTAAGTTCTAATTGGTGAAGAGAAAAAATGGGAGTTTCAAAGAGTTTCTTATCTTTGAGCAGTTCCCATTCGGGCTTGGTAAATTTGAATGAATGACTCATCAGTATATTTTTTATGGATAAACGATTAGAAATTACGAAAGACTCAATCAGCAACGAAAAGGAAATCGATGAACTGGCAAATAAGGCCTGCGACTTGATGGAGAAAATCTATGATGAGGGAGACTATCCGAAGCTGATGATCAAGCGATCCTGGTCGGAGCACAATCCAATCATAACGGGAGAAATGGCGCTGCCTCATGCATACCGCTGGTATTTGACCCGTGAGATGAAAAAACTGATGCAAAAAGGTGCGGATGTAAAAGTATTTCCTTCACGTCCACGGGTTGAAATGAATGACCCGAATCTGTTCGATAACGCCGACGAAGATGAGTGGGATATTACACAGAAAAAACTCTTTCTGTTCACACCGGAACGGATTGATATTTCATTGAACCGGCTGGAGCACTACACAGGTACAAAACCTCAGGATTTTCAGCGCTATATCCTATTCACCAACTACGACATGCACGTGGAGGTATTCAATGCCCGGTATCCCGACTGTGTGAAGCCGGACCGGTCTGTTCAGATGCCGGCCTATCACCATAAGCTTCCTGATAATAAAGGTGTAACGCTGATCAACATGGGAGTGGGTCCTTCAAACGCGAAAACGATTTCCGATCACGTGGCTGTTCTTCGCCCCGATGCGATGGTAATGGTTGGTCACTGCGGAGGCCTTCGGAACCACCAGGAGATCGGTGATTTTGTACTGGCAACGGGTTTTATGCGCGAAGACAAGGTACTGGATGATATATTGCCGCTCAATATTCCGATTACACCAAACCATCTTTTGAATGTCTACATGAAAGAGGTGATGGATAAATACGATAGGGAGTATCGGCTCGGAACTGTTTATACAACGGCAAACCGGAATTGGGAGTTTATCAAAAAAAGAACCGTTGAGCAGATTCACATCAGCCGAAGCTTGGCGGTGGATATGGAGTCGGCTACGGTGGCAACCAACGGCTATCGATATCGTGTGCCGTTTGCTACGCTTCTCTGTGTGAGCGATAAACCGCTTCACGGAAAACCGAAGCTCTCCGGTGCCGCCCAGAGTTTCTATGAAAACTCCAAAGAGCTTCACTTGAAAATGGTGATTGAAGCACTTGATCTGAGTAAAACTCACTATCCGGAAGGATTGCCAAATTCCAGCATCCGTGCGATTAACGAACCGTTGATGGGCGGGGCGGAATGATGTGATTGGCGAGATGTAAGAGGTCAGATGCGAGTTTAGATTTGATATAAAGCAGCTATTCATGAGCCGGCAGATTCGAAAGAGTCTGCCGGTTTTTTTATGCCCACTGTTCCCCGTCAGACTGCTGCAGTCGGTCAGGCGGGGGTGGTTGTTACTCGTGGCACGCCTAAAGTTGTGTCACGAGTGGTTGGGATATTTTTGACTACTCACCTGGAATATTCATCTGATAATTGTGAGTACATTCGCCCAGATTTTCTTTAAAAGACAAATAATTATTGTTTATCAATAAATAATTGTTGATATTCGTCATGAACAGTTATTAAATATGTTGATATGAAATTGCCGAATAAGTTTTCAATTCTGGTCTGGGCCTGTAATTTTGCACTTGTTGTTTTGACAGCCACCATCATTGCCTGTGGTTACTACTATACAGTTGTGCCCGGCTTGGTTGATTTAGACAAGACTTTCGAGGGGGCGTCAAAGTACTCTTCCCGATGGTCGCAGAATTTTTTATCCGATCACTTCATTTTTGAACAGATCTTTGATAAAGAAAAAGGTATAGATACAGAGAGTTATTATTTTGCTTCCGAAAGGGACCTCTATCAAATTCCTATTTCTGACTCGCTTCTCGTTGAGGTAAATAAAATTAATGAAGAGCTTAGTTCATCAGAAAGTAATTTTGCAGGTATTGTTACCAAAAAAATTACCGTAACTGAATCTGCCGGTACATTGCCGGTTCGTTTAGTTGCGCCTGCCATACCGCTTGAGCGCGATCAGTATATTTCACTTGCACGGTCAAATGTTCTCTTTTTCGCAATTGCTGCCATCTACGCTTCAATTTTTGTTTGGTTTTTAAGGAGGTTTGTATCGGGATTGCGTGAGCCTGATTTCTTCAATCAAAAAAATTCTCGCACTCTTTACATTACAGCATCTTTGGTGTTGATTGCCCCGTTTTTAATGTGGGGATGGTTTGGTTGGATAAGGCCAGACTTGTTTTCTGGATTCAGTATTGAAAATGCATCTCCACTGGAGACAGGGTCGCCACTTCCGGGAGCTCTCATCATATTTGGAATTATTTTGTTTGTAATAGCATGGTGTTTTGATCAAGGCGTAAAACTTCAAAAAGAACAGGAGCTGACGATATGATTCAAAACTTAGAAAAAGGACTTACGTTGCCTCGCCAACTGGCGTTTTGGTCACTATTGGGGGCGGTAATCATGCTCGGTTTTGTGGCCTACACATTAGCTGTTTTTATCCACGATGGAGGTGTGGGTGGAATGCCTGTAGAAACTATTTCAATCACGAACGGTGATATGCTCTCGGAGAGCGTTGAAGTTTCTCAGCGTATGGAAACTCTCAATATAACACTGCCGGTTTCCCTGGGATTTAATGTCTATCTCTTGATGATAGCTGAGCTTTTAAAAAGTTTAGCGCTTGTAGCCGTTTTCTTTCTGATGGCTAAGTTTTTTCATTTAGTTGCCAGAGG
>CAYNZY010000067.1:0-1311 GCA_964401805.1 uncultured Rhodohalobacter sp.
AACTCCTGTTCGAGGAGACATCCTTTTTGAAGGAGACATGGGGCAATGGGCTCTGTTTGCAAACAGCCTAAGAGCTCGTGCGGCTCTTCGAATAGCCGAACGTGCCAGTGATGTGAGTGTAGACCCAGCAGCTGAATTTGCAGATGCGGTTTCAGACGGATTAATTACGGAAGATGTAATGTACCCTTACCTGGCTGATGCAAATAACCAGAATCCATGGTACGCTCGATTCCAAACCCGTACTGACTATGCAATTCAAGAAACAATCGCAGAGTACATGAAGGGACTGGAAGATTATCGTATCCTGGTGTATGCACTTCCTGCACCTAACTATACAAATGATGACGGCCAAATCACCTTTGATGAAATTCGCGGAATGCCGTTCCTCGAAGATGCCGGAAACTTGGTGAATGATGAGATCTCATTCCCCGGTTCAGCAATCGGTGCCGGTGGCCCCGGTGTAGGTGAACAAGGTGCTCCACTACCTATTATTACTGTAGCAGAAATGAACTTCGCTATGGCTGAAGCTGTAGAGAGAGGCTGGATTGCCGGAGTAGCTGAAGACTTATACTACGACGGTATCGAAGCTTCTTGGAATCAGTGGGGAGTATATGATGATGTAAATTTTGCCGATTACATCGCTCAGGCTGAAGTTGCGTATGACCCTGCAGTTTGGGATGAGAAAATCGGTAACCAGAAATGGATTGCCCTTTTCCCACACGGTTACGAGGGTTGGTCAGAGTGGAGACGATTGGGTTATCCTGAATTGGATCCGAATCCATTTGGAGTAGGAGCTGAACCGGAAATTCCGGTCAGATTCGCTTACCCTACATCAGAGGTTACGATTAACGGGGACAATTATGAGGCTGCCGTAGCGTCTCAAGGCCCTGATACACCGTACACCAGAATCTGGTGGGATGTAGATTAAGGTTTACACCTACATAAGATCATTAATAAAAAAGCCGCCTCGATTCAGTTCGGGGCGGCTTTTTTTATGTTTGACCGAAGGGAACAGGCGGCGTGTTTTCTGAGCTTTTTAATCTCGGATGATAAGATCGAACCCCGTGAGCCGTACCTACGGCACTTGTTTTATCAGATTGGCATCGGGTAACCCCACAATGAATTGTGGGGCTATGGTGTGTTAGCGTGTCTACGACACTTGGTTTTAGTAGAATTTCAAAATTCTGTACCCATTATTTTATTAGTAACATTGCTCACCTTTTAGTCTGAAACATCATTAGATATGACTGCCCACCCAAACGGCGTAGCCGTGATACACATTATAGCCACAGGTTTCAACCTGTGGTAGAT
>CAYNZY010000067.1:1470-13855 GCA_964401805.1 uncultured Rhodohalobacter sp.
CAACGCCCCCCATTTTCGACAAATACAAGCGATGAACGATAAGTATGAAGCCAAAAAATGGTTCAACTCCATAGATTAGTTCAGGCTTACATTATGCATAAATAAACAGGTTTTGATTGATCTCTTTAAACATTAAGTAAATCATCATATATAACTGTCTAACAACAACTTTGTACAAATATCACTAAACAAATGCCACTCTTATGTAAAAAAACTGTTAACAAAATTTTGAAATTGTCATTTCTTCGGTTAGATTCATAACTGCTATAAAAACTATTCTATCAGTTCAGAGATATGTCATTACCATTCATCGTCTATACAATGATTAATGATCCTTTCCAAAGTTGATAGAATAGGTTTAATTAACTAAAACAAACACTTATAGAGGTCATCTATGATTAAGAAGCTACAATTAAGTTTGTTGATGAGCTTGTTGTTTGCATCGTTTGCATTTGCGCAAAACGGTTCATTAACAGGTGTCGTGACAGACTCCAGAACGGGTGAAGAGATTCCCGGTGTTAATATTTACATTCCAGATTTGGAGCGTGGTACTTCAACAAATTTGGATGGTAGATACACTATTGAAAACATTCCTGTCGGTGATTACAGAGTTACATTTACTTTTATTGGATACATTCGGCAAGAAGTTAATGTGAATATTTCAACAGGCTCCAATACAAGAAATCTTGAGTTAGAGCAAGACTTGATTGGACTGGATGAAGTAGTAGTTACGGGTCAGCAGATTGAAAGACAGTCAAGGTCTGTTGCCTACTCAATTTCTTCAGTTTCAGGTGAAGAAGTTACTAAAGCACGAGAAACAAACTTTGTTGATGCTCTCGCAGCTAAGGTGCCGGGTGTAGAAATTCAAGGGCAGTCCGGTAACATTGGCGCGTCCTCACGTATTACAATACGCGGTATTTCATCACTTTCCGGCAGTAATCAACCGCTTTTTGTGGTAGATGGTGTGCCAATATCCAACTCTAATATTGTAGGTGGTACTTCTCAAGACCGTTTAACAGGTGCTGTTGATGTTGGTAACCGTGGTGGTGACATTAACTCTGATGACATTGAAGACGTAACTGTTTTGAAAGGAGCCGCCGCAGCAGCTCTATATGGTCAGAGAGCTAAAGATGGTGTTATTTTGATAACAACCAAGCGAGGTTCTTCTCGTCAAGGACAAACTGTTACTGTCAATTCAAGCGTTAGAACTTCTTCTCCACTAAGACTACCTGATTTTCAGAATGAGTATGCTCAAGGTGATTTTGGTAAGTATGATAGTAACACATTGAATGGCTGGGGGCCGAGAATTGCTGGTCAAGAAGTCGAAAATATTCGAGGAGAGCAAATTACTCTTCAGGCTTACCCTGATAATGTTCGTGATTTTTATGAAGACGACATTACAACAATAAACAGCATTTCTTTTTCAGACGCAGATGACAGATCCGATTTGAGAATTGGTGTTACTAGAACTGATCAGAGCGGAATTGTACCTAATAATAAGCTGGAGCGGACATCTATATCACTGAATAGTGGTAGAAAGATGACGGAAGCATTAACGGCTCGTATTTCCGGTACATATACCAATTTAGATACAAAAGGTAGAGCTGTAGCCGGTGGTAACGACCCGAATGTACTTACTTCACTGATTAATACATTGCCAAGAACTACAGATATTGCAGGTGAGTTGAAGAATTACAAAAATGAAGACGGTACACAACGTGCACTTTCTACACAAACCAATAACCCTTATTGGATTGTGAACGAAAATCCCTTTAGAAATAATATTCAACGGGTTTTCGGGAATGCACAACTAAATTTTGCACCACTTGAGTGGTTGGCATTTACTGCACGTGCCGGACTTGATTATTATACGGAAGATCGACAAAGACAGAATGCTGTCGGTACACTTGGACGTGATGATGGTGATTTTTCTCTTGATGTGATTCAAGAGCAACAAATCAATATTGACGTACTTGCTGAAGTAAACAGAGACATTACTGAAGATATTTCCTTTCAGGGTGTTGCAGGTTATAACCTTAATACACGAGAGCAAAGTATTCTTAGAAATACAGCTTCAACTCTTGATGTACCTGGGCTACTTAACTTTGCAAATGCATCTTCAAACAATCCCGCTAATAACTTTAGCCAGCAGCGTCTAATTGGTGTCTATGCAGATGCTACATTTGGATATAAAAATTATTTATTTTTGAATGTTACAGGTAGAAATGACTGGTCTTCAACGCTCCCGGAAGAGAATAATTCATTCTTCTACCCATCAATAAACACAAGTCTGATTTTTACAGAAGCGTTTGATATTGCAAGTGATATCTTATCATATGGTAAGTTGCGTGCTAACTACGCACAAGTTGGTAGTGATGAAGCACCCTATCAGCTGGATTTCCGTTACTTCCCAATCTCTTCAATATTTGGGCAATACGGAACCGATGCGACTTTCCCTTATGGTGGAAGAACAGGATTTAGTGCCACAGGAACATTACCTCCTCAAAATCTAAAACCTCAACTTCAGAAATCATTCGAGGTAGGTACTGAAGTACAGTTCTTCGACGGTCGATTTGGTTTTGATTTAACTTACTATGATGTAAGAACAGAAGATCAAATTATCTCAATTCCAACTCCGTTAACTACTGGTTTTGGTGCTTTGAGAACAAATATTGGTGAAGTTTCCAATAAAGGTATTGAGCTTTCAGTTAATATGAACCCAATCCGTACCAGAACATTTGATTATGTAGCTACTTTAAATTATACGAGAAACAGAAATACTGTGGAGTCTTTGGCCCCCGGTGTGGATGAAATTGTAATTCAAAGTGCTTTTAATGGTTTACAGGTTCGCGCTGAGCCCGGTAGATCACTAGGACTCTACGGTCCAGGATTCCTCAGGACCGAAGATACAGGTGAATTGATAATTAATCCCGATACAGGTCTGATTCGAACAGGAGGAGAGACAAGATTAGGTTCAATTGATCCTAAATTCAGATTGTCATTGAATAATCAATTCAATTATAAAGGTCTGAATTTTAGTTTCTTACTCGACTATCGTCATGGTGGAGTTCTGTTCTCGCAAACAGTTGGTTCTCTCAGAAGAGCCGGTGTTGCTGAAGAAACCCTCGAAAATAGAGGTGGAACATATGTTATTGACGGTGTAGTAGAAAACAGTGACGGAAGTTACAGTCCAAATACAACTCCTGTTCAGGGTATGCAACAATTCTGGGGCAATTATGCGTCTGCTAACGTGCACGAAGGAAATACTTTCAGCTCTACGTATGTGAAGCTTAGAGAAGTCAAAATTGATTACACTCTGCCAAGAAGATGGATTGAAAGTACTCCAATAAGCAGTATTTCGATAGGTGTTGAAGGTAGAAACCTACTTCTACTCTATAGTGAAGTACCGCACATAGATCCTGAAACAGGACTTTTTGGATCTGCCTCTAACGGACAAGGTATTGAGTGGAACGTATTGCCTTCCACACGATCATTTGGTGTGAACACTCAAATAAGATTTTAATACAAATTGTTGAATATTATGAAACTATTTAAAACATTAATTTTTTCGACAGTGCTATTATTTGCACTGACAAGTTGTGAGGATTTTTTGGATGTGAATACAGATCCAAATGCCGCAACTGAGGTATCGCCTGACCTGTTGTTCCCAACAGTATTGGCAAATGTCGCTGCGAACAGGGCAATAGAAATCATGCCTTCCAATGCGTTTTTCGTAAATATCTGGGCACCTAATGGTTCTACGGGAGTTTTTATTAATCCTGATAGATACATTATCAGCCCATTTTCTACCGGAAATACATGGAGTAACTGGTATGGAACGAGTATGAGAAATTTAACTCTGATGATTGAAGCTGCGGAAACAAATGAGCCTGCAAGGCCCAACGTTGCTGCACAAGCTAAAATGATGCAGGCATATCTCTTTTTCTCACTAACTATGATGTGGGAAGATATTCCATTCACACAGTCACAAGATCCTGAAGAATTTCCGGAACCGGAGTTTGATGATCAGGAAACGGTATTGCGTGGAGTTATAACAATGCTTGATGAAGCTATAGCTCAAACACAACAGGGTGAAGCCGCTGTTGGAGATGGAGATTTAATCTACGGTGGTGATATGGATAAGTGGGTTCGATTTGCAAATTCTTTGAAGCTGAGAACCTATATGTTTCTTAGAAATCAAGATACCTCTGTTGATTCTGAAATAGAGGCATTGTTAAACAGTGCTCCACTCATTCGTACAAACGCTGATGAAGCATCAATCCCATTTTTTGATAACAATGACAACGCTAATAATCTCTGGACCCTGAATAATTTATTTGGTGGATTTACAGACGCCGGAAATGGAAATATATTCGTTTATGCAGGTGAAACTCTGGTGGACATCATGAACGATCTAGATGACCCTCGCAGGGAAACATATTTCGCATTTAGAACAGATGATGACGGAGCTACTTTTGTAGAAGAGAGTTATGTTGGACAAACAGCCGGAGTGTCTGGTTTTGGCGGCCCTACAAATGCAGTCAGCCAAAATATTATTCGCCGCGACTGGCCAAACCGAATGTTGACAGCATCTGAGGTACTCTTCTATGAAGCGGAATTTCTGGCTACAACTGGTGACCTTCCAGGCGCTTACGATGCTTATATTGCAGGAGTAAGAGCTTCGCTCGACTTCTTAGCGCCATATACTGTTCTTGATTCAAGAGCTGGCGAATCTGATGGAATATCAGAGGCAGATAAAGATGATTATATTGCAAATTTACCTGCTTCATTTACATCTGAAAATCAAGCTTTAGAAGCAATACATACTCAACAATATATTGAAGTATTAGACAGAGCACCGGAAAACTGGAGTCATTGGAAGAGAACTAAATTTCCTACTTTAAATGTTGCACAAAACGCAGATCTAGGAGATGTAATACGAAGGTTCCCATATCCTCCATCAGAAATTTCTTCAAACCCTAACACACCGCAGGATCCAATATTGGATACTCCAATGTGGTTTGAAAACTAATTTTAAAAGAGAATTATTTAGATATGAAAATGATTAAATATTTATTTGTTTTGCCGATTTTTGCACTCGTTTTGTACGGGTGTGAAAATGTGAGTGAACCCTTCTCTATTGAGGAAGGTGCGCAGCCGGCTTTTGTTCTTATTGAAACAGAAAGCCAACAAGTAGCTGCGGGTAGCAGCCTCGAAGTATCATTTCAATTGGGACAGACTCAAGAAGAGAATGTAACAGTTGAATACTCAATATCCGGGGATGCAGTTGAGGGAGAGGATTATGCTTTCGCTACTGGAAGTGCCGGCACAGTAGTTATTGAGTATGATCCTGAATCTACAAACTTGGATAGAGGTTCTGTAACTCTGGCTTTTCCTATAGATGCAGCATTTGGAACAACCAAAGAGTTGACATTTACTCTTGAAAGTGCAACCACTGAAAGTGGTGAGAGTCTTGCACTTGGAAGAGGTGAAGAAGGAGCGGAAAGAACATATACCATTGGTGGATTAGTAGAAATCCAAGAAGGTACTTATTCATACGACGCAACCGGTGATTTTGGACCATTCAGTGGTACATTTGATGTTGTTGTACCTGAAGATCCTATAGTAGTAGAAGGGACTCCGTATTTTATTACTACCTCAAATATTACAGGAGATCTTTTTGGAGCAGGTGACACTACACCATATGCATTTAATGTAACTGCAGGAGGTGCTGTAGTAGGTGCTCCGTACTCTCATGTCATTAACGGCCGTATACTTGATGTTAGCGGATCATATGACGATGATACTGGTGAAGTTACGTTTGATGCAACTTTCCAGTGTTGCGGTGCTGCAGGATTTGGTTTTACAATGGTGGCCAGTCCTCAATAATATAAAATCTTAGTGATTTAAAACCCGCAGCATTTAGATGCTGCGGGTTTTTTTGTTTTAGAACTAAATATAAATTTAGTTAGTAGAAGTATGTCAATTAGTTGTGTAAAAATAGGGAGATTTGGGCTTGAGTTTAAGTAATGGTTTTGTATTTATTATTAATGAAAGCAGGTTCAAAATTATCTTAGATAAATTAAGAGTTGATTTTTTGAAAATTTCTATTATTTCATTCGTCGTTCTATTTTTGATATTTACAGCCGGAGCTTCTGCTCAATCCGTTACAATACGTGGTATTATAACGGATGCATCAGATGGTCAGGCAATTGACGGTGCAAACGTAATATTACTAGATAGGGAGAATAAGCAGATTAAAGGTGCAGTAACTGACAGAAACGGGTTTTACAGGTTGCAATATATTAGTCCCGGTGAGTTCCGGATTAGAGTCAGTTATGTCGGATACAATACCAAAATTGATACACTTCGATTTGAAAGTGATGAAAATACCTTCACATACAGCACTGCTTTAAGCATTGATAATACCCAACTTGATGAACTTGTTGTGTCGGTTGAAAGTGAAGCGGCACAAATTAGTGGAGGCCACCAGAGGGTAGCAGCTGTAGATCTGAACCGTGTGGTTACACCTGCTGGCAGTGGAGATATGGCCAGCTACCTCCAGGCACTACCAGGAGTTGTGTCTGCCGGAGACAGAGGGGGGCAGCTTTTTGTAAGGGGCGGTACACCCTCCGAAAACATGGTTTTGATTGATGGATTACTGATATATCAGCCGTTTCATATAGTCGGGTTCTTTTCAGCGTTTCCTGAGAACTTACTGGCAAATGCCGACTTTTATGCAGGTGGGTTCAGCCCAAAGTATAGCGGCCGTATATCCTCTGTTTTAGATGTGCAAATGAGAGACGGTGATTTGAATAATACGGTTGGTTCGGCGTCAATCAGTCCATTTTTAACTGAAATTCAGATGGAAGGGCCGCTCGGAGATGGCAAGGCTTCATGGATTGCATCCGTCAGAAGTTCACAGATTGAAAGGACCAGTGAAACAATTTTAGGAGAAAAACAACCCCTTCGCTTCGAAAGCCAATTTTTAAAATTAACCCAATTCAGTGATGATGGTACAAGGTGTTCGGCAATGGCCATGAGAACCTATGACCGTGGCCGGCTCGACTTTGACATGGGGAACAGCTTTAGCTGGACCAATTTTGTGATCGGGGGAAAGTGTACTCATCTTGCTCAGGATCCTGATATTTTTGTGGATTTCAACGTGGGGCTTTCTCATTTATCCAATGAGCTGGGAGGAAGCACAGAGACGAATTTAAAATCCGGTTTGTCAAAATTCAGTATCGACCTTGATATGAACCAGGATGTAGGTGATGTAGAACTAAATTATGGTTTGAATTCGCATATGAAATGGATTAACTATGAAATTGAAGAGTTATTTCAGATTCCAGCAAATGAAACGGATATCTTGTTAGGAATGGGTGCGTACGCTGAAACAACAATTCCCATCGGTAACAGGATAAACATTCGCCCGGGAGCTTCATTCTCTTTCTATGCCAATACCTATAGCCCAAGCATTGAGCCAAGGTTCCGGTTTATATGGAAACCATTTGGTAGAGAAAACCACGAATTTAATGCATCGGTCGGGATATATCGTCAGACCATAGCCGGGATATCGGATTTAAGAGATGCAGGATCCGCATTTATTGCCTGGCTGCCCACGCCTAATAACAAACGAATGGAGGCTGTCCATGGCCTAATCGGTTGGCAGCAACAACTTGGTAATGGGCTTCAATTTTCAGTGGAAGGATACTACAAAAAACTCCGGAATATCCCAGTTTCCGTGTGGAGTACAATTGCCGAATTTACAACAGAAATTGATTTTGCTGATGGCGATATATACGGAGCGGACGTTCGCCTGGAATATAGTCACAGTAGATTGTATGCTTTTTTAGGCTACGGCTATTCGCTGACCGAGTATCAATCGGCACAGGAGAATTTTAATGTCTGGTTTGGTAGCCCAGTTCAGTCTTACAATCCCGGGCACGACAGGCGGCATCAAATCAATTCAATGGCATCGGTCTATTTTGGAAAATACACATTGGGAGTTCGCTGGCAGATGGGTACTGGTTTGCCATTCACACGTCAGATGGGTTATGATGGACTTTTGCCTTTTGGTGAAGGATTGCCAAATATACGCACAGATTATGGTACACCAAGGGTTATTTTAGATAAACCATTTGAAGGGAGAACCCCTGCATATCACAGGCTGGATGTTTCAATTGAGCGAGAATTTAAACTAAGTTTTAGTTCATTATTTCTGCAGGCAGGAGTGATTAATACATACAACCGGGTGAATTTATTCTATTATGATGTGTTTACACAACGAAGAATTGATCAGCTTCCGTTTGCTCCATATGCATCTTTAAAAATGGAATTGTAGGATGGAAATTAGAAAAGGCAATTTAAATATATTAATTACCATTTTGCTGTTGTTTATAGCATTCATTGGTTTGAACAGTTGTGATGAAACGCTCGACCCTGTAAAAGAGAACGATCTTTTTTACTACTCAATATTTGGTTACCTGGATTCATCTGAAGAGCGGCAATGGATTCGGGTTATAAACCTGCAGGAAGAGATAGATACAACCGGAGAAGGCATTGATGGTATAGTAAGACTGGAGAACCTCCAAACCGGTGAATCATCTATATTAAAAGATTCTCTTTTTCAATATTCAGATAAATTTTATGCTTATAACTTCTGGACAGAGCAGGATATTGATCCAACAGGTTCTTACAGAATAACGGCGGAGCGGTCTGATGGAATTACAAGTAGTGTAACAGTGGAGATTCCTGAAACTTTTGAGGATCCGGAATATCAACCCCCTATATCTGCCGGAGATCCCGGCCGTTTGATAATTAAGGGTGTTGATAACCTTGCAGACGCATCTATTCGGTTTAAAGTGAGGTTTAACGTAGCCAATATTACTGTGAACAATACGATTCAAGTGATATCTGATACCATTGCAACCGGGCCAAACAGTTATTATATACCGATATATCCAGATCAAATATCATTGGCGATCAGAGATCTTGACTCCGTAGACATTATTGATTGCGAATTATATGTAGCCCGAGCTGGCCCCGATTGGGTCGACTTTTCATCTCTTGATCGAAATCTAATTGCGTTACCCGATGGAATATCAAATGTAGATAATGGAACGGGATATGTTGTTGGAGTTACGAGTAAACGTATTTTTTACCCAAATAGAAGTTGTACAGATCAAAACGACTGAATAATATTGGAAACAACTTCCCTCGATTCTTTCGTCTCAATTTTTGCCCCCAGCTTCATCAAAAAGTGATATAACCCGAGATGTACCCTTGTACTGTAGATAAAATGCTTGTTTCCCCTGGGTTCATTGGTGATCGGTGCATTTTTTGTGTACTGCCTGATCAGATTACGGTACTCCGGATCACCAAAATCAAAGGAATCCTCAAGGTAGGGCAGGGCAAATGTAAATCCGTAGTTTAGCGCAAAATCATAGAACCGTTTTTCTTTCGGCTCCGTCTTTGGGTCTCCCTTTAAAACTCCCAGATTGTTATACAACTCCTGAATGGCTGCTTCATCCCGGTTGAGATGAGTGGGAAGAAGCATCAGGTACTTGTAAAAAAAGTCCTCTGGAAATGTTTTCACACAGCCGTAATCTATGACTCCAAGTTTACCGTCGGTAGTTAATAAAAAATTTCCCGGATGAGTATCGGCATGAAACTCCAGAATGCCGTTCGAGACATCTTTGATCTGATTGTGAAAGAAATCCCACATCAACTGGCCATATCTGTTCTTCTCTTCATCTGAGGGATCAGACTTTAGAAACTCATTCAGGTGTTGGCCTTCCAGATAGGTCATGGTCAAAACCCGTTCAGTGGAATACTCTCTGATCCAGCGGGGCGTGGCTACAGAGTCAGACTCAAATCGTTTGTGGAATCGCTCCATCGATTCACCTTCGTTGATGTAGTCAGTCTCCATAATCAGCGTCTCCTTCACCTCGTCGATGTACTCTTCAATGCTGGCACTATCTGAAGCAATACGTTTCAGCAGTGTTTTTGCCAAAGCAATATCGGATGAGATGGTATCCCGCACACCCGGATACTGAATTTTAACGGCCACTTCTGTGCCATCCTTCAGAGTTGCGCGATGTACCTGACCGATAGAGGCAGCTGCCATTGCCTGAGAATCGAATGACTTAAACAGCTGTTCCGGGTAGTTCCCCAATTCTTTTTTGATGATACTCCGTACGAGTGAGCGGTTAATAGGTGGAACACTGTACTGGGCTTTAGTCATCACTTCGGCAAACTCATCCGGAAGAAACCCCTGATCAATGCTGAAAGATTGAGCAATTTTAAGAGCCGTTCCTCTCAGTTTTGAAAACTCGCTGAATACCTCTTCTGCGGTCTGTTTGTGAAGCGCATTTTTATCGCCGTTGCCAGAAGCGATCGACTTCAAATAGTGTTTAGCGTAGTTTTTACCGACATTAAATCCAGTTTTAGCAAATATTTTACCACGGTCGAATTTCGAAGATGGAAAGTCAGTCATGCTTTTTTCTCCTCACTTGTTTGATCTGATCTGCAGAAGGATGGAAAACAGAAATTTTCATCAGAGATGCATTTATTAAGTGAAGAGTTCATCCATAGGAATTTTCCAAAATCAAAACCCTTATCGATGATTCTGGTATAGAATACCTCCTCCACGAGAGAACTCCACTTGTCGGCCAGAGCCATACTGTTTTCTCGCATGCGGCTTGAATCGTTCGTCCAAAATGCAATAAGACCGTGAAACTGTAACAGAACGGATTTCCAAAGCAGCTCATTTTGAAAGATAGTTGATGAGCGGGTGATTCTCGGATCGTTGCTAAAAATTGTTTTCAACTCCTCCTTGAACGACTTTCTGAATGCATTTCGTCGTTTGTCCCAAACTACTTTCTCTTTATAGGTATTGAGAATAAATTCCCGGTGTTCTTCAAACGAATCGAGCAGAGTTAAAAATAGGTGGTTGAGTCTTTCACTCAGCGTGAACTCACTGTAGTCCTCAAGCTTTTCTACTGACTCTTTGTATAGAATCATCCTCGACTCATAATAATAATCAAGGATGGATCTGCGATTTGGAAACAGATCAAAAATATCTTTCGCACTCATATCCAAAGATTCACCGAGTGATTGTATTGTAAATCTGGGGTTGTTGAGATACCGGCCGGTTGCGGCTTCTGATATCTTAATTTTTAAAAGCGTCTCTTTATCCATTTTGACAAAATCTTCTTAAAAGTATGTTTGAAATGATGTTGTTATCCTCAATTCTCTACGGTAATAGATGGAAAATCCGTTATGAAAATCACTATATCACGGTATTCAATTCCGGGCTTTCCGAGTTTCCGTGGCAAAAAACAACAATAGCATTAAACGTGATGTTGTGATTTTAAAGTGAATTCATCGTCATTTATTGAATATTGTAATCTCTTTCACATTGAACGACTAAACTCTGATTGAAGTTCTATCGGCATAACATCTACACTGCTTATAAAGGTTCAGATGAAGTTACAATCTTTACGAAAATCAAATAGTCATCGGCGGGACGCTCTGTTTCTTTTCCTGGTGGCCATCTTTCTTACTTCCCTGGTGCTGGGGAATATTGTTGGTACTACAAAATTTGTGACACTGTTCACGCTGGACATGCCGGCATGGCTTCAATCTATTACACCTGCGTTGGTAAGAGACGGAAGTATTTATGTGATGAGTGTTCCGGTGGGTCTGCTTGCCTATCCGTTTACATTTTTGGCAACTGATTTGATATCGGAACTGTTTGGACGGAAGAGGGCGCAGACAGTGGTATGGATCGGGTTTATTATGAATCTGTTCATGCTTATGATTATGAGTCTTGGTCACTGGTTTCCCAATACCTATGGAGTAAGCGGCGGATTGAATTTATTTGAAGGTGTGTATGATTTTGTTATCGCCAACACCGTTTCGAGTATGATTGCTTACCTGATTGCACAGAGCGTGGATGTTCGTGTATTTCACTATTTGAAACGGTTAACGGATGGTAAATATTTCTGGCTGCGAAATAATGGATCTACAATGTTTAGCCAGTTCATAGACAGCACCACGATACTGACCATACTTTTTATATCCGGTAACCTCGGTGATAATGTGACAACCATAGGCGCTCTCTTTATTTTGATTATAAACTCATATCTATTCAAATTTTTCTTCGCGCTGTTTGACACACCATTGGCATATCTCGGCGTTTGGTTCTTTCAGGATTATGAAGAAGATCCGGAAGGGAAGCGGTTGTATGCTGTATCACCAAGTAGGGAATAATTGTTTTTAGACTGGATTTGGATCTCTACTAAAAATGGGGACATCTTATTTGGGATTTGGGATTTGGGATTTGGGATTTGGGATTTGGGATTTGGGATTTGGGATTTGG
>CAYNZY010000067.1:13955-14313 GCA_964401805.1 uncultured Rhodohalobacter sp.
GTAAAAAGCGCTTTTCCAGGAGCCTTGTTGGATGTGGAAAAGTTCATGAAAAAACTTCAAGAAAAGGGTTGACTTGGATACGTTTTACCTCCTATATTGGTAGTCCTTTCGAGAAAACGAAATGCTCAAAAAAACGCAGCCAATCTGCAATTAATTGCGTGTTTAACTCGAAAGGATGTTCCTTAAAAACTTTCTGAAAATTTCTGATTTTCTCCTTGACATTAGGAGGCAGAAACTCGTAAGTTTGGAATCTGTCGCAAAAGCGAAATGCCTGGTAGGGTGGCGTGGAAGTGACGGGTAAATATTGTTCTTTGAAGGTAGTGAAGTATAGACAGATTATTGAGTGAGCCTTGGAGCA
>CAYNZY010000068.1:0-14301 GCA_964401805.1 uncultured Rhodohalobacter sp.
AAAAGCCTTCCAAAAAATCAAAACATCTGGTTAAAGACCCAGACACTGGATTGGTCTTTCTAACTGGCCCCTCCATTACAAAGGAAAAAGTTCAAAAAGACTTTCCTGCAGACAGTGATAGAGACACAATCATAATTCGCCGATCTGTTGGACTATGAATGTATTGTTTGATAGTAGTGCATTAGTAGCTTTTTTGGTGCAGGATCATGATGACCATGACAGGGTTTTCCAGTTATTTAAGGAGTATGTTGAAAAGGATGCAGATTTATATATCTCTACCCATTCGATAGCTGAGGTATATCGAACACTGACTTGGGGAGTAGAATATTTAAACTACACAGCCAATGAAGCTCATACTGCAATTAATCATTCTATACTCTCAGTATTTGATACAGTTAACAGCACAAAAACAGATTATAGGCTTGTCATAGAGTTTTTAAGACGTAAAAATCTTCGTGGCGCAATAATTTATGATGCACTCATAGCTTTTGCATCTGAAAAGATCAGAGCAAAAGAATTGGTTACGTTAAACACCAAAGATTTTAAGCGTGTTTGGGATCTAACTTCCGCCAATCTTGTAGAGCCATAAACATATCAAATACGATCCATCTTCTCCTTTAAATTCTTCGCCGTTAAATGCGTGTATTTTTCCGTTACACGCTGTGAAGAGTGCCCGGCCATATACCCGGCCTCTGCGGTATGAAATCCCTTCTCTATCCAGGTGGTAACGGCCTGGTGTCTCATTCCGTGAATGGTTCGAGAGTTTGGTAAGTCTGCATCATCCAAAAAATCCTTGAAGAGTTTGTAAGCACGTTCCCCGGTAACAGGCCGTCCGGCATGTGCCCCGCCGAGATAGATAAACACAAACTCTTTTCGCTTCACTTTTCCACGGAGTTTCAAATACTCTTCCAGACTTTCTTTCAACTCCTGAATGATCGGGATCTGTCGCTCCTTTCTGCCCTTGGTTGGCGGCAGATAGATATAGCTCAAGTCTCCATTCTCATAGATCAGGTTCTCCCCTTTCAATCCGGAGTATTCCAGGTTGGGATCATAAGCGGCTTCGTTTCGGCGGAGTCCGGCATAAAAATAGACCATCATCAATGGTTTAAACCAGTGCTGCGCTTTCATAAAACAGAAATCATCCCGTTGCGAAACCTCTTTATAGTGTTTGTCATATGCTTTAAAGAGTTTCTGCAGCTCTTCTTCTGTGATCATTTTGGGACGGGTATTCTCACGCTTTTCCGGCATATCGGGCCGGATCTGATCAAACAGATTCTCGTCAACGAATTTCTTTCTTAGCATCCAGTTCCACCACGCTCGGAAGTGTCTGAAATAGTAGTGCCGGGTATTTGTCTTAATTCCCGGCTTAAAAATGATCTTTTCGAAATGTCTTGCTGTAATATCGAGAGGATCAGCTTTAGCAAGACCGTTGTGATCAATAAA
Organism: uncultured Rhodohalobacter sp.; assembly: GCA_964401805.1. GTDB lineage: Bacteria > Bacteroidota > Rhodothermia > Balneolales > Balneolaceae > Rhodohalobacter. The sequence continues at coordinate 1,444 of CAYNZY010000068.1, forward strand.
ATGATCGATAGCCCATTCATACGCTTCCTTCGTAGCCTTCGATTTGTGTTCCTTTGTTGCAAGGAACCTATCGGCAGCTTCACGAACACTTTTACATCTTACATGCTGAGGCTTCTCCGTTTTCTTAAGTTCCCGGATTGGATCAAAATTTCTAGCAAATGGATCGATCTTTCCTAATGACTCAAGTTTATTGAGTTCTTGAATCATTTGTTTAGCTACATCTTTATGTCGAGTCCGGAGTGATTTTCTCACCGAAATTTTACTTCCGTTCTCAGTTGTATGCCATTTAGCGTAGTATATTTTTCCGCGTTTTTTTAAGTAAGCCATAATGCTCCTCCATAATGATTAAAAAATGAAGGGTACACCAACCTGATTATTGGCCCCCATACTGGCCCCCACAGTGGCCCCCACAACTCGAAATTGGCCCCCATACTGGCCCCCACAAATGGGAATTGAAGGGAAGAGATTTGCGAATTTTGTTCCCCTCTGTTCCCTTACAAATTGTAAGAAAACGTACAAAAAAAGGCCGTAGACGCGTTTTTTTAACACATCTACGGCCATATTTTTAACTGTACACCCGAGAGGATTCGAACCTCTAACCGCCTGATTCGTAGTCAGGTACTCTATCCAGTTGAGCTACGGGTGCAATTGTACAAAATGTTTAAAATTCCTTCGCGAAATCCCGACCTTTCGGGATTGAGCTGCGGCGGCATTTTGATACGTGGTCAATAAATATCTGTGATAGGGTATTGAAACCGTATTTATCACAGACCCCAAATATAGGGAGCTTTGCCCGTAAGTTTCAACCGATATTGTAAAGTTTATCTGCCACCTCATTTCGGAGCAAGAAACATCCATTCCATAATTATCGTTAAATTATAAGTAGATTGAATAGATAAATAGCTCGCATGCAGGAACTTCACGATATATCGCTTTCTCTTTTGGTAGCCCTGTCCATAGGCCTGCTGATCGGTATCGAGCGCGGCTGGAGTGAACGAGATGAGAAAGAGGGGGATCGAATGGCCGGTATCCGCACCTTCTCGGTTGTGGGTCTGTTGGGGGGAGTCTGGGGATTACTGGCTCTTGAAATTGACGAGTGGGTCATGGCCGCGGCTTTTCTGGCTATAACGGCAATGATTATTGCGGCTCACATCATGGATGTGAAAAGAGATGAAGATGTCGGAGCCACTACAGCATTTACCCTCATGCTCGTATTTGCACTTTCTGCCTGGTCCGTGTTTGGGTATGAGCTTCCTGCACTTGGCGCCACGGTTGTTGTTACGGTACTGCTTGGATATAAACCCACACTCCACCGGTGGCTGCGAAATATCAATCGCAAAGAGATCTACGCATGGACCAAACTGTTGGTGATCTCCCTGGTCCTTCTACCCCTTTTGCCCAATCAAGGGTACGGGCCGTGGGACGCTTTCAATCCTTATTGGGTCTGGTGGATGATCGTTCTCATCAGCGGGCTTTCATTTGTGGGTTATGTAGCCATCAAAGTTGCAGGAAAAAATCTGGGTACTCTGCTCACCTCCTTTGCAGGTGGGCTCGCCTCATCCACCGCCGTTACCATCAGCCTGGCACAATTTGCCAAGAAGAGTAAAACAACGTTCATCTTTATGGCCGGAGTGCTGCTGGCATCATCCATTATGTTTATTCGAGTCTTGATTGAGGTCAGCATCGTGAACTATCAGCTGCTCGATCAACTTTGGCTTCCGGTCAGTTTGATGTTTGCCGGACTTATTATTGCAGGTTTATGGCTTTGGCGATTTAAAATTCATAAAGAAGAATCCTCACCCATCAAGCTCAAAAATCCCTTTCAGCTCAAAACCGCCGTTCAATTCGGACTGCTATTGGGGGCTATCCTTGTTCTATCTGAGGGAATGCAGGAGTGGTTCGGGGATCAGGGAGTCTACGCTCTATCTGTTGTATCCGGACTGATGGATGTAGACGCCATTACTCTATCACTGTCTAAGATGTCGGCGGATGATTTACAAAATGAAGTCGCTGTAATGGGAATCATTCTGGCTTCCATCACAAACACGCTGGTGAAAGGATTTATTTTCTCTTTTTATGTTGGAATCAAAAAAAGTATCACACTTATTTTGCTGCTGATTACCGCCGTTACACCGGGTTTTCTGCTTGCAATGTATATGCTTTGGTTTTGATGTTTATGAGTTAAAAAAATCCTGTAGAGAACATACCAACAACCCCAAATTGCACTTCTCAATAGGATGAGGTGTATCCGGAAGCACCATCATCTCACCATTCTGAATTTTACTATAAACATCCATGCTCTGCTTAATTCCAGCCGTTGCATCCCGGTCACCCGTATGAATTCGAACCTTATGACTGATTGAACTCCACTCCGAATCTAAAATGCGTGGTTTCTTACCCAGATCGAGCAGCAGATCTTTGGTTTTAGCTGCAACGTTCTCCCATCCGGCGGGGTGACGCTTCTCCAGCTCTTCAGCAAATGTTGGGACTTTCTCCCTGATTTTATCCGGATTCAGAAATTTTACTTCCCGCTCTGCAACTTCTGAACTCCACACCAAAACGGAGCCCACAGTTGCTACCTTTCCAACTCTTTCGGGATGATCCTTTGCAAGCATCATGGCTACATACCCACCCATGCTATACCCGAAAAAATCCGCCTGTTCTATTTCGTGCTGATCCATAAATTCGATCACATTTTCCACAAAATGCTCCATGCGAAACGGTCGGTCCGGGATAGATTCACTGCCGTGCCCCTCAAAGTTCATCAGGTGAACCGGTTGCTCACTCTCAAATTGTTCAGCAAGAGGTTTTAGTTGATCGGATGTTCCAAGGGCTCCGTGCAGAAAGATGATCGGTTTCATTGTTCCAGTATCTTTTGACTAAAATTCACCTAAAGATAATGTAATTTAAGGGTGAAATTGAAAACCATTCATCAGGAATAGAACAACCGTAAGCTCTCTTTTGTTAGCCATTTGAGCATCCCAAATTGAGGTGGACCTCAACGTTATCAATACTTTTTATGTTGGATGGCAAAATCAACTTAAAACTACAGATTAGTTCTCTTACTCGATACATGCATAAGTTCAAATTGCCGCCTAAAGAACTCACACATTATATAAAAAGGATTTATGAGATTGACATTCCCCGTCCCAGCACGTTTGAAGAAAACAGGGTGGTCCCAATGGGTATGGGAACGATTACAATTGTTCTTAAAGGAAATCCCCGCATCAAAGGCGCCAATGGAATACGGCCTTTTCCTAATCACGCATTGGGCGGTCAGTACTTTCCCACGTTTTCGTTCGCCAGCGACACTCCGCTTCTATATTACGGCATCGCCTTAAAACCGACTGCTTCTTTCAAACTATTTGATATCTACCTGGCGGATATTCAAAATGATTTTCTTTCTCTGGACACCGTGGTAGGTAGCCGGGCCGAATCCTTGCGGCAAGATCTGCTGAAATGCGATATAACGGAAGATCGTTTTTCTGTTTTGACTGACTTTATGCTGCATCAGCGCCCGCCTTCTACTACGTACACTCACCTGGATGTTGTAATCGATTACATCTACGAAAAAAAGGGAATGATTAAAGTAAAAGAACTTTGTGATAAGGAGAGTGTGAGCAGACGCTATCTGGAAAAAAATTTCATGAAGTTCATCGGGTTTACTCCAGGCCAGTTTATCCGTCAGGTTCGGTTTAACTTTACCTGTGCTGCCCTGGCTGAAGGTGAAAAACAGGTGGATGATGTGTTAACTGAATTCGGATATCACGATCGCTCACACTTCATGAAAAAGTTTAAAAAATATCATGGAAACGACTTGAGCGTTCTTACAGGTGAGAAAGACAATCTGTTCAAAAGAGTTTTCTCACGGATTATGCGAAGCGACCGGGAAAACAGTTTTCATCCATGACCTAAAAGAGTATCAATATTTGTGATTCGATTTGAGAATTTCTTATTGGTCCCGGTAATTGATTATCAAAGATCAACACTCAGCAAACTGTAGTAAAAGAGCCTAACAACTTTCACATCGAAAGACCCGGTCCTTTCTACTCTCTCTTTGTCACTCCGGACATTTACCCCCTATACCAGTTTGAAATTCACAGCCAAAACTCTGTCTCTGAAGTATCGTTTTGGTTTAAAGCCAACACCACATACTGGCCTTTCTGCCAGTTCCTGGATATATCGGTTGACGTTACAAAACTCAAAACCAATAAAGATCCTCCATAATCGGTTTATGATGCAGCTGCATGTGATTTGACTGTCAAATCCCGTTTTGAGAAAGCAACCCTGACATGAAAACAATTTATTTTCTATTCCTGAAGTAAAAATGCGAACAGCTTAATTATTTGAACGTAAAATCAATTCAATCACAATTGATAATATTTCAAGTTAGAGTCATGCAAATAGGATAACATCCCCAAAAAACCATTCGCATTTTTACTTCTTTCTTTGCCTTTAAGTCTCTTTATTAGCGTAAAATTTTTATCACCCGGATTAACTACGTCTTATCCATAAAAAATTAAACGTTAAAATTTCTCTTTATCTCCCACTATGCATACTCTATTTCTCCACTCTGCTCGGACTTTCATTGGCATTGCAGCATTAATTCTAATATTTGCATCTTGTGGGAAAAACAGTTCCGGGCCCGATTTGGAAGAGCCAACCAACAATCCGCCGGAAATCACTTCTGCAGCTTCCTTTCAAATCAAAGAGAACTCCACTGAGATTGACACAGTAACTGCCATCGATCCTGATGGTGATACTCTCACTTATAGTATCAGTGGCGGCGAGGATGAACGTTTTTTCTCCCTTGGTGAAACATCTGGCGCCCTTGCATTTGGCAGCCCTCCGGACTACGACAATCCCGATGATGCTGATGGCGATAATGTATATCTGCTTGAGATTACAGTGAATGATGGCTCTTTGTCGGACAGCCAAAACCTTTCTGTTTCTGTTACGGATCTCAACGAAAACATGCCTCCCGTATTCGTGAGCGGTGATTCAGTATCTATTGATGAAAACAGTTCTGTTGTGGATACTCTTTCTGCTCAGGACCCTGAGGGTGATGAATTTACAATTAGCATCAGCGGAGGGGAAGATCAAGAGCTCTTCAACCTGGATAACCAAAGTGGTGAGTTAACCTTTATAAGCGAGCCCGATTTTGAAGAACCAACCGACGCCAATGCCGATAATGTATACCAGCTACAGGTGCAGGCATCTGATGCAAATGGAAGTACAACTCAGGATCTTGTAGTAGAAGTTTTAAATCTGAATGATAATCGTCCGGTTGTGACTCGATCCAACTACGAAATGGAAGAAAACAGAACTGAAGTGGGGAATATTGAAGCCATGGATCCTGATGGGGATGAGCTGACTTATCATTTAAATGGCGGTGACGATGAAGGACGTTTTAACCTGGACAGCAATACCGGAACCTTAAGTTTTAAAAATCCACCCGATTATGAACAACCCCTTGACGGAAAATATATGACCAATGGGTTCCGCGACAATGTCTATGAGGTTAGCATTGTTGTCAGAGACGGAGAAAATATTGGCTTTGGAAGTATAGATGTAACGATTTTAAATGCTGCTGAACCACCCCTAATTGATGAAGGAAAAATCATAGCGGGAGGAAACCAAATTTATGAGACAGGCTCTGCAACAGACCCCTACTTGTTCGATCCCATTCCGGTCGGCACCGATCTGGCCGATTATCTGGACATTCAAATATTCTTTAAACCGGAAAGCGAGGAGGTGACAGAAGTTACCATAAGCGGCACTGATGCCGATCTCTTTAATGTAGAACAGATCCGACGAAACTCGGTTAGCGAGCGATACCAAGTAATCATTAATGGCCCTGCCAGCCTCGATTATAATCACAACGAAGAGCATCAGTACGAGTTCACAATGACAGCATCAACACAAGCCGGTGATGCCACTACCGCTACATTTATTCTGCCCGTTTCTCCATTTGACGGAGGAAGCGGTACATCGTCCAACCCCTATCTTGTTTCCACCCCGGAGCAACTACAGGCGGTAGATCTATATCTTAATGCACACTTCCGACAAACCCGTAATATTGACGCATCGGCAACAGCCAATTGGAATGGCGGAGCAGGGTTTGACCCAATAGCCACCCAGGACAGCCCATTCACAGGAAGCTATGACGGTGGCGGATATTCGATTACTGGACTTACTGTAAATGAGGGAAGATCAGAAAGATATTTCGGATTAATAGAAGCCATCGGTAAAAATGGCAGCCTTAAAAATATTCATCTTCAAGCCGTTGATTTTCGAGTCCCTTTTGGAGGGGTTTTAGCAGGCATAAATGCCGGCACCATTGAAAACTGTTCGATAGATGGAAGCTTGAATGGGTCGCAGGGAGGTGGCATGGCATTCATTAATCAAGGAACAATTACCAATTCCACTTCTGACGTATCTGTTAAAATGATCGGTGGTGGTCCATTTACGGTAACCGGCGGGCTTGTTGGAAGAAATTCCGGCACGATTCATAATTCCAGTGCTAACGGTAGAGTTGAAGGGCAAGCTATGACAGGAGGTTTGGTAGGCTGGAATTCCGGAGGCACCGTAACCCATTCTCATGCTACCGGTAACATACGGGGAAGTGGATTCAATAATGGCGGTTTGGTTGCAGTTAACGATATGGATGGCCAAATTTTATACAGCTATGCATCAGGAGATGTAGGGGATTTTGGCGGTGCAAAAGCAGCAGGATTGGTATCCCGGAACAATGCATTAATTCAAGAATCGTTTTCATTTGGTTTTGTCTCCGTTGAAGGACTCGGAGGTGGTTTAGTCGCTGAAAACGATGAGAACGGTGTTATTCGTAATAGCTTTTCGGTAAGTAAACTGGAATCTACGTCCGGTGACTTTGTTAATTTCACATTGGGTGGATTAGTAGGACACAACAAAGGCAGTGTTTCAACATCATGGACACTTGGCGATATGACCGTTTACAGTTCTGATACCTATGGCGCACTGATTGGGGAAAACAACACCGGCACCGTAACAAACAGTTACTTTAATAAAAATATCAGTGTCCCAGTATCTGATGGAGGTACCGGATTAACCAGCGAGCAGATGACCGGATCAAGAGCCCCGATCTATATGAATCTAAACTTCGAGACGATCTGGCAACAGGGAGAAGCCAACAATCTGTATCCAACATTGAGGAATATCTCCTCTGATTGGGTTATAGAAGACCCTAATATGTAAGTTCTTAATGCTGCTAAAATTTTGTATTGATTAAATGAGTGTGTGCAAACTTGCTTTGATTCAAATAGAGGAACTACATGCCGTTTATATAGGCTTTGGTTTCACTACTATCTGAAGCTGCAATTAAGCCCGGTTATTTCCCCTCTTCCAGTAAGAATTTACTGGACTACTAATCCATATAATTAATTTAGTGGGATGTAGTTATTGGGATACATATAGGTGTGGATCGGAATATTCCAATCATCTCATCTGCTTACCCCACTTCTTTGCAGGGTGCCAATGAATTCAATCAGAAAATTGGAATATCTGCTTTCGGGCTCTCAGTTACCCTGCAAAGTTTTTATATATTGAAAAACTAATACAGTAAAAGTCTATCCAATATGCTCCGTTAGCTGAAAATTCTAATTGGTTACTTTCTGTTGAGGCAGCAACAAATCCTCAAGAAAAAAAGCGGACAGTTCGGAACGTCCCGAGAGTCCCGACTTGGTATAGATCGCATTCGTTTGGCTACGAACGGTTTGCGCACTCGTCTTCCTAACCTCAGCAATTTCCTTATTGCTTAATCCTTTAAGCAACAAAAAAGAGACTTCTTTTTCAGCCACTGTAAGTCCCCATCGATCCAATTGGTTTTCCATTTCGACGCTTAACCCCTTCACATACTTTTCGGACACCTGTTTCCATTTGTCTGCCTCGGCTTGCAGATCCTCCGAAAATTGTTGTTTTTGGGCCAAAGAACGCTGCAACCTGAAACGTCCCCGAACCAAATAAAAAACCCCAGCCAAAGCAACAAAACCTACCATAGCCTCAATCGAAATATGCCACAGTGCCACTCCTTCAAAATAGTCATTATAAATATCTATGGATGCCAAAACCGTTATTACAAAAAGAATAGCGGCAATAATCCATCGTTCACTGTTATTCATTTGATTCTCGTCTAATCGTCATCATACTCTTCTTCATAGGTTTCTCCTTCATACGCAGACTCATGCTCTTCATGCTCCTCTCCCACCCTCAGCTCTTGTCCGAAAAGATAAAGTGTTCGATTCACACTGTCATACGTTGAATACAAGTAGCCTGTCCATGTTAATGTAAGAATTATAAACAGTAATCCGGCCCATCGTTTACTGTTTGGGATGCCCGCTTTTTCGGATAAGGTTTTCTTTTTGCCGTCAAACATACTCGACCAAAGTGAATCTCTATGCCTCACATGGTGGAATATAATACCTCCGATATGTGCGACAACCGCAATTAGAAAAATGTTGGCCAGGAGTTCATGAGTCTCTTCATAGAAATCACTCTCACTGCCTCCGGTCATCATCACCCCGGTGAAAGCCAGCCCCGCAGCACAGACAAACATCACAACAGCAGCATAGCTGGAACCCGGGTTGTGCCCAAGGTAACTTTTAGTTTTTGAGACAACTACATTTTTTAGGTATTGCAATAATTCTACAGGATTCAATTTGAAGGATGAAAAGCGGGCAAAAGTGGTTCCGAAAAATCCCCAGACAATTCTTAGAATCAAGATAAAACCTATTGTAAGTCCGGCCATTATATGAATGGTAAAAAAGGAACTCTCATCGCTTACTGTTTCTGCAATCACATAAGCCACTACAAAAAGTAAAGCAAATAGCCAGTGGAAAATGCGTGTTGGCCAGTCATATACCGTAGTTTTATTATGCTCTTTCATAACTGCACTCCATTAGTTGATGGTTAACAGTTCCAATATTCGGAATTGTCGCATACCGCGCATCAAACAAATGATGTATAGAAGCACATTTTATAAGCAATGGTGTATGTAAGCGGTAATCTAAGTGCGCAATGAATTTTCATCAGTTATTCAACTTGACGATTAATTGTATTACTATGATAGGTATACACATTAAATGAATACTCATTCTGTCGCTAAGGAGAATGAGAAAAGTTAGTCGTACTTTTTGAGTCAATTGTATGACGAGGGTTAGTCAGAAATTGTATGACAAGTGAGCAAAAAAATAACGGCGACTCCTTCATCACCACACCGGCATTCTATGCCTGGCTCACCATTCTTTGTACAATTAGCCTTGCTACCGGATTCTTCGGTTCTCTGTTTGGGCTTTTCGACGAAAATGTGGCTCGTAATTTGTACATGATTGCTTACCTGACAGGCGGTTATGCAGGAACGGTACAGAGTATCAAGGCTCTGATTAAATTCGAAATAAATGTGGACGTGCTGATGATTCTGGCGGCCATTGGAGCTGCTATAATTGACAATTGGCTGGAGGGAGCCATCCTGCTGTTTCTATTTTCATTGAGCAATACGCTACAGGACTATGCGATGGGCAGAAGCCGCAGGGCGATCCAGTCACTGATGAAACTGCGTCCCGACAAAGCACTTGTCCGGAATGCGGATGGCAGTGAGACGTACCGAGCCGTTGAAGATCTGACCATTGGTGAGCTCATCATCGTGAAGCCGGGCGAACGAATTCCTATTGATGGGCAGGTACAGTCGGGGATAAGCACGGTAGATCAGGCCGCCATCACAGGGGAAAGTATTCCGGTTACTAAAGAGGCAGGCAGTGATGTGTTTGCTGCTACCATGAATGAAGACGGCGTACTCGAAATTGTTGTTACTCGCCTTGCCGGCGAGACCACACTGGCCAAAATTATCAAGTTGGTGGAAGAGGCCCAAAGCCAAAAAGCTGATACCCAGCGTTTCCTGGATAATTTTGAGTCACGATATTCAATAGGTGTTATCCTGTTTACTATTGGATTAATCTTTATTCCCTACCTGGTGTTCAGCCAACCTTTTGATCCCACTTTTTATCGTGCCATGACCATATTGGTGGTGGCTTCTCCCTGTGCTTTAATTATCAGTACTCCGGCCAGCATACTTTCCGCCATAGCAAATGCTGCCAGAAATGGAATTTTGTTTAAAGGCGGAGCTTACCTGGAGCAGGCTGCCGAAATTACCACCATTGCCTTCGACAAAACCGGAACACTCACAACCGGTCAATCAGTGGTTACCAACATTATCGCCTTCAACAGCAGGAATGGATCACATTTAAACACCGAAAATGAGTTATTGGCCCTGGCAGCATCCGCCGAGCAACATTCCGAACATCACCTGGGAGCTGCCATTCTCCGTGAAGCCGTTAAACGAAAAATCGATTTCCCGAAAGCTAAAAATGTTAGAGCGGAAATCGGGAAGGGTGTGCTCGCTCTCATCGGCAATGAAGAGGTTAAGGTTGGTAATCGAAAATTATTTAATGGGCTGCTTGAAAAGCTGGATCAAGAACAGCAAGCAATCATCAACAATATGGAAGGGAGCGGAAATACCATCATCTATATAAGCCGAAATGGTGAAGTTAAGGGGCTCCTTGTATTTTCGGATCAGATTCGGGAACAGGCTCGGGGAACCTTAAAGAAACTGCGAGATTTGGGGATCAAAAAATTTGTAATACTCACCGGTGACCTTGAAGAAGTTGCCCGAAGTGTTGCTGCTGAACTGAATATTGAAGAGTATTACGCCCAGCTTTTACCGGAAGAAAAAGTGGAGATCATACAAAAAATTGCCAGGGATGAAGTCGTAGCCATGGTAGGTGATGGCGTCAACGATGCACCGGCATTGGCCAGTAGTCACCTGGGTATTGCCATGGGCGCGGTGGGAACTGATGTTGCGCTTGAAACTGCGGATGTTGTTCTAATGGCAGATGACCTTGAAAAGCTTCCATATGTAATCAATCTGGCAAGAAGAGCCAAAAAGATCGTTTGGCAAAACATCATTTTTAGCCTCGCAGTCATTCTAATGCTTGTTCTTTCCGTCTTCTTTTTTAACCTGCCTCTGCCTCTTGGGGTAGTTGGGCATGAAGGAAGTACATTAATCGTAGTTTTAAATGGATTGCGTTTGATACGGTCTTAAAAAGGGAAATTGCAGATCGACAGCCTAAGCATTTTATGCCTTTAGTAGAATCATCACTCAGAGTTTATTTTAAACCGATAACCTTTTTTACATCCTTGGTCTCAATAAAGAAACATTCTATTCTGCAAGTGACAGACTGAGGCTTGCGTAATTCAGGTGTTATGATGAGTCAGCTTGAAAAACTTTTTAGGAAGGAAGAAATTGAAAGTGTTCATTCTATTGCGCTTAAATGAATTTTAATGATACATAGAGGTCGTTTAGGTTTTCTGCTTAAGTGTGTAGGGAAATGAAAGGTTTGTTTGCCGGGAACCCAATATCTTTAACCAAGATTAAATGCAGCTTCCATTAAACGTCGTTGAGCCGATGGAATACCAATATTAACAGCTACCTCCTCCCAATTTGAAACGGCCCCTTGAACTTCTTTAATTATGGTATCCATATCATTATTGTTGAGGTTGAAGTATTCCCCAACAGATCTCGCAAGGTCAAAATTTAAATCATTCAATTCTAAATCAATGTTTAGGGCAAGTCCTTTTCTGTCGATTGAAGGATTCATATCATAAGCAGGGGACAATCTCCATCCTTCATTCGTAATAATGAAACCGTGATTTCTCATATGGTCATCCGTATTAGATATTGCAATATTGAAAACAATTCTCCTCCATAACTGTTGCAAGTCCTCATCAGGAGACGCTCCATAAAACTGTATGAATTCAGCTGTCTCCAGGTAACTTGGTGGTTCTCTTTCCTCTCCTTCAAAACGCCCTGTCATCGTCATGGCAGAAGCAAAATGAATACGCTCCGCACCTTGCCTATCGAATCGCTTTGTAAGGAACGTGTGATTTTTACCGGCAACGTTCATCAATTCAGCTTCTGGAACTACAATTCCTGCATTCTGAGCAAGCTCCCAAGCAAGATATTCCCAAGCACCTTTATTCATATCATCTTGCCTGGAAGGAAACTTTGCAATCCATAAATTTCCTTCTTCATCGGATACAGAAGCTTTGGGTCTTGCTCCACCTAAGGATGATCCGGGAGCCAGTAAAAACATGATCCATTCTCTAACCGCATCAGAATCCTCATTTGACTCCACCATATCGGCTGCATATTGAAGTTCTCTTAATGCTGTAAGCGGAGGCACCGCCTTTTCATCATTATCATCAAGAAACGGGCCCTCTTCTTCTAATTTAAAACGTAGACCCCCCATTCTTGTCAGATCATTTACACCCAATAAATAATCAACATCCGTTAATCTTTTTCTTTCTCCCTCCTCATTAAGTATAGCTTCTCTTCTTTGCATTAACGTTTTTCCCCAGCGATCAGGCATGGAATCTAAGAAAACTCCGAAATTAGGCTTATCCGGGGAATACTGTGGTCCACCCACCCATTGGAGGTCTGGATCTAATTCCTGTTGAGACTGAGTTTTAATCCAATCCTTATCATATGCAAAGCTCCAGGTCAAATGTCCTCGGGCCTCTTGAGCTGAAAGAATTCCCATTTTGATTGGCAGAGGCATTCCTTTCCAATGGGCATATACAATGATATCCGTTTTTTTGGGAGGCATAACTACAGATCCATATCTTGTAACTTTCGGCCAAACGGATCATCCGCTGCTAACTTCTGAAAATCTTCATGTAAATTGAGGACTCTAAGTACATTAAAATACGCGCCAATAGCCACCGATGGTTTTCCTTTCTCAATATGATATAACGTAGTCCGATTGA
>CAYNZY010000069.1:0-14228 GCA_964401805.1 uncultured Rhodohalobacter sp.
ACACGACATTTAGGTGTCACCTTGCTGTCTTTCATTCATCTATAGCTAATTATACAATCAGATTTGCAACATGAATAGAACGGGTAGTATGTATAACGGTTTGCGGTTTAACCGGCTTGGCCTTATTGGCTGGTAATGTAAATAAAACTCGGAATTTCTTTTTGGCTACCAATTTTTCGCCGGCAAACAGCGGCCAAGTCAGCGTTGAAACCGTTGTTAGGCGTCTTCGAACTTGAATATTTCATTATTTTCAGGAAACAGATCTATCATAAAAAATTCATTGAAACGATCTTTCTTTAATTTGTTGCTATTCTCAACGAACCAATTATCAAATTTTTGAAGGAGTTCTTTGTTTGAATATTCATCTCTATCACCTTTAAAAATATTCTGTACCCAGTGAACAAAAGCATCATTATATGAGCCATTATTTTTTGCTGTCTCAATGTCAAATAACATGTCATATGCTGTTTTAATCCAGATTGCCGAAAATTTTTCCGGGATTAAGTCACTTTTATCAAAGAAATCTTTTATATCCCCAGTATCCAAATATTCATTATACAAAGAACTGTAAAACTCAGAAATGTATTTAGCCTTAATACTTCCATTCGGTCCCACTAAAACAGAGTATGGAGCTCTTTTCATAAAATTAGTAATCTTTACCATTCCCACGCCAAAACAAGCTCCTGCACAAACAAATAGTTGTATGTTTGAAGCCTTATTGATTTCGATTAAAGAATCTGCGATTTCATTCCAGTCAACAACTTCACCTGAATTAAGATCAATCCCATCTTCATAACCATGTAAATCAAAATGGAGAATTGGCTTTATCCCATCATTTTTAACATCATTCAGTATTTCTTCAAATACACTTTCTAAACTTTGTCGATCAGTAACATGATATAATTCATAGTCCAAATCATCGGGCTTATTCTTGTGCAATGTTACTACGTCTTCTAAGTCTTGATAAGTTTTTAAATCACCAGGATGCAGCGATTCAATGTTATAAATTTTCTGCATAGTTATTGTACTCGACATGTTTTATTCAGTGTACTCACCTACAGGGCAATCATCAGGACGGAAATCATTCCAGGCTTTTATAAGAAGTCGCTTATTGTTTCTATGCCATTGCTTAATATTTCTATGAAATTTTTTTAAAGAATTGCCATTCAATGGTTCACCATCACTTATCCTAAAATTGTTGCTTTCGCCTTGATAATTAACCCTAAAATGAGGTGGAGGATGTTCGTTGGCAAAAACTTCAATTTTTAAACCATGAATTCTTGCGATAGGTTTTTTTTGTTAATAGACGTCTACCTTTATCGTCTAAGATTGGCCCTTGAAAAAAAGACTTTTCAAATTCTTTTACGGCATCTTTATTAGTCTCCTCTAAATCAATTGTCCATTCATTCATGGGCCTATAGTTATTTTAAATATTTATCGGGCCGGGATTAAAAGGCTTTTTATCTCCAAAGTGATTCTCACATACTTTGCAATAATGTGAACCTGCATATTGATCTACTTCTATCAGTCTTACTAACTTTTTTTGGTCATCATAGCATTTTTGACAGAAAGGCCCATCTTTAGTCTCATTTTCTTCTAAATAATAAAAAGGAGCTTCGTAAATAAGATTTTCTTTGTTTTTCAGTTTTTCTCGAAGTTCTAACAACTCCTCTCTTAACTCAAGATTCTCTGACTTTAAATCAATAAAAGCTTCCTGTAATTCTTGCAACTTCTGTTCCGCTTCTAGGTTTGCACCTTTTTTGTAAAGCTCAAAAACTGAACTAAATAATGATTTTGCCTCTGATACTGAGAATGACATTTTTTGAAGTTATTTGATTGGAGTTGAATACGCCTAACATGTATTCACCGGCACTATTACAGGCAGTACCGGTGTCCGATAATAATCTACTCTCTCCATCAAAGCAAGTAAACACAATATTTTGTCCGAATAATATTTATCGGTGCGAGCAGTATGTCCTAATAAAACGCCGATAAAAAGTTTCATTTTTCTGTAAGGTAGTATCGATTACAGTATAGTTTACTACTTTCTTCCAATCTTATTCACTTATTCCGTTACGATATCAAGGCAGAATTTCGAACGATAGAGACATTGCTTTGCAGTAAAAAACAATATTGAGAAGGCGTTAGATTGAATCCATTTAAACCATTTTGTGTCGTTTGACTTAATCTGGACCCGTCAGAAGTCGTAATGGGCACCTGATAACCAATTCGTGCATTTAGAGTGTAAAAATAATCAGATAAAAATGAGTACTGAAAAGCGATCTCTATACGATTTCGAAGAAATCCTCGTTCGTCTTCTCTTAAAAGAGTGCTATCTTTGGAAAGAATTTAATCAGGTAAAAAATAGATGATCTGGGAAAATAGCTCATATTTATGGCTTTTGTTGTTGTTGCCGGTTTTATACGGACTGTATTACTGGTTCAGACAGGTGCAGCGGAAAAAGCGAGATGAACTTTTTGATGAACGACTCATTCTTCAGCTTCGCAAAAATTATTGGAGTACGGGAGACAAAGTCAGGTTATACTCCATTTTGGGAGCAATATTTTTCTTTATCGTTGCACTGGCCGGTCCTAAAATCGGCACCGAGGTTCGTGAGATTCAGCGTTCCGGTTTAAATATCATGGTTGCGCTGGATTTATCGAGAAGCATGAATGCTGAGGACGTGCGACCCAGCAGATTGGATAAGGCGAAGTTTGAAATTAATCGGTTGGTAAACCGGCTAACCGGGGATCGAATTGGATTAATCGTTTTTTCCGGAGAAGCGTACGTTCAGGCGCCCATAACCACGGATTATTCCGCCCTTCGACTTTTCCTTGACGTGTCGAATACGGATCAAATTCCCGTGTCAGGAACAAATTTTCAGAACGCGATGCAAAAAGCCATTGAAGTTTTTGAATCCATAGACAGGCAAAATGCATCAAATGTTCTTCTTTTTATGGCGGATGGTGAAAATCACGGACCGGACTACAGTGAAGAACTGGAAATGCTGGAAAACTTGGGAGTTACAGTTTTTGCAATTGGCGTGGGAACTCTGGAAGGCGGCCCCATTCCAATCTATGATGAACAGGGAAGATTGACCGGATACCATCGGGACCGGGAAGGGAATACGGTTACTTCAAGTTTAGGAGAGAGCACCATGCGTGAGGTTGCCTCTACAGGAGGCGGAGAGTATTTCTCAATCCGCAGGGGTAGTGATACCATTGAACCCCTTTTTGCCCGGTTAGACGAACTTCAAAGAGGTGAATTTTCGAGCCAGGAATATGCCGATTACGAAAATCAATATCAGGTATTAATGATGATTGGGCTTTTGTTTTTAGTAACCGGACTGTTCTTTCCGGATCATCTAAATCGAAATAACTCCAGAAAAGAGAAACTTACCCAGTATGATTAAACTGTTTGTAACAGATTTGGACGGATGTATATCTGAACCGTTCAAAACCCCAAATTGGGACGCAATTAATAAAATCAGAGAGCTCAATATTCAGAGTCGTTCTTCGGATCTCATTCCTCCGCTTACAATTTGTACCGGACGCCCTTATCCGTATGCTGAAGCAGTAGCACAGTGGCTGGATATACAATTGCCTTTTGTTTTTGAGAGTGCAGGGCTTTTTCACTGGGACGGACACCGTTTTGAAACGGCCATCAACACGAAAAATGGAGAGATGGAACCGGTAGAGCAAATGAAAAAATGGCTGACCCAGGAAGTTTTGCCCAATTACCCCGGTGTGAACCTTGAGTTTACGAAAATGATGGATGCGGGAATAGTGGGGCCGGATGAAGAGGTCATAAAAAAACTCCACGGACTAATACTCGAAAAAGTGCAGAAGGACTACCCGGGAATGGAAGTTCATGCCACGGATATTTCAGTGAATACACTGATGCCCGGAAACGATAAGCTTCAGGGATTTAAACTACTAAGTAACGCTTTGGGAATTTCATTTGATCAGATGGGATACATCGGAGACAGCAGCGGAGATGTGCCGGCGCTCAAACAAGTGAAAATGGCTTTTGCACCACTAAATGCAAAGGATATTGCAAAAAAACATGGAGTGGTTATTCAGAAAGAGTCGACAGAAGCTGTTCTTGAAGCGTACCACAGAATCATTGAATACAATAAGTCAGCGGCTGAAACCCAGTTATAAATATCTGCCGCAGCCGGTCATACTCTGTCCGTTGGTTTGAATTTCTACCTGATGTGTAAAAAGAAACCCACTCATTGAATCTCTGCAGTATCCAGGTATGATCGTGATCTGCATCTCATCAGCGGAGTACATTGTTTTTTGATCTTCCACGATTTCTTCGAATTCACTAAATGGGTAAGGCGTTTCAGATCCCGGAGTTTGGTATAAAAGCTGACCATCAAAATTGATGTGAACAGACCAGAATGGTTCGTTCCCACTTGCCAGGAAATCTACTCCTTCGTCCTGTAGTTCTGCATGTCTGCTTCGGATCGACTCTTGCTCAGGAGACCGATCGAGTGCATAATTCTCCTCTAATTCACCGGTAATGGGTTGAAGATCCCGATCCAATAATTTAATCTGATCTCTGCTGTACAAATATGCCTTGTGCAATTCATCTTCAACCCGATAGAGTTTTAGCGTATCTCCGGTCAATGTCCAGGTCCCGTCTACCCGGTAAAGATTATTGCCACGATCCTGATAATGACTCAACTCTTCAAATCCGGTTTCTGTAAGTACAACGACTGTTTCAATTCCCGGACAATCCGCGCAGGGCACTACTCCTGAAAAAACAGCGGGCAGATCTTCAATAGATTGTGATACCTGCTCGTCCCCGCTGTTCATCTGATTCAGAGCAGTATTGATCCGAAAGAGAATGAATGCCGTAAGCAGAACAAGGATGGTGATATTGATTACTTTATTATTCAACGATACGGTTACTTGAGATTTTTAGTTTTTTCGATCGACTCATCAGCCATATTGAGATGGTAATCTTCCAGTTTCTCAGCGAGTTCTGTGTCATTCATACTTAACATTCGAACAGCAAGCAGGCCGGCATTTCGAGCTTTGCCAATGGCTACAGTTGCAACCGGAACACCGTTTGGCATCTGTACAATGGAGTAGAGGCTGTCGAGCCCGCCAAGTGCGGTGGTTTTAACTGGAACTCCAATTACCGGGAGGGTAGTGTAAGCGGCAAGCATACCCGGCAGGTGAGCGGCACCGCCCGCTCCGGCTATAATTATTTTCAATCCTCGTTCCCGAGCTAGAGATCCATACTCAGCCATTACGTCCGGAGTTCGATGGGCAGAAACGACCCGCTTTTCGTAAGGAACACCGAAATGATCTAAAATCTCAGTTGCCTCTTTCATCGTGGGCCAGTCGCTGTCACTACCCATTACTACGCCTACAATTGGTGTTCTACTCATAACTTGTTCTTGTTGTTTGATCTTTAGACTTAATCATGATAAAAAGTTTCAACAAGAATGTACGAATTGCGCTACGAAATTGAGGAAGAAAATTTCTGACAATGTCTTGTTCCAATAGTTGCTAACCTCCGGCTAACTGAAAAAGAATCATTAAAAATGATTTAAGGAGATCTACCTGATAAATTCTGCTTTAAAATAGGTGTAATAAAGTTCAGTTTGACCTTCAAAGCCTGAACGGGTACCAAACATTAACCAGGCTTCACCATTTTCATTGGTTGTAACTGTGCTGTGACTCAGGCCGGAAGAGACTTCCTTAATTTCGAACTCGTCTCCATCTTCACATTCGCGGCTATTTGCAATATTTCCCATAATTGCATTCTGATACCATTCCTGTGAGTCACCCATATACTGAATATTCAGAAGATAATACCCGTCTTCTCCCTCACCTTCGATGATCGGTTCGGGGCGAATATTGGACGCATCTGCAATGACTTTAACTGCTTCTCCCGGTGCTCCGCCTACTCCCGCACAACCGGATGGCTCCTCGGTGGCAAAACGCGCCGTAAAACGAACGCTGTACGTTGTATTTGGTTCGAGGCCATCAATCTGATTTCGAAAAAGCATTTTTACATTATCGCTTCGGTTTAATGCGGTTATGTAATAACCATTCTCTGAGCTGTTTAATGGTTCAGGGAGTGATCTTAAGCCACTCTCGAACTCCATGTTTTCTTCGTCGCCAACCGGGTAACCGGTGTAGAAAGGTTCCCAGTTGAACGTTTCGCCCTCACTGAAATCAGCTTCATAAGTAAATGCAGGGTCCGTGCTCTCGGTTAGATTACAACCCGATATAAAAACAGCTCCGGAAAACAGAATTATCACCAATAATAGTAGAGGTTTTGACAACACTGAAAGTATGTTTTTTACTTTTTCAGAATAGATAAACTGATTGAACAGCATAATTTTAGGGGATTTTTGACTTAAAAATCGCGTCTGTTTTTAATACGAAAAGAATGGAGAATTGTTATGGTAACAGATCAGTTGAATTGCAGAGAAATGAGCAGTTATACTGAATAAACATTCATGTATAGGGGAAACCCTGATTTGCAAGCTCTAAATTGTACCTTTTTGTCCAATTTAATAGATTGAATAATAGAATGTCTTTGTCTAACTCAATCGGAGAAATATGGCTAATTTCAAGCGATCGTCCACAGCGTTGATTTTAATAATACTATTTACATTTGGCTCATTTCTACTTTTATCAAGTTGTGAAAGCGAACAGGAGCCGGAGTATTTATCCGAAATATCAAGCATTTTCGAACCCATTCCGGCCGAAGCACCTGTACCTGAAGACAACCCTATGACGGATGAAAAAATAGATTTAGGACATAAACTGTTCTTCGAACCCCGGCTGTCAAGGTCAGGTATCATTTCATGCAATACTTGCCACGTTGTTGGCGCTGCCGGAGTAGATCACCGTGATCGAGCCATAGGTGAGGGAGGACGGATAGGCCCAAGAAATTCTCCAACCGTATATAATGCCGCATTTTTAAAAGCACAGTTTTTGGATGGACGTGCAGCAACATTGGAAGAGCAGGCGGTAGGACCAATACAAGCTCACGTAGAAATGGACCTGACACCTGAGGAAGCAATGGAACGCCTGGAGGTAAGTGGTTATCGTCCCTACTTTGCGGAGGCCTTTCCGGAAGATGATGAGCCATTTACTTTTGAAAATCTTGCCAAGGCCATTGCATCATTCGAGCGAACATTAATCACTCACGGATCACCTTTTGACGACTACCTTGAAGGAAATGAGGATGCACTGACTGCTGTAGAGATAGAAGGATTTGAGTTATTCCAGGAGAATGGGTGTATGAGCTGTCATAATGGTCCGTTGCTTGGCGGACGGACGTTCACACCTTTTAGCCATGCAGAGGAGCAGGGTGGAGAAGATATGGGGCGATATGCTGTTACCGGAAGGGAAGCAGACAGATATGTTTTCCGTGTGGCACCACTTCGAAATGTAGAAATGACATATCCCTATTTCCATGACGGGTCAGCAGAAACACTTGAAGAAGCTGTTTCGATTATGGGAGAAAGTCAGCTTGGACGGAAATTTAATGAAGATGAGGTGGAGAAGATCACAGCATTTCTGAAGACACTAACAGGTGAATTTCCAACGGTTACTCATCCGGTGCTACCTCGATAGTTTTATAATCACATAAAAAATACCCTGTCAGATATGCTCTGCAGGGTATTTTTAGTATCAGCCGGAATTGTCACTTATAAACAGGATAGTTTTAACAGAATAAACTGATCTTTTTATAACCAATTGTAAATTACATGTTAGCGCTGTGAATGAAGGGCTATCCGGTTCCCTTCAGTGTCTTCGAACAGTGCCATGAAACCGATTTCAGGAGTGATTTCTGTTTTATCCTGAATAATTTTTCCGCCGGCTTTTTTGACTCTTTTAAGCTCAATACTCACATCTTCTGAGGAAAAGTATATTTGTGTTCCATGGTGACTGGGTTTGTAGTTCTTGTCAGCTTTTATCAAAGAGCCGCCTGCACCTTTGTCATCTTGATTCCATGGGAACCATGCCATCTCGAGACCTTCAATATTTTGTAAGTCTAATTCTGTATCAAAAATGGTATTGTAGAACTTAATTGCCCGTTCCATATTCTTTACGGGAATTTCAAACCAACCAACGGTAACAGATTTAAAATTTTGACTCATAATTTCCCTCTTATTTTTTTACGGATTAAAATGATAATAGGGAGAATCAGACTTAAATAATTACGGAACTTGCTTTCCCAATATTTGTCAGTAAACAAATAAAATTCATGGCAAAAAAATACCCTGTCAGATATGCTCTGCAGGGTATTTTTTAATTCTTAAAAGTGTGCTGTTTAGTTCTGACCAAACTCATACTCCTTGGGCGGATCGGTATTCTTAAGGTGCTTCACAAAATAATCCCACCGCTTCCGCATCATAAACGGTTCGCTGTAGTAACCGTGGCCGCGATTTGGCAGCATGATCATATCGAAATCCTTGTTGGCTTCGATCAGCGCATCTACCACAATCAAGGTATTATAAGGAGGAACATTACTATCGAGTGTTCCGTGAGTGATGAGAAGTTTGCCTTTCAGATTTTCGGCCAGTAACGGATTAGACTGGTTGTCGTAATTTGTTCCGTTTTCCGTCTCCATGAGCAGCCCCTGCCATTTTTCGCCCCACGCATCGGTGTAGTTTCGGTTGTCGTGATTCCCGGCACCCGAGACGGCTACTTTATAAAAATCAGGATAGGCCAGTATGGCACGTGTTGATGCAAATCCACCGCCCGAATGGCCATAAATACCTACTCTGTCGATGTCTATGTATGAATGGCGATCTGCGAGCTGTTCAATCATAGCTATCTGATCCGGTACACCATTATCGCCCATATTGCCGTAGTAGAAATCGTGGAACTCCTTGGATCGTCCAGGTGTACCCTGTGCATCAACCTCTACTACTATAAACCCGAGTTCTGCCATGGCCTGCTTATCAGAACGGGATGCTCTGAATGAACGGCTGCCAACACTACCGCTCTGAGGACCAGGATAGAGATAGTTCAACACCGGGTAGGATTTACTCTCATCCAGGTTGGTTGGGGTATACATCAAGCCGTAAAGGTCTGTTTGGCCATCACGAGCTTTTACGGAAAACGGTATTGGCGCTTTCCAGCCATGTGCTTCCAGTTCGGTTATATCTGCTTCAGCCAGCTCCATCAACTCGTTTCCATCCAAATCTCGAACAACTGTGACCGGAGGGGTGTCAGGAGTGGAGTATGTATCGACCAACATCCCGGCTTCAACATTCAGGTCTGCATCGTGATTTGCAATTCCGGGAGTTAGAAGTGAAAGTCCACTGCCATCAAAGTTGATTTTGTAGAGATACTGGAAATAGGGATCCCCATCTTCCCGCACGGAGCCAATAAAGTAGATGACCCGATTTTGTTCATCAATGTGTGAGATTTCACGCACATTCCAGTCACCGGATGTAATCTGATTTTTAAGATTTCCAGATTCAGCATCATACAGATAGAGATGTCCCCAGTTATCGCGCTGAGACCACCATATAAATTCGTTTGAATCCTTCAGATACCTCCAGCTTATGGAGTTAATGCCCGACTCAAAAAAAGTATCCTGTCTTTCCTCCATCACGGAAGTGACTTCTCCTGTATTTGGGTCTGCAATTTGAAGATGTGCTTCTTTGTGATCACGAGATACTGAAACAAAGGCTAAGGATTCACTGTCGCTGCTCCATTGGGCATCCAGCAATGAGCCGTCACGCGCTGCAATGTGATCAGTAATTGTAGAACGCTGATAATCAGGATCCATATCCAGGCGAACCAGTTCCGGTTCATCACTGCCCAGGTTTATCACAACTCGTTCAACCATGAAAATATGTTCGTCGCCCGGCAGGGGATACTTCCACTGCTCGAGCTCACCGTGCCCAATAGCCGTTGATACCAGGTACATCTCTTTCGTATTTCGGGCATCCTGCTGGAATGTAGCTATTCGTTTGGAGTCTGGAGACCAGAGCATGACCGGTGCATCCCGCTTGGTCCATCCGGCATTATTCGTGCCATAACCATAATCTTTTTCTCCATCGAAAGTGAGTTGAGTTTCGTTGCCTGAGTCAAGATCTCTCATCCATAGATTATAATCACGGATAAAGGCTACCTTGGATCCATCAGGAGAGAGTGATTCAGTAAACCTGTTGTATTGGTTTGGGTCTTCTGATGATTCACATTCAGTCCCGTCAACATCGCATGAAAATTGTGTCCCGTTTGTTGTAAAGTGGATTTTTGAGCCGTTTTCAGAAAAACTGAAATCACGGAAAGGTAAATTCAGAGCATCTACGGTATTCCCGGTCATATCTGAGAGTGTCTCAGCGAGGTTTTCGTGATTAAAAGCCCTGCCTAAGCTGCCGTCTGAAGGGTTGGCAACCATAAATTCTGCTCCGCCCGGAACGGTATGCCGATAGGTGATTCGCCCATCGTCCTCCCAATTCATATTTGATGCGGTATTATAAACCAAAGAGTTGGTGTGCTGACTCAGGAGAGATTCTGCACGTTGATAATCTTCTTCGGTAACAACTTCTTGAGTATTTTCCTGTTGTAATTCCTGAACTACGGGTTGTGTATTTGCGCAACCTGCAGCGAACATCAGTGCTCCCGTAATTAGTAAAAAGCTTTTATACGATAGAGAATTGAGAACCATATTTTTCATGTTTGACGATTTTTGGTGATTGATCGAATTTCGGAATATATAGAATTGATCGGATATTAAAAGTAAAAGCTTTTTTGAGTGTTGAGAGGGACGTCAATCTAAATCTTGCCAAGAAGAAAAGGAATAGTTCATCTTTCTCGTACCAATAACTTATATCTCAATAGCGGCAGTAAGCTCTCTGGCTCTCTTAAATGTCACTTCCATATCTTCTCCAAGAAGGGTATAGTGAGCCATTTTACGTCCCGGCTTGCTTTCAAGTTTACCGTAGGAGTGAAGGTGTCCGTCGGGCTCGGCAACAGCTTCATCGGCATGTTCTACCACGGCACTGCGCTTATGTTTACCCAATAGATTAATCATCACTACGGCAGGTTTTCGGAGTTCGGTGCTACCAAGCGGGAGGTCACAAACAGCACGCACATGATTTTCAAATTGTGAGGTAATGGCACCTTCAATGGTATAGTGCCCTGAATTATGAGGACGGGGGGCTGATTCATTCATCAACAATTCACCATCTTTCGTGAGAAAAAATTCGTAAGCAAAAATTCCTTTTCCATCAATTGCTTCAGTAGCAGCGATAGCCAGTTGCTGAGCTCTTTGACGAACTTTTTCATCGACCTGGGCCGGTGATTTTACAGCTACATTAATATGGTTCTCCTGCACGGTTTCGCAGCATGGATAGACCACATGACCTGTTTTGTTTCGAGCCACCTGAACGGCAAGTTCGTGTGTAAAATCTACAAATGCCTCTGCGACAATGTCGCGTCCATTATTCCCGCCAAGTTTATTAAAAGCGGTGAAGGCTTCTTCAGGACTCTTTACCGTTTCATTTCCATAACCGTCGTATCCGCCTTTCGAGGATTTGAGCAGGTATGGCCATCCATGGTTATCTCCAAAAGATTTAAGGTCTTCTTTATTTTTAATCAACGCATAGGGAGTGACCGGGATGCCGGCTTCTTCAAATGTCTGCTTTTCAATCAATTTATTTTCGATCAGGGCAAAACTCTCGGGTGAAGGATAGATGGGAGTTCCGGATTGTTCCTGTACGGCTTTCAGGATTTCTGAATCTATAAATTCATTTTCGAGGGTTATCAAGTCGCACGTTTTGGCAAATTCAACCATTTCGTTCATGTCATCAAACGAACCGGAAAAGGTGTGGGGTGTCATAAACTGTACAGGTTCATTTTCAGGCCGGTCAGAATAAACAGCAACCTGCATTCCAAGTTCAAATACTTTGAGTGATGACATCCGTGCAAGCTGTCCGGCGCCGAAAAATCCAATTTTAAATGTTGTGCTGAGTGGTTTTGTCATAATTACATCTGAAATAGTGAGGTTTTCAATCCGTGGAGCATAAGGTAGTAAATGATAGAATAAATTTTGCAGACAATACCTTGGTAAACGATGGTTGTTTAAAGTGTTGATCTTATAAAACTGGAGTTTCATGAATTGAATTAAATAGTTCGAATAAAGACTATAATTCAATATCTTTCCGCTCTATTAAAAACAAGATTTTGAATGGATTTAGAAGATAAATTACACCAGATCAAAGAGCGGTACGACGAGATTAACCAGGCAATGGCAGATCCCGCCATTTATGATCGGCCCTCTGAATATGCTGAACTCACCAAAGAACACACCCAGCTAAAAGAACTGGTTGAAGATTTCGATCGATGGAAAGAGATTCACAACCTTCTCGAGGGAAACAAGGAACTGATTGAAGCCAATGAAGATGCAGAGATCACGGAGATTGCAAGAGAAGAAAATAAAGAGTTAAAGACCGAGCTTGAAAATCTGGAAGAAGCAATCAAGTATAAACTCATCCCGAAAGATCCGGATGATTCAAAAAATTGTATAGTGGAAGTACGAGCCGGAACGGGTGGAGATGAAGCAGCAATTTTTGCAGGAGATCTTTTCGATATGTACCGACGGTATGCCGACTCTCAGGGTTGGAAATTAAACCTGCTCTCTATCACTGAAAGTGAAAAGGGAGGCTATAAAGAGATTGTGTATGAGCTTTCCGGAACGGAGGTGTATGGAAAGATGAAGTATGAAAGCGGTGTTCACCGTGTTCAGCGTGTGCCGGAAACGGAATCTCAGGGACGCGTACACACATCAGCGGCTACGGTTGCCGTTTTGCCGGAAGTGAATGACGACGTCCAGATTAAATTGGATATGAAGGAGATTCGTGTAGATACATTCCGGTCCAGTGGGGCGGGTGGTCAGCATGTGAATAAAACCGACTCGGCGATTCGTTTAACTCATGAACCATCGGGTGTTGTGGTAGAGTGTCAACAAGAGCGCTCGCAGCATCAAAACAAAGAGAAAGCATTAGTTATGCTAAAGACCAAGCTGTACGATATGGAGATGGAAAAGATCCGGTCGGAACGTGCAGCCGACAGAAAAAGCCAGGTTTCTACCGGGGACCGAAGTGCGAAAATTCGAACCTACAACTACCCTCAGGGACGATGTACGGATCACCGAATTAATCTAACTCTCTATAATCTTGATGATATCATGAAGGGAGATATTGATGAAATTATCAATGCACTGAGACTGGAAGATAACCTGGAAAAACTGAATGCAATCATGGAGTAAATCACTGAGAGGCATTCAGACAATTAATATTAATAGTAAAAGAAAAAATTAGGAACAACGTGAATTTTCCAAACCCTTTTTATCGATGGCGCCCGCATCCATGGCACGGCCTGGAAGTTGGTGAAGGATCACCTAAGGTAGTGAACGCTTTTATTGAGGTAACCTCCTTTGATGCAATTAAATACGAAGTTGACAAATTAACCGGATATATGCGTGTGGATCGCCCGCAACGCAGTTCATCCATGCCACCGTCTCTCTATGGATTTATTCCCAGAACGTACTGTGGTGAACGAATTGGCGGACTTTCGGAACACACCGAAAAAGGAGATGGGGATCCCCTTGATATTTGTGTATTGAGTGAGCGTCCCATTGACAGGGCTGAAGTTATTTTGACTGCCCGTGTGATTGGCGGCCTTCACATGATTGACAACGGTGAAGCGGATGATAAAATCATCTCTGTTTTGGATAACGACCGTTATTACACAGATGTGAAAGATGTTTCTGATCTGCCTGAAGTTATTGTTGAGCGATTGAGACACTACTTTGGTACCTACAAGCTGATTCCCGGTAAAGACTCCAATGTTTTTGTTGATCGTGTATACGACCGTGAATATGCAGAGAAAGTGATTGAAGCCTCCATGGCCGATTACCAGGATATGTTTGGCGAGTAGCAGGGACCACTCGAGACATGGTAACTCTACTAATATGCGGTGACTAAATTTGAGATAATCTTAGTTCGTAGCTGTATTTTCCTAACGGATACTGACAGAGATACCATGTCTGATACACCGGCCATGAATGACCGGCCTGTCTTCCAAAGCTTCAGCGCAGGTAGACTCGTATGTAATGCTCATCGTTGATGGGCATTTTTGTTTCTGATAAATAGGTATGTAGACTGAGTTTTACATAATGACGCCGAGGCGTGTCAAAGAGTTTTTGAGTATGGAAATATTTCAAAAAGT
>CAYNZY010000070.1:0-5331 GCA_964401805.1 uncultured Rhodohalobacter sp.
AAAAGAACTGGGAAATTACCTGGGACAACACTCCCTTTTTTGCAACTGAGGTAGAAATCGTACGATCCTATGAAAACCAATATGGCAGTTTTGAGTTTGAGTTTAACAAACTTCCAGATGGTAATGGTTCTTATGTTGACTCTTTAATTATCGAAAACACTTCGGATGAATATTTGGCCAATCGGTTTCGGAAATATCAATTGCGGTTTCTAAATAGATCAACAGGCAATTCAAGTCGAACAAGTACTGTATATGCAGTGCTTGATGTAGAACCACGAATCAATTACGAATCCAGCATTTCCCAAAATAATCCAAATTCATTCACGCTTAATTGGGATGTGATTGGCGCAGATGGGGATAAAGTCGCGGAATTTATCATCGAAAAGGAAAACCCAAATGATCCCGGAACATTTCAGGAAATTGGGCGGGTCAATGGAGACGCAACCTTTCAATATACAGATACCAACGTGAGTGAATTGGACGATCCCAATTACAGAGTCAGGACAATTGTATCTCGCCCAAGTAATACATTAAAACTTACCTATTCCAGTGATTATCAACTGGACTACTCATTTGAGACCGGGATGAACAATGTTACTTCGATAGAAGCCGGTATAGATAAAAAATACTTGGCTGCCGTATCCTTCCGCTCAGATGGAGATAATTACTTCTATACGGGTATCGAAAATCCGATTTTAATTACAGATATAGAGTTGAAACAAAAAATTGCTGAAATAAAAGTACCTTCTGAATCAATATCTGGTTTTCACATCAGCCCCGATTATAAATTTATATATTTTGCAGTACCTACAGAAGGAAGTATCTATAAAGCTGACTTCCCCTCAGGTAACAATCTGGAGAAAATTATTGACGACGCATTTCTGGGTTCAGGTGCAAATTTTAGTGGTGTATATCATATTGATGTAAGCAGCGACGGTTCTTTTATTATTGGAACTGGTGGCAGAGGTTTTGTGAAAAGGTGGGATTTAAACACATCCGAAACGGATTTTGTATTTGCAGAGTACAACACGCCCACAAGGTATACCTATAAAAACATAGCTATATCACCGGATGGAAATATCATTGCAGGTAATAATGGACTGTCCTACATCATGGATTCGGACAATGGCAGTGTTCAATATTTTGAGCAATGGACCCCAGCTAATCTGACGGACTTACAATTTAGTGCTGATGGAAATTTTTATTCTTTTTCAACTTTTTCCAATACAGAAGTTTATTCCACAGCCAATTGGGAACGAGTCCAGAGACTATTCCCGGGTAGCCGTTCTGATTTTCATCCTGAAAGATCCAGACTATTATTATCAAACTACGAATGGACCTACACTTACGATCTCGAAACTCAAAGTATTATTGATATCATTTCAGATCAAAATGGTGATCAACCGCAGACATCCACCGGGAATAAAATTACGTATTTAGATGACGACAAAATTGCAACCGTAGCAGGTACAGGAACAATTCAAATCTGGAAGAAAAGAGGTACCCCGAGAAGATGGAAAAGAGCATTCTAACCGACCTCTCATTTATCTTCATTTAGATTATTTTTTTTGACCACACATCAATCCCACTTTTTTGTTTCTCACAGATTATCACAGAGTTAAACGCAGAAATTCGCAGATTTTCTGTGAGACTCAGCGGAATATTTCTGCGATGATCAGCGAGAATGACTGCAGGTGTCGGTTTGAGCCGTAGAATTAATCGTTGTGAAAAATTTCCACTTAAACCTTTGAGTATTTAATGAAGTATCAAATAAACATCATGCAGCTGATTTTACTCACAACTCTAATCTCTCTTCCTTTTTTTATGAGTTGTGATGAATCCATTCAAAGTATAGATCACCCAACACTCCCCCGTCACAGTTTACATGTCGATGGAGATGTTCAGTTTCAGGCCGAAATTCAATGGGAGGATTCAAGTCAATCATTGGAAACACATATTCAGGCCATAAATGCCACAAATGACACTACGATAATTGAAGCCGGCTCCTGCGCATTTCAGATTCTGGCGTATAATTCAGCCGATTCCGGGAAAGAGCTGATCTGGCACAGTCAAATGCCTGATAATTTTGTCTGTTTTGATGAGCTGTTGCTCTATCAAATTCCGCCGAATGATACCCTCTCTTTTAATAGACAGCAGTACATCAGCGGAAACAGATGGAAGCGACCAATTCCAAAAGGTGAATGGGAGTTTGAGGTTCGTGCGAAATCAGAGAACGACCAAGTGATACGGATTCCCGCTAACAGAGTGAGCATTAAATAAGGTCAACGAATTGCTCATTAGCCGGTAAAAATGTGGACTTCCTTACAGAGTAATTCTTATCCATTTTACTTCAACTTTTCCACCAATGCCCCATTCTCGTAACGTTCCTGTTCAATGATACTCCCCTGGGTATCAAATGCTGTAACCATGCCATGGAAATTATCCGGGTCCATCAAAAAGTGAGCCTCATACTGTAAAACCCCTTCTTCAGTATGCCAGTATCGCTGCACACCCTGGTAGTCTCTTTCAGGCGTTGGATAGATATATTCAGAAAATAACTGACCCAGCATATAATACCTCTGCTTTATGGGGATTCCTTCACTGTATTCAAAAACAGTACGGAAGGATACCTGCCCGACTCCATTATAGGTTTTGATGG
This sequence comes from uncultured Rhodohalobacter sp., assembly GCA_964401805.1. Lineage (GTDB taxonomy): Bacteria > Bacteroidota > Rhodothermia > Balneolales > Balneolaceae > Rhodohalobacter. The sequence continues at coordinate 2,660 of CAYNZY010000070.1, forward strand.
ATGTCGGTAAACCGTTGTCATAGATCGCTTCTTTTTTGAGGACACCTGTTTTTGGGTCGAATAACTTGTTTGATCCGGTAAAGGGTTCACCCTCTTCCGTTTTCATTATTGTAAATGCATAATTCTCATCTACTTTCACGGTATCAGCAATAAGCTTTGTTTCATAGGTTCCTTGAATATGATCCCGATCGATCACCCTGCTGTTAAAAAGCAGAATTAATATGGGGACTAGCGGAGTCAGCGCCGCTATCTTAATTGAACTGGCTAGTAATGACCTGCTTTTAGTCATCATGAGGAGCCTCCTTTTGGTAAGAAAGAAATTCAGATTGCTCGCCAGGTTCACCTTGCCGTGATCTTGCGTTGCCCTGATGAGCTGATCCTGATAGGCTGTTACATCCTTGGTTTCACTCAGTACCCGGTCATCAGCCAGAAACTCATGATTGATCTTGATGGCCCGGTCAAACAGATATACGGCAGGATTAAACCAGAAGACTACCTTAAGTAACTCTACAAAAAGTATATCAAGAGTATGTTTGCCCTCAATATGAGCCATTTCATGTTTAAGGATCTCATCACTGATCAGTCCTTCTTTGTAATCTTTTTTGTTTACAAATATGGTGTCCATAAAAGAATGAGGAGCAACATAGCTCTCTGCCAGCCTGATACGGGTAGTACCCATCTCCACAAACTCCATTCCTTTTGCTCTCCTGTAAATGGAATAAATGCTGTAGAAAAATCTAAGCAGTAGTAAAAATGCAACGCTGCTATAGCCTAAGAATATCAAAAAAAGAACCGGTATTACTGAAGACTCCTCCGCGGAATCTGGGGTAACGGCCGGTACGTCTTTTTCAGGAAAGAGGTTACCTGTAACAAAAACAGAAGGTGCCTTTTTGATAGCCGTTAATTTCTCAGCCTCTACTCCGGCAACCTTATCACCCGGCCTGAATATGAATTGGTCCGATCCCATGAAGAAATCGAGGGAGGGCAATGAAAGACCAACCACCAATGCGGCCAGCAAATAAAATCGATTGAACCGATAGCATTTCTCATTGGCCAGCAGTACCCGGTAGATCAGAAATAAACCGAGTAAGCAAAGAGTAGAATTTAAGATGTAAGCGATCATAACGGTTTCTTATTTATGAACTTTAAATCTAAACTTACTGTGCAGGAGTTTTTTTTATGATTGTTTCTACGAGTTCTCCATCGTCGTAGCGTTCCTGCTCAACAATATCACCATTCTCATCATACACGGTGGTTAAACCATGCATTCCACCGCCAGGGACCTTCATCTGGAACTCCCATGCCAACTGACCATTAGGGTGCCATGCTTTAGTGGTTATTAACGAATCCGTATCAATTTTTTCCATATTGAGAACCAGACTATCCGTAAGCCGGTCGCTATAATATGTAGTCACTTTATTTCCCTCACCATCTATAGAAGGGATCGTAACCCACTTGTATGAAGTATTGGTACTATCACGAAGAGTATGTTCGGTCTGTACAACTTTTCCATCAAGAATGGTTTCCTTTAGGATTACTGAATCTGTATCAACACTATACGTATTTCGTTCTCCGGTGTAGGGCTCACCATCCGGGCCGATCAATGTACCGGTGCGCTCATCGAGTGGGTGATATAAACCAGTGGGACCTTCAGATTCCAACTCAACATCGTAATAGGTAGTGGGAGGCATGGAGTCCCATATTTCCTGCATACTGATGTTTTGAGGGTAACTTTCTGTTTGCGCTGAAAAAACAATAATAAGGGCTACAGATAGTGGAAGTAAGAAAAGCCAAATAGCACCAACTTTTATCTTAGAAATGCTTTTGCCCATCATTTTGAAACGCTTTTTGGTCAGTGAAAAATCAATATGGCTGGTAAACTGTTTCATGGCTTTTCTTTGATCGTTTCGATGAGTTCCCCGTCTTCGTAACGTTCCTGCATGATGATTTTTCCCTCTTCATCATATTCCGTCATGAGCCCCTGATATACTTTATCACCCGTGTAGAATGCTTCAAATGCCAGCTCACCGTTACTTCGATGCCATATGCGAACATGGCCTAAACCATCCTTACTTTCATGGGGACGAACATCCTTATAGTTCATCATCCCATTAATGTACATCTCTTTTCCCATTTCTAATCTATCCTCAAATATACCATGTACCTGACGGATCGTATCTCCATCTGTATATATAACAGAACCAGTGATAATGCCATCCTCATAGAAAAGCTCCTGCCAAAGACTATCATTTTCAACATAGTAGACTTTTTGAGTTCCTGTGAACAGTTCTCCCGAGGAGGTGTACTGCGCCCCGAGGGTTAAAGGTATTCCAAGTTCTTTCGATCGATTGCCGTCATAATGAAGTTCAGGTTCTTGATACGTTGTTTGAGGAATGGAATCCCATATTTCCTGCATACTGATGGTTTGAGCATATTTGTCTGTTTGCGCTGAAAAAACAATGATCAAGGCTACAGATAATGGAAGAACAAAAAGCCAAACAGCACCAACTTTTATCTTGGAGATCTTTTTGCCCATCATTTTGAGCCGCTTTTTGGTCAGTGAAAAATTTATGTTACTGGTTGTCTTCAGTGAGGTATTTCCTGCACTGACCCGCATGAGCAATTCCTGATAATCGCTTATGGATGAACCACCGCGCACAACTGCTTCATCC
>CAYNZY010000070.1:5341-14217 GCA_964401805.1 uncultured Rhodohalobacter sp.
GCATGTTTGTACAGATACATCAGCGGGTTGAACCAAAGGATGACTTTCAGGAATTCGATCAATAGCACATCAAATGAATGAAACTGACGAACATGTGTCAATTCGTGGTTCAGGATCTCAGGTTCAATGTTACCTGACTCAAACGGTTGCTTTTCGAGGAATATGTAATCCAGAAATGATTGAGGGGTGATCGGTTCTTCCAGTAATATCAAGGTGGCATTATCTAACTCTTTTTGGGTTCCGGCTCTGACCTTATTGAGAATTTGTATCAGTCCGGCCACAAAACGGATCAAAAGAAAAAGAGTGATGGAGCCGTATAGGGCAAGTATTACATCCAGGGCGTCAATCGACCATTTTGATTTATTAACGGTATCTGGAGTGGTCTCAGAACCAGGCGAAAGGCCTTGTTCTGGGATGATCAGAGGTCCAACCGATCGGTTTACCGCCTCGGCCGGTGCATTCACCACGCGCTCCATCTGCTGCATCTGGATACCGGCGATGGACTGCTCAGGTTGAATTTCAAAAGAAATGAGTGGAGCTGTTAACCCGAAAACAAGGGCAAACAGCAAGAAGAACCGATTGAAGCGGTGCATCTTCTCGTTCTCGAGAAACAGCTTATAAAGCACAAAGAGAAGCCCAAGCAGTAATGTGGATTTAACTAAGTAGATGATCATGGCCTCTTACTCTTAATTTTTTTACCAAAATGAAGAAATCAGTTATTAGATACAATCAATTTTCATCCGGTGGCACAATCGATAAATTCATAGAATACAGTGCCATCATATCTTATGTTTTATTGGTTTTCAAGTTTAGCAGGTTTTTGAGGAATAGGTGGCGGCGGAGGAACCTGTTCTCCGATAGCTTGATGGTATGCCACTTCAGCATCGTAAGATTTCATGCTAATTTCCCTTAACTCTGAATAAGCATTTTCTAAATTCTCTTTAGATATATTTTGATAGTCAAGGTTTACAAACTCGTTATAAGCTTGACTTCTTTCTTCTTTAGCTTTCTCCATGATTGATTTTAGGTTCTGTACTTCATCACTACTCATTATTTCTTGATTTTCAGTCTCCGGCGGTACTATAGACAGCTTCATCGGGTAAGCCTCTTTTATCCTCGCCATCTCTGAACTATTCTCTTGCAGAGACGCGTAGGAGCGGCCAAATTGATTTTGAGCAGCCTCATTTCTCATTTCACTGTATGCTGCTCTGATTTCATCCAGCAGTTCCAGGTACTGATCGTACGGTGTATCGGGAACTGTTTTAATGGATACTACTGCCCGGGAAGGTGTTGAAGCACCCGTTTCCACAAACTGTTTAATATTCTGTCTCACTTCATCCAATTCAGCCGGTTCTTCGTTCATCAAGAGCATGCCCTGACTGTTCATCAAAATCTGCATCAGGTCCCCTTCTTCCACGGGAGCAGGCGGTGCCGGAGGAGCCGGGGGTAATGTCAGATCCCCGCTGTTTTCCAAACGCTTTTCAGGTGATGGAACCAGCGGAGGCGGTGGTGGGGATTGCGGATCCTTATTCTCGAAATTCAGGATCTCATCATATAGTTCTGTTACAATTTCATACTCCCTCTGCAATTCCTCTTCAGACATACTATCCGGATCAATATTCATATATCGCTCCGCAGCTTTTAAAAACCGATCGGTTACCTTTTCCAGGCTGTCAGGTTCTCCGTCAGATTCCGTGGAGTAATTAATTCGAAGTGCATCATACTTTCTAAGGATCGTTTGAACATCAGCAATAGTGCCAAATTCGGCATCGGGGTTGACTTTCATCCGAACCAACTCCGGACTTTCGGGCAGGTCTGATAAATAACTCTCCAGTTCATCTAAAGTCATACGCTTCTCATTCACGAGCAGTGCATTATCATCCAGAATTTCAATACGAATTTCGTCAACCGTTTCGGTTTCTTCAGAAACCTCATTTGTGGCCGGTTCACATCCCAGCATTAATGAAAGTCCGGCAAACAGTGGCAGCAGCATGGTAAGTTTTAAAAGAAACTTCACTCTGGTTTTAGATTGAGTCATCATTTGTAGTCTCCGTTTGGTTAAGGAAAAGTTGAGGCTGCTCACCAATCCGGGGATAGCACTCCCCTCCATGGTTTTCAGCAGTATGCGCTGATAATTTTTTATGGCGGCCCCTTTAGAGATCACCGCTTTATCTGCAAGGTATTCGTGATTGAGTGCAATGGCATGCTTATAGAAATAGAGCAGCGGATTGAACCAAAAAATTATTTTTAAAAACTCCACGAATAGTATGTCCAGTGAATGCTTCTGCCGGGCATGGGTAATCTCATGATTCAGCACCTCATCCGGAATCTCTCCGCTTTCAAACTGCTTCTTGTTTAGAAAAATCGTATTGATAAACGTGTGTGGTACTACTTTTTCATTCAGAAGAACAACTTCACAGCCTTCTATGAGCCGTTTTGAATTTCGGCTGATTTTTAACTGAATTCTGTGAATAATTCGAATCAGCCTTACAAACAGCAGAACCGAAATTGAAGCGTAGATGAGGAATACGATCGTGTAGAGCATTCGACTCGAAATAACCACCGAACCACTTTCCGCTGATACGGCCTGAATCTCTGAATCTATCCGCAATCCTTCTGCAATCACATAGTCCGTTGTTTCAGCATCTCCGTTGGAAAACATGCCCTCCCACGGCATTTCCGCCAGTTCCAGTCCCACCGGAATTATCGGAATGGTAAACGAGAAGATTAGGCTCCATATCAGAAATGCCCGGTTTAAGGTAAAACGCTTCTCTTTCTCCAGGAAAAACCGGTAAAAAAGCAGCAATACCGCCAGGCTTACAGATGAATAGATCAGATAAGAAGTCATTTTTCTTTCCTCTTAATCTCTTGTTCAACAATATTCTGCAACTCCTCAAGCTGCTCCTTAGTCAAGTCGGTCTCCCGCGTAAAGAAAGAGGCAAAAGTGGAGGGCGAATCGTCAAAGTACTTTCGGATCAGCCCTTTCAAGTGACTCGAAAAATAGTCTGACTTCTTCACGGTTGGATAGTATTGGCGGGATCGGCCCATCTGCTCATAGTCGATATAGCCCTTATCCTTCATTCGTTTCAGAAGAGTGGCCACAGTTGTATTGGCCGGTTTTGGCTCAGGATACATCTCCAGCAGTTCATTCATAAACGCTTTTTTACGTTTCCAGATGTATTGCATCAGTTGTTCTTCAGATTTTGATAGCTTCATAATTCTACATTGTTAGAACTGTTTCTACAAGTGTAGAATTAAAATTCAAAAAATGCAAACGTTTTTTACTCCGCTTCCTAACTAAACATTGTTACTCCTTCAGAATTTTTGGAATTTACTATTATAAAGAGTGAGCTGAATCTATAGCTACTACCCAAAAATCACCGGAGAGACATTCAATGAAATATTTAAGATTAGACGGAAAAAATGAGTAATTCCGGAAATAAATCTGAATCAGCAAACAGCTTATGGGAATTCCTTGAGAACAAGGAGGTATATCCCCATCAACCTGAAAATGTGAGGCACATTCAGACACATATTTCCCATGTGTTTATGGCACCGCCGTATGTCTATAAATTCAAGAAATCCGTTGATTTCGGTTTTCTGGACTACAGCACACTCGATAAACGAAAGCACTATTGCGAACGAGAGGTAGAGCTGAACCGAAGGCTTTGTTCTGATATTTACCTGGGAGTTATTCCGGTTTATAAAAATGGAAACAGATTTACTTTTGATTCAGAATCATCGAGTGAAATCGTTGAGTATGCCGTGAAAATGAAGATGCTCGATGCCCAATATTTTCTCTACTCCTATATCGAAAATGATACCCTTACCAAAGAGCATTTAGATCGGGTTGCAGATAAACTGGCTAAGTTCTATCAGCAACAGGAACCCCACGATGATGTTCTCCGGTATGGTGAAATTGAGCAGATACGCTTCAATACCGATGAAAACTTCCAGCAAACGGAGTCATTCATTGGTAAGACCATTTCGAATGAAGAGTATCAGGCCATTAAATATTTTACCAATCACTATTTTGAACAAAATGAGTCCCTTTTTAACCGACGGATAACTCAGAAGCGGATTGTGGACGGGCACGGAGATTTACATCTTGAACATATCCATATCAGCCCCGATCGCATCTGTATCTATGATTGTATAGAGTTCAATGAACGATTTCGTTATGGCGATCTGGCCGCCGATCTGGCCTACCTGGCGATGGATTTAGATTTTCAGGACTGCCGGAATGAAAGCCGATACTTCATTGAGCAGATGGCTCAAAAATTGGATGATCCTGACCTCTCAAAAATAATCGATTTTTACAAATGCTACCGTGGCTATGTAAAAGGAAAGGTAAAAAGCTTACAGAGCACCGGTGATGAAAATTCAGCTAAAAAGAGAAATCAGCTACAAAAAACTGCAACCGATTATTTTCATCTCTCCCTGCGATATGCTCTGTTGGGATCCGATCCTGTAGTACTGATTTTTATGGGTCGTATAGGCACGGGGAAAAGCACCCTGGCTGAACAGCTCTCGATCACCTTGAATATCGATCATTACTCATCTGACCACATCCGGAAAAAACTGGCAGGGTTACCGCTGTATGAGCGTCCAAACCCGGCAGAACGTAGGAGGCTATACTCTGCAGAGATGTCTGAAAAAACGTATCGGTATCTATTTAAGAAGGCGAAAATATATTCGGAATCCGGAAAAAGCGTTATTCTTGATGCAACATTCAGCAGCCGATCAAGACGAGAGGAGTTGATGGGAATGCTTCATTCCATCGATTCAAATTATCTGTTTATTGAAACTCAAGCCTCAGATGAAACTATAATTTCCAGATTAAAAGCCAGAGAAAAAGAGAAATCTACTGTTTCTGATGCCCGTTTGGAGGACTTTGAAAAGCTTTCTGCCAATTATGAATCTCCAAATGAACTTACCGAAAGTCAAATTCTTAAGGTAAGTACTCAAACTGATCTACCCGATACTCTTGAGCTCCTCTATAAAATGCTCGCAGACCGTCATCTTGGATAGCCGGCCGAAAATGGTCTTAAGTTGTGACGTTCATTCAACAAATTTTTCCTGATATTGGTGAGCTCTATTTAAAAAATTTAGTACAGGAAAATCTCTCCGGAATAAAAAAAACCCGACTCTCTCAAGCCGGGCTTATTTAACCAAAACAAATGTTACTGGATTAGTATCCAGAATTATCTTCCGGTGGCAGGATTACTGCATCAATTACATGAACAACACCATTTGAAGCCTCAATATCAGCTGCTTCAATGTTTGCGCCATTTACTTTAGCACCATAGTCACTCAGAGAAATAGTTACTTCAGAGCCTTCCACAGTTTCAGCCATCATACCGTCACTCAGATCGCCTGACATTACTTCTCCCGGAACAACATGATAAGTAAGAATCTCAACAAGCTGATCCCGATTTTCCGGCATCAATAAGCTTTCCAGAGTTCCGTCCGGCAGAGCTTCAAACGCTTCATTCGTCGGCGCAAATACTGTAAAAGGTCCGTCACCTTTCAATACGTCAACCAATTCAGCTGCTTGTATAGCGGCAACCAAAGTCGATAGGTTCTCAGTATCTTGAGCGATGCTTACAATATCGTGGTGATCGTTATCTTGTGTTGAAATGCTGTATGGAGCAAACGCCATAAATACTACGGCAAGAGCTATCATACTTACTATCTTAAACTGTTTCATAATAATTATCTATTTATTTGGGGTTAAGGATCTGATTATTTAAAACTTTTTTATCAGACTGCTTCCTCAACACCTGAAAAACAGAAAGACGTTCCCCTAACACAAACAGAAGTTTTAAGCGTTTTTAGGGCTAAACAGTTGACACAAAAGGGAGTAACTCTATTAAGGGAAATTTTAACAAAGATTAGATTTATGGTGTTTTTACCCTCTCAAGTATTTTAACCGGGCATTTAGATCGAATTCACTCCTATTCTCCGGAAACTCGTTGGAACGATTTAGTACAAATGATAACCCTTTTAAAAGGAGTTACTTGTAGCGATTCTGAAAAAATTAGATAAGTATGTTCACTGTTAATAAAGATGTGATTTAAGGGATGATCCGATTCAATCCCAGCCTTTCTCTCCGATCAGGGGGACAAACTTAAAGTGGCTCAGCCTCTCCTCTTTAAATTCATTCTCACCGGTGCGGGTAATTCGGATCATCACCTGACTTTTCTGGTCTCCGACCGGAACTACCAATTTTCCTCCAACTTTAAGCTGTTGCTTTAGATCTTCCGGCACTACCGGTGCTCCGGCCGTAACAACAATGCCGTCATACGGTGCATAGGCACTCCACCCCAGAGTTCCGTCGCCTAACTTTAAATGTGGCCGGTATCCAAGATCCTGAAGTATCTCTTTTGCATTCAGATAGAGCTTTTCATGACGTTCCACGCTGTAAACTTCTGCTCCCATCTGACAAAGAATTGCTGCCTGATAACCGGACCCTGTCCCAATTTCCAATACTTTATCACCTTTTTCTACTTCTAAAAGTTCGGTTTGAGCCGCTACCGTATATGGCTGAGAGATGGTTTGCCCATTCCCGATTGGAAGTGCGGAATCCTCATAAGCCCGATTTTCAAAAGCTGTATCAACAAAAATATGTCTTGGAACTGACTGGACAGCTTGAAGGACTTTCTGATCCTTAATTCCTTTCTCTTCAATTGTTTTTACCAGCTTCGCCATCCGGCGGCTGAATCGTTTATGTGATCTATTACCCTTTGCCAATGAAAAACCCGTTAAGTGTACCCGATTGTTGATGAATGCTAAATATATCACCATTTGCTACATCTAACATATCAAAATATGGGATGACTGTCACGCTCGTACCAATATTGAACTTTACTTATTGCTCGCTCATCCATAATTACGAGCCTATCTAAAAGGTATTTATGTATTTACAGATTGTTGAAAACCATCAGTTTTTACCAACTGTGGGTATATCCCACTTATATTGCATATTTAAATTGTATTTAATGGCAATGCTTGTATTTTCAATTCTGAAAAACATTATCCATAACTGATCGTGATGAAAAAATTTGGCTTTATTACTCTCTTTATGCTTCTCTCACTGTTTGTATTTGGGTGGCTCGATGTTCAAGCGTGGGTTCAATCCGAAACAGACGGAAATGGTTACTATGGAACCTGGATTAGTTTAATTCCTCCCATCGTCGCAATTGGTTTGGCCCTGATTACCCGAGAAGTTGTTTTATCTCTCTTTGCGGGAATCTGGATCGGGGCCCTTTTTCTGGTAAATCTGAATCCCTTTGCAGGAACCGCTCAATCTCTGGATCTGCTCGTGAATGCCCTGGTGAATGCTGATCACATCGCCATTATCGTATTCAGTATGTTGCTTGGGGGGATGGTTGGAGTGATGTCGCGCGGTGGCGGAACCCAGGGGGCTGTTGACATACTCGGTAAGTTTGCTACAAATCGGAAGAAAGGTCAGCTTCTTTCATGGGCCTCAGCACTTTTTATATTTTTTGATGATTACGCCAACACGCTCATTCGCGGAAATGCCCTGCGACCGATGACCGATAGACTGAAAATATCCCGTGAAAAGCTAGCCTATATTGTGGATTCTACTGCGGCACCGCTTGCTGTGAGCGCCGTTATTACCACCTGGATCGGTTTTGAAATCACTCAGATTCAAAACTCCCTTTCCGGTATTGCTGAAGTAACTGCCGATCCCGAACTTTCTGCCCAGCTTATGGCCGGTGCGGATAATGCATTTACAATTTTTCTTCATTCAATTCCATATCTGTTCTATCCAATTCTGGCTCTTGCTTTTGTTTTAATGACGATATTGATGAAACGGGAATTTGGGCCTATGTATGACGCTGAAAAACGGGCTGCATCCGGCGGTGGTGTGATTCGAGAAGGATCCATGCCGGCTACGGACACAAGTTTATCGAGCCTTCAGCCGAAAGAGGATAAACCGAAACGATGGCAAAATGCAGCTTTTCCGGTTCTTTCAGTCATTCTGGTAGCTCTATATGGACTGTATAGTACGGGAAGTGCCGGTCTCGAACCCGGTCAAGGTGGATTAACCGCAATCATTGGAAATGCCGATCCGTTTGCAGCGCTGTTATGGGCATCTTTTACAGGTTGTATAGTAGCCATTGGGCTGGTTGTTTTCCAAAAAATTCTAACCATCAATCAGGCACTGGAATCGTGGGTTGGAGGAATGCAGTCTATGCTCATGGCTGTGATCATTTTAATTCTGGCTTGGGGACTTGGAGGCGTTACGCAGGAGATCGGAACCGGAACCTACCTGGCCGGTCTTCTTGAAGATACTCTTCCTCTGGCCTTGCTTCCCGGCCTTGTTTTCTTCATCGCAGCGGTTACTGCATTCTCTACGGGTACATCCTGGGGAACCATGGCTATTTTATTCCCGGTAGTTGTTCCTTTGGCTATTGCTATGGGTGCCGGAGTCGGGTTTGCCGGCGGTGAAAACTACGGAATTCTGCTTGGATCGGTAAGTTCGGTAATGGCCGGAGCCGTATTTGGGGACCACTGCTCGCCCATTTCTGATACCACCGTCCTTAGCGCGATGTCATCTGCCTGCGATCTGATTGACCACGTAAGAACACAGCTTCCTTATGCATTAGTTGTAGCATTTGTAGCGCTGGCAGTGGGGGAACTTCCTGCAGCATTTGACTGGATGCACCCCGCTTGGGGATTGCTGGCCGGATTGATTATCCTCTATTTCATTCTGAAGTATTTCGGAAGAGATCCCGAAGCTGCAGCGGCTCAGGCGTAACAGTTAGTTAGTTAATGGATTAGGGTGCCTCTTTTTGAGCCGCACCTTCGGCGCTGACTTGGTATACGGATTCCTGCCTTACAAACAT
>CAYNZY010000071.1:0-13755 GCA_964401805.1 uncultured Rhodohalobacter sp.
AGGGATGGAAAGTAGTAGATTCAAAGCTAAATGATGAATGTTCGAGCTAAAAAAATTAGTCTATCAGGTCATCCCCCTCGCCCCGACCGCTGCCGGGACTCTTCCCCCTTCAAAGGGGGACTTTTTGGCGTCAGTTCCGAATTCGAACTCACTCCATTTAATTCGAACGTATCTGTAACTCATCCAGCAGTCTGGTTGTATTGTCAATCTCATCCATCATAAAAAGAATAAACCCGATATCCAGGCTGATAGTGCGGCTCAGTTCGGGTATGAAAAAGTAGTCACTGACAATACCTTCTATATTTCCGTCGAATGCGAGCCCGACAATTTCACCGTCTGCGTTTAAAACGGGACTTCCTGAATTTCCGCCGGTGATATCGTTTGTTGAAAGAAAATTAAGAGGAAGTTCTCCTGAGTAATTGCCATAGCCGCCAAAATCTTCAGCTGATGTTGAATCGGCACTGTAGTTTAAAAGCTTATCAGGTACCAAAAACGGATATCTGTTCCGGTTCTTTTGAATCATGCCGTTTAGCGTAGTAAATGGCAGGTTATAGACCCCGTCTTGTGGTTGATATCCCATCACTTCCCCGGCGCTTAGCCGAAGCGTAAAATTTGCATCGGCAGGGTGTACTTTCCCCGGTGCCATCTCCAACATTCCTTCAACGTATCGTTTTTGAGCTGGAAGCAAGTAGGTGAAGTGACGAAGATAGTTATCCCGGCTCTGCTCAAACATTTCCCTGATGTCGTCAGCAATCAGATAGAGTGAGTCGGGTACCTGGTCTTGAATCGCTTCATTTTCAGAAAAGATCAGATTTCTGGCAGATGTCGTATCGGTTAGTACGGAGCTGCTGAACTGTCTGCCTAAAAACTGTTGTAATTCAACCTTGAGCTTAGACGGTTCTGTTTCATCGTAGAATCGATAGAAAACAAGAGGCCTTCTCTCTTCAGGAAGTTCAGCAAATGCGTACAGGAGATCCCTTAAGATGGTGTATTCAGCCTCATGATTGTACGACTGGTGCAGTTGGCGAAAGTAGTCGTATGTCATCAACTTTTCCTCTTCGGAGAGATCTGTAGTTCCCCCGTCTACCACATCATAAAAATCATCAAACAGGGAAGAGGACTGCAAAACAGAGCTGAACTGGAGTGCGTAAAACGTGAGATAAAGAACGTCGCCGGTTTGATCTGCTATGGAATAACTCTGTTCGAGTTGCGGCAAAACCCGGCCATACTTGATCTCCCGCAGCGAATCTGCTGAAACCCATTCACCGAACCTTTGATCAAAATTGCGTTTCTGATTTGTAACATCATGTTTTTTGAAACCATCACGAATACCTTCATAATATTTCAGTGTATTCGCGATGGATGCTTTTTCTGCTGTGTTGAGCTCACTTTCAGGAGCTTTTTCAAGGCCATTTAAATACGCGCGGAAAGCTTTCTGTAGTACCGGAAGCTGACGTTTTTCATAAAAATCAAAAGCGTAACTGCTTTCCTTTCGGTAGGTTGTGCCGGGGAAGCCAAGCGTCATTGTGAAATCCCCTGTTTCCAGAATAGAATTTCTGATCGGGAGTGAATAATCCGGTTGATAAGGTACATTTTGTGGCTGATATTCTGCTGAGCCTCCATTTTTATCAACATACGCACGGAAAAAAGCATAGTCTCCGGTGTGTCTGGGCCACATCCAGTTGTCTATATCACCACCGAATTTCCCAATGGACTCTTCAGGGGCGTATACCAATCGAATATCCCGAATTACTCTGTAGGAAGAGAGAATCTGCCTGTTACCGCCATAAATATCCACTACCTCAGCGATCAAATCGGGGTCTTCGCCAACGTATTCATCAATGATTTGCTGCTTTATCTCTTCCTGTTCCGACGCTATTTCCTGAAAACTGAGGTTTTCTGAAAGTCCCTGCTGTATTTCATTCGTCACATCCATTTGTTCTAACGGGATATTTACTGAGTAGCCCGGAATTGGAATTTCGTTTTCGATACTGTCCGCATAAAATCCATTTTCAAGGAAGTTCTCTTCTCTGCCGGCGGCTGAAGCGATTGCGTCGTAGGCTATATGATGATTCGTAAGGATGAGCCCATGATCGGAAACGAAAGAGCCGGTGCCGCCACCTTCTTCGCCGATATTGATACGCACAATAGCTTTGTGGATGGAAGGTGATTCCGGATTGTAGATCTCATCAGCGGAAAGCTGCAAGCCACGCCGGTTAAGTAACGCATAAAGTTCACCATCAAGCTGAGACATCAGCCACATTCCTGAATGATCGGGTGAGATGGGAGGAAACGTCTCTTCGGGCGATAGCTGTTCTTGTGTTGCACAAGAGGTGGCGAGAAGAGTGAACATGAGCAAAATGCCGTAAAACGTTGATTTCATATCCCCGAAAATAGATTGTTGATTCTGACCTGCAGCTATGGCTATACTTAGGCAGATTTTTGATACAAATATTGTATATTCGTTTAAAATAAAAAGATATCAGACAATCAGATGATCTATAAGCAAAAATTTTACTATCTCTGCAAAACCCCACTTAGCGCCGAAGGTCCTGAGGATGTTGAAGTTGTGGATCGGGCAGATAATAACGATCAATTTCCTGCACTTTTTCAAAAATTCGAAGAGCTGCGTTCGCACGCTTTTAATGACGAAAATATTTACAGTATTGTTCGTGCTGATGATATCTATGACCTGCTGAGAACAGGTACTGAAAAAGAAGCAAAAGAGATGGCTTATGACAGAGCTGAATCTGAAATTATCACAAACTTGCAGCATCGTGTTATGCAGGGAAGTGATAAAAATGCCAAAGCTATTTTAAAAGAAGTGCATCAGATCGACGCCTGATAAAACTTTTTCTTGAAGTAGAATCTTCCCTTTTTTAGACGATTTAGATCGTTTCTAAGTTCAATTGTTGCCGGAATGATATCAGGCTTGTACTTGTGTTATAAGTAAATAAACAAGTTCAAATAAATATCGATATATAATTATGTCTGATATCAACACATTAAACGGCACAGAAAAAATGAATATTAATATTGGAATTTCGGATGATCACAGAAAAAAGATCGCTGAAGGTTTGTCAAGAGTATTAGCCGACAGCTACATGGTCTATCTGAAAACACACAACTACCACTGGAATGTAACAGGACAGCTGTTTCACTCTCTTCACGAAATGTTTGAGGAACAGTACACCGAGCTGGCAGAAGCAATTGACGAAATTGCTGAAAGAATTCGCTCAATAGGTTACAGAGCACCGGGCTCATTTCGTGAATTTTCAGAAATAACCTCAATTGAAGAGGATACCGATCAGCCTGACGCAATGGAGATGGTAAGACGTCTCGCCGTGGATAATGAAACAGTACTCAGAACCGCAAGGGAAGTTTTACCGGCTTGTGAGGAAGCGGGTGATGAAGCAACAATCGACCTGATAACAGAGCGATTGGATGTGCATTCAAAAACTGCCTGGATGCTGAGAAGTCACCTCGAATAGTAACTCGACTTAAAAAACCGGCCCCGATTCAGATTGACTCGGGGCCTTTTTATTACACATTACTATCATATATACATTTATTTAAAGATAATATATATTTAGGGATGGAAGTGTCTCATTTAATAATTGCTAACTAATAAAAAATTCTGATATGGAAAATTTTGGAGGGTTTGAATCAATAGGGCCTATGGTGATAGAGCACGGATTAAGTGTTTTAGGTGCAGTAGTTATACTGCTAATCGGTTGGTGGCTTGCCGGATGGGCTAAGAAGAAAGTCATGAAACGGGGGAAGGCAGCTGATGGAGTTGATGATACCCTGGTGCCAATTCTTGGACAAACCACTAAGATCTTAATTTTAGTTGTAACTATCCTGGCGGTTCTGGGTCAGTTCGGAGTTGAAACCACCAGTATTGTAGCGGTTCTCGGTGCATCCGCATTGGCAGTTGGTTTGGCATTACAGGGAACTCTCAGCAATGTTGCGTCCGGTGTAATGCTGCTCATTTTGCGTCCGTTTAAGGTTGGTGACGCTGTAGAGATTGGCGGAACATCCGGTGTTGTAGATGAAATCGGCCTCTTTACTACAGAGTTACATACGTTTGATAATATTGGCGTTTCCATGCCAAACTCCAACGTGTGGGGATCTGAAATCAAAAATATGAACCGGTTTGAGAAACGCCGCGTGGATATGGTATTTGGAATTGACTACAGCGATGATATGGATAAAGCGATGGATATCATTAAACAAGTGTTGAGTGAAGATGAACGGATTCTTTCAGACCCGGCTCCTCAGATTGCTGTATCAAACCTGGGAGACAGTTCTGTTGATATCATCACGCGTCCATGGGTAGAGACAGCAAATGTATGGCCCGTTCGCTTTGACACCACAAAGAAGGTGAAAGAGCAATTTGATGCTAATGATATCAGTTTCCCATTCCCACAACGAGACGTGCATTTATTCAAGGAAAACTGATTAAACATCATCAGTTAATTTTTTTTAAAAGCTCCGGTATTTACCGGGGCTTTTATTGTTTAAAGAAGTAGACCGACGAAATGGGACCTGAAACCCAATTGAAAGTTGCTTCCATAATGAAACTTGTTTAAACTAAGAAGCTACATAAGAAGGCTTAGGGCCGTAATTTTGCAATTTAAAGATCCAATCTGTTTTGACTGATTCTAAGAATATTCAACCTGCCGACGACCAACATCTTTTCGAAAACGACTTTGTCTATGTTAATAGCGAAGGAGAAGTAATACTGAAAAAGACAGATCTATTCGAGGAGCGAACACTGGCGACAGTTGATCCTGAATCGGTTGAAGCTCAGCTTGAAGCTTTTAAAAAGGCTTTTTCAAACCTTGAACAGAAGGCAGATGCTTTTCTGGAAAACGTGGATAAACTAGTTCAAGAGAGTCCGGAA
This sequence comes from uncultured Rhodohalobacter sp., assembly GCA_964401805.1. Classification (GTDB taxonomy): domain Bacteria; phylum Bacteroidota; class Rhodothermia; order Balneolales; family Balneolaceae; genus Rhodohalobacter. The sequence continues at coordinate 4,907 of CAYNZY010000071.1, forward strand.
AAAGCCGAGGCGAAATTACAAGATTTAATCAATGAAATGAAAGAGGCGGAAGCCGTAGGTGATTTCGAAAAACTGGCCAATTCAGTTAAAGAACGTTTTGAAGCGTTGAAAGAGGCTGCAATTACACCGGAAGCAGAAGAACAAGAAAGTGAAGTGGAAGAAAAGCCCTCAGCAGAAAATACCGGTGACAAAGAGAGCGAGGTTGACGAGGCAAAAGAAGAGAGTGAGGTAAAATCTGACGATAGCGAAGAAGCTGAAAGTTCTGAATCAGACGAGCCCAACGAGACGGAAGAAGCAGAAGCTGAAGAGGATTCTCTTAGCTATTATAAAGAGCTTGAGAAAAAAGCGGAAGATTTAATGGATATGACGGATTGGGCATATGTATCCATGGAGTTTGATAACATTGATAATGCATGGAGCGAAGGTCCGGACCCTGAAGATGAAGATATCAAACCGCTGAAGGACAAGATTGATAAGTTGCGCGAGGATTTTGAGGAGAAAAAGAAGGCGCATTACGAAGAGAAACAGAGAAGACGCCTCGAAAACCTGGAGAAGAAAAAAGAACTATTGAGTCAACTCAAGGAAATTGTTGACGAGAAGAAGTGGAGTCATACAAGAGAAGTAGGGAGAATTAAAGGACGCTGGGAGCAGATAAAATCAGTACCCGAGGAAGAGGCTGAAAAGCTGGAATCCAAATTTGAATCTCTGCTGAGTACGTTTGATGAGCATAAGGTTGACCGCCTCGTAAAACAGAAGCAAAAAGAGGAAGATAATTTAACCGGGAAGCTGGTTATTCTCGAGAAGATGGAAGGATTTGTAAGCGGACTGGATGAAACTGCCGACTGGCCTGAGCAGGAGAAGAAGTTTGACGAACTGACCAAGCAGTTTAGAAAAATTGGCCGTGTTCCCTCCGAAAAAAATCGTGAAGTGTGGGGAAGATACCACTCCGCGCAGGATACTTTTCACTCCATGCGTTTTAAATATGACAAGAAATACAGAGATCAGATCGAAAAATTCTTGTCTAAAAAGAAAAAACTGATCGATGAAGCCGAAGCTCTTCTGGATGCGGATGATCTGGCCGATGCTGCTCGCCGGGTTAATAAATTGCACCGCCGTTGGAAGAAAGTTGGCAATCTCCCGCAAAAGGATGAGAACGAAATGTGGGACCGGTTCAAGGCGGCAACGGATGCTTTCAATGAGAAAAAATCTGAAAACCTGGACGTTTTAAGAGAACAGGAAGAGGAGAACTACGATGAGAAGCTGAAGATTGTTGAGAAAGCCAACGAGTTGAAAGATTCTGAAGATTGGGAAGCTACTCACAAAGCTCTTCAGGGGTTAATGGATAAGTGGAAGAAAGTCGGTCCTGTACCTAAAAAGAAGTCAGGTAAGATCTGGAAGAAGTTCAAGGGTGCGATGGATCATTTTTATGACCGGCGCCGGGATCATTTCAAGGAGGTGAAAGAAGAGCGAAAAGATAACCTTAAAGAGAAAGAGGATGTTCTGGAGAAGCTGGCGGAATTGAAATCTCATGACGATCCGATCGAAGCTGTTGAAAAAGCTAAACCTCTGCAGGAAGAGTTTAAAAAAGCGGGGTATGTGCCCATCAAGCATAAGAACCGTTTATGGAAGGAGTATCGTGAAACCTGTGATGTTATTTACGATCGCTTCAGAGCTGCAAAAGCAGCAGTGGATGTAGTTGGCCGTGAAAATGTTGAAAACTTTTCAGCCGATGACATTGCGGATATTCGCAAGAAACAGAATGAAATTAACAAACTCAGAAAAGAGGTTGGAAAGCTTACCGGCGAAGTTCTTCAAATGAAAGAGTCGTTAAGTTATTTTAAACCTTCAGGTGGTTCAAGCAGTTTACTGGATGACGTAAAGGAAAGGATCAGTAAAGCCGAAAACAAGCTTGAGAGCAAAGAGGATAAGCTTGCCGATCTCGAGAAAGAGGTCGATCAGATTAAAAAAGACTCATAGCAGCTCTCAAAAATATCCAATACATTTAATTCATATCGTTCTCTGATGTAAAGTAAAGCTTGGATACCCCCATTACACTCTGAAAAATCTACATTCAAATATCGCTCAAATACTTGCGGCAAAAACAGCCGAAGGAAATCTGCGTGAATGGCTGGAAAAGCTTGAAATAGAACTTTTCTCTTCAGCTACCGATACCGGTGCGGATAAAGATTTGGGCGGCCGACAGCCAGATGTACTGGTCATCGATAAATCATTTCTGGATGAGTACTACAGCCAATTTGAACAAACTGTAAAACTGCACCCGGGACTTAAATTTGTACCGGTTGTGTACCTGGGTACTCGGGACGATAAAGGAATAAGTAGTCTTGTACAGTTTAACAGTTGTCAAGTTGTAAAGGATGAGGATTCCCTGCTGGATGCGGTTAGTGAACTTCTCGTTCCATCTGTTCGTGTTCGTTTTTGGGGTGTCCGGGGATCAACACCCTGTGCCAATTTTGAGAATATTGAGTATGGCGGAAATACCAGCTGTCTGGAGATTACCGCCCCCGGAATGGATGAGCTGCTAATTTTTGACAGCGGTACCGGAATACGAAATCTCGGTAACCATTTAGAACGCCTGGATGAGATTAGTTGCAAAGGCCACATTTTTATAACACATCCTCACTGGGATCATATCCAGGGATTCCCATTTTTTAAACCTTTCTATTCAAGTAAGAACAAATTTACGATACATTTGCCGGAACAGTATCGGGGCGGAGCCCAGGAGATACTGTCAGGCCATTTAACAAAAACGTTTTTCCCGGTAACGCTGGATATGCTCGACGCTACCATTGAGTACGTTACTCAGAAGGAAGAGCGCGTTGATTACGGTCACTATTCGATCGAATATTTTGTAGCGAATCACTCAACAAAAACGGCGATCTATAAAATAAGAATTGGCGGACGCGTGATTGTGTATGCTTCCGATAATGAACTGCCATTGAAGACAACACCTATTCGGTTTGTTGAAAAGTTTCAGGAGTTTGTGAAAGACGCTGATATTCTTATACACGATGCGCAATACACACTTCAACAGTACAAAGAGAGAGAAGGCTGGGGGCACTCTGCATGGGAGCGCGTTATCGAGGTTGTGAAGCCTACAGGCGTGAAAAATCTCTATCTAACACATCACGATCCGGATACGAATGATGCGGAATTAGAGCGAAGGGATCGAAGACTTCAGCAGTATGTCGGTGCTCCTTTTGACAATATTAGTCTCACCAGGGAAGGTGCTGAAATCAGAATACCGGTCAAAAAACCGGAATCTGTTCTAAAAAAAGGGAAAGCAAAAGTTTCCTGACTACCACTTTTTATAAAAAAGGAGAGGTTTTAAGCCTCTCCTTTTCTCTTTACAATAGTGCGGAATTGGAACTTAGATAAAGATTCTCACCCCAATACCTCCATTTACGCCAAAACTGGTTTCAGGTATAAGATCCAGGGTAGGTGCAACTTCAAAAAACATGGAAAGTCGTGTATCCGGGAACAAGTATTGAAGTCCCACAGGGATACGAGCACCAAATCTTGAGTCATCAGCAAATTTAACTCGTCCACCCAGTCCATAATAAAATGCCAGGCTGCCACGATCTACATCCAGCCAGTTGTGGCGCAAATAATCTGCATGGAGGTGAACCGAACCATTGTCGCCAAAAGACCATGCTACTGCTGCATCGATGGCCGTTCGATCTGATTGCCAGGTTTTGAAACTTATTCCGGTTGGTTCTCCCAGAATTACACCCAATTCTGTATTACTGTATCGAGATTGTGCATCTAAAGTAGAAATTGCCCCGAATAGAAGAGCAAGTGCCAAGGTAAGAGTCGTTAATTTTAACGTTTTCATTTGTGTAAGTATTTAATTGTGTCGGAGTAAGTTAGTTATTGATTGTGTAGTCTTAAACAAAGGACGTAATCAAAAGTTCCTAAACGGATTGATAGGAGATTCAGTGAATGATTACAGCTATTTGTTAATTTAGGTATTTGATCAATGCGAAATTGCAACGTTTGAAAACCCATGACCCAAAAAAGATTAATTATTTTTGTAAAAAACCCGGTTGAAGGTGAGGTAAAAACAAGGCTTGCCTCATCTCTTGGTGATAAAAAAGCACTGGAAGTGTATCAGCAACTGTTGAAAATTACAGCCGGGGCTGTTGAAGATGTGAACGCTGAGAAACTTGTGAGTTATTCGGGCTACATTGAAAAAAGGGATGATTTTGATGAACAGAGATTTAAAAAGACGATCCAAAAAAAGGGTGACCTGGGAGAGAAGATGAAGCATGCTTTCAGGGCCGGTTTTGATGATGGGTTTAATCGAGTTGTATTAATAGGCAGTGATTGTCCGGAGATATCCAAACGTTTGATAGACGAAGCCTTCAAAGAGCTTACTGAAGCTGATTCTGTTATTGGTCCATCGGATGACGGAGGTTACTATTTAATTGGCCTAAGCCGTTTTATACCAGAAATATTTGATGACATTGAGTGGAGTACATCCACGGTTTTTTCATCCACAATCAACGCTCTGAATGATGTGGGCGCAACTTATCGTGTACTCAAAAAACTGAATGACATTGATACCGAAAGTGACCTGAATGAAAGTGACTTACTCATATGAGTGTTGACACAATTAGTATAATTGTACCCGTCTTGAACGAAGAGGGACAGATTGAGGAAGTAATACAACAGCTTTGGGGGCGGCAGTCTGGAAATGTAAAGGAGATCATTGTTGTAGACGGTGGAAGTGATGATGGTACTGTTGATGTTGCAGATTCTGCCGGCGCCACGATTGTTCATTCTAAAAGAGGGCGTGCAAAGCAGATGAATGCGGGTGCAGAAAAAGCAAATGGAGGGATTCTCTATTTTTTACACGCCGATACAGTTCCGCCAAAATTTTATGATCGTGAAATAATAAATGCAGTAAAACGCGGATACGATTTTGGGTGTTTTCGTCTGCAGTTCGATTGGAATCATCCGCTGTTAAATTTTTACAGCTGGTTTACCCGATTTAGATATACCGGGCTTCGATTTGGAGACCAAAGCTTATTTGCTACAAAAAAGGTTTTTGAAAAAGCAGGAGGGTTTAACGAAAATCTGATTGTAATGGAGGATCAAGAGATTTACCGGAGGCTGCGTCTACACGGTAAATATTATTTGTCTGAACAAAACGTGATAACTTCTGCAAGAAAGTACAAAGAAGTTGGGCCGGTAAAGCTTCAATTTATGTTTTCTTTGATATGGTTAGGGTACTATATCGGGCTCAAACAAAACACACTGGTAAATTTCTATAAAAGATTCATTTTGCCTTAAATAATGCGTTAGTTGAGGTTAGCAAAAGCTTTTAAAAAAATCGGTAAAAAGAGGCTGCTTATTATGTTATAATATTGTGAAAACGGTTCTATTCCCGACGAAAAATCTTTACCTTTTTTTGAATTTAATAGTCGGTTAACATTGAGCTGTTATATTCCGAGTAACTACAATAAATAAAAATAACTAACACAAACATATCGCTACTTATGAAACGATATTTACTATTACTCGTCGCTCTGCTTGTGCTGCCAATTTCTGTGTTCGCACAGGGTACCACAACCGGATCGATTGAAGGAACAATTACAGATGTAACGGGAGAGCCGTTGCCGGGAGCCAATGTGGTTGCTGTGCATATGCCAACCGGAACAGAATATGGTACGTCTACTCGTCCGGACGGACGTTACACACTCAGAAATGTGCGTGTTGGCGGTCCTTACGAGGTACGCGTTACATTTATTGGGTTTAATTCTCAAATCAAGGAGATTGCCAGAATTGAGCTTGGTGAGCGTGTAAACTTAGATTTTGAACTGGAAGAAGGTTCATTGGAACTGGGAGAGATATCTGTAACGGCAGTAGCCGATCAGGTTTTTAACTCCGACAGAACCGGAGCCAGAACAAACATCAGCAGTGAAGATATTGCTGCTACACCAAGTGTATTCCGCTCACTCGGAGACTTTACCCGTCTGACTCCGCAAGTAACCAGCGGTAACAGCTTCGGTGGAGCAAATGACCGCTACAACAATATTCTTGTTGACGGTGCTACACTGAATGACGTATTCGGCCTTGGCGATGCAACTCCGGGATCTCAGGCAGGTGTTGGTTCACCTCTGAGTATCGACGCGATTGCCGAGTTTAACGTGGATATCGCTCCGTTTGACGTAACAAATAACGGTTTCACGGGTGGACAGGTGAATGCAGTTACAAAGAGCGGTACAAATAACTATACCGGTTCTGTATACTTCCAGACAAGAAACCAAAATTTGGTAGGGAATTATACCATTGACGATGAAACTTCAAGTGACTTTCCGGATTTCTCCGAGCGTTACATTGGATTAAACGTTGGTGGCCCGATTATTGAAGACAAACTATTCTTCTTTGTGAATGCTGAATTTAAGCGTGAGACAAGCCCGATTACAGGCGGAATTCTCGGAAGTGGTGCTACAAATCAGGTGAATTTTGAAGCTGCAACATTTGATCGAATAGCAAACATTCTTGAAACTCAATACAACTACAATCCAGGTGAGTACACTTCTCCTTTAGATACTGATACGAATAACGACAAAATTCTAGCTAAACTGGACTGGAACATTAACCAGAACAATAAGCTGAGTTTCCGTTATAACTATGTAGATGCTATTGCAAACAGGGGTATCAGCCGGGGAACAAGTTCATTTACTTTTTCCAATCGTCAATACAATTTCAACAGTAAGCAGAATTCAGTAGTAGCTGAACTTACTTCACAAATAGGTAATAATGCTTACAATGAAGCACGAGTTGTATACACGGCTATTCGCGACTCACGTGATGTTCCTGCACAGCGGTTTCCAAGTGTTACTCTCAGTATACCATACGATGATGACAGAAGTGGATTTGGTACCATCAACGCAGGTGTTGAGCGTTTCTCTCAGGCCAATGCACTGGACCAGGACTTGATAGAAATCACGAATAACTTTACCTATATCTCCGGAGATCACGAGCTGACATTGGGTACAAATAATCAGATTTTCACATTTGATAACCTCTTTGTTCAGGATGCTTTTGGTACTTATACATTTTGGAGTATAGATGATTTGGAAGCTGGAGATCCGGTTGAATACCTTAGCAGTTACCTGCTGCCCGGTGGAAGCCCGACTGCAAACTTCACAGGTATGCAATTTGGGTTATATGCTCAGGATAAATGGACAGTGTCTAACAGCTTGACGCTGACTTACGGTTTGAGAATTGATATTCCCGTACTGCCTGATGATCCAACATTCAATCCGCAGGTTCCTGTATCCTTTCCGGGATACTCTACCGACAATGTTGCTTCAGGAAATATTCTGTGGGCACCAAGGTTTGGATTTAACTGGGATGCCAGTCAAGGAGCCAGAACTACACAGATCCGTGGTGGTGCCGGAATCTTCTCGGGTACACCTCCATTTGTTTGGATCTCTAACCAGTACAGCAACACAGGTGTTGACTACGGAAGGGTAGATGCATTTAATCCGGGTCGTTTTGATGGTCTATTCAGTCCTGATCCTGATAATCAGCCTACACCTGGAACTAGCAACGTATTGGATCCGATCGAAACTTCTGAAATCAACCTGATTGCAGATGATTTTAAATATCCACAGTCTCTGAAATTAAACCTTGCTGTTGACCAGGAACTGCCATTTGGTGTTCGCGGTACACTTGAAGGGGTTTACTCCAAGGCAATCAATGATGTAACATTCTCTAACATTAACCTTGTTCGGGAAGGGACTTCTGCATACGGTCGACCTATTTATGGAGATATCTTTTTCAACTCTCAATTTGGTAATGCATCAGGTTCTCCATCAAGACTGGATCCTAACTTTACCAACGCGATCTTACTGGAAAATACCAACGATGGTTACCAGTACAGTATTACAGCAGAACTTGAAAAGAGATTTGAAAGCGGGTTATACACAAAATTTGCATACACATATAACCGTGCTACAAACGTAAATAACGGTACTTCCAGCCGTGCGATTTCAAACTGGCAGTTCAATGAGAATGTTGACGTAAACAACGCCAAAGTGGGAACAGCCGACTTTGAAAGACGTCACAGAATCCTCGGTATTGCTTCGTACAGACTGAACTGGGCTGATCGTTTTGCTACTACATTCTCTCTGATTTATGATGGCCGTTCGGGAACACCTTACAGCTACATTTATAATGGAGATGCTAACGGTGATGGTCAATTCCAAAATGATCTGTTATACGTTCCTGCAGAACAAGGCGAAGTTGTTCTGATGAGCAATAACTGGAATGAGTTCGACGAGTTTATTTCAAGTACAGACGCGTTGAATGACTACCGGGGCGGACACGTTGATCGTAATACAGAGCGTGAAGAGTGGACAAGCTTCCTCGACTTTAAAGTTTCTCAAGAGGTTCAGACCTTCAGTGGTCAGTCTGTTGAGTTTAGCGCAAGTATGATTAATGTGCTTAACTTCATTAATGATGAATGGGGAGTTCGTCAAGGCGTAAGCTTTAACAATCACCCGGCTGTTGATTTCTGGCAATATGTTGACCAGGATTTCATCAATGATAATCCGGGCTTAGGTTTGACAAATGCAGATCTGGACAAGCCAGTAGTATTTTTCGATCCGGCTGAACAAGAAGATGACAATAAGTTTAACGTCAGCGACTTCGGTTCAAGATGGCAAATGCAGTTTACAGTTAGATATAACTTCTAATATCTGCTGTAGACAAAATTTTAAAGAGGAGGCCGTTTTCGGTCTCCTCTTTTTTTATATGTACTCTACTCTAAATTAATTTTATGCCGAACAGACTTGAACTTAGATTATTCCTAATTG
>CAYNZY010000072.1:0-5608 GCA_964401805.1 uncultured Rhodohalobacter sp.
GATACAGAAGAGATATTTGTGAACGGACTGGGCTTACTGAATGCAGAATTCAATCTTGAACAAGGCTGGAATTTAATCGGCAGCCTTTCGGATTCCATTCACGTGGATATGATTTTCGATCCGGAAAATATATTGACGGAAACCCCTATCTACATTTATGAATCAGACAGCTATGTTTCTACAGATTACATCGTACCAAATCAGGGTCACTGGGTTTTTGCAGAGGAAGCAGGGACCATCAATACTTCCATTCGAAATAGCTTTATGTTGGCCTCCGAGCCTAATGATATAGAGGCGCAGAGCTATATTTTATCGCATCAAATAGAGGTTCAGAATGACAGTGATGCTCGATTAATGATCGAAAATGGGCAATCATCGACTCACCTTCACATTCGAAACTATCCTATAGAGAAATCTCAACTTTCGGCGTTCTATCTGCCTCCGTTGTCGCCCGATCCCGTGTTGGATGTTCGCGTCGAAAATAATACAAGTTTGTTGCAATCCGATATAGAGAAGGTATTTGTAGAAACCTCGCAGTTTCCGTTGAAGTTGACTATCGAAAGTGAAACGAATGAAGCTGCTGCATATAGATTGCATGCCTATTCAAACAACGAAAAATCATTTTCAATGGATCTGATCCCCGGGCAGGTAAAGAGGGCTGAAGTGGGGTTTGACTATTTTACGCTTGAGCAAATAGCTGAAGATGAAATTGTACGTGCAGATCAACTTGTCAATAGCTACCCAAATCCATTCAACCCATCAACAACGGTTCAATTTGAACTAAGTGAGCCGACTCAGGTCAGGCTTGAGGTGTTTGATGTGGTTGGTCGCAGGGTGAAAATACTGGCCGCAGAACAATATCCGGCGGGTCAGCATTTTGTGACTTTTCGTGCGGATAATCTCTCTTCCGGAATCTATTTTATCCGGTTTCAAACACCCGGGACCGTCAATTTCAGAAAAATCACCTTAATGAAATAGCTATGATTAGAAAAGCTGTGATCTTGATTTTGTTTTTTACACTCCTTCTTCTTTCATGCGGTGAGTTCGATAAGACTGAGAGAGTGAATATCAATGTTCGCGTCAACCCAGAAGGAGCTGGGAATGTACTCACGTCGGGTGGCATTGAAATAGGAAACACGGCTGAATTTTTTGCCGTTGAAAACGACGGATGGACATTTGCAGGGTGGAGTGGTGATGTGGATTCATTTGAGAACCCATTAACGATAGTGCTTGAAGGGGACGTAGAAGTTGTTGGTAACTTTTCGCTCTTTGTTAACGAATACGAAATTTCCTTAACGGTGGCTGACTCTGAATCGAGTGTCGATCTATTGTTTGGGCAAAATCCAAGCGCAACAGACGGTTTTGATTCCGGTTTCGACTATGAGGCACCGCCTACGCCGCCTGATGGAATCCACGCCTGGTTTGAAGCCGGAGACTTGAAACTGTTTGATGATTTCAGAAACGCTTTTTCCCGTGAGATAAACTGGAATCTCAAGCTGCAAAATGCTTCAACAGGCATATCTACACTGCAGTGGAACTCAACCATCACTGAATTTAACGGTTCACTCTTTTTGAGCGCGCCAGATGGAGATTTTACCGTAGACATGATTGCGGAGAACTCCTTTAATTACGACTCCGCTGAGTATGATGAATTTGTTATTACGTTTAAACTGGATGAGGAGTGATAACTCTGAATGTGTACTTGAACTGTATCCATAGACCTAGGTTAAAACCACACTCATATTTTTTGAATTAAAAAGCCTATAAATCCTCCCCCTTCAGAAGGGGGATTGAGGGGGATGATGGAGGATTGTGAGAGATTGCCATAAATACCAAGAACTCAGCCTTCGACCTGCTTTACGAAGCTTTAGCGCAGGGAGGAGGGGATTGAGGGAGAAGACCCTGAATACTAAAATCTCTTTTTTGAAAGGGATAGAAGAGGTGAAGATATAACCTTTCTAAAATCGGGCCGCAGGCAGGTTGACGTATTTTTGATTAGCTGTTCACAGAAAGTTGCTTGATATAGGTACACCTCATAAATTAAATCCATGCCTGTACCAGCTCAAAATGACATATTTCGCCCTGCTTTTTTAGAGAGATTTCCTGTTATCGGGTTGATCGGCGGTATTTTTCTTGTACATCTATTGATTCGGTTTGGTGGAATTTGGAACGTCCTGTTTATCCCACTGTCGATGGTAATTATCTGGCCGATTCCATGGATAGTTTCGAATCGACGGGCCCGAACTAATTTGGGGTTTAAGGCTCCCAATTCTCAAAGTTGGTTTTTCTTGGGCCCACTTTTTGCTTTGGCCGCTTTATTTGTTTGCACCGCTTTGGTGTGGTTGGCTTTTGGTTCAAATGATTACAGCTGGATGGTTCAGCACGCTTTATATTTGAGTGAGGCTCTATCACAAGCTCCGTCAGATACCTCCAAACTTACCGGCTTTGCGATTGTAACCTTGCCTGCACTGATATTCAGTCCATTTGCCGAAGAGTTTTTATACAGAGGATATATGCTGTCGGGTTTCTCCCAAGTAGTGGGAATTCGCGGTGCGCTGATTATTCAGGCATTTGCTTTTGCACTGGCTCACCTGGCGCACTATGGGTTGCATCCGTTTCAGCCACTTCTTATTACGGTATGGTTTCCCTCCATGTTTTTTGTATCCCTGGTACTGGGATGGATTACGTTAAAAAGTGAATCCATCTGGGTGGCTGTACTATCACACGGTTTCTTTAACATAGGGATGAACGGGTTGGTTTTTATACTTCTCCCTGAAGTTATCGGAGTATGAGGTGAGTGGAAACGATCTTTTAGTTGGGGCGAATCGGTTATAGAATAGGCTGTTATAGACCATCTTAAAAGGCAAATCTGTAATTCTGATCTTTAGAAAGTAATGAATACTTCGGTTCAAGCGTGGTTTCATTCGATCGGATATTTTATATATTCTGATTCAAAGATTAACCGACAGTAATTCTTCATGGCCAACCGAATATTTTCTGAAGAGGAGGTTCAAAAGTTGATTAAACGGGCTGCTGAGCTTGAAGCTGAGCGATCTGTTGCCGGAAGAAGCAGCAGTGAAAACGGATTGACAATACGTGAGCTGAAGGATATTGCATCCAATGCCGGACTCGATCCGCAACTCATAGAGCAGGCAGCTTCCGAGATGGATTCAACATCATCTGATTTAAAGGAGAGTGTGCGGGTCAATCGTGACGAGATTGTCACAGAAGTATGGCTGGACCGGAAGCCTGACAGAGAGACAATGGAATTACTCGTTACAGAACTGAACCACATCTATGGTACCACCGACGAGCTGAACTGGTGGAACAATCTCTGGGGAACCCATGAGGGAAAAGCAAAAGTTAAGAGATCAACCAATACTATAGAGTGGAATTACGCAACAGAATCAGGGATATATTTTACACATGTGTTATTGCAGCAACGCGGTGAACGCTTCAGGATCCGGGTGAGTAAACGACAGATTATGAATCTGGAGTGGAATGGTGCCATAAACAGCCTGATCCTGGTGGTGCCGGTATTTGTTTTATTAGCCGTTTTTGGTGGTGTTGGCAGTGCCCAGATTTTCGGTGCGGCATGGCCGGGTATTTTAGGCGGCATGGTGCTATCCTTATTTAGTTACCCGGTGTTTAAATACTTTAGCAAACGATCTGTTGAAAAACAGAAATCAGAAGTCTCCAATACTATGCGCCAACTTATCCAGTTGGTTTTGGAATCCTCAAAAGGTGAACATAAACAATCAACTTCTTCGGATAAAAGTCAGTCAATATCCAGGATTGAGATCCCTGATGCTTCGGACAAGCCGGATTCCCAAACCGGAAGACTCAGAAATAATCTCAGAGAGAAGTAAACGAAATGACTTTTCGCTAATTCGACAGACGAGCAATTTTTGTGTTGAGTTTTCCCGTTGAGTAATGGGTCAACAGATTCCAAAAGTTGAATTTTAAATCGTGCAATTTTATGCATTATTTACGCTTTGTGCTCTTAGCTATCAGCTTTTTGAGCTGTATAATCATCTTGGGTTGCAGCTTTCAGACTTCAGATCAGAAGTCGCTTAATCCCGCCTGTGAACCCCGTTCCAATTCAGATCCGGGGCGTTTGAATATCAGAGTGAATGCTGAAAACTATGGTGCCGTTTCACCATGTGAAGGGAGAATTGAAATTTACGTCAACCAAAACAGCGAGGTTAGAAACCTCGATCTTCAGTTGATATATCTGAACATAAGTGACAGTGTCCTATCGAAAGAACAAATCCGGATGGAACTTGAAGATACCCCGACAGGAATGTATCAGAAAGAAGTTCCATTGAGTCGGATTGCCCGAGAATCATGCCGGAATGTGCAGATAAATATAAAGTCGATGGTCTGTTTCTCAGCTGATAGAAGTGCTGTTGAATGTCCCCAGGTCCGAATTCACCAACCTGATACCTATCGATTGATCAGTGTTGACGATAAAAGTATAGAAGTGTGCAGTGCAGGATAATAAGGAGATATACTGTTGCGGTTATTCAAATTAGCTTTGATGGTTCAGTTTAGTGACTTGAACAGCGATGGTAAACATTTTATTTCTAATGAAAAGGCCGAGTCAAATATTTGACACGTCTACCGCTTTTGTTCTGCTGGCGGCTCTATTCTGGGGTCTTTCAGGCGGGATAGGCGGTATTCTTATCGCCGATGGATGGGATGCTTTTGTGGTTTCATTCTATCGCGGCGCAATCGGACTGCTGTTCGTCCTTGTCTGGCTAATGGTGAAACCGGATCGCAGTGGATTGGGAAGCTATCGGTTATGGTTCTGGTCAGCAGTAGCGGGGCTGGGCGTTGCCTGTAACTTCGGATTCTACTTTTTGAGTATCGAGGAGGGGAGTGTTGCTGTAGCAGCTACCCTGATGTACTGCGCCCCGGTTTTTGTCTATCTCGTCTCATTCGTGTTAGGGCTGGAGAAACCGACTACTTTGAAGTTGACCGCAATCGCGGTGGTGATGGTGGGTATTGTACTGTTGACACAAATTTATGACGTACGTGCAGAGGGAATCACACTACTTGGTATTGGGGCAGGACTTCTTGCCGGGATGTCCTATGCACTTTTCATTTTCGGCTTCAAGTATGCTGCTCCGCACGGAAGTCCTCAGGCGATACTCACAATCGCGTTCGCTGTACTTGCCCTTGTTTTGATCTGGCCGGCCGGTACTGAAGGAGTCATAGATGTTTTAAGTACAGAAGATTGGCCACTATTTGTAGCACTGGGCGTATTAGGAGCGGGTTTATCGTTCATTATCTATATCATCGGACTCAATTGGACCGCTCCGGCCGTTGCATCCATCATGGCTATGGTTGAGCCGGTTACCGCATCACTGTTTGGTGTCTGGGTTTTAAATGAAAGTTTGGCTGTTTCTCAGCTCGTTGGGTTGGGACTAATACTGGTTACCGTGACTGCATTAAGTGTTGCTTCAAGCTCAGGGCAGACGCCTACTGATTTTATCAAGAGTGGCTGATGTATGAACGATGTAGAAATCTCACATGAAAATCACTTTCGACATCTGCAACATTCAAAGATGTAATAGAGTGATTTGAATGGGTAAAGTAGTTGTAG
>CAYNZY010000072.1:5708-13489 GCA_964401805.1 uncultured Rhodohalobacter sp.
AAGTTGGAAATGTGATTCTTTTGCTTCTTATTTATAGAAATGAATATTTCCAATAAATATATCCGTCCATTCATTTATGTCGGTTTTCTGCTGATAGGGATCATTACCTATACTTGGAATCCGATTCAAGCGATTTCCACTCAAGATGTCTTGCCACCTGATCTTCAGATAAATTCTGAACCTTTTTCACATAGTGAAATCGCTGTTGACCAAAGCCTGCCTGTTGATGAAGACCCGAATACACAAAACAATGACTATGAGGTCTCTGTAAAAGAAACGGAGAGTAAGAAAGAATCACACACCGAAAAAGGCAGTTTAGCGGTCCTGAAACAGACAGTTTCTCATACCATTTCTTATGTAGAAATACCTGCTATTGATGGTTTTACTCTTTTCAGGCATCTAAAAATTTCACCGAATAAAAGCACTCGTTTATTAGACCTCGGTGTTTTATTCATACACAGTTTCAACATCTCACCCCCTACAAGCAGTATTGTAATTAACGCTCCTTAGTACTGATTTATCAACCCTCCTCAATTTTCTGTATCAAGATCCGGTATTTGATTTAAAGACAACGCAGGTTTTCTCCGTTCTTTATGGGTGTCATTTAATCTGTTCTTTATCAAACACTGTTTACAACGGTAATTGTGTCTCTCAATGAGATGATGTGAAAGGAAATTGAGCTATACCCAGATTGAAATCATAAGTATTCCAAAAAAAATCAGCAGTGTTTTTGACTTTCAATCCACTACTACAGAAGTATCATTTTTTCAAACTCTTTAAAAAATTCTATGATGAAAAAATTTTATTCCAACCTAATGTTATTGTTCATTTTATTATTTAATTCTTGTAACTATTCTAATAATGAAAGTGATTCATTGTCTGCCGGAGATGCAGTTCCACAGGCTGTTGAATGGGTAGATGAAAAATCCCAAAAGGGTCTGAACATTGACCGATATCTTTCAGCTATCGAAGCATTTGGATTTTCCGGTGCGATTATAGTCAGCGAAGGGGAAGAAATCATCCTGAGAAAAGGATATGGATACGCAAATCGGGAAGCGCGACTTCCCTATACACCAGACATCATTCAGACAAACGGTTCCATTACGAAACAGTTTACCGCAGCTGCTATCCTGCATCTGGAAAGTCGCGGAGCGCTTTCTGTAGACGATGAGATCTCAGAATATCTGGATCCGCTTTCCGAAGAGATGCGGGAAATCACCATACACCAGCTACTTACTCACTCCTCAGGTATGCCGGGAGGCATCGGTCCGGACGAGGAACCAATAGACGTTGAGACCTATCTGGAACGCCTTTCGAGTGAATCACTGCAATTTAATCCGGGATCAGATTATGCATATTCAAATACAGGTTACTCACTGCTCGGCATGATTGTGGAACAGGTGTCCGGTAAAAGTTATGAAGAATTTTTACGTGAAGAGCTGCTTTTGCCTGCCGGTATGAAGGAAACCGGTTACTTTCTGCCGGACTGGGATTCAAAGAGATTGGCCATAGGATACAGGCAGGGAGAAAGGTGGGGAGAGATTCATGAAAAACGCTATCAGACTGGTCAGGTAGAAAGTGGACCAAGCTGGCACTACCGGGCCAATGGCGGACTGCTCACTACGGTTGATGACATGTATACCTGGTTGAAAACCGTTCAGGGTCGCGGCGTGTTGGATGAGAAAGTAGTTAATCGCTGGACAACAGGATATGTGTCAGAGAATACCGGATATTCAGATTACGGATATGGCTGGGTTGTATACGAACACGACCGGTGGGGCAAGGTGATAACTCACAGCGGCAGTAACCGCATTTTTGAAGCCGATTTTGTGTGGCTGCCCGACCTTGACCTTTTCTTTTACATACAGGGAAATACTTCCATGTTTCCTGCGGCAAACCAAGGTGTCAATATTCTGGCTGCAGCGTTCGACTCTACCTTTGTGATGCCACCGCTGGTAGATATGAACGAGTTGGCAAATCCAATGACGGCTCAGGAAAGAGAAGGAGTCTATCACCTTGATGGTGGAAAGCTGGAGCTTACTGCGGATGACACAAGATTGGTGGCAAAACTGACAGGGCAGACTCTTTTTGACCTGATGTATAATCATGATGCAGAACAGAAGGTTAGGTTTAAAAAACTGAATGGTAGAGTTCGCGTAGCAATGGATAGGCTCAGGGATGGTAAAGAAGAGGCACTTTCGGGTATAATAGGCTCAGAAGAACAACCGGTTTCTGTTACTGAGCCCTTTTTGCGCAGGATTCATCAAATTGGAAATCTGGACTCATTGCACGTGGTTGGTACATTTGCAAATAGACCGGGCAGCCGTTTTCATGATTCAGGCCCGTGGACTACATTCGTCTATGCTGAATTCGAAAACTGGAATCAGTACTGGAACCTCATCTGGAATGAAAATGAAACGTTCAAAGAGAATTTGAGCGGACCTTGGCCAACCTTTGTTCTGATTCCAACGGAAGAAAGAATTTATAGCGGTGTTCAGCAGAGGGAGCCATGGAATAAACTTGAAGTTCGATATGAGGAGGGATGTCTGGTTTTTAAAGATCAGACAGCTTGTAGAGAGAGCTAAATTCAGATGTATTTTTTTAAAATAATGCGATGAAAAGGGCGATTTATCAATGCCGGGAGTTAAGAGGCAAAACGGTTGGACTCTATAAGTGCGATAATATTGAGTCTTTTGACGCATGTAACGATTGAAAGTAAATTTCGTAAGGTGCAATAGACAGGGATCAGGATGGTGAGTCATCTTGATCCAGGTTTAACAGACAAGAGAATCACAAATAAAAGTCATTTCGATATGAAGTATCTTAAAGAGGTTATTTTTCTACTTGGAACGATAATTTTCATTTTATTTCAACCCGACAATCCGAGCGTTTTAGCTCAAAACGTTCAATTAGATCATTCTGAAGATGACAAGATTGAGGTTCTGAATTTTGGCACGTTTCATATGGGGTTTACCAATGATGCCAATTCTACGGAATTTGATGAACATGACCGCGAGAATCAGGAACGGGTTCATCAGGTTGCCAGGAAGCTTGCGGAGTTTAATCCTACCGTGATCATTGTGGAACATCAACCACAGGAAAACGAATCTATTCAGGAAGTGTATCATCAGTATATAGAAAATCCGGAGATGTCATTCGAAAACCCCTCTGAGGTTGAGTTGCTAGCCTATGAACTTGGGCGATTGAGTGGGACGGAGCGGATCTACGGTATCGATCATAAAATGAACTATAATTACCGTGTTGGTATGCAAATCGACAATCAGATTGATCCGGAACTTCACGACCGTTACTACGAGGATCCTTTCAGTTTTTATCCATCCATAGATATGAACGAAGATACGCTGAGTCTTCAGAAAAAACTGGAGTTAATGAACAGTGATGAATACCTGAATTTTCTGATTGCGGTGAATGCAGATATGCTAACCCATGCCGGTACCGAAGATGGTTTTGAGGGAGCGGATGAAGCGGCAAAATACTATCAGCGAAATTTAAGGATGTATTCGAACCTGAACCGTCTTGATCTGAGTAGAGATGACAGGGTTTTCATCCTTATGGGAGCTAGCCATACTGCATTTTTCAGGGATTTTATGAGAGGAGATCCCAAATACAAAATGGTAGATACATTTGAATATTTGAGTGAGTAAGCAACTCATCCTTTCAGTTTTATCGCGCCTGAATATATATTTAAATGGTCAGTCAGATTCTAAAAATACATAAGAAAATAAAGGATACGGCTTGCGATAATCTTTAGGTTGTCTTCATTGGAAAATCTGTTGTAGTTTATTGTTAAGGGCATAGTTTAAAAGTGCCTTCAAGTTTATTCTTACAATCAATCGAATGAACGAGAACTACAATCAAGACTACCACTGCAAGTCAGTAGAAGAGACGCTTGAATCCCTTGAGAGTGATGCTGAATCAGGTCTGTCCCGAGAACTCTATCGCGATAGGAAACAAAAATTTGGTCTAAATCAACTTCGTGAGGTAAAGAAGCGGAGCAGAGTAAAGATCCTGATTGATCAGTTCAAAAGTATCGTCATTCTTGTTCTGCTGTTCGCTGCAATAATTGCTTTTGCATTTCAGCACCTTGCGGAGGGAATTGCTGTTTTGGCTGTTCTTTTGGTCAATACACTGATCGGTTATTTTACCGAGCTGAAGGCGACCCGTTCCATGGAAGCTCTGCGCCATATTCATAAAGATAAGATACGGGTTCGGAGAAACGGTACAGAAGAAGAAACGGATACCGAATCGCTTGTACCGGGTGATGTCATTGTTCTTGAAAGCGGTGATCTGGTGCCCGCAGATATCCGGATTATTGAATCCAATAGTCTGCAAATCAATGAATCAGCCCTTACGGGAGAATCGGTCCCGGTTCAAAAACAGACGGAAGCAGTAGACGTTGACAGTGTTCTTGCAGAACAGGCGTGCAAGGCATTCAAGGGAACTGTGGTGACGGACGGCTCCGGGCTTGGAATTGTGACGGGCACCGGAATGAATACAGAACTCGGCAGAATATCCGAACTTGCCGAGAGCGCGGAAAAAAGTGCTACTCCACTGCAGAAAAAGCTGGACAATCTGGGAAAGAAACTTGCATGGATCACGATTGGGATCGCTGTTTTAATTGCAGCAGTCGGATTTATCGTTGGGCAGGACCCACGGATTATGATCGAGACATCGATTGCACTTGGAATTGCTGCTATACCGGAGGGATTGCCAATCGTAACCACCATTGCCCTTGCCCGTGGTATGCACCTGCTTGCCAAAAAGAACGCCCTGATTAACAAGCTGCAGGCAGTGGAAACTCTGGGGGCAACGAATATTATCTTTACCGATAAAACAGGTACGCTTACAGAAAACAACATGACGGTTCATACCGTTGCTGCACCCTCCGGTAAGTTCAGCTTGGAGGAAGCGGAGGATGCAGGGAAAGAAGATCAGAAGAGAGAAGATGAAATTTTCAGACGAATTCTTGAGGTGGGGGTATTGTGCAATAACGCCACCATTATAGATGAGGACGACGATCTTGAAGCCGAGGAGGAGCAAGGCGACCCTACAGAAACGGCACTTTTGCGCGCCGGATTGTTGATGAATCTGCGTCGGGAAAAACTAATTGAGAAGAAGAAGGAGATCAGAGAGGAAGCTTTCGACTCAGATACCATGATGATGGCTACCTATCATCAAAGTAACGGAGATATTGAGGTGGCGGTAAAAGGAGCTCCTGAAAAGTTATTGGAAGTTTGTTCAACCATCATTGGTCCGAATCTCGATTCAGATGAACCGCTTACGGAAGAAGAAAAAAACAGGTGGCTGAAACAGTCTGAAAAATTAGCTGAAAACGGGCTACGTCTTCTGGCGGTGGCCGACAAAAAAGTAAAAAGCAAGGATGCTGAACCTTATGAAGAGCTCCGCTTTTTGGGACTCATTGGTCTGCTCGACCCTGCAAGGGACGATGTAGGGCCGTCTATCAGTGAGTGTCAGTCTGCGGGAATTCGGGTGATTATGGTAACAGGAGATCAGGCACCGACCGCATCCGCCATAGCCAAAGAGACAGGAATCACGGAAGAAGAGAGTCCGACTGTGGTTCATGGAAAAGATTTAAAAGATCCAGATAAAATAGCTACTTCTGAACGTGAGAAGATGATTGGCACCAATATCTTTGCACGTGTAAGCCCAACCCAAAAAATGCATCTTATCAAAATGATGCAGAACGAAGGTAATGTGGTGGCGATGACGGGGGACGGAATCAATGATACACCGGCGCTGAAAAAAGCAGACATCGGAGTGGCAATGGGACAGCGCGGTACAGATGCTGCACGCCAGATTTCAGATATGGTGCTGTTGGACGACGCATTCAAAACCATCGTTTCTGCTGTTCGGTATGGACGCATTATCTTTGAAAACATCCGCAAGGCCGTGATGTTTATGTTATGCACGAATGTTGCCGAAATTCTTGCTGTAACCATAGCTACCATTATTGGCGGATTTCTCTTCTTCCCGCTGCCCTTGTTGCCTCTGCAGATTCTCTATTTGAATGTGATCACAGACGTATTTCCTGCACTTGCTTTGGGAATGGGAAGCGGTGAACCGGGTATTATGAATCAACAGCCTCATCAGAAAAACGAACCTGTTCTCACGAAAGAGCACTGGCTTTCGATTGCAGGATGGTCGTTCATTATTTCTGTAAGCGTGTTGGTTGCACTGGCTCTGGCTATTTATCAGTTTGGATTTGATCAGGATCAGGCCGTAACGATTTCATTCCTGACTTTGGCCTTTGGAAAATTGTGGTTTGTTTTTAATCTGCGGAGTCCCGGAAGCCGGTTTTTATCAAACGAGATTATAAGAAATCGCTATGTGTCCGGATCCATTCTGCTCTGTATTGTTCTGCTGCTCGCTGCTGTATACCTGCCCGGTTTATCCGATCTGCTTGGCACGAGTGATCCGGGTCAGACCGGATGGTTACTGTTGCTTGGGATGAGTCTGGTTCCTTTTGTGATCGGACAAGCCATGAGAGCATTTCAGACAAATAATGAATTATAAAATCACCGTTAAATACTGGTAACTAAATCAATCCGGATATGAGGCTAATAAGATGGGGAATTTTAAGTACAGCAAAAATCGGGGTGGAGCATCTTATCCCGGCGATCCGGAAAAGTGAAACCGGAATGGTCCACGCGATTGCGTCAAGAGATGGCCAAAAAGCTGCGGAGATAGCCGGGAAATTGAATATACCGGTAAGTTATGGCAGTTATGAAGAGATGCTTGCCGATGAATCGATAGATGCGATATACAACCCGCTTCCCAATCATTTGCATGTGCCTTGGACGATCAAAGCGATGGAAGCGGGCAAGCATGTGCTTTGTGAAAAGCCGGTTGCCATGGACAGTAGTGAAGCGGATTCGCTTTTGCAGAAAACCCGCGAATATCCTGACCTCAAAATCATGGAGGCCTTTATGTACAGGTTTCATCCGCAATGGGAGGAAATTCTTTCTTTAATCAGCAAAGGTGAAATTGGTACGCTCGAGTCCATTCATTCCGTATTTACCTATTATAATGACGATCCTGAAAACATCCGGAACCGGCCACATATGGGAGGGGGCGGTTTGATGGATATTGGATGCTACTGTATCTCGGTCTCCAGATTACTGTTTGGCAAAGAGCCTGATCGCGTATACGGAAAACTTGATATAGATCCCGGCTTTGGTGTTGACCGTAAAGCCTCAGGAATCCTTTCATTTGGAGACAAAACAGCAACATTTACCTGTTCAACAAAAATTGAGAGCCATCAGCGGGTTTTGGTTTTTGGATCGGACGGTTTGATTGAAGTTGAAAAGCCATTTAACCCACAGGGCAACCGGGCTGCTCATATCTACTTCACAAAAAACGGAGAGCGTAAATTGATAAAAACTGAAGCCGTTGATCAATACCGGCTCCAGGTTGATGCATTTAACAAATCAATTCTCAATGACACAGCCGTACCCACTCCTCTGGAAGATGCCGTCGCCAATATGAAAGTGATCGATGCTATTTTTAAGAGTGGGGAGGAGGAAGCTTCCCAACTTGTCTGACGACTTAGGGAAAGGTTATGCTATGAGCTACAAATGTTCAGTCGTCGGACGAGTTTCATGTTGCAACGCTGAATTTTTTTCTGCTTCTTTTTCTATTGCTAAACCAGCTCGACAGTCGAGTATTCATAGGAAGGACAAGGTTTGGAGGTAATTCCATTCGACCGTCGAGGGGGTGCTCTCGTCTGACGACTTTGGGAA
>CAYNZY010000072.1:13499-13580 GCA_964401805.1 uncultured Rhodohalobacter sp.
TACAACACTTGATTCAATGTATTGGTCTGTACTCAAACAACTTGACAGTCGAGTATTCAGAGGCAGGACAAGGTTTGGAGG
>CAYNZY010000073.1:0-1077 GCA_964401805.1 uncultured Rhodohalobacter sp.
CTCTGTGCAAACAATGAATCCGCCTTAGGCGGATGAATGTCATTAGCCCTGTATGAAATGCAGGTTTAAATGGTACGTGTAATGGAGAAACCCCGAACGGGGTTTAATCTAACTTTAGCTTTGACTATCAATTCAGACAACAACCCAAAATCCCAGCAACAAAATTCTTATGTTATGATTTTGACAGAATAACCTGTTACAAAACCATTCATCATGGACAAAATCTACACCGTCCCCTTCAAGGTCCGCTCCTATGAGGTTGACCGGAATGAAAAAGCTACCTTCTCCTCCATCTGCAACTATTTCCAGGAGGCTGCGGGTATCCACGCAAATCATCTGAATTTTGATATATCCCAGCTCCACGAAAAGGGATTGACCTGGGTTCTTTACAAAATGCACGTGAACGTGCTGAAACTCCCTAAACGGTGGGAAGGTGTTGAGGTGACCACCTGGCCCTCTGCCGGCGATGGTCTCCGTGCTTTTCGTGATTATGAATTGAGATCAGACTCAGGGACCCTTTTGGCTCATGCAATCAGTCAATGGATGGTATTGGACATGAAATCGAAACGGCCGGTTCGTACGCCCCCGGAAATATCTGAATTGGGAGTGAAAGATAAGGAGCACACGATTATGCCAAAGAAGGATCCGATCAAACCGTTAACACCTGATGATTCAAAATTTATTACCGTTGTGGGGTTAAACGACCTGGATATGAATGATCATGTTAATAATGTTCGCTACATCGATTGGATGACCGGGTATTTGCGGGAGGAGAATACATCTTGCCGGGAAATGGAGATTCAATATCTCTCAGAAAGTGTTCAGGGTGATCGGATCTATTTGGAAACGAAACAGGAAGGTGAGCGGCTCATTCAAACACTGTTCAAAAATGATGAGAAGTTACCGATAGCCTCATCTGTCTCGTATTGGGTATGAATTCCTTTGATCAATTCGTACATCGGGGAGCCTGATCGGTTGAAGAAGTGTCTCAAAATCAAACGCGAATTTTTGATAATATGGTTAGGAGTGGTACCGCCTCAACTTTATTTTGTTTGACCTATCAAAGCTCTCTGTTCG
>CAYNZY010000073.1:1177-13299 GCA_964401805.1 uncultured Rhodohalobacter sp.
CCCAGGTTACGCTTTGCTGAACCTGGGGCTATGTTCTTCTCGCTCTTTCAGAGCTATGATTCAAGAACAATAATGGATTTGATTGTATTCATCTGTTTCGACCAAATGATGAATTACAAATAATCCAGCGCCTACTCTTTAGATGAAAATTCGCAGAATGAAATGTGTTTTAATCTGAAAATATGGTCAGGAGTGGTACCGCCTCAACTTTATTTTGTTTGACCTATCAAAGCTCTCTGTTCGGCGGATTTTTTGTTTTGCAACTGAGATCCCCAGGTTACGCTTTGCTGAACCTGGGGCTATGTTCTTCTCGCTCTTTCAGAGCTGTGGATTCCTTAGAAATGATAGACTTGATTGATCTACTTTAATTCTCCCTGACAATGAATCAAGTGTAATGGTCACCTGACCCACTGATGTGCCCCCAATTCAACTTCAATACTTACTACTTATCAACAATTTCAGGTTCATCAGGTCGGTCTCTCCGATAATCATCCGGATGATCCTCCATCTCTTTAAACTCTTTAAATGTATAGATCAGCCCTATCACAAATAGGATAACCACGATAATGCCTGAAGAAAAAAGAAACGGTACATTCATGATCGGCCTCTATATTTTAGGATTTTGAAATAGGCACCAAAACCGAGTATAGACGGCACCCAAATTCCTACGAATAAACCTGCGTCTTGATTTCCCCAAAACCACAGAAATATGGAGAGAAACATAGACACCAGTGCAGCTGCCAATATGAAATAATCGGATCGTTTTAGCATGTAAAAAATTTTCTTAATTGTTGATATATCTCAACTTTAGAAAAATTTTACGTCTGCTATCGTTCCTTAACCCTGATGAGCTATTTGGTCCAATCGGGGGCGAATGATGGGTTCACTAAACGATGATTTTTTTCAAGATCATCGATGGCTTGAAAATGCTCATCTTCCAGTTCAAAATCGAAGATGTCAATATTATTCTCCAGATGTTCTCTGGACGACGCTTTAGGAATGGCAATTACATTCTCCTGCTCAATCAGCCATCTCAGGGCAACTTGTGCGGGAGTTTTTCCATAGGCCTCACCAATCTCTTGTAGAGTTTCATTCTCCATCACTTTGCCTTGAGCAAGCGGACTGTAAGCCGTTATCAGAAAATCATTATCGTATGAATAGTCCAACAGGTCGAACTGCTCTAAAAAGGGATGAAATTCTACCTGATTCGTAAAAATTGGGATCCTGAGTTCCTCAAGTACCTCTTTTGTCATTCCAAGTGGAAAATTGCAGACACCAATATTCATTGCCTTTCCCTGGTCGCGAAGTACAAGCATCGCCTCCAGCGTTTTTTCCAGCGAATATTGATTATTGGGCCAGTGGATAAGGAGTAGATCTACATAGTGAGATTCTAAATTTGAAAGACTCTCCTCTACGGTTTGAAGAACATCATCGTGCGCAAGGTTTGTATGCCAGATCTTGGTTGTTAGAAAAATGTCTTCTCTTGGCACATTCGAATACTGAATGGCATCACCGATCTCTTTTTCGTTTTTATACATCTGGGCAGTATCGATGTGTCGATATCCAATGCTTAACGCATCAGTTACAACTTTTTTACACTCTTTACCGAATAGTTTGTAAGTCCCCAAGCCAATTTCAGGTACTTCTACGCCCTGAGCTGATTTAAACTGCATGAATAGTTTTGCTGTTATTTATTTTATTGTAATTAATGTAATAACTCTTTGTAAGATATTCTTGTTGTGACGAAAATGCCAATGTAGAGTTGCTACATGTAACATATTGCAAACAAAAAAGGATTTGAGCGTTCGTTTTCACAAGACCTTTACTTAATCAATGTAATTTTTCTTGTAAAAATTCGACTCCCCACTTCCAGCTGTACAATATAAACACCACTCGGCATTTCTGAGGCGTTCCACGAGATGACATGCTCCCCGGAGCCAAGACTCTCATCAGCAAGCAAGGCTACTTGCTGTCCAACAATATTATACACTCCTATCCTTACAGGCTGCTGTTCGGGCAGATAAAACACAATATTGGTGGATGGATTAAACGGATTTGGGTAATTCTGACGCAATTCGACACTCCCCGGCCTCTCTTCTTCTTGGCTTGTACCAATCGCCGATTCAAATGGCTTCATTGTAACCGTAAAACGTTCGTCATTCACAGGATTGAACGGCACGATGGTTCCGGGCTCAACCTCTTTATCTTTGAGTCCGTTATCAGAACCATTTAACCTGAATTCATATTCGGTCTGCTCTTTCATATCAATTTCACGCCCTGTCAGGTTATCTGTCAAAGTCAAAATCCACTCATCCGGAATATCATTAATTTCTGACCAATCCAGCACCGCCTGGTAGGTTCTGTCTGTGGAAGTTACCCCTACGCCAAATTCATACTCCTGATCCAATTCGTACGGAACATGTATAAAGCTATTCGCTCTGTTTGATCCGGCTGCAGACGATAGGTGAAGCATGTTTATATCATTTGGAAGACGTTCTTCTACCGAAACCGGTAAAAGTTTAGGTAAGTCGTACCTGTTGTCAGACTGACCGCGCCCCTCTCTTAAAAAGCCAACTATGCTTTGATCTTGTTCCTGTTTTGATCCATCCCGTGTAATTTCAAATAGCTTGAAGGATACCATTCGATCCAATTGAACACCTTGCTGTACAGTCCCGGTTTCTGAAGACATCTCAGATGGAAGTTCAGCAGATTCATGTACAATCAAAGGAGTCCACCTGCTAACCAGATCAGTATTATTGTGCAGCAGCTGGAAACGCTGATTTGAACTGTTCCAATATAGATAAGCAGGAGAAATTTTCTGCCCTTGTTCATCGGTCAAACGATCCAGAGTAAACGGTTGATCGCCGGGTGCCGTAATTATTTTTGATGCAGTACCTGAAATTGGAAATCCATCATTCAGTGCCGTTTGAGCCGTTTGGTTTGAATAAATATTTCGTTCTCTTTCACTTTCAAAAAAGACGAATAATGGTTCGTTTACTTCCAATTCATTCGATAGATTTTCGCCTTTTTCAAGTATTTGAATCTGTTGCGGATTTAACCGGCTCAACCGCATATCGAGTAATCCGGGAGGGGAGATAAAATGCCAGCCGTTTGCATCAATTTCTTTAGAATACAATTTTTGGGTAGTTCCCTCTCTTCCGGGTGTAGCAGAAACAGTACCCGAAAACGGTGTATTGGAAGGCCTGAAATTTTGTAGACTGGAATATCCATCAAAAGCATTGGCAATACGATCAAGTTCTAAAGACCGATCTTCATTTGCTCTTTCAAAGGTAGCTTTAGCCAACTCTTTTTCACCAAGATAAAGTTCAACATATCCTGCATTGTCCGAGAGCAGTGAATGGTTATACCGGTACACCTGGTCTGTACCCCAATCCTGTGAGTTTTCCCCGGATACCAGCACGGCCAGAGTGTGCGCCTCGATTTGAAATTCAGATCGAATTGTGAGTGATCCGGTCTGTGTACGAACCTCCAGTCCTTTCAAATTTTTCACGCTTTCGGTAGGATTGTAGATCTCAACAAACTCAAATGCTTCACCGCGAATGTTCGTTGAGGGCAATATTTCAGAGACAATTAAATCCCCCCGATCGATGGATTCGGGTGTGAATATATCCGGAAAGAATCCAATCTGTTGAAATGCAACAGTTATATTCTCTGCCTCTGCAGATGTTGAGTTCATCACCCACTCAAATTCAATAGCTTCATCCCGATTCAACAAAATTCCGTCTAAAGAGGTCTGAATCGAAAAAGAACTCCATTCATCATCGTTATCGTCACCGCGCAGCATTGAACTATTTACTAAAGCACCGGGAACATCCGTCCATGATTGCCCTTGAATTTTGTACCGAAGCTGTAGTGAATAGTCTTGATTGTCTGATGATGATGATGGGAAAAGCATATCAAATACAATCTGCATGCCATCCAGCTGAGAAGAAGTTCTATTTTGAAGATTTAAGTAGAAGAGACGATTTGAGGGAGAGTTTTCCGGTTTTAAACCACCGATTGCAAAACCTTCAATTCCACTTTGAATGTAGAAAAGACCGGATTGATCTGAACGAGCATCCCATTCTGTTATAGATAAAGCTTCCCCGGTGTTGCTGTAAAAGCTGGTTAAATCCTCCGGTGTGAGCTGTAAAAGTTGGGTTTGTACAAGGGAACCGGATGCGCTGAAAACAATCTCAAGCCCTCGATCATCCTCCATTGCAACCTGTGCATGAGTTGCCGGTACAAAGAGCAAAGAAAAGACCAGAAATAGAGACAGAACTAAAATAATTCCCTTCTGTAGCGGTTTCCCCATAGGCGGTTAAGTGATTATCGATTTCCTTACTATAGTATTTAACAAAAATAGGAATTAAAACAGAAAAGTTTGCGGCTTATTCTAATAATTTTGTGTTAAATCTGTGAGTTGCTCTACCTTTACTTTGCTTTTCGCAATTAAAGTAGACAACCGTTGATGATTACTTTCAGCAATCTCTGCAAATAACTCTCTCGCTTGATCTTTATTGCCGGAGTTTTCTAAAATTTCAGCTTTTTTAAATTTAAAAATGATGTTTTTAGGCAGACGCTCTGTCAGTTTTTCCGCATAACTCAGTGCCTCTTCATATCGCTCTTCTTTATTATACAGGTACATCAGGAGCATGATGGCATCATTGCTTACATAACTATCGCTTTCCGCAGCCTTTTTCAGCTCTTCAAACCCCTGCTCCATATCACCTTTTAGTCCGGCCATGTTCGTAGCCCACTTCAATTCGGATGGAACACTTCCCAGCATGTAGTAAAACATTCCTCTGCCAATTCTGGCATCAGGCCGGTCTGTATCCAGAGAGAGAAGTTTGCGGGTATAACTGAATCCGGTCATTCCGCTTCGGATTGCAACCCGGTAATTACTCTCTCCTGCCGCGACCAGACTCCTGTAACCGTGCAGACCACTCAAAAGAAGCACCATCGTTGTGTCATTGGGCGAGCGGTCCAATTTTTGTTCACTGAGATTCACAGCTTTTTCTGACCGTCTTAGAAATTCGTCAGCCAGCTCTTCATTTTGGTCAACAAAGAAATACTCCCAAAATGGCATCATCGAATAGAAGAAATGTGGCTGAGGGTCATTCTCATTTTCATCCATTAACTCGTGAAACAGACTCTCAGCTTCTTCCCATTCCGTATTGTAGAAAGCCTCAATACCATCCTGCAGCTTCTCATCATAAGTCGCAGATGTATCAGGCTCAGACGTAATAAGGGAAAGTGATGCAAATATTGTAACGAATAGTACCATAGAGATCATTCAGTTAATAACCATACATGTTGATATCAATTCTTAACCTATTGTTCCGGGGTATATGAAAATTATCATGTGTTCTTTCTGTAAAACACTATGAACTACACTCCCGGACCCAGACAGAATCAGACCCTAAAATGCTCTTTAACCATAAATTATTGCCTGCAAATTGTAAAAACATTTAGTGGTTAAAGCTTGAAATTTATTAGGGTTTGATATCCTCATCATCAAAGTGAAGGGCACCCAATTTCCCTTCTGTATGTGCAACTGCTACCGCTACCGCCGCATCACCCGTCACATTAACAGCCGTTCGAACCATATCCAGAATACGATCAACCCCGAGAATCAATGCAATTCCCTCTATCGGTACCTGAATGGTTTGAAGTACAATAACCAGCATGATTATTCCGGCTCCCGGAACTCCGGCAGCACCGATCGATGCAAGGGTTGCGGTCAATACAATAGTAAGCTGCTGCGCAATCGATAGATCCATCCCTAAAGCCTGAGCGATAAATACGGCTGCAACTGCCTGGTAAAGACTGGTTCCGTCCATATTGATTGTAGCACCAACCGGCAATACAAAACTGGAAACTTCTTCATCAACGCCAAGATTCTTCTCCACGCGCTCCATCGTAACCGGAAGCGTGGCTGCACTTGAACTGGTACTAAAACCCAGAAGTACAGCCGGTTGTATCGCCTTAAAGAAGTCTCTTAACTTCATCTGACTGAATATTTTAAATAAACTCGAGTATACGATCATCACGTGCAAAAACAGTCCGATTATCACTGCCAGTGTATACCACCCAAGCGCACTAAGCAGCGTAAGGGCCTGGCTTAAGTCGTCACCGGCCAGATCTACAATCACAACAGCCATCAGCGCAAAAACACCGTAGGGGGCTGTCTTCATAATCAGATCCACGATCTTGATGATCACGTCATTTAATGACTCGAAGACGTTAATCAACACCTGCCCTTTTTGAACTGGAATATTTACAATTCCGATGCCTATCAAAATGGCAATGAAAACCACCTGAAGCATATTCGAGTTATCGGAGGCAGCCTCAAAGAAGTTCTCCGGAACAATATCAACAAAGAAGTCTAACGGACTGCGGTCCAATAGCTCACGGGCAGCTTCATCACGCCCCTCCACGGACCCTCCATAGCTTTCCATCAAGCTTGTTCGGGTTTCTTCAGGGAGCGCTTTTCCGGGCTGCATAACATTAACAATACCCAGACCGATTGTAATGGCCAGTGTAGTAGTCACCAAATAGATGCCAATCGTTTTTCCTCCCATTCTGGAAAGCTGCGACATATCATTTAGATTGGAAACGCCAACCACAAGTGAAGCAAGTACAAGCGGAACTGCAATCAGTTTCAAGAGTGTGATAAATATATCACCAAAAGGCCGGATATAGTCGCTTGTAAACTCGTTTAAACCGACTACACTCGAAAACAGCCCCCAGATAAGTCCCAGAACCATTCCGATGATAATTTGCCAATGCAGTTTTTTATACCACTTCATAGAGTTATTATTTTAATCGTTATTAGTGTAATGAAACCACCCATACCGGTGGCCAGCCAATTTACTAAACAGTTTTTCACCATGGCGTCCTTTCCAGCCATTCTTTCCGATTTGAACAGCTGGATATTTTGAGTTTGAAAAATTGCGCCCATATATGAGTCGGCAATAGAACCTGCGAAACCGGCAGCTGCTACCACAATTGCAATATTAAGCTCATAAGGATCCGGCATAATCAACAGCAGAGAAGCTACCGCTATACTTCCAAAGGCAGATGCCAATGTACCTGTAAAACTGATACCGCCATCTGTTCCGGGTTCAACTTTTTTAAATGTGGTTATAAGTCGCGTGCCCCCTTTAATTCTGGTGCCCAGCTCAGTTGCCCAGGTATCAGCCGTAGCGGCCGCGATAGCTCCATATACAGCGATTAAAAGAATATCCAGTTCGAACTGAAACCAAGCCAGGCAAAAAACAGCCACCCAAAATCCATTGGCCCATACCTGGTAGCCGTCTCTTCTGCTAATGTGGTGCGGATCTGCGGATCTGAGAGGGACAGAACCATTCACAACCCCATCCAGTCGCTTATTGCGGGTAATAAGGCTGCTGCTCAGAAAAAAGAAAATCAAAGCAAGTGCGGGCCACATTCCGCCAAAACCGAAAGTTATGGTACCCAGTATAATAACCGCCTTTGTAGCATCCAGGGTGATCCAGTTAAAGAAAAAAGAGAGGTAGGCAATGGTTACCGACAGGCCCAAACCGGTGAGTATCAGCAAATGATCATTCAGTTTCCCTTCCAACACGAAAAGGAAAATGACGATGATCCAGAATAGATAGTTTATGAGCCTGTCCAAAATGGTTACGAAGTTGATTTAGTTGATGACTCTTCGAGCTTATGGTCGCGCTTGAGAATCGCATAAATCACTACAACGTAACCGGACAATATTACAACAGGGGAAAAATAGAGAGAAATAATACCATACACCTCATTTTCCAGTCTCATGGCTGTAAAACCAACTACAATCAGCAATACTCCCAACCCAATCAACTTGTAGTTTAAGGGGGTGAAAAGCATCGGTTTGTTATCTTTTTTACTTCGCCGTCTTCCAGACATACTGACAATTTGTTTGGTGATTATTTTTTCGAATACTCCGGAACTTAATGTAAGTAATCACTTATTCTATATTTTATATGAATCTGAAAATTTCAGATATCAAAAAGGAATACTTTCAATAAGCTCAATCGATGTTTAAGTTATTCAAATATCGGAAACCTGAAAAATGTTCTTTCACTGAGATTTATAAAACATGAAAATCGTATTGGCATCCGCCAGTCCCAGACGTGCTCAATTACTAAAACAGATTAACCTATCATTCACGGTCTCACCTTCCGACATCGAAGAGGTTATGGATGAGAGTCTCTCTCCTGCCCGGTTGGTAGAATCACTGTCTCAACAAAAAGGGGAATCCGTACTTTCCGATCATCCCCACTCTTTTATCATTGCGGCTGATACCATTGTAACCATCAACGGTACGTATTTAGGTAAACCGGCAGACGAACATGATGCCGAAGAGATGCTCCTAAACCTCAGCACCCAAACTCATGAAGTATATAGCGGTGTATATCTTGCGGTAACTGACGGTGCCGGAAAAGCTGAAAAAAGCCATACGTTCTCTGAAGAGACGAAAGTAACGTTTGGAGCGTTAGAGAGATCAGAAATCCAAAAATATGTACAAACGGGGAGTCCAATGGATAAAGCCGGCTCCTACGGAATACAAGATGATTTTGGGGCCGTGTTTGTCAAACAAATTGAAGGTGACTATAATAATGTTGTCGGCTTTCCACTGCACGCTTTTTATCAAGCAGTAAAACACCATTTCCCAAAAATTTTCAGTCAACTGTTTAACCACGCCTGATGTTAAAAAAAGGAATACCGCTCATACTGTTTATATCCCTGATGTTGGCTGATCTGTCCTTTTCTCAAAGCAGGGATTTTCAAACGGCAAACCGGCTCATGCAGCAGCAGAACTATGAGCAGGCTATTCCGATTCTGAGTGACCTGCACGATCAAAATCCATCATCATTCGTCTTTTTTGACCGCTTGATTGATGCATTGATCCAAACCAATAAGCTGGATCGGGCCGAAGAAATTGTCCGAAAACAAATCGATCGCGGGAATGTGCCCCTTCAAGCCAAAGGAATACTTGGAGAAATTTTACATTTGAGAGGGCAAGAGGATGAAGCATTGAACGTGTGGCAAGATGCTCTTGAAAGCTCTAATGGTAATATACAGGCCCATTATATCATTGCGTCCTCCATGAATAACCGGCGGGAATACGATGAAGCAATCCGTACTTACATTGAGGCTCGCAATCTGCTCAACAACCAAAATCTTTTTCTGAATGAACTTGCCAATACCTACATGCAGGCCGGAAGATTTGATGAATCTGTAAATGAGTACTTTCAGTTAATTCTGGAATCGCCAAGGCAAATGGCTATTGTACAGCAGCGTTTTTTTCAGATGAGGGATCAACAACTCTACGATATCGCATCGTTTGAGCTTGAAGATTTAATGCTGGATCTGTCACCGTCACATGAAGCGTACTCTTCACTCTACCAGCTACTTTCCTGGCTGCTGCTTGAAACCCAACAATACGAACGCGCATACAATTTTGCCCGCTATTACGAAGAGCAGACATCGTACACTGTCTACTCACTCTTCTCTATGGGGAACCGTTTTCTTTCAGCAAAACAGTTTCAATACGCGGAAAATGCGTACGAATTCTATAAAGAGAGCACAAACGTTAGCACCCGATACCGCTCGTATGATGAACTTAGCAATACGTATCTGCAATGGGCTAATTATGCAGAGCAGAACAATTTAACTCCGCCCGATTCCGTCCGCACGCTCTATCAAAACTCCTACAATAACGCCCGGGAACTGATTGAACAGAACCCCGAATATGAACAAGCTGACAGAGTACTATCCAGACTGGTTGAACTCTCTTTAGATGTTTTTAAAAACCGCGACAACGCAGGCCGATGGTTTCAAAAATTGCAGGAGAGTTCAGGCTCCGGTGATCCATACGCTCTTTACGCGGAGGGCCGGATTGCCATCTTTGATCAAAACTTTAGCCTGGCACGCCAGCTTTTAGCAAGAACAGATCGTGCAACCGACGAATCCAACCTTTCTGAGAAAGTACGTTACTTCTCTGCACTATCCGACTTTTTTGCCGGTGACTCTGAGTTCGCTGAAATCCAGCTTCGATCACTGGAAAGGCGTAATGACTCTTATTACGCCAATGATGCCGTGCAGCTTCGCATGTGGATTCAAAACGGTTTAAGAGCAGACACCACCGGCTCGGTTTTGAATACCCTTGGTGAAGGCGTCTACGCTCTGCACACAGGAAATTATGATCGCGCGCTGGTGGAGCTGTCTCCTCTTCTACAAGAACCCGGAGCTACGCTAACGGATGATTTGACGGTTGAACTATCCTCCGCTTTACCAGAAGAGTACAGCGCTCTTAAGCTGCAGCTAATAGATAAACAGATTCAGTCTAATTCCGGATCCCCCCTGCTTGAACGGTTGATGTGGGATCGAGCACATCTTGTTGAACAAATTTTTAAAGGCAGAATTACGATAAACCAAGATCGCACGCCGGAACAAGAATTTTTCGATGTTGAAGTTCAGATGGATTTTTCAAGGGCTGATGCTGAACAGTTTTTTGAAGAGATTATTCTATCATTCCCGGATGGATTTTACGCATCCTTTGCACGCGAAAAATTGCAACAGTTTCAAACCGAGTATTTATAATGAAGTATTTAAGTATTCCACTAATCATATCACTGTTTATCGGGCTCATCCCCCTGGAATCGGTAGCTCAAAATCGTGTTCTGATACCAATGGACGGTTCACAAACCAACCATTTGAAGGCCTATGGAATTATTTTTAATCATCTGAATGAAGGGGAAACCGGCCAGTGGCTGCTGAACTATAGAGGCGGGAGTTTTCTTACCACAGAAAGTCACGACATTGTAAGAAAGAGCCGGATCAGAAACGTAAAGATTGACATTATATCGGAGTCTCAGGCATCGCAAATCATCAGCGAGGTGGAAAATCCGGGTGTGAATATGGCTGCTGTAAATCTTGAGGCTGCTCCCAATATTGCTGTATACACACCACCCGGTTCTCTTCCGTGGGACGACGCCGTGACACTTGTCCTCGACTATGCGGAGATCCCCTACGATACGGTCTACGACCGGCAAGTACTCTCAGGTGAATTAAGTGAATACGACTGGCTGCATCTGCATCACGAAGATTTCACAGGTCAGTTTGGAAAATTCTGGAGCATGTACCGGAATGCACCGTGGTACATTAATCAGGTGCAGGAAAAACGAACGCTGGCCGAGGAGTTGGGATATGAAAAAGTGAGTCATCTCAAACTCGATATTGTTCACAGTATACGTGAATTTGTGGGTAATGGCGGTTTTATGTTTGCCATGTGTTCGGCAACAGATACGTTTGATATCGCTTTGGCGGCAGAAGGGCTGGATATCATCCCAACAGAAATCGACGGCGATCCGATGACGCCGGATGTAAACAATCGGCTCAATTTCGATCAAACCTTCACTTTCGAAAATTTCAGTGCCATTACGGATCCCTACGAATATGAGCACTCTTCGATAGATATTGAGGTGGATTTGAACAGAATCAGTGAAAGCCTCGATTATTTCACACTGTTTGATTTCTCAGCAAAATGGGATCCGGTTCCCACAATGCTAACTCAAAATCACGTAAACAGTATTCGCGGTTTTTACGGACAGGCAACAGCGTTTCAAAGAGATAAAATTAAAAGCAGTTCCGTCATACTTGCTGAATCACCCGGACGCGATCAGGTGAAATATGTCCATGGAAATTACGGAACCGGAACATTTACATTTTATGGCGGTCACGATCCGGAAGACTACACACACCGCGTTGGGGACCCTCCGACAGATCTGAGCTTACACACCAATAGTCCCGGTTATCGGCTGATCCTGAACAATATCCTCTTCCCCGCTGCTGAGAAGAAAAAGAAACAGACGTAATTCAGGCCGCAAGTTGCGGGCTTCAGGATTAAAGCCCTCGTCTGTCGAATTCCGGCGTGTATTTCGCCGGTTCGCCTGACGAGTTAACCTGCTTCAGGCTACAGACTGCAGGTCTCAAGCTTCAAGGTGTTGATGCCTAAATAAGGTTGACGTTTTTCGCAGAAAGTTCATATTGATCTTTGTGAATACCTTTGTGTGCGTAGTGGTTTAAGAAAGTCTATATGAATA
>CAYNZY010000074.1:0-12974 GCA_964401805.1 uncultured Rhodohalobacter sp.
TCCGTTGGTCAGGGTGAAGGTCTGTTCTGTGAGGTCTACAGACTCAACATAACCTTCAAATTCATACTCTTCGGAATCATCATCATAATCATCTTCAAACCCATCGAATGAGTTTTCAATGTTATCATTAAT
The DNA here is from genome assembly GCA_964401805.1 of uncultured Rhodohalobacter sp. GTDB lineage: Bacteria > Bacteroidota > Rhodothermia > Balneolales > Balneolaceae > Rhodohalobacter. The sequence continues at coordinate 133 of CAYNZY010000074.1, forward strand.
CAACTCGGTATTATTGGAATCTTTAGGGTCCAGTGTTTCACCATTTGAACTGGTAAACCAACTGTCTACGTCAATGGATATTACCAATGTCGAATTTTCAGCTTCTGCTATTTCAAGTGGAGGGTTCAGATCCATTTCAATTTCAAAATCTTCACTGTTTCTGAATGTAAACTCTTCACCGTTAAAGAGGCCTTTTACAACCAGTGAGTACCTTCCTGTCTCATCCCGGAAATCGGAATCATTTATTTGCACATCATCATCGTCCGGCTTTTCAATTTCAAGTTCAAATTCATCATAGAGACCGGCAGGAATCTGTTTCTCGGTGATGACCAATGGTGAACCGTCTAATGGTAGATTTGCGATGAAATTTTCAATCTCAAAGTCAGATGAATCATCATTAATACTTTTGAGCTCCATCTTTTCGATAAAAAGCTTTACTTCCTGAATTTCAAGCGTATTTGACTGTTCGTTGTTACTGGTAAGCATTGCTTCGTCAACTGAACCGGTGTTAACCTTCATCTGAACCTGTACGTCTGACGGTTCATCTATAGTTGATTCGGTTAAATCACAGCCAACAGCAACCAGGCCGACGGCTAGAAGTATACCGAGTTTTTTAAATATTGAATTCTTCATGATTATAATATTTGATTAGGGGTTGTTCTGTTAGTTGTACAGATGAGGACGGGGGTTCCCCCTAATTGATATTCTGTTTTTTTAATAATGTATATGAAAACCCAAAGAATGAGAATGATTTACTACAAAAGTGAGCGTTACTAAAACTGCCTACAATGTTTTAAACAATAATCATCTACCGGGAGTAAATGTTGGATATGGATTCAAGTACATTTTCAAAGCTCAAAAAAAAGAGGGTATTGGCTGCATGAATTCATCATCAAATTGTGGCGCCAGCGTATATTAACCCAGTGTGTAGGTTGTCTGGGGCAAGGGAAAAGAAATGGGAAAGCAAGCTCAATATAAACAAATAAGAAAAGCCCTGTGCGTCAGCAACAGGGCTTATGGGGTATAGGGATTTGTTATGGAAAATTAGTCGTCGTCATTGTCATCATCATCGTCGTCATCGTCATCATCTTCAAATCCATCAAAAGAGTTTTCAATGGTTTCGTTGATTCGTTCGGTATTAGTGAAATCTTTAGGGTCGAGATACTCGCCGTTGCTGTCTTTAAACCATGAGTTTACATCTACCGAAACAACCAATGTTGAGCTTTCTGTTTCTGTAACTTCAAGCGGAGGATTCAGATCCATTTCAAGTTCAAAATCTTCGGTACTTCTGAATGTAAATTCTTCGCCGTTGAAGAGACCTTTTACAACCAGTGAGTAACTTCCTGTTTCATCACGGAAATCGGAATCATTGACTTCAATGTCGTCATCATCGTCAGGCTTTTCGATTTCGAGTTCAAACTCATCATAGAGTCCCGCAGGAATTGATTTTTCAGTAATAACTAACGGAGAACCATCTAAAGGCAGATCCGCAATAAAGTACTCGATTTCGAAATCTGATGAATCATCATTAACACTTTCGAGCTCCATCTCCTCGATGAACAGTTTCACTTCCTGGATTTCAAGAGTGTTTGCATTTTCATTGTTACCGGTCAGCATCGCTTTGGCAGCAGGTGTTGTGTTGACTCTCATCTGTACCTGAACATCTGATGGGCCATCTACATTTGATTCGGTTAAATCACAGCCAACAGCAATCACGCCGACGGCAAGAAGAATACTAAGTTTTTTAATTATTGAATTTTTCATGACTTGAAAATTTGATTATGGGGTTGTTGTTCTGTTGGTAGTACAGATGAAGGCAGGGGGTCCCCCTAATCAATATTCAGATTTTATTTAAGATCCATCCAAAATCTACAAACCCTATTCCTCACAACGTTAGATTTTAATACTGCTTTTTCAATTTGTGAGGGGAAAATACTTTTAACAAAAAAAGCCTTCCCCGGATGAGGAAGGCTTTCAAAAAAATTTGAACGACTCTCTTTTTATTAATTTACCAGCGCAACAGATTAACTTTTGTAATATCTACGGATAGGTTATTTCTAAAAATTGCAATAATTATTGCCAGCCCTACTACAGCTTCAGCAGCCGCAACGGATAGAGAAAAGAATACAAGTATTTGTCCTGCAATATCACCGTGAAATGCACTGAATGATATGAGCGTCAAGTTTACGGCATTCAACATCATTTCAACACACATAAATACTACAATGGCATTTCGCCGAATTAGAACACCTATTGCTCCAATGGTAAACAGGATAGCGCTTAGCGCCAGATACCAGTCAATTCCTATCATACTTCAGAATCCTCATCTTTTTTAACTTGATATTGTGCAACCATCAGCGCACCTACAACAGCAGCTGTTAAAAGTATTGCTGTCATCTCAAATGTGAATAGATAGTCTGTATAGAGAACATCCCCTACTGCTTCAACTGTCCCAATTTGCAACATATCGGAAGAAATTTGTGGCAACATATCTGTTACTCCTCCGATGCTATACAGAATTTGAGCGAAGATAACACTCCCTACAAGAAACGAGAGAAAGTATTTCAATCTGAATTTTGAGAAAAGACTCTGTTCGTCGTCCACATTCAGCAGCATAATTACAAATAGAAAGAGAACCATAATGGCTCCGGCGTAGACCAATATTTGTATCAGTGCCAGGAACTGAGCATTTAGCAATAAGTAAATTCCGGATAACGTCACCAGGTTGATCACCAACATGAGAGCACTGTTAACCGTGCTTTTGTTTAAAACCATCCCCAGTGCAGAAGCAATAGCTATAACAGCGAGTAGTACAAATAAATATATTTCCATTCTGTGCTTTTCTTTTTACGGTTCAAAGGTAGCCAAATTTAAAAATGGCATCAACCGCAATGAGTCACTTTTATTATTTAAAAGAAAAATATCATTCCAAATATTCCCAGTCCCCAACAGTAGTATGCAAAATAGTGGAATTTTTCCTTTTTAAGTAAAATAATTAAGTATTTGAGTGCAAAATAACCTGAGATAAACGAAGTCAAAAACCCTGCAACTAAAGAGATTACTGCAGCTACCTCAATTCCATTTTCCAGTATCTCAAGAATCTCTAAAAACATGGCTCCTGCCAGTACCGGCAAAACCATCAAAAATGAGAAGTTAGCAACACTTTCACGGTTGATCCCTGAGAAAAGCCCTACAGAAATTGTTGAACCTGAACGGCTGATTCCAGGCAGAATGGCAAGTGACTGGGCAATACCCATAACAAATCCCTTACCGACGGTTACCTCTTTTTCAGGCCGTCCAACAAATCGTGTAGAAAACAGCAGAGTCCCGGTAACAATCAGCATCATTGAAACAAAAAATGGATTTAGAAAAAGCCCTTCAACAGGATCTTTTAACGTAAAACCGATGATGACTGCCGGAATCATGCTAAGAAGGATGATATAAGACAAACGCGTATTTTCATCCGTTACATAACGTTTTTCCCGAATTCCTTTTGGCGAAAAGCTCTTCAGAATATCCGAAATAATGGCAAATAGTTTTTTGCGATAGTAAACAGAAATGCTACAGAATGACCCGAAATGAACAACAATCTCAAAGGTAATACCCGGCATGATGTCGTTCCCAAAAAAGGCCCTTGCCAAAGCCAGATGTCCCGAACTGCTTACAGGTAGAAATTCCGTTATCCCTTGAAGGAGGCCTAAAAGAATAGCTTGTAATAAATCCATTCGCTATTAGTTCTTACTTTTTATTTAAAATGATATTTTTGTGTCGGCCAATCCGGTTGCTGCGAATGATTTTGCAGCTAAATGTATTTATTCGTTCTTTACATGCCGTTTGGAAGCTCCAAAGATACCAATTTGAACATCAATATTTTAATCTGATTGAAAAATGAATATGGAAATTGACATGCAGGCGCTTGGCGAAAAAATTGAAAAGCACAGCGTATTCATTGATGATATCTACACAGAACTTGAGAAGGTAATTGTTGGCCAAAAATATATGATCGATCGTCTTTTGATTGGTTTACTGGCCGACGGACATGTTCTGCTTGAAGGTGTTCCCGGTCTTGCAAAAACCCTAACGGTATCTTCTCTCGCCAAAGTAATTGATACAAAGTTTCAACGAATTCAATTTACTCCGGACCTTCTCCCTGCCGACCTGATTGGTACTTTGATATACAACCAGAAGGAGTCTGAATTTAATGTCAAGAAAGGTCCAATATTTGCAAATATCGTATTGGCAGATGAGATCAACCGCTCTCCGGCCAAAGTGCAAAGTGCTCTTTTAGAAGCCATGCAGGAGAAACAGGTTACCATCAGTGAAACCACATTTCCTCTCGATAAACCCTTTTTGGTTTTAGCCACACAAAACCCTGTTGAACAAGAAGGAACCTACACTCTTCCTGAAGCTCAGGTAGATCGGTTTATGCTTAAATTGAAGATTGGCTACCCTACTGAAGATGAAGAACTTGAGATTATGAGAAGGATGGCAAAAACAGGTGATAAGCCTCAGCTGCGCCCGGTAACAAATGCGAAAAAAATTCTGGAAGCACGCAAGGTGATCAACGAGATCTATGTTGACGAAAAAGTTGAGAAGTATATTATCGACTTGATCTTCGCCACTCGGTATCCGGAGAAGTTCAATTTGCCGGACCTGAAAGAGCTTATCGATTTTGGCGCCTCGCCCCGTGCATCCATCAATCTCAATCTCGCTTCGAGAGCTCACGCATTTATGGAACACAGAGCTTATGTTACACCGGATGATGTTCGCACCATCGCAATGGACATCCTGAGACATCGAATTATTCCAACCTTTGAGGCTGAGGCAGAAGAAATTACACCTGAAGATATCGTTGAAAAAATATTAATGACTGTTCAGGTGCCATAATCGACCTTCTAAAATGATTATTTATGGTTTCTATTTTTGATTTATCAAATTTCTATATATTCTTTTTGATAATAACTGTGTTCGTATAAAAAAGTCAGTCTTAAATTTCTCAGGATTTTGAAAAGAGGTCTCAGTGTAGGATCTATGACTGACTGTAACTGTACATTGCCGGATGTTTTTAAAGCTATTTAGTATGTGGTTCCACATCCGGCATTTAAGTACAATTTTTTTATTTACATAAATCACAATCAAGATTATGAAAGTCAAAATAGTACCTCGCTCAAAAGTCCGGGTTTCTCGTAAGAGTAAATCCAAGTATGATAAAGTCAAAGACGCCATGGGGCAGCTTAAGTCCGGAGGCGAAGCTCTGAGAGTGAAATTTTCAGATAAGAAAGAGCTCAACTCAATACGCAATATCGCTTACGCCTACAATAAAGAACATAACACGCGAATCCGAAGCAGCTCAAACCCCAATGAGAATACAATCTTCTTTTACATGGAGTAATTCTCCCTTCCCTCTTTCTTTAGAAGACTTCGCTACTATAAACTTTATAATTGTTTGTTTTAAATAACTTCATAAAAAAAAGGCTCCCGAAAATTAATTCGGAAGCCTTTCTATTTTTTTGAAGTCTGAGAAGTTTAGTCCTTCTTGTCGTTCTCTTCTTTCTCTTTCAGCTTGTCAGCCAGTCCTGAAACTTCACCCAATGTTGGTGTGCCGGTTTCAACACTATCGGTCTTCTTAGGCTGTTTCTTAGCTTTAGATTTTGACTTCTTAACTTCTTCTTCAACCTGAGAGATTTCAATGGTTTTGCTTGGCTCGTCGAACTCTATAACAAAACCTTCAACTTTATCTCCTTCGTTGAAAGACTCATTAAGGTCTTCAACAGGTTCCTCAAGCTTATCGCCCGGCAGAAACGCATCAACTCCCAATGGAAGCTTGATGAACATGCCTTTGTCTGTAATCTTGGATACTTCGCCTTCTACTTTAGCACCAAGACCATACTCTTCAGCATATTTCTCCCAAGGATTATCCTTCACCTGCTTGTGCCCCAAGGTAATTCTTCTGTTGTCGTAGTCGATAGCCAGTATAACAACTTCCAGCTCCTCGCCTTTGTCAACCACTTCATTAGGATGCTCAACATTCTCAGTCCAGCTCAGGTCGGATACGTGAACCAATCCGTCAATTCCCGGTTCGAGTTCGATAAATACACCAAAGTTAGTGAGATTTCGAACAATGCCTTTGTGAGTGGATCCGATTGGATATCTCTCACCGAGATCTTCCCATGGATCTTTCTCAAGCTGCTTCACACCAAGTGAGATTTTCTTCTCATCTTCGTTGATGTTCAGAACAACACATTCAATGATGTCATCTTTCTGTACAAGCTGAGATGGGTGTTTGATATGCTGTGTCCAGCTCATTTCACTAATGTGGATCAGACCTTCAACGCCTTTCTCCAGTTCGATAAATGCACCGTAATCAGCAATAGATACCACACGGCCCTGAATTCGCATTCCTTCGGGGTATTTAATATCGATGTCTTCCCATGGATGCGGCTGAAGTTGTTTCAGACCGAGAGAAACTCGCTTAGAGTCTTCGTCAAAGTCGATAACAGCAACGTTCATACGCTGGTCGAGTTTTACAATCTCTTCCGGATGTTCAACACGTCCCCATGAAAGATCCGTAATGTGCAACAGTCCGTCTACACCACCAAGATCAATAAATACACCGAAATCAGTAATGTTTTTGACAATTCCCTCGAGAACCTGACCGGCTTCAATCGTTTCAAGAATTTCCTGACGCTGATCTTCAAGATCGCTTTCGATAAGCGCTCTGTGGGATACAACAACGTTTTCTGCCTGCATGTTGAGTTTTACAACCTGGAATTCCATGGTCTTTCCAACATAGGCGTCAAAATCACGAACAGGGCGAACATCAATTTGAGAACCAGGTAAGAATGCGTCGATTCCGAAGATGTCAACAACCATACCACCTTTAATTCTGCGCTGAATGTAACCTTCAATAACTTCACCGGTTTCGTGCGCTTTCTCAATGTTTTCCCAGGCCTGAAGGATATCTGCTTTCTTACGGGAAAGAATCAGCTGACCTTCGCGGTCTTCCACTCTATCCAGAAATACTTCTACTTCATCGCCCGGCTGCAGATTTTCAAGAACTTTGTTTGAAAATTCGTTTGCAGGTACAATACCTTCTGATTTAAATCCGATATCAACAATTACATATTTCTCGTCAACAGAAACAACAATACCGGTAACAATCTCTTTCTCTTCAATTTCGCTGAGTGTATTTTCATACATCCCTGCAAGCTCATGGAACTCTTCATCTGTATAATCTTCAGACGCGGCTTGGAGTTCGTCGAGCGTATATGTTTTACCGTCTACTTCACCGGTAAAAGTTGGGAGTTCTTTTTCTTCTGCCTCACCGTTACTCTCTTCTGCTTTTGTTTCTTCAGCAGTTTCCACCTGTTCTGTCTCTTCAGCAACAGTTTCAACTTCTTCGTTTACGTTTTCGTTTTTAGTTTCTTCAGTCATTTACTTACCTGTTAAAAATCAGCCTCATTTCGGCTTTCGAAATGGGATTAGAGTTTATGTTTTAATTTAAGTTTAGCTCTTCATTAATAATCGAAATCATTTCCTTGAGCTGTTCTTCAAAAGATTTACCTGTCGTATCAATTACAATTGCGTCATCAGCTTTTTTCAAAGGATCGTTTTTACGATTTTGATCCTTCTCATCCCTAGATCGCAGATTTTCCATCACATCTTCAAGTGTGACAGATTTATCTGAATCCTTCATTTCCAGAAAACGGCGCTTGGCTCGTTCTTTCAATGATGCATCCATATAGAATTTCAGATCCGCATCGGGGAAAACTGCCGTCCCAAGATCTCTTCCATCCGCGATGTAAGTATCTTTCTTTACAAGTTTCCTCATAAAACTGTTTACAAAGGATCTTGCAATTTTATCAGCAGCAATTTCACTGACTCGATCCGCTACATGTTTAGTGCGAATTTTATCTGTAAGATCTTCTCCTCCAGCTTGCACATAAAATGTCTGATCTTTAAAATCAGCTTCTAATTGAATATTCGACAAATTTTCAAAGAATTCAGCCTTTTCCGGCTTGCCACTTTCCAACCATAAATATGTAATTGCTCTGTATAAAGCACCGGAATCTAAAAATTTGATCCCGAGCCGATTAGCAATCGCTTTGGCTGTTGAGCTTTTTCCGGACCCGGCCGGCCCATCTATGACTATGATCATTTCAGAGAATGGTTAAAATAAATTTTTTAAGTCAAACTATCAATCCATTCTTGTAAGTTGAATGGATAACCCTTAATTTTGGGAACTGTTTAAGATAACGAGTATTTAACCGTAATAACCAATTTGTTATGCCACAGCATAAATCCGCTATTAAGAGACTTCGCCAAGACGAAAAGAAAAGAAAACACAACAACACCCGTCGTTCTAAAATGAGAACGCACATTAAAAAAGTGTTGAACGAGACTGAGAAAGAGACTGCAGAGAAATATCTAAAAGATGCTGTTAGTTATATCGACAGACTTTCTGTTAAAGGTATCATTCACCCAAATAACGCCGCTCGTAAAAAGTCTAAATTGACGAACCACGTCAATAACCTGTAAAATACATTGACCCAATCTACCCGAAAAGCACTTCTTGTTATTTTGGACGGCTACGGGATTGCTGATAATCCCGAAGTCAGTGCGATTGACAAGGCAGACACACCTTTCTTTGATTCTCTCATTGATCAATATCCCAACGCCCGGCTTTCTGCCAGCGGAGAAGATGTAGGTTTACCTGATGGACAATTCGGTAATTCTGAAGTTGGTCATCTAAATATTGGTGCCGGCCGAATTGTTTGGCAGGAGCTATCCAGAATCAATAAGTCTATCAAGGACGGTGACTTTTTCGAGAATCCTGTTTTAACCGATGCGTTTGAAAAAGCTAAGGATAACGGCAGGATTCACATTATGGGTCTCTTTTCTGATGGTGGCGTACACAGCCATAACGACCATCTCTTTGCACTTCTTAAAATGGCAAAGCAGTATGATCTTCAGAATACCTACGTTCACGCTTTTACCGACGGGCGCGATACTTCGCCACATGGAGGAGCTGAATATCTGAAGGAATTCGAAGAGAAAGCTGAAGAAATTGGCACCGGATCTATCGCCTCCGTAATTGGTCGATATTACGCCATGGACCGAGATAACCGCTGGGAACGAACACAAAAAGCTTACGATCTTCTTATACATGGTAAAGGCGTAGAAGTAAACAGCGCAGAAGAAGCTTTTAAACTAAGTTATGATGCGGATGTTACCGATGAGTTTATTTTACCTCACATTGTAAAAGGCAAAGATAACAGCCGTATCCAAAAAGGTGATGTTGTTGTCTTTTACAATATTCGTGGAGACCGTGCACGTCAAATAACGAAAGCCCTCTTCCAAAAAGAGGAATTGCCTTTCGAGACCAGCGACTTGAATCTCCACTACGTTACATTTACATCCTACGATGAAACGTTTGATGACTTTGTGCATGTAGCTTTTCCACCAACTCGGCTTAAGAATACTCTAGGTGAATATGTAAGCAGCAAAGGACTGGATCAGCTTCGAATAGCGGAAACAGAAAAATATCCGCACGTAACCTATTTCTTCAACGGCGGCGAAGAGACTTCCAATAAGGGCGAAATTCGTGTTATGATTCCGAGCCCTAAAGTTGCCACCTACGATCTTCAACCGGAAATGAGCGCTCAGGCCGTTACCGATAAACTTTGTAAAGAACTTAGTACTGAAAAGTTTGAACTTGCTATTTTGAACTTTGCTAACCCCGATATGGTCGGCCACACCGGCGATATGGATGCAACGATCAAAGCGGTAGAGATGATTGACAAGAAACTGCAGCAAGTTGTCGAAACAGCACGGGAGCACAAATATGAAGTGCTCATAATCGCAGATCATGGTAATGCAGACTGTATGGTTCAACCGGATGGTAGTCCGCATACATCTCATACCACAGCTCCGGTTCCTGTGGTCTTAGTCAGCGATATCTATCAGGGAAAACTACAAAGTGGCATATTGGCCGATGTTGCCCCAACTCTTCTTAAAATGATGGGACTTGATCAACCGGGAGAAATGACCGGAAAACCTCTGTTCTAAAAAGTCCTTTTTTCTCACTATTTTTATTAAAAATGTAAAGTGTTTGCATTTCGCAATGCACCACACTACTTTCGTCGATAGAGGCAATGATTATGAACTAAATAAAGTTGTCACTCGTTACATTTTCAGCAATCAATGAAAGCCAAATCTTTTTGTAGGTCCCGATATGGAGGGTAATTTCTCAAGTAAAGTTAGAGATGTAATTCAGTTTAGCCGCGAAGAAGCACTTCGCCTTGGTCATGATTACATTGGTACAGAACATTTAATTTTAGGTATTGTTCGTCTCGGAGATGGCGTTGCTATTCGGATTCTAAAGAATCTCGATTGCGACCTCTTCAAACTCAAAAAAACGATAGAAGATACGGTAAGAGGAACCGGTGGAACTGTTACGGTGGGAAATATTCCGTTGACAAAACAGGCCGAAAAAGTTCTTCGAATTACTTATCTGGAAGCGAAGCTCTATAAAAGTGACACAATAGGCACTGAGCATCTGCTTCTATCATTGTTGAGGGATGAGGAGAACATTGCCGCACAGATCTTGCAGCAGTTCAACGTTTCGTACGACGCCGTGCGAGAAGAACTGGATTTAATTATTTCAGGGAATACGCGCGATACCGATCGTGAAGACAGCCGGTCGACCAGTGCTAATATTCCTCAAACACCTAAGGGTTCTCAATCATCAGGTAGCTCCAGAGAAAAGAAAATGGAAAAATCGAAAACACCGGTATTGGACAACTTTGGCCGAGATTTGACACAACTGGCCGAAGATGGTAAGCTCGATCCAATTATTGGTCGGGAAAAAGAAATTGAGCGGGTGGCACAGGTACTGAGCCGTCGCAAAAAGAATAACCCGGTCCTTATTGGAGAGCCGGGCGTTGGTAAAACAGCAATCGCTGAAGGTCTTGCCTCCCGGATTATCGAGAAGAAAGTATCTCGAGTATTGTACGACAAACGAGTTATCGCACTTGACCTTGCAGCACTTGTTGCCGGTACAAAATACCGCGGACAGTTTGAAGAGCGGATGAAAGCCGTAATGAGCGAGCTTGAAAAAACAGATAACGTTATTCTATTCATTGACGAGCTCCACACAATAGTTGGGGCCGGTGGTGCAAGTGGCTCGCTGGACGCATCAAATATGCTGAAACCTGCACTCGCGCGAGGTGAAGTACAGGCAATTGGTGCTACCACACTTAACGAATATCGACAGTTTATAGAAAAAGATGGTGCTTTGGAACGCCGTTTTCAGAAAATTATGGTTGAGCCAACTTCTCCGGAAGAGACTTTGGAAATTCTCAATCAGATTAAAGGCAAATATGAGAAACACCACAGTGTAAAATACACTCCGGAAGCCATAGACGCCTGCGTGAAATTAACCGATCGCTATGTAACCGATCACTTCCTTCCTGATAAGGCAATTGATGCCCTGGACGAGGTAGGTGCACGTGTGCATTTGTCGAACATCACCGTTCCCGATCATATTATTGAACTGGAAGAAGAGATTGAAAAGACAAGTAATGAGAAGAACTCAATGGTGAAGAAACAGCGCTTTGAAGAGGCTGCCCGTCTTCGCGATACTGAGAAACGGCTCATGGAAGATCTCGAACAAGCTCAAAAAGAGTGGGAAAAAGAGTCTGAGCATATCGTGTTTGATGTAGACGAAGAAGATGTAGCTTCAGTCGTTGCCATGATGAGCGGTGTGCCGGTGAACAAGATTAGCCAAAAAGAGGGGCAAAAACTCCTCAAGATGCGTGAAGAACTCGGCAAAAAAGTCATTGGTCAGGATGAAGCTATCGTTAAGCTTACCAAGGCCATTCAGCGCACTCGAGCCGGCTTGAAAGATCCTGCCAGACCGATTGGTTCATTTATTTTTCTTGGACCTACCGGTGTAGGTAAAACCGAGATGGCGAAAGTATTGGCCAAATATCTTTTTGATAAAGAAGAAGCACTCATTCGTATCGACATGAGTGAGTACATGGAGAAATTTAGTGTATCACGTCTGGTTGGAGCTCCTCCCGGATACGTAGGATACGAAGAAGGTGGAATTCTGACTGAGAAAGTAAGACGTAAGCCGTATAGCGTAGTTCTCCTGGACGAGATTGAAAAAGCTCACCCGGATGTGTTTAATATCCTCCTCCAGGTATTGGATGACGGAATCCTTACCGATAGTTTAGGTCGTAAAGTTGATTTCCGTAATACCATAATTATTATGACATCCAATATCGGAGCCCGTGATATTCGGAATATGGGTAAAGGAATTGGATTCTCATCAGGCGATGGAGATTTCGATTACGCACAAATGAAATCAACCATTCAGGATGCACTTAAAAAAGTGTTCAACCCTGAATTCCTGAACCGAATTGATGACGTGCTTACATTCCACCCGCTGGAGAAAGAGCATATCTTCAAGATCATCGACATTATTGGTGATGAGCTATTCGCACGAATTAAAGATCTCGGATATGAAATCGAGATGACAAAAGGAGCGAAAGATTTCATCTCTGATAAAGGATTTGATCAGAAGTATGGCGCGCGTCCGCTCCGAAGAGCGATTCAAAAATATGTGGAAGATCCACTTGCTGAAGAGCTGCTTACAGGTGAACACCCTGAAGGATCTGTCATAAAGATCAAAATGAATAAGTCTCGCGATGGGCTTGAATTTGATTGGACAGATTCAGAAAAAAGTAAAAGTGATAAATCAGACTCTGACAGCGAAACAAAATCGGAATCAGAATCTGAACAAAAAGCATAAACCGAGATATAATCTCACAAAAAAG
>CAYNZY010000075.1:0-4003 GCA_964401805.1 uncultured Rhodohalobacter sp.
GTCGTTCTTTACCCAACAAAATATGAGAAGAGTGAGGTGATGGTATTCAGTGTGTCAGTGACAACAGTTTGCAGTGTGTCAGTACTAAGAGTGTGAATGTAAATTTTATTCAAAGCACGCTTATTGTTTCCTTGTTTTATTGACGATTGTATACAAAATTTTTGCTAGTTCATCGGCATCGTCATACATACTTTGAAACACATTTTTTTCGATATAACCGGTGTCTTTTAAAAGTGACAGCCAGTACTTGGTTTCCAGGCACTCTTTGTAAGAAATAAAAAGCTTTGCAGAAAAATCAGCTTTTGAGATTGCACCATTCGCTTCAGCAATATTGGCGCCAATACTGGTTCCGCAACGTAAAAGCTGTTTTGAAAGGATGAACTCACGTTTTTCGTCACTTAGAAATTGATAAGATCTAACTACCCGAACAGCAAACGCATATGATTTATTATAAAGATTATTATCCATAACTAACTTGATTTATTATTAAGATTGGTTTCTTATATGAACCAAAAATCACATAATCCTTACAGTTTAAAGCAGTTCATATATCTGCATGTCCCTACAGTACATCAGAGAAGTATTTTCATATACTGCCACTTTTACTCAGGATTGAACTGAAAACTGTTGAGACTGAATCTCTGAAACACTGAAATAAATGTACCTAAAGCTGGCGTGGCGAAATTTATGGCGGAATAAGCGACGGACACTCATTACCGTGAGTTCGATTATGTTTGCCGTGGTTGCTGCGTTATTTATGGAATCGCTGGGACAGGGAACCCGGCAGCAGCTTTTGGACAACATGACCAGTTTTCAAACCGGATATATCCAGATTCAGGATTACCGGTACCAAGACGAACCCTCCCCTGATAATGCCTTCCTTTATAGTGATAGTCTGGAGCAGGAAATTCTCTCTTCACATGAAGATATCAACTACCTGATCCCCCGAATTGAATCCTTTATGCTTGCCGCCGGTGAAGAGATTACACGCGGGGCTTTGGTGATTGGAATCGACATTGAAAAGGAGGACCAATTCAACCAGTTAAGGGATCGGTTAACGGAGGGTGAGTTCAGCCGTGCAGGTCAGCAAAATGCCGTACTTGGGGAAGGATTAGCCGAACGACTGAATCTGGCCGTAGGAGACACGCTCGTTCTTTTAGGACAAGGCCGGTTTGGAATAACGGCATCCGGACTATTCGAAGTCAGCGGGCTGATTGAATATCCGATACGTGAAATGGATAACCAAATAGTATACCTCTCTCTCGAAGATATGCAGTGGATGATTTCCGCAGAGGAGCTGATAACAAATCTTGTCGTAGTCCCAGAATATCCTGATCAAGTCAATCAGATAGCAACATCCATTTCCCAAACCGTATCCGAGAACGAACTTCGTGTGCTTACCTGGCAGGAGATGATGCCCGAACTGATCGAAGCCATTGAGTTTGATGAGCTCTCAGGTCGAATTATGCTATGGATTCTCTATGTAGTTATTGGTTTCGGAATTTTCGGAACGATCCTCACGATGACTCTTGAAAGAAGACGAGAGTTCGGTATTCTTCTATCTGTCGGGATGTACAGACGCAAACTGGCATTCACCGTTTTTATTGAAACATTTTTCATCAGCATTCTCGGAGTTTTCTCCGGTTTTACCTTAGGTTCACTTGTTATACTGTACTTTTACATCAACCCGATTGAGTTTACGGGCGATATGGCAGAATTAATGAACGACTTTGGTTTTGAAGCAACGATGGAAGTTTCATTTTCACCGGAAATATACTTCCTGCAGGGAGCTGCCATCTTTATCATAACTACCATTATCTGCCTCTATCCCACTTTAAAAATTGCCAGAATGAATATTCTCGAATCAAAAAACTAAATCCCGGTTATAGGACTATGAAAATGCTCTTTTCCATAGCATGGCGTAACATCTGGAGACATCCGGGACGTAGCGGCGTACTGATTGCTTCCATCGTAGCTGGAATGTGGGCCGGAATCATGGTTTCATCCTGGGCAAATGGGTTGATCGAGCAGAGAGTGAATAATGTGATCAATGAAGAGCTGACCCATGCACAAATTCATCACCCCGAATTTCTAACGGAACGAGAACCGGGAATGTACATCGAGCCATATGAAGAAATCATCACATTTTTAGATACCGATTCCAGGGTTCAAGCCTACAGTTCTCGCACTTTATTGGATGGAATGATTCAGTCTGCTGCCACTACATCCGGTGTTCGCATTTTTGGGGTAGACAAAGAGATGGAAAAAGAAACCACAACGTTTCATCAAAATTTAACAGAGGGAGTATATCTAAACAGTGACCTTCGTAACCCTGTTTTTATAGGAGAAATGTTAATTAACAAGCTGAATGTGGAAATCGGTGACCGGATTGTACTCACCTTCCAGAATATTGAAAACGAGATCACATCGGGAGCGTTCACTGTAAGCGGCATCTTCAGAACCGGACAAAAACTCTACGATGAACAGACGGTTTATGTAAACCGGGAGGATCTGTCGGATTTAGTTGCCAGCCAACCGCTGTATCATGAAATCGCAATTATGCTGCACGATCGTAACCAGGGAAAGCCACTCGTCTCAGATATCAATGAACAGTTCAGTTCTGTTACGGCAGAAACCTGGATTGAACTCTCCCCAGAAATGCGGTATATGACGCAAGCCAGCGGAAGCTACATGTTTTATATCATGATTGTGATACTTTTCGCTCTCGCCTTTGGGATTTTGAACACAATGACCATGGCCATTTTTGAACGAATGCGGGAACTGGGTATGCTAATGGCTATCGGAATGAACAAATCAAGAGTCTTTGTGATGATCATGCTTGAGTCGGTTATGCTAACTCTTACAGGAGCAGCAGTCGGGATGTTTGTTGGCTATTTGACGGTTAACTATTTCAACAGAAACGGGCTGGATTTAACAGCCATCGGCGGTGATTCTTTCGAGATCTGGGGATATGGAGCTCTGGTCTATCCCTATGTCAATCCTGAAGAGTATTTGTACGTTATGTTTTTAGTCATTGTAACGGCGCTGCTTGCAGCTATATATCCGGCACTCAAAGCACTTAAACTCGTACCCGGAGAAGTTGTTAGGGAATAAACATTACCGTTTGTCAGTGATCAGTGGCAACAGTGTGTCAGAAAGTGTTCACATGCTGTATAACTGCTTTCACTGACAAACTGATTCGTGACACACTGAAAATCTGTTGACACTGTAAAACTGAAAACTATGTCCATTATTACAACACATAACCTCTCAAAAGTCTATAATCCCGATACGGTTCCCGTTCATGCGCTCCGTAATGTAAGTCTGGATTTTGAAGAAGGCGAGTTTACAACGGTTCGCGGGCCATCAGGTTCAGGAAAAACGACCCTGCTCAATATGATTGGCGGACTTGACAACCCAACTGAGGGACATGTAGAAATCGGTGATATCAGAATAACCGGTATGAAAGAGAGTAAGCTGATAGATTTCAGGCTCAACAATATTGGGTTCGTCTTCCAGGCATACAATCTTATTCCGGTCTTTACCGCTTATGAAAATGTAAGTTTTATCATGTTGCTTCAGAAACGAAGTAAAAAGGAGATGAAAGAGAGAGCCAATGAGTTACTCTCTGCTATGGGTTTAAAAGATAAGATAAACGCCCGGCCAAAGGAATTATCGGGGGGCGAACAGCAGCGGGTAGCCGTTGCCCGGGCACTGGCATCACGACCAAAATTCATTTTGGCAGATGAACCGACTGCGAATCTGGATACCGAATCTGCCATGAACCTGCTGGATATGATGGAGAAGATGAATCGGGAGGAGAATGTGACCTTTATCTTTTCCACTCACGACCAGCGGGTAATCGATCGCGCCAGAAGAGTTATTACCATGGTGGATGGGGCGATTGATAAGGATGAAAGAAAACATCCCCCTTCGAAGGGGGAAATCGAGCGGAGCGAGTAAGGTGGATGATTCAGATGATAGCTAGTGAAAAGAAAATCTC
>CAYNZY010000075.1:4103-12560 GCA_964401805.1 uncultured Rhodohalobacter sp.
GGGAGGGGTGTAATAGATTATTAATTTCTTAAAAATCAGTTAAATACAATATCTCAAAACACCCCACCCCGCCTAAAGGCGGTACTCCCCTCAAGGGGAGAATTCATACAACGTCATTAAATTTTCATAAATGAAACTCCTGCTTCTTATATCAGCACTTTTCTTCTGGTCCACAACCGCCGTGGCTCAATTTCAGTCGGATGATATTGAAGTCTCAGGATACATTCAGGGGATGCCGGTCTGGATTAATGCAGATCTTCCACTCCCGTTTGAAGAAGATTCATTCTGGGAGTACAGATTACAAAACCGCTTAAACGTTCAGTGGTATCTATCGCCCGATCTCACGTTTAATTGGGAGATGCGTACTCGCCTGTTTGCCGGAGACCTTGTTCAGGATATTCCATTTTATGCAGAAGCTATTGACCAAGACAACGGATTTGTCAATCTGTCCTGGCTTATTTCTGATCAGGACAAGTGGCTGCTACACTACATCCCGGACCGGCTCAACCTTGATTGGTACAGCGGA
Organism: uncultured Rhodohalobacter sp.; assembly: GCA_964401805.1. GTDB lineage: Bacteria > Bacteroidota > Rhodothermia > Balneolales > Balneolaceae > Rhodohalobacter. Next base: position 4,630 of record CAYNZY010000075.1, read on the forward strand.
GATTGGCAGATCACGGCCGGACGACAGCGCGTCAATTGGGGAATCAACACGATCACCAACCCAAATGATCTGTTTAATCTCTACTCTTTTTATGATTTTGACTATCCCGAGCGTCCCGGTTCCGATGCAGTACGAATTCAATATTTTTTGGACTGGGCTTCTCGAATTGAACTGGCATACCGTCCGTCACGTGATGTTAAAAACAGTGTTGCAGCCATGCTCTACGGTTTCAATACCCATGGGTACGACGTGCAATTAATATCCGGCTACTACCAGCACCGATGGGCGGCCGGAGGTGGCTGGGCAGGCAGCATTCGTCAATCCGGATTTAAGGGAGAGGTTATGTTTTTTGCAAACCTTGAAGATCAGCCCGGCGAAAAACCCACCAATCTGATTGCAGCTATCTCAGCAGACTATATGTTCGACAATAGTCTCTTTTTGATTGTAGAAGCATTGTATAATAAAAATGGTGGCCGGGATGACTTTCTTCTTTTGGGTGAACCTCTTTCTGCAGACAATCCATCCTTCTCCCGGTTTCAATTCTCTACATCGGCTTCATACCCATTCTCGCCAATTTTAAACGGCTCTCTGTCGGCCATCCTCTATCCGGATGAAGAAGCTCTATTTCTCTCCCCTTCCCTAACCTGGTCAGCATTTCAGGATGTGGATGTAAATCTGCTAACCCAAATCTTTATTGGAAGTGATGACTCCGCGTTTTCTTCCGCAGGGAGTGTCATCGCCGGATCCATCAAGTGGAATTTCTAGCCAGCAGAGCTGTCGTGGTGTCGTCGGGGAGTTGAGCTCCCGACGAGATTCATCCTCGTTCACAGCTCTGCTGCCCAAATGATCTCGTGAAATCACCTAAGGTTTTGTGGAAATTTTCAGCCTGTATGATATATTATTCACTGACCTAAACAATCATCTGACGCAGTGCTGAACCTCCGGTAATCATTTACATGTGTTCAATCTTCAGGTACTGCGTTTTTAATATCCTATTTGCATGAGCTTTGACTGGAACATCATTGAATCGATTGTAGATCAAGCAATCAATCTGCCCCCTGAGGAGAGAGAGTCCTTTATTCGAAAAAATTGCGGCGATTCAGAGCAGCTTTATAAGGCAGTGAAGAACATGCTCGACTCCATACAGCACTCTGAGGGATGGATGGATGATCTGGACCTTGTGAAAGATCACTTTCTTGCCAATATCAAAAATGAGAAAAATGATTTCCTCGACGAATCGGCTGTTGGTGCCATTATTGATAAGTATAAATTGGTAGATCTCATCGGCAGGGGCGGAATGGGTACTGTATATCTGGCCGAACGGGATGATGATACTTATAAAAGCCGAGTAGCCATAAAAATTCTGCGACGCGGACTCGACAGCGAAGATATGCTGGCCAGGTTCAGGATTGAACAGCAGGTTCTTGCACAACTAAACCATCCCAACATAACGCACATTCTGGATGGCGGAATTACAGATGATGGACGGCCTTTCTACGTCATGGAGTATGTGGAAGGCCTACCCATCACAGATTACTGTGATAAACACCAACTCTCCACAAAACAGAGGCTCGAACTTTTCAGACAAATTTGTGACGGATTGAAGTTCGCCCATCAGAAATTGGTCATTCACAGAGACATGAAACCGGCTAACATCCTGGTTACGGATAACGGAATCGTCAAGCTTCTGGATTTTGGTATCGCCAAGATATTATCAGATGATTTTGTAGGTGAAAGGTCACCGGACATCACCAAAAATCATGAGCCTATTTACACCATAACGTATGCCAGCCCCGAGCAGATTGCCGGTGAACGAATCGGTACCGCTTCTGATATCTACACCCTTTCCATTGTACTTTATCAGCTGCTGACGGGTGACCATCCGTACGCTGCTTCCGGAATTGAACCGCACGAAATCCGAACCGAACTGGAAACCACAGCCATAAAAAGCCCCCGGTCCGTTGTCCGTCGAAGTGACAAATCGCCAGTCCCCATTCAGCAGCTTCGAGATGAAATCGACGATATTGTACTGAAAGGCTTGCATTATGAACCTGAACTCCGATACCGGTCCATCGAAGAGTTCGACCGGGATATTCAGAACTATCTCACTAATCGTCCGGTTACTGCAAAAAAACCATCCAAATCGTACAGGTTTATAAAATTTGTACAGCGAAATCGCAACCTGGTAACGTTGGGAACCGCTGCCTCTATCCTGCTGATCTTCAGTTTTTCAGCCACGCTCTGGCAGGCCAATCAAACACGTATAGAAGCTGAACGTGCATTGGAAGCATCAGAAAGAGTCGTAGCTGTAAAAGATTTTTTAATCAGTATGATTACCGCCGGAAATCCATGGGCAAACCCGGAACAGCCTCAAACCGCGCGCGATCTTATCGATCAGGGAGCTTTTGCTGTAGAAAATGAACTTTCCGACCGGCCGGATCTGGCCGCTGAACTTTTCGGTGTAATTGGTGCCAGCTATCAGGGAATGCGGGAGGATGCACTCGCCGAGGAGTACCTTTCAAAATCGATGAATCTGCTCGAGCAGGGTGTAGAACTCGACCCATTGGTGGAAGCCGACATACAGGCAAAATATTCCGGATCTATGCTGAGAGCCGGTCAACCCGATGAAGCGGAGGCCTTTGCGAACCGCGCGCTTGAATCCATTCGAAACCTGGATAACAGGGACATCACCCTTGTGGAAAGTGAGCTACTCTACATGCTTGCCAACGCGTTTAGTTTAAAAGGTGATACTCCAAAAGCGATCGAAACGGCTCGACAATCGGCAGAACTTGTCTGTGACAAACCAGAAGATTATACCCTTCAATGCATTGACTATCTGACTGCCATTAAGAATTTGGAGGAGTGGGGAGGAAATTACGAGGCAGGCTTACAGGCGGCTGAAAGAGCCTATGAACTTGCGCAGGAGTATCAATCATCCATCTCAAACCAGATGAGGTTAGCCGTTGTTGGCACCTATGGGAATGCACTTTCGTATAACGCGCAAACATCCGATGCCATCCCATTGCTCGAAGAGAATGCGGATCTGGCCGGCAATCAATATGGGTACGACAGCTACCGATATGCCAGAGCTCTGTACGATCTTTCCACAGCCTACGAGTTTGCGGGCCGAACGGTTGAGGCGCTTAAATCGGCGGTTGAGGTTATGGAGATTCAGGCTGAAAATCAGATGGGAAATCCCATGAACTCCTACTGGCTTTATCGCGCCTACAGCCTGGCAATTGATCTTCAGCAGCCGAAGTACGCACAAAAAGTTTATGACCGTTTTGATCACACATTACCGGAACAGATGAGTGCGCACTATGTGGATGGATTCCGACTTGAAACCCTCCGGTTACAGGTACTGCAAAACCCAGACAGAACGGGTTTGCGGGATGAAATGGAGCAGCTGTATGATTCATTCAGCGAGAATCAATCCTCACACACAGCCGCGGCGGCACTGGTTGCTGCAGAACTTGCCTTGAATCAATCCGACTTTGATGATGCTGCAGACTATTTGAATCAATTTGAAAACTCCGGATCTATAGCTTCAAAAAGTGATGTGCGGCCGGTTGAAAGCCTTCTGATAAAATCGAAGATTTCTCTCTTGCGTGATGAGGTTGGCCGGGCAGAGGACGAAGCCAAAGATGCGTTGAACCATCTTCAGGAAATCGGGCATGTAGAAAGTCCGTACGTGGCACGGGCAAACCAATTACTTGGAGAGATTTACTGCCGATCCGGAGAGTTTACGGAAGCCGGAGAGTACCTGAACAGCTCAGAATCTTACTGGACCATTGTGGCCGGTAGTCGCTCAGAATTTAGAACTCCGCCTGGTACTGCGGTAGCCTGTGACGGATAACCGATGAATGACAGCCGAGCTGTCGCGTTTTCGTCAGGGAGCAGAGCTCCCGACGAGGCTCCTCGTTCACAGCTCACCACACTCCCTCGTCCACAGCTCCGCTGTGAGACGACCACCCGGCAGCTCCGCTGCCTTACCTACTTCTTCAATCAGCGGTCAAAACAAGGATCCCACTTAAATATTCCGTACCTTGAAGTTCACATTTTTAAGCCCGGCTTTTAATTTGAAAGCGGGCTTTTTTCATTTTATACCCTATATGACATTTAATTCACTGAATCTAACAGATCCAATCCTCAGATCTTTAAATGAAGAAGGATACACGAAGCCCACTCCCATTCAATCACAAGCCATTCCGGTAGCACTCAAAGGAACAGATCTTTTAGCATGCGCGCAGACAGGAACAGGCAAAACAGCTGCTTTCGCTGTTCCAATTTTGGAAATTCTTAGCAAGAACCAGAGCAGGGATCGTAACAGAAAAATCAGAAGCCTGATTGTTACGCCTACCCGCGAACTGGCCATCCAGATTGACGAAAGTTTTCAAAACTATGGCCGGTATACCGGCTTGACGACTGCCGTAATTTTTGGCGGCGTAAATCAGAAAAGCCAGGTAAGGGAGCTGAAGCAAGGTGTGGATATTTTAACCGCCACACCCGGACGACTGCTGGATCTTATGAACCAGGGATTTATTTCACTCTCCAATATTGAAATTTTTGTACTGGATGAGGCTGACCGTATGCTCGACATGGGGTTTATTCACGACATCAAGAAAATGCTGGCCGTGCTTCCCAAAAGGCGACAGAACCTATTCTTTTCGGCAACGATGCCTAATGAGATTATCAAACTATCGAACTCCATCCTTCACAACCCAACAAAAATTGAGGTGACTCCCGAGTCCCCTACAGTAGACGCTATCCAACAGGGACTCTATTTTGTGGATAAAGGCAACAAGAAGAATCTGCTGATTGACGTGCTTCAGGATGATGAGATTAAATCGGCGCTTGTGTTTACACGGACCAAGCACGGCGCGAATAAAGTTGTGAAACTGCTGAACGGCCAAAACATTCAGGCTGAAGCCATTCACGGCAACAAGTCGCAGTCGGCCCGGCAGAAAGCACTGGGTAATTTCAAGGATCAACGGACCCGTGTTCTGGTCGCCACCGATATCGCCGCACGCGGTATTGACGTGGATGAACTGCACTACGTGATCAATTACGAAATCCCGAATATCCCGGAAACGTATGTTCACCGTATTGGACGAACCGGACGTGCCGGTGCAGACGGAACCGCACTCTCCTTTTGTGACGCCATTGAGAAAGAGTACCTGCGTGACATCGAAAAACTGATTGGCAAAAAGATTCCCGTTATTGACGAACATGAGTTTCCGCTGCAGGACAATAATCCTCCCCAGCCGGCAAAACAGCAATCACGGAAGTCACAGAAAAATCGTGGCAAAAGCTATGGAAATGGAAACGGCAAACGAAAGAAAAGCGGCAACAGCAGAAAGAGAGTCAGAAGGCAGCGGTAAGCTCTGACTTTTTAAACTGTTATTAAACATATTTATCTTTAGGAGTTCATGAAGGCATGTTAAGTGCTTTGTGAACTCCTTTTTTTGGTAAAAGGAAACTGCTCTTACTCACCACTAATATTTGCTATATTTTCTTTGCAAATCATCCGCTAAAATCTCTTTGTAAGAACGATTGTCGTCAATAGGTAAACTGCCGGCTAATTTCTCCACAACAGATCCTTCCGGCGAACTCCAATCTTCGGTAGAGGAAATTTCATATAAATACTCTTCTACTATTTCTGATATGCTTTTGCCCACGGATTTAGCGTAGCGTTTAGCTCTCTTTTTAGTCTCTTTATCTATGGAAAGAGTCAACTTTTCTTTCATGGCAATTCAATCATTCATTTTTTCCGTATTCAACGTAAATATTACACGTATCCTGTGCAAAACTTCGCTCTTCGCTTAAGGAGCAGAAGGAACCACCCTTTTTATTGCTATAAGTAAGATTGAATTTACTCTCTATCAATAATATGCAATACTCCACTTCACGATTCATGAACAATTTTTAAAGTGAAAACAGTGGATTCTTGCACCTCTCTATACCCGAAAAGGTATAATATATTCAACTATTGCTTTTTTATACCCGATCAGGTATAATAATATTTAATAAATTAAATTTATACCCGATCAGGTATACTATGAGTACTACAACTGAACTTATCGAATTCGTAAAAACACGGCGAGAACAGCTGGGGCTTACCCAGCAAGACCTCTCGGATCGAGCCGGAGTTGGACTCCGATTTGTCCGGGATCTGGAGCAAGGCAAAGAGAGTCTCCGGGTGGATAAGGTGAACCAGGTTCTTGCGATGTTTGGCCACAAATTGGGGCCTATAAAAATAGAGGAGCGTGATGAGCTATAGAAGCGCAGACATCTTTGTTCACGAAACCAAAGCCGGAGTTCTTGAAGAGACCGAGACCGGTTATCGGTTTCAGTATGACCCGGACTACCTCTCCAAAAAACAGCCTGAGCCGGTTAGCCTGACTCTGCCGCTACAGGAGGAACCGTATGAGTCGCATGTTCTCTTTCCATTTTTTGATGGGTTAATCCCGGAAGGCTGGCTCCTTAATGTGGTTGAAGAGACCTGGAAGGTGAACCCGAAGGATCGCATGGGCCTTTTGCTGGTAAGTTGTCGCGATACTATTGGTCATGTAAGCGTGAGGGAAGCATGAATAAGTGTTTGATCTGCGCAAATCCTGTAGAAAATGGAGAACAATATCACCCCAAATGTCTGCAAGAACTTTTTGGAAGTAAAAGGCAACCGGTTTTAGAGGTCAACTTTGATCAATTAAACGAACTGGCCAAAAAATCTGTCCATCAGCGTGTAACCGTTCCCGGTGTTCAAACCAAGCTATCGCTGGAAATTGACCGGAAAACGGACGCTGCAGATAAACTGACCATTGTTGGCCTATGGGGAAGATTTATTTTAAAACCACCATCAAGCAGATGGGCTGAACTACCCACTAATGAACACTGTACCATGATGCTGGCTGAAGCTGCCGGAATTGAAACGGTACCCTACGGCTTAATTCATCTTGGTTCGGGAGAACTGGCCTACATCACAAAACGAATCGACCGTGATGATCAGGGCAATAAGTTTGCCATGGAAGATATGTGTCAGCTTACAGGGCGATTGACGGAAGACAAATACAAAGGATCTCATGAACAGATTGCGAAAACAATCAAACAGTATTCGGCCAATCCCATCTTTGATCTTACACGATTCTACGAGGTGCTCCTGTTTACGTATTTAACAGGCAACGGTGATATGCATCTCAAAAACTACTCGCTGTTTAAAGATCCTGTGGTTGGCTGGAAATTATCTGCCGGGTATGACCTCCTAAATACCCGATTGGTTATACCGGAAGAGAAAGACCCTGAAGAGTTGGCCCTCACGCTTACGGGCAAAAAAAGTAATTTCAACCCCGATTCATTTAAAGAATTCGGAAAAACCATCGGCTTGAATACCAAACAGGTTCAAAATATTCAACAAAGCTTGATGGACAAGCAGGATATCTTCATCCAAACTATTGAAAAGTCGTTTTTGTCTGAGGAAATGAAGGAGTTATACCGGCAGATTCTTTTGAAAAGATTCAAAGTTTTGAAACCGTGAGACGTAGTGAAGCACTTTCTACTTTCAAGTGGTCCGAAAAATGGGGAAGCTCATAAACCTTGTTATTTAGCCCGACTTATTACAAATCTCACCAAACCGTTAATAAAATAAATTAGAGCTCCACTTAATATTGAATTTTTTGTGACTTAATTTTTTACATAACCTGTCAAAGCCTATCCATCTTCTCCTTCAACCTCTTCGCCTTTAAATGGTTTTTTACGTTACACGCTGTTTTGAACAATTAAATTCAAAATAGTTGCCTCCCGTAGTCGTTTTATGATATATTGCAGTCAATTAATCAATCTGTTATGAGTAAAAAACATAAAAACGCAGCCATTTTAGAAAAAAAGCCTTCCAAAAAATCAAAACATCTGGTTAAAGACCCAGACACTGGATTGGT
>CAYNZY010000076.1:0-11918 GCA_964401805.1 uncultured Rhodohalobacter sp.
TGGAGGAGCACACTCGGTTAGTTTCGGCCCGGATGGTTATTTAGGTGCAGGTGACGGAAGGCGGGGTGGAGTGTCAGTAGTGGTGTCGGCCGGAAGATAGTGCAAGAAAATTGGCAGTTGGCAGTTCTCAGTTTGCAAATATTAAACCAAGTTCACTTTTGAGACTTGAGACTTGAGACTTGAGACTTGAGACTTGAGACTTGAGACCTGCTGCGTGTTTTTTCGCAGTCCCGAGAATTCGGGAAGACCTGAGATCTGAAGTTATTCCAGCATCAGCTTTTTCAGAAATCCTTCTTTCGATTGAGGTTTGTCGAGTTTCTCATCGGGATGATCTGTGTCGATATGATCGAGCGGTATGGCAACTTCGTCAACCATTTCCAGGCCAAAACTCTTCAGTCCAACACGCTTCACAGGATTGTTGGTGAGTAGCCGAAGCTTTCGAATACCGAGCATGTGAAGTATTTGAGCACCTACACCGTAATCCCGGGAATCCATTTTTGAACCCAGTTTTGATCGGATCTGATCTTTACTGAGTCCGTCATCTTGTAATCGTATCGCAGTAATCTGGTCAACGATATTAAATTCACGGCTCATCTGATCCATATACAGCACAACACCGTGGTCCGACCGGGCCACCATCTTCATGCTTTCGTGCAGCAGGCCCGTTTTGTCGCTTCGTTTGCTCCCGAAAATATCAGCCAATGGATTAGCAGAGTGCACCCGTACTAAAACCGGATCTTCTTTTGTCCACTCTCCTTTCGTAAATGCAAGGTGATGCTCGCCGGTTAGTTTTTCTTCGAAAACGTGCAGGTCAAAATCGCCGTGGATCGTCGGCATATCTACGGAGAGCACTTTTTTGATAAGCGACTCATGCTTCATCCGGTAGGCAATCAGATCTTTGATTGTTACCAGCTTCATATCAAACTTTTTGGAGAGTTTGATCAGTTCCGGGAGGCGAGCCATTTCGCCGTCATCGTGCATGATTTCACAGATAATTCCTGCAGGCGCACAATCAGCAAGTCGGGCAAAATCTACGGCTGCTTCAGTGTGACCGGCGCGTCTTAATACACCTCCTTCAACACTGATCAGCGGGAAAACGTGACCCGGGCGCCTGAAATCGGAGGGATGAGCTTTCGGGTTAATCATCTCTTTGATTGTATTTGCCCGATCCGGAGCGGAAATCCCGGTGGTGGTCAATTTTTTATGATCAACGGAAATTGTAAATGCGGCTTCATCAGGATCAGCGCCCTCGGTAACCATGTACTCAAGATTAAGCTCATGAGCCCTGTGGCGTGTAATCGGTACGCAAACCAGGCCACGGCCGTGCTTCACCATGATGTTAATGGATTCCGGGGTGACTTTATCGGCTGCCATGAGAAAGTCTCCCTCATTTTCGCGGTCTTCGTCATCAACAACGATCACCATTTTACCCGCACGGATATCTTCAATAGCTTCTTCTATGGTATGAAAAGGAGACTCACTCATGGTAGATCTGTTTTCCGGATGGCCCGGTTAAAAAGATGTTACTTCTTATTTGGGTTTACATCGGTAATTGAACTTTTTTGGAATCGGGCTTTCACACCGCTGTCAATTTCCAATAAAACGGTTTCGTCTTCGATAGAGTTTACAACGCCAAACATTCCACCGCCGGTAACAACTTTGTCACCTTTTTTCATCTCACTCACTTTCTTTTGAATCTCTTTTTGCCGCTTGCTCTGCGGACGAATAATAAAGAAGTAAAAAACAAAAAATAGGGCTCCCAAAAATAGAAGGTTGAGCAGGGCTCCATCGCCGCCTTCAGGTGAACCCATCAGGAAAAAAACTTGCAAAAATGTCATATCAAAGTGGATTAGTAGATTAATAATTCAGCTTTGTAAGATACACTTTTTCCTATGGGTGAGCAATTCACACTAATGGAGTAATGCGATTAATTGACCAACCCGGATTTGAGCTCAGATCTTTAGTTTAAACTGCTTTATCAAGCTCAAATTAACGGGTAGGTTGAAATGATTGAGAATCAACCATTCTTTTTGGTGGACAGGCCAAATGGCAAATAAAGCGGGCATGTGCCTACCAGGCTTGTTAAAATAAATACTGCTGCTAAAATACCGAGAATAATGGCTGCAGTGCCGGATATTTGTCCTGTAAAATAGAGTATAGCCACAACCAGTGCGATGACTACCCTCAGCCCGCGATCGATATTTCCCATGTTCTTTTTCATAATAAGACTCCGTATTTAATTGTTAGTTAGGTACTCAATTCCAAAACCAATAGCGCTGATTATCAAAATGCAGATAATACAGACCGCAATAAACTTCAATATTTTAGAATCGCGGATGGCCATGGATTGGATTTATTTAGTTAGATGAATGAAAGACAGGTACGAACTCTTTGAGCGGCAGTGGATCAGACTTGGATACGTCGTTCTTTCCGCGCTCTAAAGTCATTTCGTATTTTACCTGATCATTTCTATAGTAACGCTTTTGATAATAGATCGGTTTCTCACCGATGGTGTATGTAATTCTGTCGATCAAAAAGAGCGGGGTGTTGACCGGAATATCCAACGCTTCGGAGAGCTCATCATCTGCCGCCGTGGCCGACATTCTGTAACAACCTTTGGTTACCTCAATATCGTAATCATCTTCAAGGATTGAATAAATGGTTTTATCCTTCAAGGCTTCTTCCGAAAGCAACTGACCATAAAATATTGGCAGCCATGAGATGTCGTAGGCAATGGGCTCGCCGTCACCTAAGCGAAGCCTATCTACCTGAAGTACTTTTATATTCTCTTCAATGTTGAGGCGCTCAGCCAGCCACTTGGGTGCTGTAATAACTTCAAATCGTTTTACTAAGGAAGAGGCTTCAAGCCCGGCCTTTTTCATATCTTCGTTAAAATCTGTCAGTTTAACCAAACTGTGCTTTTTCCGGTCATCACTGACAAATGATCCCAGGCCCTGGCAGCGATAAATAAGTTCATCATTTTCCAGAGATTGGAGGGCACGGCGAATTGTGACTCGGCTCACATCGAATTTTTTTGCAAGATCATTTTCAGACGGTAATTTTTCGTCCGGCTGATATACGCCTTTCTCAATTTGCTCAACCAGCCACTGTGTGATTTGAGCGTGACGCGGTATTCCTTCCTTTAAAGTCATATCAAATTGATTTCTTTTAACCCTTAATATAAGGAATCCCCAGCTATACATCAATACTTGTTAATACAAGTAAATTTTAGTTAAATTGCTATATAAACTAAAAGTAAAAAATCAGAGCGATGGAAAAATTAAGAACAGTATCAGGAAAGAGTGTTGAGCCTAAAAAAGCACGTCCTTACGCAAACCATCATCAATTTTTGATAATTGGTGGCGGATCGGCCGGGATTACTGTTGCGGCACAGCTTCAGAAAAAATTAAGTAAACCGGATGTTGCCATTATTGAGCCATCGGATGTACACTATTATCAGCCTATGTGGACATTTAACGGAGCGGGTGTCTTTCATAAGGAGAAGTCGAAGAAACTGATGAAGGATGTGATGCCTTACGACGTGGCTTGGATAAAAGATTATGTTGTTGCGTTTCATCCGGATCAGAATATTGTGGAAACAGAGTGCGGTAAGTTCTTTTCTTATGAGTATTTAATTGTTGCGCCGGGTATCCAGATTGACTGGGATGCCATCCCCGGGCTTGCAGAAAATATTGGAACAAAAGGAATCTGCAGTATCTACTCATACAATCAGGTTGACTATGTGCAAGAGTGCATCAACAATACGAAAAAAGGTCGCGCGCTTTTCACCCAGCCGGCCACAAAATTTAAGTGTGGCGGTGCTCCGCAGAAAATTATGTACCTGTCATCTGATACGTGGAAGAAATCAGGTTTACTGGATAAAATCGACGTAAAATTTACCAGTGCGGGCTCGGTTTTATTTGGTGTGGAGGAAATTAAAAAAGCGTTAGAGCCGGTTGTTGAACGGTACGGTATAGACGTCAAGCTTTTGCATAATCTGAAAGAGATCAAAGCAGATGAAAAAATTGCTGTGTATGATATCCTGAAAGATGGGAAACCGGTCGGTGAAGTGGAGCTTGAATATGACATGCTTCATGTTACTCCGCCCATGAGCGCTCCAGACTTTATCAAAAAGAGTCCGCTTGCAGATGCCGAGGGTTGGGTTGATGTAGATAAACAATCCTTACAACACAAAAAGTATCCAAACATCTTTTCATTAGGTGATGCAGGCAGTACGCCCAATGCAAAGACAGGTGCTGCTGTGAGAAAACAGGCGCCGGTGGTTACCGGTAACCTTGTATCACTTTTAAAAACCGGAAAGATAGATGAAAGTTTGTCGTATGACGGTTACGGTTCGTGCCCGTTAATTACCGGATACAACAAGTTGATCCTGGCCGAATTTGACTATGACAACAATATGACTCCTTCATTCCCGATTAATCAGGCGAAAGAGCGCTGGAGTATGTATCACATGAAGAGGGATTTACTGCCCATTATGTACTGGCAGGGAATGCTGAAGGGAAGAGCATAATTTTAAAAAGATAACAGGTGTATAGAAAAGATCTATTCAACTTGTATTGACAAGTAGTAACATTAGTTTTATCTTGTTTAAGAATCAACAAAAACATAACAATTGAATCATGTTAGACTTTTTATATCAACCGTGGCCTTGGTATGTGGCCGGCCCGATCATTGGGTTAACCGTTCCGATTTTGCTGCTGCTTGGGGGTAAGATGTTTGGAGTGTCGGCAAACCTTCGCCACGCTTGTGCAGCGTGTAACTTCGGGAATATTGAATTTTTTAACTATGACTGGAAAACAGCCGGGAAATGGAACCTTACCTTTTTGGTTGGTACAGTTCTTGGTGGATTTTTAGGAGGATATGTATTTGCTAATCCCGAGCCGATCCAATTGGCAGCATCTACAATAACCGACCTGCAGGCACTGGGAATTCAGGATTTTAACGGTCTTGTTCCGAATGACCTGTTCGCATGGGATATGCTGGGAACTGGTGTGGGATTAACCGTACTGGTATTGGGTGGTTTTCTGGTAGGATTTGGAGCCAGGTATGCAGGCGGATGTACTTCAGGACACGCTATTTCGGGTTTGTCTGATCTTCAGCTCGCATCACTCATTGCTGTGATCGGTTTCTTTATCGGCGGGCTGATCATGACATTCTTCATATATCCAATCATACTTGGATAAAGATGTGAATGACCTGTCAGCGTCCCGACAGCAGTCGGAACCTGACAGCGTCAAGAAAAGCATAACGAAAAACAAGAAATTATATAACCGAACGCTTTCAGGTCTTGTGGATGCTGAAAGGTTCTAAGACTTACAAAACATGAAATTTTCAGAATATTTAAAATATCTATTAATCGGTACAGGCTTTGGTTTTGTATTGGTTAAATCAGAGGTCGTATCCTGGTTCAGAATTCAGGAGATGTTCCGGTTTGATTCCATTCATATGTACGGAATAATCGGACTTGCAGTAATCGTCGGCATCATATCCGTTCAGATCATTAAAAGAAAGAACATGAAAGATGCTGCCGGAAATCCGATATCGATACCTCCAAAAGATGCCTCGCAGGTAACCAGATATATTGTTGGTGGATCGATTTTTGGATTGGGTTGGGCTTTATTAGGTGCTTGCCCGGGACCGATGTTTGCACTGCTTGGAAGCGGACTGACCATTATGGTAGTTCCGATATTGGCAGCACTCGTTGGGACATACACATATGGATTGGTGAGGGATAAAATTCCACATTGATATAACCTCCCCTCTTGAGAGGGGATTGAGGCCCGCCTTCCGAAGTCTCGTACGGAGGGCAGGGGTGTGTTAAAAGATAAGTTTAATGACTAATGAATGATGATTAAATCAGTTCAGTGCAGAACACACCCCTGATTGTATCACTGAACGCTTCACAATCTGTCCCCTCTCAAGAGGGGATTACTTTCAAGAATATTTAAAAACAAAACAATAAAAGTAGAACAACATGTATTTCAAACAATTCTTTGATGAAAAATTAGCACAATATGCATACCTGGTAGGATGCCAGGCGAACGGTACTGCGGTAATCATTGATCCGATGAGAGATATCGATCAATACATTGATCATGCAGCAAACCAGAATTTAACCATCACTGCTGCTGTGGATACACATATCCATGCCGACTACATCTCAGGTCTTCGCGAATTCGCAGAGCGTGGCGTAAAAGTGTACGCTTCTGATGAAGGAGACAAAGACTGGAAATATGAGTGGCTGAAAGACAGTAATTACGATTATGAACTGTTGAATGACGGCGATGAGTTCAAAATCGGAAACATTACCATTAAAGCGTGGCATACACCGGGACACACCCCTGAACATCTCAGCTATTTTATTACAGATGGAGCCGCTGCTGACGAACCAATGGGAGTTGCAACAGGTGACTTCGTATTTGTGGGCGATGTTGGCCGTCCGGATCTGCTGGAATCTGCTGCGGGACAGGAGAACGTTATGGAACCTTCAGCACGAACGCTGTTTGGAACCGTGGAAGAGTTCAAGAAACTTCCGGAGTATATGCAGGTATGGCCGGGACACGGTGCAGGTAGCGCATGCGGTAAAGCACTGGGTGCTATTCCGGAAACAACGGTAGGTTACGAGCTGAGATACAATAACTCACTCAAATCAGCCAGCTCAGAAGATAGTTTTGTGAATTTCATTCTGGAAGGCCAGCCGGAGCCGCCACTCTATTTTGCGCGCATGAAGCGTGATAACAAAATTGGTCCGGCTTTGATTGGCGGACTTCCCCAGCCAAAACGACTTACTCTTAACGAGCTGAGAGGGTTGGTAGGTAAAGATGAACCGGTTATTCTGGACACAAGAGATAAAGAAGATTACGCAGCCGGACACATTCCGGGTTCACTGCTGTCTCCTTTAAACAAGCAGTTCAATACGGTTGCCGGTTCTTACATCACCGAAGACGATCAAATCTATCTGGTAGTTAGCGAACATCAGCTTACAGAAGCCGTTCGCGATCTCTACAGAATTGGTTTGGATAACGTTGTAGGTTATGTAACTCCAAGAGATATTCTGATGTACAAAGATCAGGGTGGAGATATGGAGAAGCTCGAGGTTGTAAATTTTGAAGATGTTGAAAACCTGGATAGCAACGAACTGGTGGTTGACGTAAGAAAAGCATCTGAATATGAAGCCTCTCACGTTGATGGTGCTGTAAACTTTGCACATACCCGTCTGTTGCCAAATAAAGAGAACATACCTTCAGATAAAAAACTATATCTGCACTGTATGACAGGTGGTCGATCTGCTGTAGCTACAGCATTTCTGAAGAGAAACGGTTTCGAAGTTGCTCTCATTGATGACGATTTCGAAAAATATATGAGCAAAATTAAAGCTTAAAACAAGAGATGAAGAAATCGGCCGGCAGTAAAGATTGTCGGCCGTTTTTACTCAAGTGGAGAAATTAAAAACACATATCAAAAATTTTGTCCCCATAGCAGATACGCTCAGTTCGTATAATAAAAGTCTGTTCAAGGGAGATTTAAATGCCGGAGTTACTGTCGGAATCATGCTGATTCCACAGGGAATGGCGTACGCGATACTAGCCGGACTTCCTCCTGTATATGGACTCTATGCTTCGATTATACCACTGGTTATCTATGCGATGTTCGGTACATCGAGACAGCTGGCTGTTGGCCCGGTGGCCATGGTTTCACTGCTTGTGGTAGCTGGAGTCGGTGAATTTGCCGAAGTGGGGAGCGCGCGTTTTATTCAATTAGCAATTCTAACAGCGCTTGGCGTTGGACTCGTGCAGTTTTTAATGGGTCTGTTCAGGATGGGATTCCTGGTGAATTTTCTTTCGCACCCAGTACTAAGTGGTTTTACTTCAGCTGCTGCTTTGATTATTGGTGCCAGCCAGATCAAAAATTTAACCGGTCTCGACCTGCCCAGAACGAACCAGGTACAGGAGATTGTAATAGAAACATTCAGACGATTCACGGAAATTGAACCGATCACAGCTGCCATTGGTATCGGTTCAATAGCTGCGATTATACTGATAAGAAAATGGAAGCGCACGTTTCCTTCGGCGTTGGTAGTGGTTGTTGTTGGAACAGCCATAACGGCACTTTTTGGCTTGAATCAGCATGGAGTAGCCATAGTGGGGGAAATACCCACAGGTTTACCGGCGTTCAGTCTGGAGTTTTTAAATCTATCTGATGCTCGAATTCTGATTCCAACTGTACTGATCATTTCATTAGTGAGCTACATGGAATCGATTGCTGTGGCAAAAGCGATTGCCAACAAACACGGATATAAAGTGGATGCTAATCAGGAGCTGGTGGCTTTAGGAGCCGCAAATATCGGAGGTGCATTATTTCAGGCATTTCCAACCACAGGTGGTTTTTCGAGAACGGCCGTGAACGATCAGTCAGGAGCCAACTCTACAATCGCCTCGATTATCAGTGCGGCAATTATTGCACTGACCGTTCTCTTTTTAACGCCGCTCTTTTATTACCTGCCCAGTGCTGTGCTGGCGGCAATTATTATGGTAGCAGTGGCCGGTCTGTTTGACGCCGCGGAAATGAAACACCTATGGAAAACCGATAAACGGGACTTGGCGATGTTGCTGGTTACGTTTATTGCAACGCTTGCGCTGGGCATTGAAGAGGGAATAGCCATTGGTGTATTGCTCTCCTTGATTTTGGTAATCTATAGCAGCACAAAACCACATAGTGCGGAACTCGGCCAGCTTGGAGATACCAGGAATTATCGAAATATAGAGCGCTACAATGATGCAAATACCAGTGATGAGATACTCATTTACCGGTACGATTCATCACTTTATTTTGCAAATGTTGAGCATTTTCAGGATACACTCTTTTCAAAAATTGAACAGCGGGGTGAAGAGTTGGAGCTGGTCATTCTGGATGCATCAGCTATACACACGATCGATTCCACAGGTATACATACGCTGAATGAAATCATCAAAGATCTCAAAGAGAGAGGAATTACTTTTTTTATTGCCGCAGCGATCGGCCCGGTCAGGGATAAACTGAAAACATGCGGTATTCAGGAATCCATGGGACAGGAAAATTTCTTTTTTGATGTGTCTGATGCGGTTACGTGCTACAAAGAGACGCCTGAACGAATCAGGAAAACATTTTCTCCATGCCAGACTAATGTTTAGCTGGAAAACTGAGAAACTACAATATCTACAGGGAAAAGATTAAGAGATATGGAAACTGAGATTATCATTGTATTGACCATCATGGCGTTTACCATCTTTATGCTGATCACGGAGATTGTCAGGATAGATGTTACAGCCATTATCACCATGCTTGCCCTAAGCTGGACGGGTATTTTGACAACAGACGAAGCTTTGTCGGGTTTTTCGAGTAATGCGGTAGTGGCGATGATTGCCGTCATGATCTTAGGAGAGGGAATTGCCAAAACCGGAATGATGTCACGCTTTTCGAAGTGGCTTCTCAAACGCGTAGGCAGGAAAAAATCGTCTGTATTGGGATCACTGTCACTTTCGGTAGGTACGCTCTCAGGTGTGATTCAGAATATTGGAGCGGCAGCTCTGTTTTTACCAAGTATTATCGACATCGCACGACGAATAAAAATTTCAGCATCTGTTTTGATCATGCCGATCGGCTTTGCGGCTATTATAGGTGGTACGCTAACCATGGTAGGTTCCGGTCATCTTATTTTAACCAACGATCTGCTTGAAAGCGCTAATCTGGAGCCTTATGGACTGTTTGCCGTAACTCCTGTTGGGATTGCTCTGTTGCTTTCTGCCATCATTTTCTTTGTGTTACTGGGTAAGTACTTTTTGCCTCAGGATACATCAGGCGGCGAGGTTGGGTTGACCGAGCAGGAAAAAATTGTGGATGCGTTTAGCCTGAACAAAGACATCCGCTATTTCAGGGTTGATGATAACTGCAAGGCTATCGGTAAAAAAATTGAAGAGACCGGAATCTGGAAGGATTATGGAATCAATATTCTGGCTCTAAGTGATTCAAATGGAAAGGATATAAAATATGCTCCCTGGAGAGAGACGGAGATCAAACAAGGAGACGTGATGGCTCTCTACGGCGAGGCAGAAGGTCTGAATCGCTATGTGGCGGATCACAACTTTTCAGAGACCGAAGATGATCAGATTTTTGAAGGAATTGGTGATCCGGAAGAGTCCGGTTTTGTTGAAGTGATCGTGCCTCCCCGTTCAGATTTGGTCGGCCAGACAATCCGGGAATTCTCCATGAGAAAACGCTACGCCGTGGAGCCGGTTATGCTGTTCAGTAAAGGCGAAAGGGTGACGGGTGACTTTTCGGATCATACCATTCAATCGGGAGATACATTTATTATCTACGGTCCATGGAAAAACATTAAAGAGTTACAGAGTACAGATCCGTTTGTTGTTGCCACACCGATTTCTGTAGAATTAAAAGATCGTTCAAAAACGTGGCGGGCCGCCGGTAGTTTTCTATTGGCTATCGTGTTGGCGATGTCCGGGTTTTCGATCTCGATCTCGTTTTTAACAGGTGCCCTCGTGATGGTTTTAACAAACGTGATGAGTATTCAGGATGCCTACAAAGCGGTGGAGTGGAAAGTAGTCTTTTTGCTCGTCGGTTTGATTCCCCTCGGGGCCGCCATGCAGAATAGCGGAACTGCTGAGTTTTTAGCAGAAAATGTAATGAGTGTGATTGAGGGAAGTCATCTGTTGGTGCTGCTGTTTACCGTTGGGATCCTCTCAACAGGATTTTCACTGGTGATGTCGAACGTGGGAGCCGTGGTGGTACTAGCGCCGTTGGTAGTGGGTATTGGCGCACTTGCCGGGGTGGACCCAAGACCATTGGTATTGCTGGCGGCAGTAAACGCCGGGAACTCATTTGTACTGCCAACACACCAGGTAAATGCCCTGATGATGTCGGCCGGTGGTTATAAAACCAAAGATTACTTTAAAGCCGGCGGCGGTATGACCATCGTATTTCTCGTTGTGTCGGTGATGTTCTTCTACTACACCTTCTTTTAAAAGGCAAAAATTGGAAATTTGATAGATTGAACTCAAATCGTCTCCCTTCGACCTGACTTCCGAAGCTTCAGTGAAGGGAGGATGGGGTAATGAGGTCGATCAATGAAGCGGTTCAAAATAATAATTATTGGAAATATGGCGGTCTGTAGGTTTAATCAAATGGAATGGAGTTGATTGAGAGTATAAGTTGTTTGTTTAATACCAAGATGACAAGCTTGGTTTAGTTCAGGCAGATTTTTAATCAACCACTAAAAGGCTTTTATGCAAAGAGTATTAATATTAACAATTGGAATCATAATTACAGGAATAATCATGTTTAGTTTTTTATCTCGATCGAACGGCATTGATATCAGTGCTCAAGAGTTCAAAGAGAAAATGGAAGAGGAGAGAGGTGTTGTCATTGACGTCCGATCCAAAATGGAGTATGAGGAAGGGCATCTGAAAGCAACCGATGAGTTGATTGACTTTAATGCCGGTGAATTTCACAATAAAGTGGATTCTCTGGACAAGGATAAAACCTACTACCTCTACTGCCGGTCAGGCAATCGAAGCGGTCAGGCTGCGCGTTTGATGAAAAGCAAAGGCTTTGAAAATGTCTACAATGTAGGCGGATTTGATGACCTCGCCCGCAGTGGTTTAGAAACTGAATAGAACTCGACGCTCCGTCAGACCGCACTGCGCGGTCAGACGGATATATTAAAGACACTCGTGGCACGCCTCAAAGTCGTGCCACGAGTTAGCCTTCTGTAACCGCTCAAAAAGGGTTAACGGGTTGAACAAATTAAATAAGGGCCCACTTCGTGAAACTTCGAGACTTCGTGTCTTCGTGGCAAAACAACTCATACCAAAAAAATGTGGTGAAGTACCTTTAATGCACCG
>CAYNZY010000077.1:0-2666 GCA_964401805.1 uncultured Rhodohalobacter sp.
GATGATGTTTTGTTGCCACTTATTCCCCAGGTTCCGCTTCGCTGCACCTGGGGCTAATGACATTCTACCCCCATCGGGGTAGATTCATAATTCAACTATTGCCCTTAGCGCTGAGTAAAGTTCGTGATGAGATACCATCAGTCCTCACTAATTCAATAAAAGCAACTGAAAACCCATTTACGGGATACAGATACGAGTCCGGTCATTTATGGCCGGTGTAAATGTCATGAGGTCAGAATGTTCCTAAACATAATCACAATGGCGTAGCCATGGCCGATATTATAGCCCACCAATTCATTGGTGGGTTGATAGACATTGAAAAAGAGTCAGTCCCATCGGGACGAATCACAAATACATCTGAGTACAACCGCCTCTATCCTATTTGGATTTTCAAACCATGCATTCTGTTCGGCGGCTGTTTTTTTACCTACACCCTGCACTGCGCTATCGCTTGTAAAGACTGTCCCGATGTTTTTGATCGGGAGGGTAATCACATTTTGCCCCTACTATTGTGCCATATGGCATGATATGTTTTATTATACATTCCACGTTGATCAACCGTCTGCGATGTGAGGGCGTAGCCCGAACCAGACAGGCGGTTGATTCCGCTTTCCATCTCTTAGCCTATGGTGCACTTATGATCAACAATACCTCTCACTCCCTATGGGACCGGCTCCAGCAAAAAACGCTTAATCAGCAGTTTACCAACCGTCTTATCGAAGGTTTGAACTGCTCGCCGTTTGAGGCAAATGCCATTCTGGACACGGTCTATGAGGTCTTTGCTCCTCAAATGGACACCGGCGGACAGCAAGGCCTTGGGGACATCCACATACTATGCACGGGAATCGAAAACTCTTCAGCTAAGCCTCTCAAAGATGCCAATATGGTTCGCGTGCGACTTACTCTGGATGGCGGTGAGGATGACCTGGCCATACGCCATGCCAGCGGAACGGTGGCTCTGCGCCGCCACCGCCTGGAGCGCATCACCCATCAGGCCTACCAACAGGGTGGATTACTGACGCTCGAGGATATTGCCTACCGGCTGTTTAACTGCGGGATGAGAACACTCGTACGGGACATGAAGTATTTTAGAGAGCAGTCAATTGTCTTGCCTTTGCGATCAACGATTCAAGACATGGGGCGGGGAATTTCGCACCGAAGTCTGATTATTCGCCATTGGCTGGCCGGCAAAGAATATGATCATATATCTAAAGCTACTCATCATTCCCCGGTAGCCGTTGCCAACTATGTGAGTAAGTTTAAACGTTGTATATGGCTGGCCGGACAGGGATTTGATACGCATACCATCAGCTTTCTGGTCGGGTTATCGCCTAAACTAACGGAGCACTACTGGACCCTCTTTCGCGAGCAACCAATTGCAGACCACCGGCGAAAGCAGCTTCAGCAAGATTTGTCGGCTCAATCACCGGCTTCACCAGAAAAAAAAAGATCCAATGAACGCTAATACTTTCCATCATAAACACTATAGTTCTGCCAGTCAGCGCCTGCTGAAGCCTCAAATAGAGCACTTTTTTGCTGAAGAATTTCCAAAACTCTTTGGCCCGGTTATCCGGGCGCACATTGCTCAGGCGCTGCTGAAGTTGTTTACCCAGCAAGTACGCGAGACCACGAGCCTTGAACCGGGACAAATCCTGTGGAATGCGGTGGATATTGCCACACGCGCAGATTCTCCCAATCGTCGGTTTGTGCCTGTTGTTTTGACGATGGTTAATGAACAAGATGTTCACAACCGATCCAATGGATTGTCTCTTATGGACATTCGCGCTCAGTCAACCGCCCGAATACTCCGGGAAGCCTACCAGCAAGGCGGTCTTTTGTCCATGCGAGACATCAGCCTGCTTTGTTGGCATTCTTCCCCGGCCCCTTCTTCCTGGCGAAAACATTATGAGCACACCCAAAACTGTGAGCTGCCACACCCGGGAAATCTGCAGGATATGGGATCATGCGTGACGCATAAAGAACAAATTGTTTACAAGGCTATTGTCGAAAAGAAAGATCCGGTGCAGGTAGCCAACGAGACCAGACATACCCAAAAGGCGGTAGATCGTTACCTGAAAGATTTTCACCGGGTTCAAACCGTGTACAATCACAATCCAGATCCGGACTATATTAGCCTGGTAACCAGTATTTCCAAATCTGTAGTAAATCAATACATTAAACTTATCGAAACCTATGACATCAGCAATAAATAAATACTTGCCAAGCCATATGGCGCTAACTTTAGGGCTGGGCACAAGGATCACGATTTAAAATGCCTACTCTCTTTATGAACGAAAAGAATAGTGAGGGTTTTGGGCCTGTATTTTGAATCCTGAATACTTTCGGAAAAGTGATGGGGGAGTTCAATAAATGGCGTAGCCATGACCACACATCATAGCCCACCAATTCATTGGTGAGTGATTAGGCAAAGGAATAATAAAAGTCCTATCGGGACGGTCCACAAAATAAATCCTGAGAACGACCGTCTCTAATTAACTTTTCGACGTAATGAAGAGTTCTTATTCCTTTGCAAAGACGTATACGCCACATAGCTTACACCCATTCAAAGGGAGAAGATGAAACCCATTTATGGGTTTATACATACGAGACCGGTCATTTATGGCCGGAATCCCAAACGGTTCAGGCGACCCGTTTAACAACTCTTT
>CAYNZY010000077.1:2766-5672 GCA_964401805.1 uncultured Rhodohalobacter sp.
CTTCCCGTATGATGTGGGAATGAGATTTGTTAGTGGAAGAGGAGAGGGCATCCAGTTCTTCTTCGAGGTCTTTTGGTAGTCTTACGGATTTCATTATTCTAAATTTATTTATTCGTCATACGAAATGTAATACAATTGAATAAAATATTCAAGAGTGGTAAATAATAATCAGTTGAATTTTGAATGCTAAATTTTAAATTCTGTATTGGATGAGGAGTAAAAATTCAAATATTTGCCGATAGCCACGTATTCCGTAAACCCTATACCGCATACCTAATACCGTCTCTCTTTTCTACTCTTAACTGTCGAAAGCTTTTGTTATATTATAGGCTTAGATGAAAAACCATCAACGATTTATAAAAAATAAAAGTCTGACATTTGAAGTTTACTGATTTAAACCTTTCTGATTCCCTTCTCGCCGGCTTGCGGGACGTACAATTTACTGATACAACTCCGGTTCAAGAGAAATCCATTCCTATCGTCACTTCCGGACGTGATCTGATTGCGACAGCACAAACGGGTACCGGTAAAACGGGTGCGTTTGTGATTCCAATTATGGATCAAATCCTAAAGAACAGTGAGAAACGAGACGGTGTAAAAGCACTCATTCTAAGTCCGACACGTGAGCTTGCCAAACAGATTGACGAAGAGATTTTTGCCATCGGATATCATACCGGACTGACATCGGCAACTGTTATTGGTGGCAGTGATTTTGCTCAGCAGGTAAATGCCATTAAAGCAGGCGTTGATATTATTGTCGCAACACCCGGCCGATTGATGGATCAGAACAAGGTGATCAACATCGACTTCTCCAATGTGGATTATTTTATCCTGGATGAAGCCGATCGAATGCTGGATATGGGTTTTCTGCCCGATATTCGAAAGATTATTTCATGGCTTCCCAAAGAACGTCAGACACTTCTTTTTTCTGCTACAATGCCGAATGAGATTAAAAATCTCGCCGGCAGTATCATGAATAATCCGGATTCTGTTGAGATTGAGCGATCCAAACCCTCAAAACAGGTAGAGCAGCGCGCTTATACGCTGTTGAGTGATCAGAAAATTCCGTTGGTCAAAAAGATCTTCAAGGATATTAAGTGGGACTCTTGCATCATTTTTACCTCAACCAAGAAAGGAACGGATGAACTTCACCGTCTTCTTCGGGATGAAGGGATCAAGGCTGAAAGCATACACGGAGATCGTTCTCAAGATGAGCGGAACAGAGCGTTGAGTGCATTTAAAAATGGTCAGGTACCTGTGATTGTAGCTACCGATGTATTAGCACGCGGTATCGATATTAAAGAGGTCTCTATCATCATGAACTATGATGTGCCAAATAATACGGATGACTACATTCACAGAATTGGGCGAACCGGACGATATGATAAGTCAGGAATTGCTATTACGTTTGTGACTCGCCGCGACAGCAAGAAATTCAGGGACATTGAGCGGATCAAAGGGAATACGATCAAACATATAGAGCTGCCCAAAAACTTTGGTGATTCGTCCGACTTTTCATGGGATGATGATTTTAAAGGTGGCAAACAGGGGCAATCAAAAGGGAAGAAGAGTCATTCACAAGATTCGAAGGCTAATGCGCAAAGCTCTGATGACTCTAAGAAACAGCGTCCCGGCAGCAAGTCTCGTGGTGACGATCAAAAATCAGCTGAAAAACAAGATCAGTCGAAAAATCAAAAGAATTCAACAAAGGAAAGCGATAGTAAGCAGTCTCTGAAATCTAACGGGAAAGGACAGTCTGATAAAAACAAAAAGGCTGAATCCAAACCATCTCAGAAGAAACAGCCTAAGTCGGATCCGAAAAAAGATCAGCCCAAGCAGGAAGTGAAAGAGAAACCGGCTCCAAAATCGGAGAAAGTTGAAGATTTGAAAAAAGTGACGTTGCCTCCGGTTGTAGAGAAGGCGGTAGATAGAAATAAACGTGCCCGAAAACCGGCAAAAGGCATTTGGGGCATCGTTAAGAGTTTTATACCAAAGCTTTAACAGTAAATAACCTGTTATGGTACAGCGAATTAAATCTCTGTTAATCTGGGCGGGAATTATCTTGCTGGTTCTATTTTGGCTGCCACTATTGGCGCTCATCCGACTTTTTGACCGCAACCCAGTCCGTTACAGAACAGGCAGGTGGTTTAGAAAGCTGGGCTATCTCATCTCTAAAGTAAACCCCACATGGGATGTAGATATAGAGGGAGGGAAAGATGTAGATGATCGCAATCCCTATGTGATGGTGAGTAACCACCTTTCTAATGCAGACATTCCAGTAATTTCCAATCTGCCATGGGAAATGAAGTGGATCGCAAAAAAAGAGCTTTTTGGAGTTCCAATTGTTGGTTGGATGATGAAAATGTCAGGGGATATATCGGTTGACCGATCTTCATCAAATAAACGAATTGGTGTGTTTAAACAGTGCAAGTACTATCTGGATCGAAATATATCAGTAATCTTTTTTCCGGAAGGGACGCGATCCAGAAGCGGAAAAGTCAATCGTTTTGCAATTGGTGCTTTTGATTTGGCCATTCGGGAACAGAAACCAATACTGCCTATCGCTTTAGATGGTACACAAGACTGCCTTCCCAAAAAGAGCTGGATATTTAAGCCGAATGTGCACGTAAGAATGAAGGTACTCGATCCCATACCAACAGCCGGAATGGAAAAAGAAGATGCAGTAGAGCTGGTGAAAGATGTACAAAGAAAGATTGCAACTCAGATAGCGGAATGGCGAGCTGTTTCTGTAGAGGATGTTTTGGGTTGACATCTTCTCCGCCAGTAGCCGGACAAGTTCTTGAAAGGAGACAAAAGGTAAATGCATTTATCATTTCCTTCAGTGGTGTGTTGAATTTCGGTATCGGTGTTTACCTGCACATTTCGAATTTATTTACATTCCTAAA
>CAYNZY010000077.1:5682-11499 GCA_964401805.1 uncultured Rhodohalobacter sp.
ATACGTCTAAACACACCCCTCGGCTGGTGAGCCGCACTTTGTGCTCACACCATACCATTTCCCCTCTCTAGAGGGGAGGTTCTGGACATCTCCTCTTTGAGAGGAGACAGAAAGTAAATGCGTTCAGCATTTACTTCAGAGGTGTGTTCAGCTATTTATAGGAAAGTTTCCCCATAATTATAAGTTATTTCTCAACTTGTGTTTCGACGAACACCCCTCGCTCATGTCCTCCAAAGCCTCGGCGCAGGTGGGCTCCAGAGGGGAGGTTTAGTACTAAAAGTGCACTACAATCCCACTCCAGGCAGCGCCAACGGAAGCCCCATTGTTTTTGGAAGTTGCTGTTCCGGCTGCACCAATGGTAAATTCAAAGTTCCTGAATTCCACTCCCGTACCTACATGATATGTGGTACTGCTGTAACCTCCCATCCGAACACCTGCACGAAGTGGAATAATGTTGAAGAATTTGTATTCACTGCCGAGAGACAGATGCATTCTCTTGCTGTTGGTCCCACGGTCTACAATACCGGCTCCAATATCTGCCATAAATCCAAACTTCCCGAGCTGAAGATGTGACCCGACTCTAATCATGGTGGGGAGGCCGACCGAGTGCGATGATTCTGATCTTGTAGTGAAGTTCCCGTAGACATCATTGCCTATGCTGTCGATCAAAACAGATTCAAAGTATGCACTTTCATCGCCTTCAAACTCGTTATCGATCGTTTCCTGATCGTAATTGAACCCATTCCATGTAAAATTATCAGCGGCGTCAAACCCACGGGCGTTATCTGAAAAGGAGAGAGCACCTAAATCGGTCATTGAAACTCCAACAGTCAATGTCTTCTCTCCTCGGAAAATACCAAGATTACCGAACGCATTTTGGTGAAGATCGATCTGTGCAGTAATTCCAAGATCAAAACCTAAAGAGGTCCCCCTGAATTTGGTAAAATCATCTACATCCGGATCTAAATAATCATCCAGTTTTGGATTCAGTCCCGCCTGACGATCCTGATTGTATCGCTCGAGCTGTGCAGCTCGCTGGCCGATGGTTTCAACAGTATAGGTGAAGTTATGCTGAATTTCTCCACCCGATTCAGCCGATACGCCTTCAATTCTTAGATCGGATTCCAGGTTCAGAGAACTATAATCGGAAGAGAGAAGTAGCTTGGGCGCAATTCCGGCGTGAATACGAAGATTCCTACCCAACCCCATAAACCGGTCCTGGCGGTAAATGGTTGTCGCAAATCCCACAGAAAACTCTTGCCATGCATAGTACTCCTGCGAGGTATTGACTGCCTTGAACTGATTGAAATAGTCGGAATCCAAACCTCTAAAAACAAGATCAGCTAATCCTCTTGAAAAGGAGGTCTTGCCGGCTGCACGTACTCGCTGTGCAAAACTGATTGTCCAGTTCGGATTCCGGTAGACGGCTCCAACCGGGACTACTCCAAAATCCAGGGAAGCAGAGCGCATACCGGCATCGTTTGTTCCAAACCACTGATCTAACATATCATCAGCAACATTATCCTCGATGGTTAATCCTGTAGTAAGATAGTCGTTATAAGTGCTGATGTTGATCAGATCACCGCCTGCCTGGCTGTAGACTCCGCCTACTATGCCAATAGATGTATTTGGTCTTCTATTGTGATTGATCATCAAATTGGCAGGGTTGATAAAATTAGCGTGATACAGATCCTGATAAGCTGTACCACCACCTCCCAGGCTCATCGTTTTAGCAGTTTGGTGAGAGGATTGTGCTGAACCTTGAAATGGGAAAGCCAAGAGTAAACCACCGGTCAGAAATGTTGCGAAAAGTATTTTTGATAGATTATTCATGATCCGCCCCTCAGTTTACCTGGTTTAAAATTTTGAATCGACCACTGACGGATATGCTCACGTCATCTATATCCCGTATCTTAACTTCTTGGCCATCTGTTGTTTGAACACCTGCCGATAATCGGATATTCCTCGTTTGGTTGAGCAGATCAAGCTGGGTTCGGTTCAGGCTAAGCATGGTCGTACCGTTTGAAGGAGAAGTAGTGATACCATTTTCATCTACAGGTGCTGCGTTAAACTGAAGTGGATTTTCATTTATAACCGGTGCCGTAGTGAGCAGGTTACCGGATTCATCCAGAAAATCGAGACGCAATGAAAACCCGAGAGGAATTCGGTTGGCATATTGAATCTGAAGAGATCCTTCTTCAATACTGGAGTCATCATCCGGGCCGGGAAGGTTGCTGAGATCCTGAGATGTTGTATCAACAAACGTGGCAAAATTTGCCCGCAGGGATAGAGGTACGTTTACTCTGAACTCCGGATCAAATATTATCGGGTTGCGAACAGTACCTTCTTCTTCAGCTTCATTGAGCAAAGCAACCCCAATAAATCGAATCTCTTCCGGGAGTTGACTAAAAAACTGATTGATGTCGGTATTATCGCGATCAAACGTAATCTGTTCAACTACATCGGGATCGCCGGGATGGTTAAGTTCAAACTGGATTAGGTTCTCTACCGGAATGGGAGCCCCGTCAAAACGAAGACGATCGGCTGCGGATGTATTCGAAACTTCTCTGTCAGTTCCCGGCAAACCTCGCAGAAAGAAACGATCTCCGTTTGAGTCAATACCTAAAAATGCACCGATAACCTGTACCGGAAGATCTGTGTTAAGTGAGTAATCAACCAAAAGAGAAGCGTCTGTAAACTCAATGCCATCTACTTTTCTGGATATGTCACTGATTCCGTCAATTTCTACAATCTCGGCCTCATTATCATTTAACAGGTCAATTCCATTTCCATTTGTTGGGTCATCCTCGTTTAATAATGCCTGTTGTGCAGTCGGAACTCCAAAAGCTTCACCGATAACCAGATTTGTGATTGCAACCTCCGCAGAAACGCCATCTGTCTCGTTAACGGTTCGCAGTGAATTACTTGGGTCTGATTGTGTATCCTCTGTGACTGCCGCAATGTTGTAGCTGACCTCATTATTCTGAGCTAAGATACGGGTATCTGTAAGATCAATTGATCTGGCGATCGGTTGTGTATTGTTTGCGGGAATGGAACTTTCACCATCAAAAGTAATGACAAGAGAGTCGGCTTCACTCCACGGTGCTGTTCGGATGTCAGGAAAAGAGATTTGCAGGGATGAAATCTCAACATCAATTGAGTTTAGGATATTTTGAATGGAGAGGGTTCCGTTTTGAAGCTCAATATAGTGGTCGGGCGATGTAAAATTAAACTCTGTGTTATCAAAATTTGTCGATCCGCTGAAAAAGAAATCCTGAGACGGTATCTGGGCTACAACCTGTGATGCAATCAGATTTTGCCCCTGAACGTTGTTCACAATTAAACTTCCGGGGTCGCTTTGAAGATTTTGATCAGACCAGGTAATTTCTACTTCTACATTCAGGTTTGTCAAAAGTACTTCCGGATCTACTCCAGGGTTATCTACGATTGTAATTTGATCACTGCGTGTAGTCAAGTGATTAAAATTTGAAATAGAAATGGAGCCAACAGAATTATTTTCACTGAAAAGTTCCACCGAGATTAAATCAAGGTCAAGTCCCAATTCATTGCGAAGTACAATTTCAATTGCTCCCTGTTTGATGGTGGCAGATTCAAAAAAATCGGTATCGAGATCAATATTTACCGGGAAGGGGGACTGCGCACCCGGTATTAAATCACCCTCTTGAGCTGCAACTCCAACACCGGTCAGATTGTCAAAGTTTGCTTCACCCAGATTGCCATTTTGATCTGTGGAAGAGAAATCAGTTAGGACAATTTCTCCAACTTGAGTTTCAAACTGTGTGGGAGCAACATCAATTTCGGGAATAGCGTCATTCAGATCCTCAAAGTCGAATGTTTCTTGTTTGGTGATTGTGATCAAATTTTCGCCATCTACGGAAAAAAGATCCGATAGATCCTCAGAAGTGGTGTCGATGAGTGCATTTTTATCTCCCAAAAATTGAAACCGGCTTTCAGCGATCAAGGGTGTTTCAAACTGCTGGGAAAGGTTGAAATTTGGATCATCGGGCGTTTCACATTGTACAAATAGCAAAACTGCGATTGCTGATAGAAGATAACTCTTGAAAGTTTTCATTGCGGAATGTTGGGGATTTTAGAATCAGGATACACTATATGATAAGAAAACATCAGCAAAAGGGTGATGAGGATCTTGATCAAAATGATTTTAATGTCGGTGTCAATATATAAGGAGTGATTGAGAGGATATTTATTACAAAAAATTTAAGAAATAGTGATTTTTCTAAATCAAAATTTATTGACCATCAGCTCTGTAAAAAGTGTGGGTAATATCGAGATGAGAACACCCCTCTGAAACCTCCCCTCTGGAGAGGGGAAATGGTATGGTGAGAGCACAAAGTGCGGCTCACCAACCGAGGGGTGTGTTCATGGGTGCACGAGCTAAGAGTTTGCACAATGTTTTGAGGCGGTAACTTATCCCAGCGCTAACACACCTCTGAATCCTACGTTAAACACTCCGGATTCTGTCTCCTCTTCCCGATCAAAAACATCGGGACAGGCTCCGAGGAGAGGTAGCAATCACTCAAAGTGTTTTCGCTCTTTTTCATAGTCCTCTTCCGAAATCAGGCCCTGCTGCCAAAGTCCAGTCAAATAATCTATGCGATCATCCCTGCCCGGTTTGGACTGTTTCACCGGCTCCGATTTTTTGGTGTTTAAATCAGCGAGGCGTTTTCTTTCAGCCTTAGCAGCAGACATGATGGTGTCAGCCAAGTTTTGAGGGTTTTCCATTCCAATCATGTCGATGGCGTTGGAGTTTGATCTGATGGTTACCAATCCCAAGCCAAACTTTTTATCGATCCATTTTTGGGAAACTTCTACATTTTGAATGTTGGCAAGATCCATTTTTTGTTCAATATCAGAATCCCTTGCCGTTATTGAGTGATCCGTTATTCTGTATGATATAGCTTTGTTTGAGGAGTAGAACCTATAGATCAGGTATAAACCAACACCAAAGAGAGGAATTAAAATTATTCCCAGCAGATACCACCAAAAGAGTGATTTGTGTGACGGTGTTAATGTGATCGATTTTTCAGACATTGCATTGCTGATTTGTATTCTTTCAAGTGTATTATAAAAAGGTATTTTTTTATGGCAAGATTCCAAATTTTCAGGTGTCTCTGGATAATTTCTCTTGGTGGGTTCAACCTTGAACTTTGAATCTGAAATCTTTTACTACAAAGAAAACAAAGGGTTTCACAAAGTTCACAGAGAAGACATCTGCGAAAATCTGCGATTCAATCCGCATTACACTGCGAGAAATCTCTCAACTCAAACGTCATTTCGAGTAAATTCGAGAAGTTTTTCTCAACAACAATAAGTTGTCGATGTTACCCCCGATTAAATGCATAGCTGCAGGGCACACTAACAAAAACCTTAAACCTTGAATTTTAAATCTGCAGCCTAAGAATCTAGCTTCTTTCAATTGGCATCTTGCCAACGAAACGAAACTCATCAGTTTTATTCTCAGTAGCTTTAGCGAAGGCGGGCTAGAACCGTCGCAAATGCACACCTGAATTCGACAGACGAGGACAATGAGGATCAACGTCACTTCTTTATGAACGGAGTGAAGAGAGAGGGGTGACCGAGTCCTGCATTCAGAATCCCGAAAGATTTCGGAAGAATTGAGGAATGAGTCAAACCTACGGGCCACACATTCCATTGCACATCCCTAAATTAAACTCCCAACTACGATTAAGATTTGAAGCCTGAAGCTTGTGGCTTGGAAAAAATCACTCTACATCAAGATTCTGCTCTGCGAGTCTGGCATTTCTTACAAACCAT
>CAYNZY010000078.1:0-11348 GCA_964401805.1 uncultured Rhodohalobacter sp.
TCCGGTTCTCATCACTATCCCGAACACCGTCGTAATTCGCTTCAATCTGCCACCCAAATACATCCGGATAGTCATCGGATGTATATCTTCGGGTATTGTAACCCCCTGTAAAGTAAGCATCATTAGGGTAGGGAAACGGATCCTGCATACTTGGAACAGCCGGGACTCCTTCAGCTTCCATGATGGTTCCAAATGCATTTTCACCGGTAAGCAGATCCTGAAACTCCAACTCAGGGTATGCGGTCATTAGATTTTTAAGTGATGATTTTTCAGCCAATAGATTCGTCTCACCAGATCCTTCATAGCTTTCCCGAAGCTCTTCATTCTTCAACAAATAGCCCAGTTCCAACCGCTGGATATCATGACCGTGCCCGTGGAGGTCGACAAATATGGCTCTTCCGAACTCAGATATCGCGTTTTGTATGGCCTCTTCAATATTTCTGTGATACTCCTCCCACACCTCTTTCGCGACAGAATTCCCGCATGTTGCCAGTTCCGCATCCCGGTTCAGATCAATCTTTTTCCTATGGATCAGTGATGATATCACATATGGCTCCACTCCATAGTCCTGCTTCATCTGGAATTTAATCTCATCAGCCAATTCCGTTGTATTCATGTCTCGTACGGTTGTGATGCCGGAGCAGCTTCGGTCAGGGATTTCATTTGGAGTGAGAGTCCCTCCATGAGGCGCACTGATGATAAGGGGTATATCACCGGTTGAAACTTTGACCATGTCAGAAATTTCAAACTCCTGGCCCGGAATAGTTTCCGAATTCTGATCATCAACCTCGTCGCATTGAGTGAATACCAGTGAGAAGAGAGTTAAAAATCCAAATAACAGAAACCACGGATATTGAATTACTTTCATTTCATTGAGCATCATAAAATTAGAAGGAGGGAACCATCACCATAATTGGAATGGTAAAACACCCCTCCTCAATGGAGGGATGTTTAAAATGGTCCTCTTATTTCACATGAACGTCCAGCCAATCAACCCAGCGCGTCCACATATCGAGCAGAGTCTCTTCAGCTGCCGGACCGTGTGCTTCATGAGGGTATCTGTATAACGCGGCCGTTTTCCCGATTCCATTCAGTGCATGGAACATTCTGCGGGAGTTTGTAGGCCAGGTACCAACATTCTGATCCTCCTCACCGTGATACATCAGCAAAGCACCATCCAATCTGTCTGCCCAGAAAATAGGAGACATCTGCATATACCGATCCATTCCACGCCACAGGTCACTGCGTTCACGCTGGAAACCAAGCGGAGTAAGCGTTCGGTTGTAATTACCTGAACCTGCAATCCCGGCTTTAAAAAATGATGTGTGTATCATCGCATTGGATGTTCCGAAAGCACCATAGCTATGTCCGCCAATCGCCATTCGATGACGGTCTATATAACCTTTAGCCTCGGAGCTGTCTATTACAGCCGTACTGTTTTGAACAATGCTCCACACAAAATTATCATTACTTGTTCCGCGATCGCCAACAATAGGCCAGTCCGGTTTCAGAACTGCATAGCCCGCTTTCGCCATAATGTCGGCCGTTCGGGTTCCAATTCTCGGGTAGCTGTTTTTATTATGCCAGCGGTTACTTTCGTTATAGTCTTCCTGATCATCATATTCACGCGGATAGTGCCAGATAAATCCGGGCAGTGGTTCTCCATCCCATTCCGGCGGCATCACTACCTCCATCCAGAATTCAATGCCGTCCGATCTCGTCACTTTAAATCGATCGCGCGGAGCTTGAGCAAGAGCTTCGTTATAGTCCTGATTTTCTGTCAGCTGAGTTCGTTCATTCGAATTCAGATCAACAAACCAATAGTTCGGATACTCCTGCGGTGATTCACGTTCAATAATAATCTGGTCTGAATTGGCTGTCAGAATTGATTCAACCGATTCATAATAATCCTCAGAGCTTTGGAATATTCGCTCACTCTCACCCGATTGAATTTCAACACGGTCAATAAACGGACGAGGTGCATTTTCCTCTACATCTTCAAAGTATTCCGTGCCACTCAGGTAAACGTTTGATTCGTCCTCACTGAGTCGGACGGCCCACTCTCCGGCAGAAGATCGATGGTAGGAGAGATTACCGGGATTGTCGTAAAAATCATCTGTGTCATATTTATAAATAGGATATGTATCTGCTGTATCGGCAGCAAAAACGGCAAACAGCTCTTCATCTCCGTTTCTTCGCTGTGTAATGAACAGTATGTCTCCATCAGCCGAATAAGCGACAGACTCCATTTCACGCTCCGACTCATAAATCACATTCTGATTTTCTTCACCAAAAGGCGGCAGCCACTGCACGACACGGTCTGCAATTTTTGACTCATCCGATTCCTCTTCTTCCTCTTCAGGTTTCTCCTCACCCTCTTCTTCCTCGTCCTCTTCTACAGGTTTGACCAAAAGACTGAGGCCTTCTCCATCCGGACGCCATTGAATATTTCTTCGCCCATTGTCTTCAAAATATTCCTCATCAGAATCGCCTTCGTTTGCCTCTGAAGTTCGTAGTGTAACCAAAGATTCTCCATCCAAGTCCCAAATCTCTTCCGTCCAGGCAAACCGGCTTACCGGCACGATGTAGGAAAACGGTTTTTGAATGGTTTGAACGATAACATGATTCCCGGATGGAGCAGCATCAATATCTCGAATCATCGCGGGCGAACCGATATTTCTGGCTCTGCGGTTTTGAGTATCAATCTTTACAAGCTGGCCGGTGATGTAATATTCCAGCAACTCTCCTTCAAATCTATCCTGCAACAGTGACTGATAAGTTCGCAGCCTGTTATCCCCTTCTGAGGTTGATCGAACGATCAGTTCTGTGGGAGTTTCAGGACGCTGCGGTTCGGCACCGCGACCTTCCGGAATCAACACTGCAAAAACAGACCGGCTGTCTGCGGTCCATTCAACCGAACTGTTAAGCGTGGCCAGCAGCGGGCGACGGGTCATTTGTCTTGAATTTCCTGATTGAACATCTGTCACATAAATATGACTCTCATTTTCAGAGTGCCCCAGCCAGGCGATTTTAGACCCGTCTGGTGACCATTCCGGATTACTGATCGTCAGATTATCCGGCACGTTCAGTTCTCTTCGCTCACCGGTCCGTGAGTTTACCAGCTCCAAGCCTGTTGTTGCCCGTTGCGTTGTAAGAGAACGGGTACGATTGGCTCGTTTATCAATTTGCAGGCCCGCAATGTTATAGTGTGGCTTGGCAAATTTTGAAAGCGGTGTAATTCCGGACCGTTTGCGGTTGATAAAATAGTCCCCGTTTGGACTCATTTCATCCATTGTCACATTCAGATGATTTGGAGCCAATATCTCTTCAGAAATTTCTTCCGGCGGGGTCAGGTAGCTGTCGTTAAAATCCTGGGCTTCAGCAGTTGAGGCAAGTGCTGTAATCAATATTCCGATCATTAAAACCGGATTGAATAGTAGTTTATATCTCATTTGGCGATGATTCGGTTAATAGAATAAGCAATGGTTAAAATGATGAACCTGACTATTTGAGTGGTGTTCATCATTTTAACCATACTACTTATAGCCTGTGTATTAAAAAAGTCACCCGGACTATGCCGGGCGACTTTTTCGATTTTTTAACATTTACATTTAAGGAATACACTATGAATCTTTTTCAATTTCCAGATTCATATCCTTGAAGTTCACAGCAACATCCAGTTCAGGCCCTTCTTGTAGCTCAAGAATTACAAAGTAGTCCTCACCATCAGCAATGTTATCAGCCAGAACCCTAACTTGAACCGTGCCAAAGTTACTGTTTGCCTGAATGACAACTTCGCTGTCTACAAGTTCAAAATGAACTCCTTCAGTTGCATCTGTTTCGCTAACAGCTACACCTGCAGTTCTATCTGAGCCTGTTTGAGCACCGATAAGCTGTACCGTAAGCTCAACAAGTTCAGGTTCAGTCTGACCGGCTTCAAGTTCAGCCGTGTAAGAGAGCGAGCTGCTTGCCGGATCAGGCCGAGCCCATTCAACCTGGTTTATATCATCCAGGTGAAATTGCGACGCGTGCTCTTCGAACAAACCATCACAACCTGTCAGCAAATACACAGCCAACAGGAGCGACGTCAATTTTAGTGTGTTTTTAAATATCATAACTAAATAGTTTTAAATCTTTTGGTTTAGTAATCTCAGTAATTAGTAGCCTGGGTTTTGATCCAGATTGGGATTGTTATCCACTTCACCTTGCGGCAAAACTGAGAGAATCCTAAAGTCATCATACGGTACCGGTTGAGCTCCAACTTGTTTTGGAATATCCATCCCTCTTCTCTTCAGATCGTACCATCGATGCCCCTCAAAATTGAGCTCTCGTCGGCGTTCAACCATCACTTCGTCGATAATTTCGTCCTTATCAGTAGAAGCAAATGGAACCGTTAGGCCTCTGGCCGATTGAAGTTCCTCCAATGCATCAAGAGCTAATGTGAGCTCATCTTCTTCTGCGTGAGCTTCAGCTTTAATAAGATACATCTCAGGCAGTCTTATCAACGGAATGTTGTCATCAAACGGGCCGGTAGAACAGTCCCATTTCAGTGTATAAGGAAATCCATCCGTATGATCTGCAAACCAATTGTTTCTATAATCAGCAGGATCATAAGTATTCAGCAGGTTTTGGGATGGGATTACATCAAACCAGTGGTTTGGATTGGTATAAGGACAGAGGCCGTCATTTGATCCCAGACTTTCCGCAACCGGATCGATAGACAACTCCAGTATCGATTCGGGATTCGGTACTTCATAGAATGCATTGGCAATATCCTGCTCACTGTCCAGAAGAGACAGCCCTGAAGCAGCGATAGCTTCATCAGCATAGGTAATCGCCTGATCCCAATTTTCAAGGTAGAGGTGCAATCTGGCTAATAGCGCGTTCGCTGCAACATAGTTGGCAAAATAAAGACCACGATCATTGCCCTCCAGTAAATCAAGTGCATCTTCCAAGTCAGACTGTGCCCGTTGGTACACCTCTACATTTGTTGATCTGCTACGCAGGTCGGCATCATTAACATCTCTTGTTGGCTCTGTTCGGATTATAGCACCTTGATCCCATCCGCCAACTTCACGACCGGGTTCATAACCATAGGTTCTGGCAAGATCGAAATATGCATATCCGCGATGAAAAAGAGCTTCACCTTTCAGGCGGTCTCTCACTTCCTGAGCAACCCCTTCTGTAATTTCAGCACCTTCAATTACGTAGTTGGCCTCATTAATGGTCAGGTAAGCTGTATTCCAAAAGGTAATATGTGAACCTTGAGCGTTTACAGCTTGTCCGTCATATCGACCGGAAGTCGTTGGGTGCTGTTCTGTATTATCAGCCAATACATCGGGGGCAAGGGTAATTTCACGCCCGTACCTCCATTCGCTTTGAACACGATTATACACTGAGGTAAGAATCGCTTCTATTCCTTCAATATTCTCCTGAGCTACATCAGGAGACACTTCTGTTGAGTTTTCGGTGTCAAGCAAACCATCACAACCGGCAAACAAGACAACCCCAACAGCAATCAGAGTTATTTTTCTTAAGTATTTTAACATATCAAATTTGTTTATAGGTATTAAAATTTCTGGCCTGTTAGCTTAGAATTTGATTTCTGCCCCGACTTCAAATGTTCTTGGGAGGGGGAAGTTGGTTTGTTGACGACTAAAGACCTCCGGATCTAGACCGGGATATTCGGTCCAGGTGATCAGGTTTTCAGCTCTTGCAAAAACGGTCATAGAGTTCATGCGCATTTTGTTCGTCAAATTAACCGGTAGTTGGTAACTGACGTTGATACTCTTTAACCTGATGTAAGAACCATCAAACAGTCTTCTGTCGGACCAGAGATTGTGTCCCGTTCCGCCCGGGAATGAACTTTGGCTATACGCCTTGGGTACATCTGTAATGTCTCCCGGCTGCTGCCATCTTCTAAACATATCCGGCGATAAATTTCTACCTCTGTGAGGAGCCATATGGAAGTTCGAATACTGCTCATCCAATATTTTATTACCAAACTGATACTGGAAGAAAACATCCATGGAAATCGGTCCGTATCTGAACTGATTACTCCATCCGCCATAAAAATCAGGCTCTCGACTTCCGGCCCGGTGGTAGTCGTCACCGCCAACTGAGTTTGCAAGGTTGCCATCAGCATCAAAAAACAGTGCACGTCCATCAGCAGGGTTTACACCGGCGTAGTTACGCACCCACCATTGATGCCTGGGCTCTCCTACCCAAATTCTGGATGCAGAAACACCGGGATCACTCATCCACTCCTGATCTCCCTGCAGGGCCAGAACTTCACTTCTCTGGAATGTTATGTTGTATTCAGATGACCATGAAAAATTGCCTATTGCGTAAACCACAGCGCCTACTTCAATTTCAAGACCTTCATTTCGAACGGATCCTACGTTCTCTGTTATACTTGAAAACCCACTGTCATTGGGCAGGAAACGGCTGAGAAGGAGGTCTTCATTGTCTACTCGATACACACCAATACTACCGTAAATGCGGTTATCTAGCAGAGCGTAGTCTACTGCTAAATCCGTACTTCTGGCGGTTTCCCAACCAAGATTGGCATTCCCCAGTTGACTTGGCCTTAACCCTGTTGAACCTCGGTAAGTACCGCCAGCTCCAAAAAGGGCATGACTGGCAAAATCATCAATGCTGGCGTTCCCGGTAATACCGTAGCTAAACCTTGGTTTCAGTTCATCAATCCATGTAACGTCTCTCATGAACTCTTCCTTGGCTGCGTCCCATGCAAAAGCACCGGAATAGAAAAGGCCCCACTGTTTTTCATCTCCAAATCTCGAGTGACCGTCATACCGAAGGTTTACACTTACATAGTATTTTTGGTTGAAATTGTACTGAAGCCTGCTAAATACACCGGCTGTTTTGTACTCAGTAGTTCGGCCTGAAACATTATCTGCAATACCGGCCAAATTCAGCTGACCTAAAAGTGGGTTTGGCAGTTCTTCACCGCTTGCAGAATGGAATCGATAGTCGCGGTGCCTGTACTCAGCACCCAACAATGCACTAACATTGTGAGCTTGGCCAAATGTTTGAATGTAGTCAGCTACAACATTACCGCTGTAGTTTTGTGTTTCCCGGGTTCTTTCATAAACAGATCCGCCATAGTTATTGTAGCGAGGAATCACCGGATTATTGTATCTACGATCTCGCGAGAATCGAACATCCGCATTGTACTGTCCTCTTACGGCCAGATTCTCATTAATCTCAAATGTTGTGGCAAGATTACCGATCAGTTGAAACTCCCGGCCAATTCGCTCTTCTTCATTTGCAACCTGCACCATGTTGTAAAGTATGGCAGGAATATCCTGGTTGTATGTTCCATCCTCATTATAGATCGGTGTGGTAGGGCGGCCTGTTACACCACCATGGAATGGACTGTTTATATAATTACCACCGCCTTCAGACTGGCCGTTAAACTGAGATCTGGAGAGGTTAATTTTTGATGAAAAAGACAAACGATCTGTTGCATCATGATCGATGTTGGATCGCAAGCTAAACCTGTCAAATGTAGAACTAATAACGGTTCCTTCCATATCCTCGTAATTACCGGATATATAAAATCGGGTATTTTCATCACCACCATTGGCCGATAATGAAAATCGTTGATTGGACCCCGTTCGAGTCAAGGCGTCAAACCAGTCATATGTTCCAACCTCATTTGGATCACCATGACGATCGATGGCCACTTGCTCACCGGCCGCACGGCTTAAACCCCGGTCTTCCCACCGGTTGGCATACGCTTCCATCATAAATCTGACCTGCTCAGGTCCTGACATAAGATCATATGTTGTATGAATATCACTCACACCATATTTCATATTTGCCGTAAATTCGGTTTGCCCCGCTCTTCCCTGCGTGGTATTAATAATAACCACACCGTTTGCGCCCTGAGCACCATAAATAGCCGTTGCCTCAGCATCCCGCATTACGTCAATCGATTCTATATCTGATGGATTGAGACCTACCAACACGTTAGAATTAGATGTTGCGATATTGGAACGGAAATATTGTTCGAGAGGAACACCATCCACAATATAAAGAGGAGAATTACCTGAGTTAATACTGCCCGTACCGCGAATTCGAATAGTACCTGCGGCACCCGGCTGTCCACTGGAGCCTACAAACTGTAAACCGGCAGAACGCCCTTGTAATGCCTGATCAGGAGTTTGAATAGCTCTTTCACGTATTTGTTCGGAACGAACAGAGCTGATTGCCCCGGTTACTTCTCTCCTTTGTCGAATTGAGTAACCGGTTACAATGAGCTCATCCAGGCCCATAGCATCTGTGGCCAGCTCAATTTCCAGATTTACAACCTCACCGGCCTCTACTGTTATTTGTTGTTGATGCTCTACAAACCCGACAAAGGTAACCTTTAGCGTGTAGGTACCGGGTTCCATCTCCACTATTTGAAAGAAGCCGTCCATATCTGTGGACGCTCCCTGCATCGTTTCTTCAATCAATACTGTGGCTCCAGCTAAAGGATCTCCAGTATCTGCTTCTGTTACTGTACCCTCTACTCCTGTTTGAGCCATCACTGTAAATGGCAGAAAAAGTAGTAAGAATACACCCATCATGTATCTTTTAAACATATGAACTATTTTAAGTGACTGTTAGTTAATTGTGGACCATAAGTGTTACAAAAAATAACGGCTTATATAGTAGATATAACATTCCCATGAATGCTAAGTCTATGAGCAGTAACAGATAAGGAACACACAAACAAAAAAAGGGAAGCGCTTCCGAACTTCAAACCGGATTGAGTCTTTTTCATTTTTTTACACTATTCAACTTTATTGTATTAAAATTAATTAACACAAAAATCGCCTTTTCATACACGGGTTTCCTAATGCCTTAAATCATGTTTCCAAAAAATTGGTGGGATTCATTTTTTCCTATTCAGCTAATCTCAGGAACTTCTACTTTCACTTCCATTTCTTTCAAAAAAAGGGTACAATTTCAATGAGTTAGCGTTCCAAAATAAACTCGCTATGCAGAAGATATCTGATTTTGTTTTTTCTTATCCGCCGAACCTTCAAGAACTCGACCTTGCCACGATGGTGAGTATGTATCGAGACCGGGGTGAACCGCGCCGGGCTGCACCGGGGAAGTACCTGGCTTGTGCGGTTACCAGAAAACTACTCAAAGAAGCTAAGTGGTGGTTTGGACTGTACTACAGCCAAACAGCCTGGGATGAACTGCTAACCAAAGGGGCGGAGGGATATCCGTTAACAGAATCAGAGCTAAACCTATTAGGACTCATTGTTGTATCGGAAGAGCCCCCGCACAGAGAGTATGTAGAAAAAAATATCGGCATCCTTCCCAAGCTTGCCTATCTGATTGTGAACGACGTCAAGCAGTTTGGATTTATTCAAGAGGATGAACACGGTTTTCTAACAATTACTTCCAGAGGAGAACAAGCTCTGCAGGGTATCTCCAGAAGGATTTACGGCAAACGATTTATGCCGGAAATGCTCCACGCCTTTCATCACGACCCATCCCTATCAAAAGGAGAAAAACCGGGAAGTGACCAAGCCACTCTTTTTTAAATCCCGATTATGGGAAGAAATGGGCTTTAAAAAATCATATCTTAAGGCTCATTATATCGTAAGCTGATTCTTACGTTTAAATCTGCTTCATAACAACTCAAAAAAGCCAACCGGCTGCTGTAGGATAATCGTACTGATGGATCAATATCTGCAAAATATCATTCGAAAAGCACTGCTAAAGATGGAACTGACCGAAGATCAGGTTCCTGAAATTGTAATTGAAACACCACGCGATCCATCACACGGTGATGCAGCAACAAACGTAGCGATGCAGCTTGCCAAACCGCTGCGAAATAACCCACGGAAAATCGCCGAACAGTTGGTCGAAACATTAGATATTGACCAAACCAAGGTGAGTGCGGTGGAAATTGCAGGACCCGGCTTTATCAATTTCAGGTTTGCAGAAAATTATCTCTATGATGAACTGAGTGAAATTCTAAAAATATCTGATCATTATGGAAAATCTGATCAACACAGTGGAAAAAAGGTTTTGGTTGAGTTTGTGAGCGCCAACCCTACCGGACCGCTTACAGTTGGTCACGGGCGAAATGCCGTTTTAGGGGATACTGTTGCGCGGCTTTTTGAATGGTCAGGAGCAGATGTACAGCGAGAGTACTATTTCAACAATGCCGGACGACAAATGCGCGTGCTGGGGCAAAGCGTCCGAGCCCGATACCTTCAGATTTTAGGCAAGGATACAAAACTCCCTGAAGGCGGTTATGAAGGTGGATATATTAAGGATATTGCCCAAAAGCTTGTCGATCAGTATGGAGATTCATTGATTGATGAAGAGGATGAAACTAAGTTTAAACAGGAGGCTGAATCCGCCATTTTCGATGAAATTCGGAAAACCTTGGAGCGAATGAACATTGTAATGGACTCCTTCTTCAACGAAAATACACTGTACGAAGATGGCTCCATCGATAAAACCGTTGAGACATTCCGTGAAAAAAATGTGGCCTACGACAAAGACGGGGCCGTATGGTTTAAAACTACCGAGTTCGGAAAAGATAAGGATACCGTACTGATTAAAAGCACGGGTGAGCCCACCTATCGACTTCCGGACATTGCCTATCACGCCAATAAACTGGATCGCGGTTTTGATCTCTGCCTGGATGTTTTTGGCGCCGATCACATCGACACCTATCCGGATGTGATGAACGGCATCAGCGTGTTGGGCTACGACAAATCGAAAGTTGATGTATTGGTTTACCAGTTTGTTACCCTTGTAAAAGATGGCAAACCTTTCAAAATGAGTACACGGAAAGCCAACTTTGTCACACTCGATGAACTGATGGATGAAGTTGGAGAAGACGTAACACGATTTTTCTTTTTGATGCGCTCACCCAATACACATCTCGAGTTTGACGTTGCCCAGGCCAAAGAAGCAGGAGAGAAAAATCCGGTCTTTTATCTACAGTATGCTCACGCTCGAATTCAGTCGATACTTCGAAAAGTAGATGAAACGGCCAA
The DNA here is from genome assembly GCA_964401805.1 of uncultured Rhodohalobacter sp. Lineage (GTDB taxonomy): Bacteria > Bacteroidota > Rhodothermia > Balneolales > Balneolaceae > Rhodohalobacter. The sequence goes on from CAYNZY010000078.1 coordinate 11,043, forward strand.
CTTACCTGATGAGGTTAATCTTACCCTTCTTAAGCATGAAGCTGAAGTCGCACTCATCAAAAAAATGCTGGGGTTCCCTGAAGCTATTGATTTGGCTACCAAGCATCGTGAACCTCATCGGGTCATAACGTACCTGAATGAATTGGCCTCAGCGTTCACAACATTCTATCACGACTGCAGGATTTTGGGAGAAGATGAGGATCTAATGCATGCACGTTCCGAACTCGCAAAGGCAACAGCGCAAGTGTTGGCTAACGGACTCACCATCCTGGGGATAACAGCTCCGGACCGGATGTAATTCAAGAC
>CAYNZY010000079.1:0-1893 GCA_964401805.1 uncultured Rhodohalobacter sp.
GCAGTCGAGGGTATTTCAGTCGGTCTATTGCACTGTGTGGTAATTGATTATCTCAGAATAAAAAATGGCGTAGCCATGTCACATATTATAGCCCATCAATTTATTGATGGGTTTAATGGTATTAACGAATAGTCCGCCGAATAGTGGGATTGGTTTGAAAAACTGGGTTTGGTTGAGGCGGTGCCTTCGAAATATGGTTAAGACGTTGTATGCAGCAGAGCTGCTGGGGCGTCCTCACGGAGCAGGGTTCCGGACGAGATCGGGATTTTTGGAAAAGTTGAATCCTGAAATGTCTGAAACCTGATACCTGTGTCTTACAGATTGATTAATTCGCCTCTTGCCTCTCTCGTATCTAGCCAAGAAATAATCTTAACCGATTCTAACGAATATGGGTCTAAACGGAAAAAATACTATTCAGATAGAATAGTAGCAGATTTCAGCCTACCTAAAAATACTTTACAGATGTTAGATCATTCCTAATAGATTGGAATTCATCATCTTATCTACTTAATTCATCAAAATCATTGTGTGCAGTACATTATTCGTTTAATTCTCAAACAATCTATCTCCATATGGAAAAGCACTACTATCTACCATTTCAAAAACTTATGCTATCCATTTTCCTGATCATATTCTCAGGATTGTTCACATATTCGGCAATTGCTCAACAAATAGAGCGTCCTTTTTCACTAGAACTAAATGCCGGTGGCGGATTGATCGGCAATTCAACAACAAATACCGCCTTTCAACCGGAATTGGGTTTCAGTTATATGCCCGGTCGGTGGGGAGTGGGCTTAAATGCTGCACTATACTCATTCGATTCCGGGTTCAGCTCAGATCAATACAGAACAGGATATGAACAGTACACGCTGGCAGAGCAGAATTCAAATGAATGGAGAGCTTTCACTATCAACGCAGGTCCCCGATTTCAGAAAAGTCTGAGTCGGATGGTTAGTCTGAACCTGGGCTTAGATTTAGCCCTTAACTATCAGGAAGGCCCGTCACAATCGGTCCGGTTTAATGATCCGAGCGGAGAGCTGGAGAGTTCCGGTGTGGATACGGATATCGTTCTGGCACAGATGGATGGCGAGGGAGCATCCGGGTGGAATACCGCAATCCGGCCACAGCTACAGCTTGAATTTCAACCGGGATTCAGCGACAGATTTAGCTTTAATGTAAAAACAGGAATTCAGCACCATCTTTCTGATCGTGAGATGACCTACACCGAGAGGGATCTCTCGCGAGTGATACAGGTGGACAGCCCGTTTGAGATGCATCATCAGTTTGAAAATGCTCCGGTGGTTCAGCGAACGGAGAGTGCACCCAGAACCAATTTCTTCGCCAATGCGGGGATAACAATCAGGTTTGGAGGGGGCAGAGCAGCGAAAGCACCGGCTCAGGATTATAACTCCAGCCGGTCAAATAAACCCAGTACAATAGCAGATATTGGTGATGGTGATCTGGACAGTGATGATGATGGAATAGGTGATGCTGTGGAGACAGCTCAGGATTATAACTCCAGCCGATCGAACAAACCGAGTACAGAAAATGACCGGGGAGGAGATGGCGAAATTATCCGGGAGGCCGTTACGATGGCTCGGCTTGCAAATCCTGCCGGAATGATTGTTAAAGTGGGTAGCATTACTGCAAAAGGGAAAAAAGCTTTAGGTTTGGGTTTTGAAAATGCAAACTCTCCCATTTACGAGGGTGATGCAGTTGGGGGAGAAAACGTCTTGAATAGAGATGAGATGAACGATGGGGATTCCGCAGAAAACAGTAACGGAGAAACAATTCCTGTGCAGAGATTTCAACTGCAACCCAGCTCCTATTGTGTGGAGTTGTCAACCATGAAGATTTCCACAAATTCCCAAAAAGCGATGAGAAGTGGTCAAA
>CAYNZY010000079.1:1993-3439 GCA_964401805.1 uncultured Rhodohalobacter sp.
GTGGCACCTGCAACGAGTCACAACGCAAGTCGATCGAATCGATCTCAGGGAATCACAGATCAAGGTAGTGATACCGGGAGTGGAACGAGTTCAGATTCAATTTCAACTAATGGGGTGATACCACCATCAATAAATGGCATTGCAGTAGATGATCCGACCAATCTTAAACCCAACACAGATCAGGATGGTTTTCCTGTAATCATGAAGGGTGCTTCATTTAGTATCAGCAAGCGAAGTGCCAGAACCGGTCGAAGCCAAAGTCCGATCTATGAAAGTGAAACAAATAGTCAGACAAATCCAATGTATGAGTCAGAAGGTGCACAGTCTTCCGGTGGCGGCGATTTAGATGGGGATGGATATGGTGATGTGGACGGATTCCATTTTGAGTTGGAGATAGATGATTCGGGTTCTAATAGAGCCGGAGTAGTCTCAGATCAGGTACTTAAAACTTTTTTTCAGACTGGAGATAAACCAACTGCATCGCAAACTGGTCCATCAACAGGTACTGTTGCTGATGAACTAAATAATGCTACTGCTTCAGCTACATATAGTTTTAGCATGGTAAGTACACAAGAAGCCCAAAGTAGTGACAATGACCCATGCGGTCCCGGAGTATGGGCCCGAACGACCGGTGGCAGTGAGAATTGCGCACCGGAAAACACAGGTCAGGAAAACCCCCTTGCGCAGGAATCAGGTTGGCAAGAGACGCCGGCACTTGAAGCGGGTATTCCAAATAATGTTCATCAATGGACATACAATCTGAATGCTTTATCCGATGACGGAGAACTTCCTGGCAACGGCACATTAACCGTGATGTTTACCGGAAGAAAATTACATTTCAATGTACATATCGATCCTGATGATGACGGTGATGGATTGGGTGATTTACTGCAGAACAGTTCATTCAGCATCAGCAAGCGGTCTGCAAGAACGGGCCGTAACCCGCAAACGGGTAGGGGGATTGAGTAACCATTGGCTTGCTTGCCGATCTGATTGCGTTGGTCCATTTACGGTATGCGAGATAAGGCTTACGATGGACGGTTCAGGCTGGAAGGAAATTGCGTTTAATGAATTTGATTTATCAAATCCATTCAAATTGAGACAAGGGTTTTTGCAGCGGAGCTGCTGATTGTCGTCTCGGAGCGGAGCTTCGGACGAGGAGAGATTGAATGTCGAATGACGAATATTGAACATCGAATTTCGAAGTTGGGATCGCAGCTTGATCAACTCGCTTTTTACATCTCACATCTATCCAGCAAATGGAAACACGTCTGGCGAACTGGCGCAACAGCTCGCCGGAATTTGACGGATGGGAGTTGTCATAGAAGAACCAAAACGAGGAAGAATCAACGGAGTCAAGGGGACCAATTTCCCTGAATTGTAATTGGTTATGTCAGAATAAAAAATGGCGTAGCCATGTCACATATTATAGCCCATCAATTTATT
>CAYNZY010000079.1:3449-6979 GCA_964401805.1 uncultured Rhodohalobacter sp.
TAGAATGTGATTAGCCTCGGGTGAAGTGAAACGAAACCCGGGGAATGAATGATGTGAAGGCATTTCCCGCCGAATAGAGTGATTGGTTTGAAGCATTGAACAGAGTAGAGGCGGTTCCTTATAGAATTCGAATTGTTTTATTATGCAGCAGAGCTGCTGAGTTGTGGTCACGGAGCGGAGCTCCGGACGAGGTCGGGCTAATTGGGGAGTATCGAGTCTGGAACGGTGAATGTTGATTTGCCTAAAATCTGAAGCTCGTAGCTATAACTACTCGTCAGCCTGCAACTGCAGCATGCCGACGAAGCACGCCTAGCGCTGTTTAATTCCCGGTTAACCGATTCTAACATTTTCCAATCTTATCCTAAAAATACCTGCCTATCCTATTTATCATTCATAAATGGAAGATCATTCTCTGATAGATTAAGAAAGCTTAAGTTGTAAAAAATTGTATTTATGAATTGAATGTAGTTATTTCCACCTGTTTGGCGCCAAAAGCTGTTGCGCTGAATCCTTTTACGATCAAATAAAATCATTCTATGGATAAGCGTTACAGACCACTGCAAAAGCCGGTTCGTATTCTTGCGACACTATTCCTGACATTCATATTTGCACTTCAACTCAATGCTCAACAAACATCACCTCCGTTTTCGCTTGATCTCAACCTGGGTGGTGGACTGATTGGAAATCCAGATGTGAAAACGGCATTTCAACCTGAAATCGGATTCCGTTTTCAACCCGGAAGATGGGGTGTGGGTCTTGAATCAGGATTTTTCTCATTTGATCCCGCCTTCGACGCTGATGAGTACAGAAGCGGATTTGAACAGTTCACGGTGGTAGAGGAGTCAGCTGACAAATGGAATGCATTTTATATCAATGCCGGACCAAGGTTTCGTTTCGGGAACCGGCTTCCTGTTCAATTCAGTGCCGGACTTGATCTGGCGCTCAGCTACAAAAATCCACCGGTTCAAAGTGTAGAATTTAACGATCCGGAAGGGAATTTTGCTGAAACGCCGCTCACCCTTGCAAATTTTGAACCCGGTGAGGAGTACAGTAAATGGACTGCAGCTATTCGTCCGCAGATTCAGCTGGAGTTTTCACCTTTTAGAAGTAACCGCATTGGTTTTAATCTTAAGACAGGAATTCAGCATGAGTTGAGTGATCGTGAATTTACCTATACAGAACGCAATTTGGAGCGGGTTCAGTCTGTAGATAGTCCCTTCGAAATGTTCTTCCAGTTTGAAAACGCTCCTGAAGTGGAACGGACAGTATCGGCTCCTAAAACAAACTTTTTTGCAAACGTAGGAGTGAAGATTAATTTTGGAGGAAGTAAAGCACCTCAGACGGGGCCCCCGCTTTTTACAGAAAATGAGACTCAGGATCCGCCGGGTGAAGAAGATCCGCCTGCAGGGGAAGAGGAGAACCCCGGTCAGGATGGAGAACCGGAAGAGGAAGGTAATGACCCGCCTGAGAATGAAGAAGAAGGCGACGAGGAAGAGGAAGAAGATCAGGAAGAGCCTGAGCAGCTGTTTGTAGGAGAAAACGGGGAATTTGAAGTAGAAAACCTGACCATCAACGGAAACGGGCCTTTTTCAGGTACCGGTGAGGTGTTCATCGACTGGCTTCAATCGTACATATCTGTGGAATTTACCGGCATCACGGTGAATCCCGCCAATAATCATCTTACGTCGGGTCAGGTTACATCGGTTATTGATGATAATGCACCTGCTTACCCAAAAGCCTGGGCGTCTCCGCTGGCTACAAACTATGTGGCCTATAATCACCCAGAGGTAGCAGCCGTACATAACTATATGCTGCAGCAACCTTTTTACGAGTATAACGGCACTCCCATCACACCAACGGTTCTGGAGGCTCCAATTGGCGTGGAACTCGACCCCGACAGCTGGTTTTCGATCATGGAAATTGTATTTGAGTCGGATAAATCAAAGTTAAACGCATCCATTGCATATGAAACACCTGCCGACTGGAATAATGCAGATCTCGTGGGTTTTTCTGTAAAGGACATCGAGTTTCATCCACTAAATATCAGCTTTCAGCAGGGTCGGCTGGAGATTGTGGATGATCTGACGGTGGGCAATGCCAATAACGATATCAACTTTACCTTTATCTCGCCCGATGGAAATAACGTGGGTACGTTTATAGAGTGGGACGAATACGGCTTTAATCTTTTTGGTATTGAGATAGAGAGTGAATTTACTCGAGACTGGCTGCTGCCCGTTCCCGACAACGGAACCGATAAGGTGACAGCAACACTGAGCGGAACCGGTTATTACTGGAATAACCATGTTTTGAGCGGTGATCTTGAAAAGGCGGAGTTTGTAAACGGCGCGGGAATGACGATTGAGGCCAATTCATTAAACTACGATATGTCTCATGATTTGAACCCGATCGGAATTGAGTTTCCGGAGAACTATGCGGGACAGGATACTACAGTGCTCTGGCGCGGATTTTATGCTGAAAGCTTCACGATCGGCCTGCCGGAATCAATAGAAACAAATGCAGGCGGACCTCCCGAGGTGGGCGTGCAGGATATGATCATTGATCACCAGGGGGTAACCCTCACGGCTTTTGCCAATAATGTGTATCAGTATCCCAATGCAAGTGTGGCCGATCTGAATGCCAGTGTGGATACGGTAAATGTGAAAATTGAGACCAATACGTTTACCGAAGCGTATATTACAGGGCAGGTGGCGATACCGGCAACGCATCCGGACTCACTGCAAAGCCCACTGAATTACACCGGGCTATTTGTGACCGGCTTTAATACTCCGAATGGCAGCACCTTTGAGCTGACGGTAGATCCATCCGGACCTATTTACACGAATATGCTAAAAGGGACTCTCACACTCGAGCCGTCATCAGTGATCACGGCATCTGTAGGAAATGGGGAGAAGTCGTTTGATATGGCCCTGAACGGTGACATAAACTGGGGTAATGTAGATCTGGACCCGATAACAAACATAAACATGGGTCTTGAATTTGCGGGACTTGGATTTGACTACAACAGTAATTCAGGGCTGAATTTCGCAATGGGTTCTTGGAGCCTGGCCAGCCCCCAGAAGTTTATGCACAACTTTCCGGTATCGTTTCAGGATATTCAATATATACCCCTGAATCCGGGACCGGGCGAGCTTCTGAAAGGAAAAATAGGCTTTACCACAGTTTTTAATCTAAGTGAGAATCTTGGCGGTCAGACCACCATGGGCGTTGGATTTTTAATTGATGACGATTCAGCCAACTTTAAGAAATTTGCTCCACAGTATGATGGGCTCACCGTTGATGAAGTGGTTGTTAACGCCAATTTGAATGCGGTGAATATCAACGGACTGCTCTATTTTGATAATGATGATCCCATTTACGGTAAACGCGTTGGCGGTAGCGTACAGGCAGAATTTACAGGAGTCGGTCTCAATATTGAGGCAGATGCACAGTTTGGTAACACAACGTATCAGAATGGCGGACAGCTCTATCGCTATTGGCAGGTGGATGTTCAGGCCGATTTCCCCGATCCC
>CAYNZY010000079.1:7044-10894 GCA_964401805.1 uncultured Rhodohalobacter sp.
TGTTTGGCTTTAATGCCGGAGCTACGATTGCCACCACACCTGAAGAACAGGGTTTTAATGCAGACGTAACGCTGATGGGTGAATTTAGTACCAATGGCGGGGGTATGACCTACGTTGGATTTAATGGTGATTTTGGAACCGGTGCTTCCATTCAAGATCGTCGCAGTGGAAAAGGAAAAGTGTTTGGAAACGTATTGGTGGAATATGTTTTCCCAACCAAGAATTTTACGCTTGCTGCAAATGCGAATATCAATACAGATCCAGTAAAAACGATTCCTGGTGAACCGTTCAATCTCACATTTAACATAGATGGAATGGCCAATGAGTGGAGCTTTAAAGCCGGAGTTCCCACCAACACGAATGATGTGGAAGTGCTTGGTGTAAATCTGTATGAGTACCTGATGTTGGGGAATTCAATTCCGAATCCGAATGGATTTACCAACCGGTTTGCAAGCAATTATGCTCAGCAATTTGGGTACAGTCCGAACAACGCCCATATGCAGGGTCAGGTCGACAACAATATGGCTGAGCTGGGTGCCGGTTTTGCTATGGGACTTGGATTCGAATTCGAGGCTTCGGGAAGCAAACAGGTTTATTCAGGCGTTTGGCGCGACTGGTCGATCGGGTATGAGGCTGCAGCAGGAGCAGAACTTCATCTTTCCTTCCTGGAATATGCGAGCTGTTCCGGCTATAATGAATGGGGAATCAACGGTTGGCGAGCAGGCGGTGGATTTGGATTTTATGCGGCAGTGAGTGCATGGGCTCAGGGATATCATCGTAATAACGAAGAGGTCGACAAATTCTATAATCTTGCGACGCTTAAAGCAGGTGGATATATCACCGGTAAATTCCCGAAACCGGTATACGCATCAGGTGCTGTAACCGGAAGTGCAGAAGTGCTTAATGTTTTTGAAGTCGATTTCCATCAACAGTTCCAGTACGGAACCAACTGTTCAGGAGGCCCGGTTCAGCCTAACGTATACGTAACTCCGGGTGATGCTGCAGCTGATTTTGACGGAGCACTGGTGAACTATATTGTTCCACAATCTTATTACAATTTTCCTTTGGAATCTCCGCTTAGTGTGAAATATGGACTTGTTCCTGATGAACAGTTCAGCGTACCGGAAACTCAGTCGAACGGTACAATCGAGATGAGAACATTTAAGCTCGAGAAAACGGTAACACTTGAGAAGAGTGATAACAGTGGAAATTACCAAGCAGAATCTTTGAACAGTTCCATTAATAATCTGGGTGAGTATCAATATGTTATAGCCGGTCCAATCACTGCTGCGCCTGTTGCATTAGCACCGAGTATGGGAGGTACGCAGAACGGCGGTAGTAATCTACCCGGCCAGCAACAAGTGGCTCAAACGTGGAATCCAAATCCTCAAATTGGCGGTGGAACAATACCACCCTATCAACAGGCACCGGCGCAGTTAGTCGGTGGTCCGGGTTCAAACAATAACCCTCCAAATTATGGAAATCTTCCGTCTGAGCCACCGCCACCGGTTAACGATCTGGACACGGACACCTGGTATAAATTCACGGTAGATGCGGTGCTTATGGAGCTTGTGAATGGCAATTGGGTAACAGCAACAGATAATAGCGGCAATCCGATAACACAAACCGAAGTCAAAAATTTCTACACCGGTGATCCGGGGCCATTACAACCCGTAAGTTCAGGTGCGGTAACCTATTAAACCGGAGTGAATATTATGAATCAAGTAATTATGGATTATAAAAAGATTTCGACATTAATTGTGTTGCTCACCGGTATTGTCTGGATGAATACGGCTGTGGCGCAACAGTCAAATGAAGCTGAAATTCACCTTTTTGCACGATATATAGATGGAAACGGCATCGAAATGAGGTGGTTTTCAGATAACAATGAGGTGATGCGCAGAGGTACGGAAATGGGATTTGTTGTAGAAAGACGGGTTGCTGGGACAGGGCCTTTTCAAACTGTTCAAACCGTGCAGCCACTTGACGAAGCTCAAACCGAGCAGCTCATTCAAACCAGAGTCGGTGAGGGAAATCGTGCTGACCGTCTGCGGGTGGTAACAGAATTAAGGGACTCAGACACAGAGCATCTGCCCGGAGAGATCGATTTTCAAAACCAAATCGAAGATCTTATAAACCGGAAAAGTGCTGAGGACTTTCGTACGATGACGTTTCTGTTGAGCTCTTTTGAGGATTCCCTTGCGGCCCGTGTTTTGGGACTTTCCGCGACTGATGCCAATGTGATGCCGGGTCAGACCTATGAATACCGGGCACGACTGGCAAACCCGGGCGGATTGAATGCGGTCTCAGTTATAACCGAAGTGACCGCTACTGAACAATCCGTAGACTACGAAGTGCCAATTTTAATAAACGAGGGTGATAGCGAACTGTCGTTTATCTGGGAACAGCCGGAAAACTCGGTTGGAATGTATGTGCAGCGTTCATTCAGCGAAAACGGACCTTTTGAACCGTTAAATGAGGTTATCGAGCTGAACCTGAGGGGAAATCAGTATGAGGGTCCGCAGCGGGCAACATTTGCTGACAAGGATTTGAACAACTATCGCACCTATCACTATCGGTTTTATGGACAAAACGTATTTGGCGAACGGGTTCTTTTTGGTGAAGCGTCCGGTACGCCACGGGATTTGACGCCACCCCGGGAGCCGCTTCTGCTTCAGCCCAAGCATGTAAGTGAAGATACAGTCCGCGTTACATGGGAGATGACAGGTACGGTGGATAACGATCTTGCCGGATTTGCAGTACTTCGGGGTGATGGAAGTAGTGAAGAATTTGTTCGTCTTCACCCTGATCTGACCGATCCAAACCTTCGCGAGTGGATTGATCTCGATTTTAACCGCGATCTGGATACTTATTATGCCGTTCAGGCAGTGGATACTGCCGGTAATGTGAGTAATTCTGCTGTTCTGCCGGTATCCTACATTCGCTTTAATCCTCCGGTAAAACCTGAAATCGGGCAGGCAACAATTGGAGATGACGGTTCTGTAGAAATCATTATCAGCCCGGATCCTGAAGAGGCCGTGGATGGCTATAAGATTTTTATGGCAAACGATCCGGAACATGAATTTTCGGTGGTGAAAGAGATGTTTGGTGATTCGCTTATCACTCCCGGAAGCAGAACCATTGTTCGTGATACGGTGATGCTAAATACGCTTACCCGGAATGTCTATTACAAAATCCGAGCTTACGATGTCCATTTTAATGAATCCGAAGAGAGTGATGTCATTGCCCTGGAGCGGCCTGATATTGTGCCCCCGCCGCGACCGGTTTTCAAAAATGTAGAGACCGGCGCAACGGAAGTTACTTTTGAAATTGCGTTGCCCTCAGTCATTGATTTTCAGACCGCAACCCTGTACCGCAGATCCGGTCCGGAGAGTGATTGGCAAACCGTGCAAGTCTTCAGAGAAAAAACGGAGATAGTGCGTTATACCGACCCAAGACTAGAGCCAGGAGTAACTTATTTCTACCGGCTTCAGTCGGAAGATCAAAGCGGGTTGCTATCAGACTTTTCCAATCCTGTTCAGGTTAGGACAGTAAACAGACGGTCGGTCAGCGTCGCCGAAAATCTCTCTGCACAATATGGTGATCGCGGTGCTGTAATTCGATGGTCATATGGCGGCAATGACAGTGATGAGGTGTTTTTTGTAATCTATCGCCGCAGCGGTGACCGGGGTTTTCAGCAGGTTGGGCGAAGTGAATCGACAACATTTACTGACCGCCGTGTACGTTCCGGCCGTCACGAGTACCAGGTCAGAGTTTATAGAAAAGATGGGAATCAAAGCGCGATGAGTGAGTCGGTATCAATTCAAGTGAGTGAGTAATTGATACACGT
>CAYNZY010000080.1:0-3749 GCA_964401805.1 uncultured Rhodohalobacter sp.
CCCGATGAAATGAAGGACAAGATTATGCAGCCGTTCTTTACAACGAAGAAAGGGACGGCGGGTACGGGGCTGGGGCTTTCAATTACCAACGATATTATTAAGGCGCACGGTGGGGTATTAAAAGTAAAATCAACCGGAGCCGGAACAGCTTTTTCAATTATTCTGAATACGTAAACGCATGACATGACTAACTCCCGGGCTTTGGACTCTTTATCAACAAATTGCGACATAGATATAAAAGCCTCACTCAAAGATAAATTACTTTGGTCTATCTGTGAAGAACAGTTACGGGTTAGAGAATTGACTCATTTATCTTTTACAAACTCTTATGAATAAAAAAGAACTCATATTTGCCAACCAAGATATGCTGCTGGAGGCTATGCTCAGTAAAAACGAATCGGTGTTGCGTGAGCTGATTCACCCGGATGCCTCGGTGTTTGGTTCTGCAATCAATGAGTTTGAAAAAGGTGTAGAGCAAGTGATTCACTACTACACGCACTCTATCGCCTTGCTACCTGACGACAGAAGAGTTGAGGTAAAGTGGAGGAATTTCACAGACCTGGACAAGCAGGCTTTGGTAGAACAGGAATTTGTGATTCGTTTTACGCTGGAAAATGAAGAGATCACCCTGCTTACCCTCAGGCAGTCCGCGCTATGGGTATTTGTAGAAGGTGATAATCAGCAAAAGGATCGATGGCTGCTGATTCACGACCATACATCCATGCCGGATCACTTGGGTGCATTTGAAACCATTTCTTCCGATGAGATGCTTGAAAATAACCTCAATCTCGAACTGGAAACAGATCAGTTAAAAAAGAAATTAACCAAATCGGTCAACGAACTGAAAACGATTCAGAGTCAGCTTATTCAAAAAGAGCGACTCGCATCCATCGGGCAGCTTACAGCCGGCATTGCACACGAGATCAAAAATCCTCTCAACTTTGTCAATAATTTTTCGGAAGTGATCTTTGAGTTGATCAATGAAGCCCGTGAAGAGGTGAATAGAAGCGGCGGCGAGGGAAATTCGACACCAGAAAACATGTGCAACTCAGACCTCGTTTTGGGGATTCTGAATGATATTGAGTCGAACCTGGACAGAATTTACGAACACAGTAAACGAGCTGATAGTATATTAAAATCCATGCTTCTGCTGAGTCGTGGAAAGAGCGGAAAATCAATTCCTACCGATGTAAATGCTATGATCGATGAATATCTGAAGTTGGCTTATCACGGAATGCGTGCTTCAGATTTATCATTCAACATCGACATAAAAACCTCCTATGACCCAGAAGTACCCAAACTTGAATTAATTCCTCAAGATATCAGCCGGGCATTTTTGAACATCATCAACAATGCAATGTACGCCGCTTATGATCATGCAAAAAATGACCCTGCGCGTAATCCTGTTATTCAGGTATCGACGAAGGTAGTAAAAGGCCGGGTTGAGATTAAAGTCAGGGATAACGGTGCGGGAATACCCGATGAAATACGGGATAAAATATACCAGCCATTTTTTACGACCAAACCTTCCGGTATAGGTACAGGTCTTGGTCTGTCTATGACACACGATATCGTAAATATGCATAATGGAACGTTGCACATCGACTCCAACATCGGTGAGTTTACTGAGTTTACGATTTCACTGCCGGTTAATATTCAAACATAATGTGACATGAAGTTATTAGTAGTAGATGACGAACGCGACGTAGAAATGCTATTTATGCAAAAGTTCAGAAAAGAGATCAGAAACGGGCTGATAGAGCTGGTATTTGCTTTTTCAGGTCAAGAAGCTCTGAACGTACTCAATAGCAAAAATCCACCTGATGTGGTCTATGTCTTTTCCGACATCAACATGCCCGGCATGTCCGGATTGGAATTATTGTCAAAAATTAAAGAGAATTATCCCCTGATAAAGGTAAGCATGATCTCCGCTTATGGGGATAAAGAAAACTATCAAAAGGCGATAGAATCGGGGGCAAAAGAGTTTTTTACGAAACCCATCGATTTTGATTCACTGAAAGAAGAGATCACCAGTATCATCAATTCATCACAGAATTAAATTAGTTTATGAGTACATATCAGAAAATATTAGTAGTAGATGACGAACCGGATCTACAGATGCTAATGCTCCAAAAATTCAGGGCAAAGGTGAAAAACAAAGAGTACAAATTCCTGTTTGCAGAAAATGGCCAGGAAGCACTGGAAACTCTTTCAAACCATTCCGATCTCTCTTTGGTGCTCAGTGATATCAATATGCCTAAAATGGACGGACTCACGCTTCTGTCTGAAATTCAGCGGCTTGAACGAACAGACATTCGTACCATCATGGTTTCGGCTTATGGCGATATGGAAAACATTCGAACGGCTATGAACCGGGGTGCATACGATTTTGTCACCAAGCCCATCGATTTTAAAGATCTCGAAACCACGGTCGAGAAAACGTTAAAAGAGATTCAACAGATGGAAAATGTTCGAATGATGGAGCAGCAGTTAGAATCTCTGAATTTTGATCTTGATATGGCTGCCAGAATTCAGCAGAAAATTCTGCATCAGGAGTTTCCTGTATATCCTGATGATAACCGGTTTGACATTTTTGCTAACATGATGGCCGCAAAGCAGGTAGGTGGTGATTTCTATGATTTTTTCAAGTATGACGACGACCATCTTGCTTTCTTTATCGGTGATGTAGCCGGAAAAGGGGTGCCTGCAGCGATCTACATGGCGGTTTGCCGAACGATGTTGAAAGCGATCGGATCGGAAGTTTTTGATCCGGCCGAATGTATCAGCAAAGTCAATAATATGCTGATTCCAGAGAGTGATATTTCAACCTTCGTTACCGTTTTTTACGGTGTATTGAATGTCACTACCGGCGAATTGCACTACTGCAATGGCGGACATAATTTACCCTATATTCAGAAAACGGATGGAACCGTTACTGAGGTGGAAGATGTGGGCGGGCTTTTGCTCGGTAAATTTGAAGATGCACCCTATGAGATGAACAGTATCCAGCTTCAACCCGGGGACACATTGGTGACATTTACGGATGGGGTAACCGAAGCCGAAAATGATGAAGGTGGATTTTTTGATGAAGAGAGAGTCGTAACATACCTCCAAAAAGATCCGGCCAAAAACCTCACAAACCATGTGAAAGGACTGTTCCTGGAAGTCATGAAATTTGCCGGGGCAGCAACCCAATCAGATGATATAACTGTACTATCAGTCAGGTATACGAATTCTCATTAAATAAAGAAGCCAAGCCAATTATTCCTGATAGGCAGCCACTGCTTCATCCAGTGTTTTATAGTGTTTGAAAACAGTAATCAGCTTGGTAACCATGAGAAGGCTTTCAATTCTGTCTGATGCGCCGCAAATTTTCAGGTCTCCCCCCGCATTTCTGAGGCTTGTGAGAGACGTTATTAAAATTCCAAGACCCGATGAGTTCATAAAGTTCACCTTACTCAAATCGGCAATTACATTGGTTTTTCCCTGTTCGATGAGTGACTTGATATCATCCAGATAGGTTGTTGCAGAAGGGCCGCCCATCGCTTTTCCCTTTAAAGTTATGATAGCTGTATTGTACTTTTCAGATATTGAATAATTCATTGACTCCTCGATATTTGGTTTCATCAATCCAATCTCTTTAGACCGGACCATTCCTTTACTCACACTAAATAATCATTATTCGCTAAAATGATTTATAATAATGTCGCGTAGTTTTTCCGATGTGTCGCAATTCGTTGATCTTGCTA
>CAYNZY010000080.1:3849-10745 GCA_964401805.1 uncultured Rhodohalobacter sp.
CATACGCACTCTTTCTACGCCTCAGGTCTGCTCTCGATAATCGACGGACTCCAGTGAACCATCAATATTTGCATTGGTCTCCTTACCCGGTACAATGTCTGTATTCTGTGCAGAAACACAGCTCCAGCCGCTCTTTGTTTTGTGAGCAACGAACATAAACAGGGTTTGCCGATTTTGGGGAGTTTGCCCGGTAATTCTGCTCTGTCCGCTCAATAGCATCCTGGCGTGGATGACGGCAACCGATTCAGACGGATACTTCACCTTCACTCTGCCAACTTTTAAATTTGAGTCTTTAAAAATTACACGAAGTCCGTAATCGTGAGCTTTTCGGATATCATCCCGGTTTTCCCACCAGATGCCAACCACATTGATGAAGTCGGCATCCTGTTCAAAAATCGCGGCAATTTTATTGGCGTCCCGTTCATTCCATCCTTCGGCAAATCGGGCGGGTATCTCCTCCGGTTCAGAGATAGATGGGTAATTTAATTTATCAGATTCCATTAATACCCGACTGCTTGGCCATCCACCCTGGATTCGGACGCACCAATCCATACTCCGTGTTCGTGATCTCTCATAATGCCCTGGTAGCGACCAAAAAAACTGTTGCCCATCTGAACACGATGTCCTTTCGCCCGCAATTCTCGAATCACATCAAACCCAAGCGCAGATTCCAAACTTAATTGACCGGGACCCGACAGTTTCTCATCTGCACCATCAGTAGGCTGGGATGAACCGGAATGAGCCCATCTGGGTGCATCACCTGCTTCCTGAATATTCATCCCAAAATCGATGATGTTGGTCAAAATAGTAACGTGCCCTATGGGCTGGTACGCACCGCCCATATTTCCGAAGCTAAACAGGGGCTTTCCGTCTTTCATTACAAACCCCGGAATAATGGTATGAAACGGCCGTTTGCCGGGCTCATACACGTTGGGGTGATTTGGATCGAGTGAAAAAAGCTCTCCCCTGTTTTGAAAACTGAACCCTGTGCCGGGAACGACAAAACCGGTACCCATTCCTCGAAAATTACTCTGAATCAGCGATACCATATTTCCGTGTTTGTCTGCCGTGGTCAGGAAGATGGTATCTCCGTCCTCCATCACGTCTACTCCGGAGCTCAGGTCGCGGGAAGCGCGATCGCCAATTAGTTCACGACGCTCAGCGGCATACTCTTTAGAGAGAAGAATATCATAAGGAACATCATGAAAATCCGGATCGGCATACTGTTTGGCGCGGTCTTCGAACGCCAGTTTTTTTGCTTCAACCAGGAGATGGAGCGTCTCGGCTGTACCGAAGCCTTTTGATTCCAGATCAAACCCTTCCAAAATATTCAGCATCTGCAGAACCGCTGTACCCTGATTGTTGCCGCCGATCTGATAAACATCATATCCCCTGTAGTTTGTTGAAACCGGGTCCACCCACTGTGATGTATGATTTGCAAAATCTTCATAGCGCAGATACCCGTTGTTCTCTTTCATCCAGGCATCGACCTTCTCGGCTATTTCACCCTCGTAAAACGCGTCTCGTCCCTGTTCTGCCAGTAGGCGGAATGTATTTCCCAGATCCGGGTTTTTGAACACCTCTCCTTTCTCAGGTCCGCGGCCATCTATAGTGAATGTCTCCTCAAATGCACCGGGCTGACTTTTCAAAAAATTGGCGCTTCGCTGCCAGGCAGAAGAGATCGCTTCACTCACCGGGAATCCCTCTTCGGCATAGTATATAGGATCAGATAGAATCTCACTCATTGGAATCGAGCCGAACCGCTCATGAAGCATAAACCAGCCGTCTACGGCTCCCGGTACAGAAACAGATAGCAGATCGTAAGAGGGAATATCATCCTCTCCTTTTTCATCCAGAATTTCCATCAGTCTATCATAGGAGAGCCCCTGAGGCGAACGGCCGCTGGCATTGAGCGCATAGAGCTGCCCGCTCTCTTCATGCCAGATAATTGCAAACAGATCTCCGCCAATTCCGTTACCGGTCGGCTCCATGAGTCCCATTGCCGCATTGGTCGCGATCGCTGCATCAATTGCATTGCCGCCATTTCTAAGAATATTCAGACCGACCTGTGCCGCAAGGGGCTGGCTGGTTGCTACGATACCGTTTTTGGCAATAACCTCAGACCGGGTTGCAAACCGATCTCCGGCTTCCCGGTCACCCTGTGCATAAGCCATATCGCTCACCCCAATTCCAATTGTTATTATTAAAATGATGAGTACAGAGAAACTTTTACCGATCGTTGTCATATCAATCTTATATTATTTTTCATTACGTTCTAACTATTATAGCACCGGTGAGTCGTATTCACAAATAGGCGATGTGGGTCTACTTTTGAGAATCATCATTGAACGCTAACATATTATATTTGATTATTTCTCCGAATGGACTGAATTTTACCCTTATTTTAATTTCTGCATAACGACGTACTTTAGGTTAGAGATATATGATTCAGGACTATCTGAATACAGTAGACAAATTTATCATTATTGGTGATCGCGTTTTGGTGAAGCCCCGCGAGATGGAGACACACACTAAAAGCGGACTCGTTCTTCCCGTTACCGTAAAGGAGAAAGAGGAGATCCAGAGTGGATATATCATTAAAACCGGTCCGGGTTATCCCATTCCGTCACCTGAAGCTGATGAGCCGTGGAAAACAGAAAGCAACCCTACAAAATATATGGGGATGCAGGCAAAAGAGGGCGACCTTGCCATCTTTCTGAAAAGCCGGGCTCATGAAATTGAATTTGAAAATGAAAAGTATCTGATCATCCCACATGCGGCGATTCTATTGCTGATTCGGGATGATCACGAACTGGAATAAATACCCCGAGTTATGAATAGAAAATCCTTCCTGAAACAAGCCGGACTATTGACTGCAGGATCCATTTTTACTCCGGCATTTCTCAAATTGCTGAAACAGAACGGGCCATTCTATCCCCTCAGAAATGGCGTTGGTTATTTTACCGGACGTGGCGGAACTATAGGGTGGCATATTTCATCTGAATCGGTTGTGGTCATTGATTCTCAGTTTGAAAATTCCGCTCAAAGTTTCCTTTCCGGGATTTTTGATTTTGGAGAAGGCGGTGCAGCGCGCTACCTGTTCAATACGCACCACCACGGTGATCACGTATCGGGTAATCAGGTTTTTCTGTCTGATAATTTTGAGATCATTGCTCACGAAAACGTGCCCGGACTTCAGCGAGCCAGTTCAAACGGTCAAATTATGGTTACTGCTTCCCGTACATTCAGTGAGGAGCTGAGTGTAAATTCCGGCGACGAAACTGTGACTGCCAGACATTACGGGCCGGCTCATACCGGCGGCGATTCCGTTATCTGGTTTGAAGATGCGAATATTGCCCATATGGGTGATCTCATTTTCAACCGCTGGTATCCGTTTATTGACATTGAAGGCGGGGCATCAATTGAGAACTGGATCACCACACTCGAAACGGTCGCAGATGAAGCCGCTTCAGATACACAATTTATTTTTGGTCACGCCAACCGAGAATTTGGAGTTTCCGGCAACCGGGCAGATGTTCTCTACATGCGCGACTACCTATCCAAACTATTGGAATATACCCGGCAGGGGCTTCAGGACAGACGCTCTCTTGAAGAACTGACACAAATTGATCAGTTCGATGAATTTCCCAATCACCAGAGTGCCGGATCGCGACTCTCCCTTCAATCCAATATTGAAGCAGCATATGCAGAACTCACCTCACAATAGATCGACAGATTCAAACCTGGCGCGGTGTCTCTACTGCGGCCAGCCTGCTCAAATTGTGTGGGTGCACGGGCACGGACAATGTGCAAACTGTGGCATCAACACTGATGAGTGCTGCCGCGGCGAGAGCTGTGAGACTGATTTTAAGAACTAGGTTCTGGTAGTTGTCATTTCTGCCACGCTCATTTTCAGAACGCGAAACGAAAACACGGATCCAAACTGAAATTCAGCGCCTTCCGTGTTTCCGTGGCTAAACCACTGTGCACTATACTTCTTGAGCCTGATTGACTATTTTAAATCGGTCTACTATTTCAAACCTTACAATCACGGCTCAATCATGAAACAGTTCAACCTTCTCCTTTCTGCCTTCACCATTCTTTGTTTACTCTCAACCCCGGCTCACTCCCAGGAGCGCGAACGGGTGCGAGATCTTGGGATACACCCCGGGATTCTCCCGACCGGCCAATGGAATGCCATCACCGATGTAGAGGGCGTGATGGTGGGGCATCAAACGTTGATCGAGGAAGAGAATATTCGAACCGGTGTAACGGCCATTCTACCGCACTCCGGTAACCTTTACCGTGATCGCGTGCCTGCCGCTGTTTATGTAGGCAACGGGTATGGTAAAGCGCTCGGATTCACACAGGTTCGGGAACTTGGCGAAATGGAAACACCCATCGCACTGACCAACACACTCAGTATATTCAACGCTGCTCATGGCCTGGCCGACTATATGCTGAATCTGCCCGGTAATGAAAATGTACGTTCGATTAACCCGGTGGTTGGAGAAACCAACGACGGATGGCTGAACGATATTCGGGCACGGGTTGTGGATACCGAAGACGTTTATTCAGCGATTGAATCTGCTGAGTCAGGCCCGGTTGCCGAAGGAAACGTTGGCGCCGGAACCGGAACCCGGGCGCTCGGTTTCAAAGGCGGTATCGGAACCTCCTCACGCCAGCTGCCAGAAAATCGTGGAGGCTACACGGTGGGAGTTCTGGTGCAGTCCAACTTTGGCGGCATTTTGACGGTGAATGGAGCTCCGGTTGGTGAGGAGCTGGAGAATCATTATTTGTCTCAAAATACCCGTCAGACCGCTTCAAGCAGTCAGACGGGTGCAATTGCAAAAGGTCTGACGGGAAGTGACGGCTACGATTTTGACGTGGACGGCTCCATCATGATTGTTGTAGCAACCGATGCGCCCATCACCTCCCGGAACCTGGAGCGGCTGGCTAAACGCGCATTTATGGGAATTGCCCGCGTAGGCGGGTTTGCCTCTAACGGTAGCGGCGACTATGTGATCGCCTTCTCCACCCATCCCGATGTCCGTAACAATTTGGATAACTCAGGCACCACTCGTCAAATTACAGAACTGGATAATAGTGCAATGAGTCCGCTATTCCTTGCCGCTGTGGAAGCGACTGAAGAGGCGATACTGAACTCCCTTTTTATGGCCGAGACAATGGAGGGAACGGAGGGCAGAACTCAGGAGGCCCTGCCGATTGATGAAGTGATGGAGATTCTGAAGAAGTATGGAGCTGATCAGTAATTCCTTTAATTTGATATGTGATTCGCAAAACTGGAAATAATTTGCAAAGATATGCCTGACAAAAAAGTCCACTTGGTTTTGGGAAGCGGCGGTGCGAGGGGTATTGCCCACATTGCAGTTATTGAAGAGCTGCAAAATGCGGGGTATGAGATCATTGAAGTGATTGGCTGTTCGATGGGCGCGGTTGTAGGTGGCATTTATGCAGCGGGACATCTCCAGGAGTATAAAGAGTGGATCTTAGGTCTTTCCAAACGTGATGTATTTGACCTGCTGGATTTTACCTTTGCAAAGCAGGGATTTGTAAAAGGGGAAAAACTTTTTGCAAAACATGTAGAGGTAACGGGCGAAGAAAAAATAGAGGACTTCCCTATTCCATTTACGGCCGTAGCTACCGATATGCGAAAACACAGGGAAGTACACTTTAAAAAAGGCGATCTCTATAAAGCTTTACGGGCTTCGGTTTCTATTCCCGGTTTTTTTATCCCCGTGGTAGAAAACGGGCAAGTGCTGGTAGATGGCGGCGTTTTAAATCCGCTTCCTATTAACTTAGTCAATAAAAAAGAAGCTGAAGACACCGAAATCATCGCTGTTAATTTAAACGGTAAAGCTGATCCAAAATATGATAAACCGCGATCCCCGGATAAGCTGGAAGAGATGCAAAACTGGTTCGATAAAATTCTTCCGGATGCCATGAAGCCGAACCGCAAAACCAAAGCAAAATCTGAACTGCCCGCTGAAGAGGAGTCCTTTTCACTCATCGAGCTGATGGACAGCTCCTTTAGCTTTACTCAAGACCGGCTTACAGAACTCATTATTGAGTTATATAAGCCCGATCACCTGATTGAAATTCCCCGAAACGCCTGTGGTGTGTTTGATTTTGATCAGGGAAAACGGGTATATGAGATTGGCTTGGAGGCCTGTAAAAGTGTACTAAAACAAAATGATTAAAACTGTAATCGTCTGTCATGAATTCAACATTTCAAGTTCGAAAAGCCACCCCGAAAGATGCAGAGTCCATTATCCGGTTCAATATTGCCATGGCAATGGAGACGGAGGACAAAACCTTAAAAAGAGATGAAATTGAGCCGGGCGTGCAAGGGCTGTTTAAAAAGCCGGAGTATGGATTTTACATGGTGGCTGAATCGGAAGGAAAGGTGGTTGGCTCGCTGATGATCACCTTTGAATGGAGCGACTGGCGCAACGGCCTTTTCTGGTGGATCCAAAGCGTTTATGTGATACCGGAGTTTCGGCGCAAAGGTGTTTACAAGACGATGTACCTGACCATCAAAGCGATGGCCAAAGAGCGCGATGATGTCTGCGGTTTCCGTCTCTATGTAGAAAAGGAGAACAGCAACGCCCAAAAGACCTATGCTGCCCTCGGCATGGACGAAACGCATTACAAGATGTTTGAGGAGATGAAATAGATTCCCACCCCGTGTGTCCTTTTCCATCTTTTATCGGACATTGACCGAAATAAACATGGCGTATAAACTCCCAAATAACAGCCTGTCATTGCTAATCACATCAAAAACAGATATTCTGCGACAGGCAGGACTGGGTGAGTTCTGTCGTGTAATTATATGTTATGCGTATAAACCTACTTGATGAATTAAATTAGATCTG
>CAYNZY010000081.1:0-10492 GCA_964401805.1 uncultured Rhodohalobacter sp.
TGCCCATGAATTTGATGCAGAAAATTTTCACTTCGCAGCACCGCAGGCATCGGGCAACACATGGTATCCCTACTCGTTTATGGCTCCTTCTAAAAATAATCAGCCCGGGCTTTCATCCGGTCTTCAGGCTATTTTCAACATAGTGTCTGATCTTGAGTCCAAAGGAATTCCTAAAGAGAAGATCATCTTTCTCGGATTCTCACAAGGGGCCTGCCTGGCAACGGAATTTGTTGCTCGTCATCCAAATCATTACGGTGGTTTGATTGCATTCAGCGGTGGTATCATTGGAGATGGAGATTCCGTAAACCCTGAGAACTACACCGGTTCGCTTGATGGAACTCCATATTTTGTTGGCTGCTCAGACAACGATGCCCACATTCCCGTGGAGCGTGTTGAGGAGAGTGTTGAGGTAATGACAAAACTCGGAGCCGACGTAACCAAAAAGATCTACTCCGGTATGGGACACACAATTATCCGGGATGAAATTGAGGAAGCACAGAAAATAATTGATTCCATAAAAAGCAGATAACAATTCTTATATTCTGATTCCCAATTTTTAAGATCACCAACAGAACTAACTAAATGGATATTATTTGGATAGGTGTTGCATTTCTACTTGGATTTGCCGCATCAAGAATACACCTACCACCGCTTGTCGGATACCTGGCTGCCGGTTTAACACTGGCAGTTTTTGGATATGAGGGTGGGGAAATGCTTGATGAAATTGCCCATCTTGGAGTACTATTCTTGCTGTTTACTGTTGGGCTCCATATCCGTTTAAAGAATATTATCAGGTACGATATTCTTGGAATTGGGCTGGCTCATTTAATGATTTCAACGGCCATTTTCACACCTATATCCCTCCTCTTTGGATATGGCCTGGAAGCTGCTATTATTATCTCCATCATGCTCGGTTTTTCCAGCACGGTTCTTACAGCCAAAAATCTGGAACGAAGAAATGAGCTTGGTGCACTTTATGGACGTGCTGCAATTGGTATCCTGATTATTCAGGATCTGGTTGCTATCTCAATTATTGCCTATACAGGCGGGGGTATGCCCTCCATCTGGGGATTATCGATTTTAGCACTCCCTATTTTTCGCCCTCTGTTAATCAAACTACTGGGACTCATAAATGAGGATGAAGTTTGGATGCTTTTCGGGCTGATGTTAGCTCTGGGTGGCGCTTCACTTTTTGAGTATTTTAATCTCTCGGGTGAATTGGGCGCACTTGCCGCAGGTATGTTATTGGCTTCCGATGAAAGGGCCGATAAAATCGGAAAGAAGATGTGGGGGATAAAAGAAGCCTTTCTCGTGGGTTTTTTCCTGGACGTGGGTCTCACCGGATTCCCTTCATTTACTGACTACTACTTTATATTTGTCATCCTTCTCATTCTACCGGTCAAGGCTTGGCTTTTTTACATCTTTTTCATGCTGTTCAAATACCGTGCACGTACCGGATTTTTAGCCTCCATTTCGCTGGCAGCATACAGTGAATTCACTTTAATTGCAGGTGTAGTAGCCACTCAAAATGGGTTTATACCTGAATCGGCGATGGTTATTTTAGGTTTGATAACGGCAATATCGTACGCTATTAACGCACCGATTACCATCAACGAGGAAAAGATTTGGAAAAAGTGGCAAGACTTCCTCATCCAGTTTGAGCGAGAGGGAAAGCATCCCGAACATCAGACCGTCTCCCTCGGTTCTGCGGAATACTTGATTGTTGGAATGGGTAATGCCGGACGAGCCGCTTACGATAAACTCAAGGATCAAGGTAAGCCGGTTGTTGGGATGGATATTGACCCGGACAGAATTGAAAAAAATCTTGAGGCAGGTCGGCGTGTGGTTTACGGTGATATTCAGGATACCGATCTTTGGACAAATATCGACCTCGGCAACATCAAATCAGTGATGATTGCAATGGGGAACCAGGAAGTGAAAGAGAATGCGACGAGAACATTACGAACAGCCGGTTTCAGCGGATTGATATACGTACTCACAATGCGCGAAGAGGAAGCGGAAATTATGCAGAAAGCGGGTGCCAGTGCGGTTTCAATACCCATCAAAGAAGCCGGTGAGAAGCTCGCCGAGCTCAGTGCAGAACGTGAAAGCAACCCCGGTCAAATTGAATTAAAGGTTAAAAAACCGAAAGACGATGAGAAGTAAAATTACTCTGGTTTACGTATATGATCCGCTCTGCAGATGGTGCTACGGATTTCATCCCGTGATGGAAAAAATTGCGAATCGGTTTAAAGATCAACTAAAGATACGCGTTGTACCCGGCGGACTGGCCATTGATGAGAACGCTCAGTCAATCTCAGAGGGATATAGCCACATTGAAAGCTCTCTGGAAATGGTTGAGAAGAAAACGGATATCACATTCGGTGAACCGTTTGTTCAACTTGTGAAAGAAGGATCCTACACATACGACTCACTGCCCGGCTGCAAAGCGCAAAATGCCGTAAATCGTTTATCACCGAGCAAGTCACTGGAATTTGCCGGTGCCATGCAGAAAGCTTTTTTCAGCAATGGAGAGAATCTTAACAACCTTGACACCTATCTTTCAATTGTTGAAGATTTTTCTATTGATCCGGCTGAGTTTGAAGCCGTATTTACAAGTGATGAGATTGAAAAAGTGACCCGTGAACAATTTGAGTGGGTACAACAAAATAATGCCTCTGCATTTCCGGCCCTTCTGCTCGAAATAGGTGCCGACATCGGTTTGATGTCAAAAGGATACCGGCCATACGACACGCTGGAATCCCATCTCCACCATCTGATTCGCAATATTGAGCGTATGGGCACCTAACCCACAGTAATTAAATTTTCCATTTCTATTTTTACCTGATTTGGCTTAGTATCTCTCTATGAAAAAAAGCCAATCATCTATCTGTTTTCTGCTCAATCCCGCTGCCGGGAGAAAAGATCCCGAGTTGCTGCTCCGCTCCATTCAAAAAGAAGCAGAAGCCAGATGGATTACTTACGAAGTGGTAACCATTCAGCCGGAGGACTCGGTAGCGGATCTTGCTAAACAAAAATCCGATCAGTTTGATATTGTCGTTGCTTGTGGCGGTGACGGAACGGTAAACAGCGTTGTTAACGGTTTGGCAGAGACAAAGGCCACTCTTGGTGTGCTTCCAATTGGTACCGGAAATGATTTCGCAAAAGCAATTCAGGTAAACGGTTCATTGATACACAGTTTTGATATTCTTGAATCAAAAAAAGCCTTACCACTCGATCTGATTCAATATTCCGGCGATGCAGAAGGCTGGTGTGCAAATACTTTGGGAATGGGGCTCGACGGTTTGGCCAATTACTACTCAAAATCGTACAAGTGGTTAACGGGACCCATTGTTTATGTAATCGGGGCTATAAAAGCAGCCTGGAACTTTCGGGGTTCTAATGTTGAGTTAACCGTAGACGGTAAAATAATGAAGAAGGAAATGGTCATGATGACGGCCTGTAACGGAAAATGGGAAGGAGGAAAATTTTATCTGGCACCTGATGCAGATTTGAGAGATGGGTTCATCAACTTCATTACCATTGGGAAAATATCATTTCCCAGAATTCTCTTCTACCTGCCCTTCTTTCGATGGGGGCCAAAAAAGTGGATGAAAGAACTGAATTCAGAACTCGTTCGTCATATCGAAGTGAGAACCGCCCAACCGTTTGCGGTTCATGCTGATGGGGAGCATATCGGGTCTGATATTAAATCGTTAAATGTCCGTATTGTACCGGGTGCACTAAACGTGATTACCGGTTACTGAATTTCAAGATACTCTTCATATACGTAATTCCACAAACCTGCCAGATCAGAACCTTTGTTATGTGGATTTTTTGATGATGAGGATTTCATCGCATCAATGCAGGCACGTTCTCGGGCGTGGTGAATCGCTTTGAGTTGATGCTTTGTAGGATTCTCAATCATATCCTCATATTTTTCTTCGTCGGCCATGATAGTAAGTTTTGTTTCGTTTATTCTCTTAAAATGGGAGAAAATGTAAATAAGTCAAGCTTAACATGATACACTGTATGTAACAGGAATAGCGATAAAAACATTCAATACAAGTAATTACAAATATTATTAATCCACTTCCTATGGCTTTAGAAAAACGAAAAGTTCACCCGCAAGGCCCTTTCCTATCTCCCCTCGTCGCCGGCATGATGCGCCTTCATGAATGGTCCTTATCTTTGTCAGATCGAATAAACTTCATTGAATTCTGTATCGAGCAGGGTATTACAAGCTTTGATCATGCCGATATTTATGGCGGATACCAAAATGAAGCTCTTTTTGGTGAAATCATCAAAGAAAGACCTGAACTCAGAGAAAATGTAGAGCTGATTTCTAAATGTGGGATCTGCCTGACCACCGAAAACAGGCCTGAAAACAGAATCAAACATTATAACACGTCGGCTGAGTACATCCGGCAATCTGTTGAACAATCTCTCCGAAATTTAAACTCAGAGTATTTAGATCTGCTGCTTATTCACCGTCCAGATCCGCTAATGGACAGTTCTGAGTTAGCAGAATGCTTGATGTCGTTGACAGAGAGCAAAAAAGTGACCCATGTAGGAGTTTCCAACTTCACGCCATCTCAGTTTGACCTGCTACAGAGTAAGTTGGATATTCCGTTGGTCACCAATCAGGTTGAATACTCGCTGATGCATATACAGCCTATTTATGATGGCACCTTTAATCAGGCACAAAAAATGAACTATAAGCCTATGATCTGGTCACCTTTTGCCGGTGGCAGAATTTTTCATGAGGATTCAGATTTAGCCGGACGTATAGGTCACACCTTGCATCACCTTTCCGAGAAATATAATGCATCAACCGATCAAATCGCTCTTTCGTGGATTCTAAGAAACCCGGCAAACCCTATTCCTATATTGGGAACGGGTAACAGAGACCGTATCGTCTCAGCCGTTCAATCAATGAAGTTGCAACTTGAACGGCAGGATTGGTTTGAACTGCTAAGAGCCGTACGCGGACATGATGTGGCTTAATGATCATTAGCAATAACTTTCTTTGATGTTTGTTTTCAAGCACCTTTTTTCATTAGATTCAATGGATTATTGATTGGACATCATCAATATCATCTACCTTTAAATAATTTATCGGGACTTAAGAACTGCCCGTTGAAACCTCATTTTATATGGATTTATTTGACAAGCTAGAAACACGGCCAAGCCCACTTGGTGAATTCACTTCAAACGGCTACGGCTACTACACTTTTCCAAAGCTTGAAGGTCCCATCGGACCCGAGATGAAATTCAATGGAAAAGATGTTGTGGTATGGAGTGTAAATGATTATCTCAGCGTCGGGAATCACCCGCACATCAGAGAAACGGACAAAAAAGCTGCCGAAAAGTATGGGCTTAGTGCTCCCATGGGTGCCCGTTTAATGACCGGAAATTCTGACGAGCACGAAGCTCTGGAACGTGAACTTGCAGATTTTGTACACAAACCGGAGGCACTCCTTCTCAATTATGGCTACCAGGGCATCATGAGTGTCATTCATTCTCTGGTAGACAGAAACGATTTCCTAATCTATGATGAGCTGAGCCATGCCTGTATAGTAGATGGCAAACAACTGGCAATGGCCGAAAAGTCTGTTTTCAAGCACAATGATATGGAAAGTCTTGAGAAACAGCTGAAACGGGCTTCCAAAAAATTGAAACCCAACTCCTCGATCCTTGTTGTAACCGAGGGTGTTTTCGGAATGACCGGTGATCTTGGAAAGCTCAAGGAGATCATCGCCTTAAAAGAGAAATACCCATTCAGACTTTTAGTTGATGATGCTCACGGGTTTGGCACATTGGGTCACGACGGTTCCGGAGCCGGCACTCAGCTTGGCTGCCACGAAGGAATTGATATCTACTTTGGCACATTTGCAAAAGCTGTGGCACTGATTGGCGCTTTCGTGGCCGCGGAACCACGAGTTATCGAATTTCTAAAGGCAAATACCCGAAGTCAGATTTTTGCAAAATCATTGCCGATGCCAATTGTTGTTTCTGCAAGGGAGCGAATCAAATTGATACGGAAGAATCCTCAGTGGAGAGAGCAACTTTGGGAAAACACAAAAAAACTACGATCAGGTTTAGTTGATCTCGGATACAATGTATTGCCTTCCGAGAGTCCCGTTACCCCTGTTCTTACTGAAGGAAGCACAGACTTGGCACAAACGATTATGCGCGAAATGCGAGAAAAGCACGGCGTATTTGTAAGCGGTGTTGCCTATCCTGTAGTGCCTAAAGGAGTTGTTCTTCTTCGTTTAATTCCGATGGCGGGTCATACGGATGCACACATTGAAAAAACATTAAAGGCTTTTGAAGCTATCAAGCCTCTTGTATTCAAAGAAACCGGCGAAGCAGTAACTGCAGATTAATCCGGGTTAATTACATTTACCGGGCGCATTGTCTTCACAGTGCGCCTTTTTTATTTGTAAAATTATCTTTCAGAGAAACCAATTCACTATTCCGGGCTTTCTGAAACCAATCATTTTTCTATTTTTCAGCTTACGAACAACGAACCCAAAAATTCTCCATGCGACAGATCAGCTACTTTTTAGCCTCCCTAATACTTTTTTCAATTTATGGCCCTCTCGCTTCTGCCCAGGACGTACCGGAAAACCTAACACTGAAAGAGATTTTTCATGAACCGGTCATACCGGGAGTTCGACCGTCATTCAGATCGTTTAACGCAGCTCAAGACACCATCTATTTTTCATGGAATGACTCCTCCTATTATGATACCGGACTCTATAAAATGGCGACTACAGGAAGTGAACCCGAAGCTGTTGAAGATACTCCGGCAAGATTTACCCTGTCCCCAAACGGCCGACTGAAAGCTTATACAAAAGAGGGAAATATCTACATTTCCAATATTGATGGCAGCAATGAACGCCGAATAGTAGCTAGCCAGGAACGCGACATCAGCCCGGTCTGGGCACCCAACAGTCGAAAGCTGGCTTTTGTACGGGACGGGGATGTATGGGTTACCGATATCATCAGACCTGATTTGATCCAGGTTACCGACCGCCCTTCCGACGCACCCGGTATTTCAATTCAGGACTGGTCGGGAAACGAGCGGCTCCTTCTTCGTCAAACCGACTATTCGGATGCACGAACCATTTACTTTCCGGAATATGTGGGTGAATTTGTAACTCCGGGCGCTTCCACAAGAGGTATACCATCTGTGGCATTCTATACAGCTAATATTTCCTCAATGGAGATCGACACGCTCTCATCCGGTGTTCAAAGAAGCAGTGCCTCCGGTAGCTTTTCAGGCAACTTCTCTGTAAAAGACTCCAGTGATGCCGCCCTAAAAGAACGGAAAGTGATCGTTTACGACCATCGAGACAACACGAAGTCGGTTATCTTTGAAGAGGAGACAGACGGATGGCTGAGCGGCAGTTCAGTCTCATTCGCCCCTCGAACAGACAGGATCATGATCCGCTCTGAAAGGTCCGGGTGGAATCATATTTACATCGCAAACCTCCACACCGGGCGGGTTGAACAGCTTACCGACGGTGATTATGAAATCACATGGGCCAGCTGGCTTGACGATCAAACCATTATTTACGCAAATAATGAAGCCGACTACGGTGAACGACATATTTTCATCCATGACTTGGGTGACAACTCTGTTCAGCAATTGACAACGGAGGAAGCCTATCGATATCAGTTCAGGCTTTCTGAGGATAAAACCAAGCTCATTTATGCAAAAACCTATTTTAATGAGCCTTACGATCTCTTCATGATTGATCTCGAAAATCCTGCTGATGAAATACAGCTTACCAACTCCGTTCCAGACACTTTTTACGACTTTAACTGGCAAAAAGAGGAGTATGTCAGATTCACAGGACGAGACGGTGAAACTGATCTCTCCATGTCCGTTCTCTATCCAAAGAACTTTGATGCAAACCAAAAGTATCCGGTCGTAGTTTTCGCACACGGTGCAGGTTCGCTACAGAATGTTTACAAAGGCTGGTCAAACAACTATTGGCGCGAATACATGTTCCACCAGTATTTACTAAGCCATGGTTATGTTGTTGTTGAGGTTGATTTTCGCCACAGTACCGGGTATGGACGAAAGTTTCGTGAGGATGTAACCAACTGGATGGGTAAGTATGAAGTAGAAGATATCGTTGACGGTCTCGATTGGGTTCAGGAGAAAACCGATGGTGCCCTCGATCTTGATAACGTTGGAATTTACGGGGGAAGTTACGGCGGTTTCATGGCACTTTATGCGGTTTCGGATGCGCCGGGTCGATTCCATGCAGCAGCTGCCCTTCGAAAAGTAACCAACTGGAGAAACTACTACTATGCAAATCCATGGTACACCCTGCCCCGCTTGGGTGATCCTGAGGAAGTCCCTGAACACTACGATCGCAGCTCACCCCTGACGTATGCTTCGGAATTGCAGCGGCCGGTTATCCTTCTTCATGGACTCATTGATGATAATGTTGGTGCACAGGATGCATTTCAATATGCTGATGAATTGATCCAGTCGGGCAATACAAATTTTGAGATGATGATCTACCCATCCGAACGGCACGGATTTACAAGCCCGGACTCCTGGTATGATGAGTATCTCCGGATTTTTGAATTCTTTGAAAAGCATCTGAAGTAAAGTTTTCGATAAATACTCGTAGCACGACTCCAAGGCGTGCCACGAGTGATCTATTCCATAAAATTTCAATTGTTTTCAGATAATCGTAATCAACGATTGCCACTTTGATTATCTCTAGTTCTTAAAAACTCCAGAGGAGTTCTCTGTTTATAGCATTCTATAGGTATTTTAACACCAAAGCTCCTTTAGGTGCTTCCTTAATTATGGCCAATCTCCAGAATAATTATACAGGACGCTCCGACGGAGCGGACATTAATCGGGCTTTCTCTACCTATAATCAGGCTATTCCTACGGAATAAGGAGACATTCATCCACTTCACAGTTGGTGTTCATTTAGGAAGTCTTGTGTTTTTAAACAGAAGCACGCCTCCTCCCCATAAAATCGGTATTTAGAGCCTTTATTCATTTAGTTCAATAATTTTTGAACTAAATAAACTTCTACGTAACTTTTTACTATGAAACACGAAAAACTGATGTATATCGAAGAGTGCGGATTGCTATTTGATAAGCTTGGACTTACAAGAATGGCCGGACGTGCTTTCGGTTACCTGGTGGTTTGTGATGAAGACCATGTCTCATTCGACCAGATCAGAGAAGCCCTGAAAGCGAGTAAGGGCAGTATAAGCGGAACCATGAAACAGCTGGTTCAGACAGGAATGGCGGAAGCGGTAAGCCTGCCGGGCGACCGGAAGACTTATTACAGAATTAGCCGGGTAAAAATCGGAGATATGATTCGTCAAAGGATCGGGCAGTTTGTTGAGCTGGCTGATGCTCTTCAGAAAGGGAATAAACTGAAAGAGCGCGACGATAACACGTCCGAGTGGCTAACTGAAGCCTCCACATTTCATTATTGGATTGGTGATCAGCTTGATGGGATCATCAAACAGTGGGAAAATGAGAAGCAAAAAATTATCCATCAGTATCATGAAAACAAAGAAAAGCATTCCAGCTAAACCTCCGAAAGAGAATCCATCCATGTTCAAGCAGATCGACCTGAAAATTGAAGTTTGGGTACAGCACCTGGTTGAACAAATTGAGTATGTAAAATCACACTGAGACTTTTAAAGTTAAAATCAGGAGTTATAGATGAATATTACAAAAAAAGCGCTTACAGTAGTTGTACTGCTATTCATCGTGGCTTCAACCTCACAAGGTCAGTCAGCCGAAGAGATTATCCGACAAATGGAAGATGTGATGAGGGGAGAGTCGAGTTATGCAGAGATGACCATGACCATCGATCGCCCGAGATACACTCGAGAGATCAGCATGAAGGCGTGGGCTCTTGGAGAGGATTTCTCCTTAATACTGATCACCTCCCCTGCCCGTGATGAGGGAACAACTTATCTTAAAAGACAAAACGAGATTTGGAACTATGTCCCCAATATCGACCGGACCATAAAAATGCCTCCTTCGATGATGTCGCAGTCGTGGATGGGTTCAGATTTCACCAATGATGATCTGGTACGGGAAAGTTCTACCCTTGATGATTATGATCACTCCATTCTGCGAGAAGAAACTCTGGATGGCAGGGATACCTGGGTATTGGAACTAATACCTAAACCGGATGCTGCAATTGTATGGGGCAAAGTGCTGATTTGGGTTGATAAAGAGCATTACATTCTACTGAAAGAGGAAAACTACGATCAGAACGAACAGGTTGAAAACACAATCTATTTTTCTGAAATCACTGAAATTGATAACAGGGTATTTCCAACAAAAATGTTATTGCAACCGGCTGACAATCCGGATCAAAAGACTATTATGAAGTACCAAACGCTAGAGTTCGATATCGATATTAATGAGTCGTTCTTTACCCAACAAAATATGAGAAGAGTGAGGTGATGGTATTCAGTGTGT
>CAYNZY010000082.1:0-9680 GCA_964401805.1 uncultured Rhodohalobacter sp.
TTTCTATTCTTGTTGTAATATTTCCAATTATTCTCCTTACCACCGTGGCAAACCTTCTCTGCGCCCGTTGCACCTCCGCGGTGAACAAAAAAAGGTGCTTCCGGCGATGTTCCCATCACCAAAAGCACCTTCCTGTCTTGACTACAATTCAAGCTGCTTCAATCATGTTAATTTGTTTGGCGTTTTGGGCCGGACATAGATAAAGACCACGGATATAGAATCTCGTTGTCTTTTCTATGGATTCTATTCCAAGCAACATGTATTCAGGCGTGATGTCACAGTCGACTGATCACTGCAGCGTCACGTCGTAGTAGAGCTTGACCTTGCACGTGTTACTCTTCTCACCGACTAGTTCGATGTCAATATCCTGGACTCCATCCCCGTCTTTGTCCGGGGCACCGTTCCCCGGATCCAGGTTCGTCCACCCCGTATTTACGTTGTACGTGTGGGTGCGCTTCTTCTTGCCGTTTAGGTCGTTGTAATTCGGGGACCCAAAGGGCGGGTTGTCTTGTTCCCTCGCCCAAAAGTCGACAGCAAATGTATTGCCGTCTTGTCGCAGCGCGGTGAATACGACTTCTTCGTCGATCGATTTGGTTTCACCGTCATCTAACTCAGCGGTAATCCATGGCCCTACACCACCTGTGTTGAACATTTGCTCGTCGTTGTAATAAACCGTGGCATTGAAGTCGAAATCGCCAGGCCCCACGTCGCAGTCCTTGATCACTTCGAACTCAATAAGGTCGACGGTAACGACATCGGCCGTTCTTAACACGGAGCACTCCTTGGCCGTGTACTCGGTTGTGTAACCTAGCTTCGCTATCTGATCATCCTTTAGATACTTCACTGCGTAGGCGATGGGCACGCCGGGGTTATTGCGAGAGTATACTGCGTTCTCACCCGTGATGATGGGAACCAAATCGCCCGCTGAGCGCGCCGTGACGGCCTCCGAAGCCACCGCCGCGTTGCCGCCTAATGTGATTACCTCTACCGACGAGTTCTGCAAAATTTCTTCGTAGGTAGACTCTAAATCACCTTCAACCTGTCCGCCGGCGGCATACCGAAAGGCGGTCTCGACTTCAGCCGAGGTGTACGAAGAGGATGTCTCCATCCGAAACATGATGATCCGTCCGTAGGTAACGGTGGACACGTACGCAGGTGGTGCCGTACTGCTGAAGGCGGACTGGACCTGCTGCAATGACACACTTGGGCCGAACACGTCCTCAGGTTTCGCACCATTTTCCTGCACGTACGTTATCGTGTAGAAGGCCTGTTTAAACGTCGCCATAACCACACGACTCTGCTCAGTCGTCTCGAAGTTAAATTGTGACTGCACGTCGCCGGTTGCCCATTCTACATTTAGACCGAGGTCTAACGAAGCCTGCGTTGACGCGTAAGATGTGGTGATGCGGTTCGAGGAACTGGCGGCATTTACGTAGCCCTCTTCGTAGGCGTTGGCATTCCACCATTCCAGTGCCTCGTCAATGGCATTCTGCACGTTGGCTTGGTCGGGGCTCTCAATTGTTTTCGTTCCATTTGTGCCAATTCCGGGCAGGTCG
Organism: uncultured Rhodohalobacter sp.; assembly: GCA_964401805.1. Taxonomy (GTDB): domain Bacteria; phylum Bacteroidota; class Rhodothermia; order Balneolales; family Balneolaceae; genus Rhodohalobacter. Next base: position 1,557 of record CAYNZY010000082.1, read on the forward strand.
ACGCGGATCTTGACGGGTGAGCGTTCAAAGCGGGCCGGCTCGGGCAGGCCGTCAAGCAACGACTGGTTGGCCTCAACAAGTGCACCGGGCCAAATCACATCTTGCGTTGGGCGCAGGATGGCGACCTCTTCAAAGTTGTTCTGAAGCGTATACGTGGTGCTGGTACAGGTGCGCTGAGTGATACCATCTTGCTCGGTGGTGGTCGTCGTGTCGACGGGTTCACGGGCGGCGTCGTTGGGCTGGACATTTAGGAGTTTATCAGCGTCGTAGGTCAGGTTGGCAAGGAAGTCACCGACTTCATCTACTTCCTGTGGTTCTTCTCCTGATACGCTGTTATCCGAGCATGAACTTAAAAGAACAAGCAACAGGCAAGCCGGAAGAAATATAAATTCTTTAATTTTAGTTTTAATGGCAGGTTTATTTTTTAGTCTATTCATAATTGTAACAGGTAATTGAAGGTTGAATAAAAGATTCCTGTCACTGTACGCGCAAAAGGAGGGATAACTGGCGAAAATTTATTAGCGCTGAAGGTTTTTAGCCACGGAGACACGGAAAAATGGTTGGGGATACCTCGATTTGTAAATAAGAGAACAACATAAACTCCGTGTTTCCGTGGCAAACCTACTCTGCGACCGCTGCGCCTCCGCGGTGAACAAAAAAAGGTGCTTCCGGAGATGTTTCCATCGCCAAAAGCACCTTCCTGTCTTGATAAAAGACCTTATAGAATGCTTTCCGTTAATTAATCACCCATGGACCTTCGAACTTGCGGGTGGGACTGGAGTAGTACTCCATCAGCTCATCACCGGCTTCATTTACAATCAGATATCGGCCGCTGCTTCCGCCAAAGTTGATGGGACTTATTGCACCTACTCTTTCGAACAGTTCTTGTCCGTCTTCATTAGTAATGTTGTTAAACCAGGTTGTTGATTCCAGAGGATCGGACCATGTCCCGTTCCCAGTCCGGTTATAAAGAGCGTACTCGTCTCCATCCCTGGTAAAATAGGCCATTGTTTCAATCCCAACTCTAGCGACCGCGCCGAAACCACGGTTGGCAAACTGGAAATTTCCACTGTCGCCGAATATCTCATTAACCAGGGCAACCCTGTTTGCACTGTTTTCCTGCTCATAGGTGCCGATGGGGCCGGCGGGTAGAGTATTGCCGGTATAGGAGGCAGAAATATAGCCCATGAATTCATTTCGTAAACCGTCTTGGTCAAAAATATACAGCTTGTTATCCTGGAAACGTACTCCGGATCCAATACTGCTAAAGCCGGTTACTCCCATAGGTCCGTCGGGATCGTCAATATCAAAGGTGCCGAGTACATCGCCGGAGTTACCGTTATACCAGGCGTATTGGGTACCCGCTTTATTGTAGACAACTACATTGCTGTTTGATATATGAATCATTGCTCCAATTCCATCATCAAAAAGGTCCACCAGTGAGCGGTAACCCTGCGGGGGAAGGATGCCTTTTAGCTCGCAGTTGGTAACGTCGTATTCGGTCGCAATTTTGGTTCCCACAACCTGATCGGGACGTTCCACACTTCGCACTACATAGGAAAGAGGCAGTCCGGTGCGGATATTGGTGCTTTCTTCCAGCCTTCCGGCTATATCTTGGATGTTACGTTCTCCTGCCAGGCTGATTGCTCCGGCGGAATCACCTCCGTAGGCGATCACTTTGATTTTTACATTATTCATCTCCTGAAAACTATCGACATCCACACTGCCACTCAGTTTATTATTAAAAGATCCATAGGAGAGATCCAGTTTGGCTTCCATCTCCTGGCTGGAGGAAGTGGATTCTACAAGCATGTAAAAAATGCGTCCGTATGTTACCGAAGAGATAAATGTGGCTGGATTATCCGGCTGCACATATGTAGCCAGCTGTTCAGGGGTTACGCTTTCATCAAAAAGCTGACTGAGGCTGGTGGGCAGGTCAAAGCTCATGGTGTAGTACTCCTGGCTGAGTTTTACAAGAAATCGATTATATGCACGATCAGTGCTGAACGACATATTCGACTTCACTTTGGTGGTAAAAGTGCTAACGTTCAGTCCCAACTCTACCGCCAGCTGACTTTCAGACTGAACCTCCTGAATTTCCAGCTGGAAATTGGCCGGAACTTCTTCGCCGGAATTGGCAATAATATTGTTCATTGCATCCTGAATGGAGCTTTTGCTTACCCTGTCGACAGAAAATGTAGATGAGAGGTTGCCATTGGTCAGGTTGTATGAAATGGTTCCTCCCGCTCTCTCAACCACAATAGGTGACGGAGTTGCATTTGCCAGGGTTTTACCCTGCAGCAGACTACCGGGATAGATCACATCTGCGTTGGTATTAAATAGCGGAAACTGTCCGTTGCCGTCGAGCACGCTTAAGGTTTTTGTTGTGCAGATCCAGCGCTGTGACTCTATGCTGCCATTGTCTTCCACCTGGCGGTCTTCAGCTACCGGTTCGCTGACGGAAAGGGTATCGGTGGTTCTGGTGTCGGGGATCTGCTCGAATTCATTACCGCTTTTAATCACATCCTCAAATGTCATTTCCTGATCCGGATCTGTGGATGTCCCGTTCTCGGAGCAGGATGTGATGGTGATAAAAGAGGCTAACAGCAGTAAGCTTACAGTAAATGTACTTAGATAGTTAAATTTTATTTTTTTCTGATTTTCCATGATCGTAACAGTTTGTTGGTGTTTGGATGAAACGTTCCTGTTACTGTACGCGCAAAAAGAAAGGCACCCCGGCGAAATTTATTTATTGGGTATTCCTGTATAACCAAATCATTAAAAATCAGGATGATTTTTGTAGATATGACCTGCAAAAGGTAGATTAATCAGAGTTTTGTGCTGTATTATAAAGAAAAGGAGAGGCTTAAGATTAATGAATAGATTATGAATGAAATCTCCTGAACAAAATATAACGTTGCTGTTGAAAGGGTTGGAAGAAAACGACGCCAAGGCCATCAACAAAATATATCCATTGATATATGATCACTTGCGAAATGAAGCTCACCTTCAACTAAGACAAGAAAGAGCCGGGCATACCTTAGAAACTACGGCTCTGGTCAATGAGGCTTATCTAAAACTGGTAGATCAGGATAAGGCCAGCTATAACAATCGCTCTCATTTTTTAGCCGTTGCTGCCCTAACCATGCGCAGAATTCTGATTAGCTACGCCAGAAAAAAGAACGCTGAAAAACGAGGCGGAAAACAACCTGCTGTTACATTTACGGATGGAATGGCTCCATATGAAGCTCAGCTCCATGAATTTCTGGATTTGGATGACGCTCTAAAAAAATTGGAAGCGTTAGATGAACGTCAGGCTCAGATCGTTCAATACCGCTTTTTTGGCGGAATGAACTATAAGGAAATTGCTGAAGTAATAGGCGGAACCGAGCACTCGGTTCGCTACGATTGGCGCGTTGCCAGGGCCTGGCTCAAGTGTGAGTTGGGGTAAAACAGATCGAAAATCTGTAAATCGCTAAATCAGAAAATCGTTACATCAAATTTAGAGAACATGAGGTAGACTGGAGGATCTATTTAACGATTTTTGAGATTTCCGATTTCGGATGTAACGATTTAAAAAAAACTGTAAGCAAACCGGTGTTTTTGGTTCATACTCATATACTTAAACAAATGGAGAAAGATTATGAACCGAAAAGAACTTGAAGAAAGGTTAATAGAATTTTCAGTCAATACAGCTGAAATTATTAATAACATGCCAAATAATAAGTTTGCAAATCATCTTGCCAGTCAGTTGGTCAGATCCTGTACTTCACCAGCTTTAAATTATGGAGAAACACAGAGTGCTGAATCAACAAAAGATTTTGTCCATAAGATGAGTATTGTTCTTAAAGAGCTCAGAGAATCTCTGAATTGTTTAAAAATTATTAAACGAACCAATTCTTACCATTCTGATTCACCAATAAATAAAGTAATTACAGAATGCAATGAACTGGTGGCAATTTTTTATAGAAGTGTTCAAACTGCAAGTAATCGTAATCGTGTGACAGGTCGGAAATCTGTAAATCGCTAAATCAGAAAATCGTTACATCAAATTTTGAAAACATGAGGTAGACTGGAGGATCCATGTAACGATTTTTGAGATTTCCGATTTCGGATACAGCGATTATTTTAAAAATACTTCGCCACTTTATATATGATTTTGCGCGTATTGTATTAAGCAGTCTTTTCTCAAAGAGTGAAACAGATCTTTTAATCACTAATCAAATATTCCATGAAAGCAGCCCAGTGGAAGAAAATCAATACCTTGTTCAAAGAGATCGTGGACCTGGATCCGGAACGAAGATCTGAACGCCTGAAAACGGTTAAGACCAGCGACCCGCTCATTTATGAGGAGTTGATCACCCTACTCAATGCCGACTCCGATCATACGTCGTTGCTGGATGGGTTTGCGATCGATCACGTGGATCTTTCGGAACTGTTTCCGCTTGAAGGCGTTCAGGTTGGCCCTTTTTTAATTGAAAAAAAGATCGGTTCAGGGGGAATGGGAAATGTATATCTAGCCAATCGCACTGAGGGTGGGTTTGAACAATCAGTTGCACTTAAACTGATCAAATACGGGATGGGTTCGGATCAGGCGATCGGTCGTTTTCTGGGTGAGCGAAGCATTCTGGCGCGGCTTCAACATCCCCATATTGCAAGACTGATAGACGGTGGAATAACCGGCGAAGAGCGTCCATGGTTTGCCATGGAGTATGTTAAAGGTGATAACATCCTGGAATACTGCAAGAAAAATAATGTCCCGTTAAAAGAGAGGCTGCAACTGTTTCTTAATGTAATTGATGCTGTTCAGTATGCCCATAAAAACTTGATTGTCCACAGGGATCTGAAACCGGATAACATCATGGTTACCGGAGACGATAAAACACCGATGATCAAGCTGCTGGATTTTGGTATTGCACAAATTCTTGAGGATTCAGAACCTGAACAGATGGAGTTTAGGGCCATGACCCGTGCATACGCTTCACCGGAGCAGATGGAGGGAGAATCAACCTCAACAGCTTCAGATATTTACAGTCTGGGAGTTATTTTGGCTGAATTACTTACCGGGTGTCATCCTAAGGAGGAGTACAGGAAAGAGAACTGTATATCTATTCCGATCTCAAAAGAGTTGCTAGCAATTATCGGTAAAGCTATGCAGGATGACCCATCAGATCGGTACGAAAATGTTTCGGAACTTAGTGATGAGATCAGAGACTGGATGGCGCAGCGACCAGTGTATTCATATTCGCGAAAGCCGGCTTACCGACTGAAAAAATGGATGAATCGAAACCGGGTGGCATCTTTTATTGGAATATTTTCAATTGTAACGATTACCATTCTGGTGCTTGTCTATACCAATGAACTGAAAAGTGAGACAGAGAGAGCACAACATGAAGCACTCAGGGCCACGAGGATTGCATCAGTGCTCGGAAGTTCATTGAGATCGATTGACCCGATGCAGAACCGCGGACAGGAATTGTCGGCTTTGGGCATGGTGAATATGAGTACTGCGTATATAAATAACGAATTAGCTAACGACCCGAGAACCCGCTCTGAACTTTTGATCACGATGGCAAATATATATGCCAACCTGATCGAGCATGAACAAGCTGATTCCATCTCCTCTGTAGCGGTAGATCTTTATCAGCAGGTAGAGGACACAACAAGTTTTACCTATATCGACATGCTGGCTGACCGATCCATCATACTTGACAAAGCCGGGAAGTATGATGAAGGGTTGGCTATGATGCACCGAGCCGTTGATCTTGCCAACAGCCATTTAGAACCCGGCTCACTTGAGTTTGCCAGCGTGCACCTTGATTACACCTACCATCTGGATGTCAATCAGGAGTATGCCCGGGCCGACTCCGTGCTTAGAATTTTGGAGCCGATCTATGAAAATAATCGTGAAGAAGCAGGTGAAACGTATGATGATTTTATTTTCTATATGGGTACCAACTACAGACGGACCGGCAACTATGAACAAGCCGAAGAGTACCTATACAGGTCACTGGAACTGAGCCGGGCCCGTTTCCCCGGTATCCATGAGAAAATAGCTTCTACCTTGAATCACATCTCCAGCCTGTATCAGAATATGGGAAGGCACGATGATGCAATTCCATATGCCATTGAAGCCCATGAAATGCGTCTTGAAATTTTTGGTCCGTCTCACCTTAATACTCTTGCGGCTCATTCTAATACCGCAAGAGCTTATTCCGGATCAGGCAGACTTGAGGAAGCCGCCGAAACCTACCGAGATGTTCTGGATATCTTCAGGGAAGAGTATGGGAACGAGAATTTCTACATATCAGGTATTTTGCAGAGTTATGGGAATGTGTATCTGCGAATGGAAAACTTTAGTCGTGCTGAAGAAATTATTCGTGAAAGCCTGGAACACAGTGAACGCCTCTTACCGGCCGATCATATCCGCCAGTCGTATCCACTAAAAGGACTGGCCGACGCCCTCAGAAAGCAGGGGAGGTTTGAAGAAGCGATATCGTATGCAGAACGAGCCTACGAGCTGAGAAGTGATCTTTCGGACGACAATGTTGACCTGATTGGGGCTCGATTTACACTGGGTATATGTCTTTGGAATCTAAACAGGCGGGATGAAGCAGAAAGCCACCTGAATGACGTCCTTGCTTTTTTTAAAACCAAGCAAGATCAGTATTCAAATCAGATTGCAGAGTTGCAAGAGCTGGGGTTTCAATAAAAGCCAATCACTCATTTCTTTGTTAATCGTACGGTTTACCTGCTATGCTTGAAGCGGAGAAAGTGTCAGAGAAACCGTGCAGAATTTTGATCCTATCGGTCAACACTGTGGAATTGTTATTCATCTGAATATCTGTTTCTGAACGTTCCTAAAAGTATTAACAAACTAAAACATTGATATTTTTGCTTTAGGAGTAAGGGATAGTACCCCTTATGTTGTCTAAATATTTAAAAAATATATTCTTTATAGTTTTTATAAAGCGTTCTCTTATATCATTAACCAAATTAAATACCGTGATCTCCAGAACTTCTCTATACATCATCATTCTTTCAGCAATATTGTGCCTCTCTTGTACTACTGAACAGAAGCAAACTGTCTTTACTCTGGAAGGAACGCTGAACAGCAGCGAACCTGACCAGGTCATGTTGTATCAGGCTAAAGGACTGAACGCGAATGAATTTGATGTGGTGGATACCCTGGCGGTTCAGGCTGACAGCACTTTCTCAGCATCCTATAGCCTGGAACCACATTTATATCAATTGAGAATAAATGAATATCCGGATATAACCTTTATTGCCGATTCCGGCCAGACTATCTCTGTTCGTTATTTAACTCAGGAGGAATATGAAGTAACCGGTTCTCCTGATACGGAACTATTTGAAACGTATGAAGCGTACCGGATGAATGCTTTAGAAGAATTGGTCTACCCGGTAAGAAATCCTTTGGACGACTTAATTGCGGAGGATAATCCGGAAAACAGCGAACGTATTGAAGAGCTTGGTAAGGAGGTTCTGGTAGCAGAAGAGAGTTACAGGGATACACTGTTATATGCAGTCCAGGAAATGGGGACATCGATTGCAATATACCCGACCATGGTTCGGTGGGACGGGGATAAACACATGGATTACTATGAAAGTCTAGCCGCAGATTTTTCAAAAGTACATGAAGGACTTGAAGTCGCAAATCTCGTATCAGAGAAAGTTAGAATATTGGAACAAGTGTCCATTGGCGGAAAGGTTTCAGAAATTGTTGCTCCGGATACGTCTGGTGTGGAGAGATCGCTTTACGATAATCTTGGGACATATACCCTGATAGATTTTTTTGGCAGCTGGTGCGGCCCATGCAGATCAGAAAGCAATCATTTGGGCAGAATGTACAGCCAGTATAGAGACTCAGGATTTGAGATTTTCGGCTTTGGAATTGAATTTGAAGAGGAGAATTGGCTGCGTGCAATAGAGAAGGACAACAGAAACTGGATGAACGTTTCCACCGTTGACGGCTACACAAATGAGATCGCTCAGGAGTACGCCATTACGGCGCTGCCCAAAAATTTTCTGGTTGATGAAAATGGAATCATCGTGGCGAAGGATATTCATGGAGAGGAGCTGGAAGAGAAGCTTGATGAGTTGTTC
>CAYNZY010000083.1:0-3511 GCA_964401805.1 uncultured Rhodohalobacter sp.
TAATCCTAAAACCTGTAGCCTGAGACTCAGGCTAAAGCCTGAACCAACTTCTCCAGATCCTCTCTTGTGTTATAAACATTGGGTGAAACCCGGATAGCTGAACCGCGAATGGAGACGTGAATGTTTTGATTGGTCAGTTTCTCCCGAATCTCTTCTTTTGAAACAGAATCAGGCAGATAGATTCCAAAAAGATGTGCCGCCCGAAACCGCTCCTCTTCAAACCGGAAACCTTGTTCCCTCAGTTTTTGGATAGAGTCACTCGAAATTTCCCGGCAGTAGTTTTGAATTTCGGCCGGATTCCACTCCAAAATCTGCTGCAATGCTTTTACCATCATCGGCATGTTGATGAAATTACTTCGCTGCCCCACATCAAACCGCCGCGCGCCGGATTCATATTCTTTTTCGTAGTCCACCAGACCGGCAAAATCCCGGCTGTTTTTGCGGGCGATCCACCCCTCTTCCAGTGGAATTCCATTGATCAATCGAGGACCAAAATATCCCAGCGCCGTACCATACGGACCCATCAGCCATTTATATCCCGCGCAGATCAGGGCATCCGGCTGAACCTTTTGAACATCAAACGGAAGGGCGCCCACCGACTGCGTACCGTCTATCACGAAATAAGCATCATGGGCCCGAGCCACTTTTCCAATTTCCTCCAGGTCAAACAGTGTTCCATCCGTCCAATGTACGTTGGCCATCGCGACCAGGACGGTCTGACTGTCGATCGCTTCCATAAGTCGCTCATTCCAAATTTTCCCTCGATTCTCAAACTCTTTGGGTGCCTCTACAATTTTCAATTCACAGTCATTCTCCTCACAATATCGCATCCAGGGATAGACGTTACTCGGGAACTGGTCTCCGGCAACCACAATTTTCCCTCCGTTTTTAGCAGGCAGATTCTTCGCCACAATTCCCATTCCATACGAAACGGCCGGCAAGATCGCCACGCTCTTAGGAGAATCGGCGTGAACCAGTTTTGCAAAGAGAGATCGAACCTTTTCAGAATCCTCAAAAAAGTGATTGGGTGTGACTTCCCAGGGTCTCTTTTTCGATTGAACGCCTGAAATTCCGGCCTCTTCAACCGACTTGAGCAGAGGTGAGAGAAACGCGCAGTTCAGATAGTGGTGATCATCATTGAGTTCAAACAGGTGTTTCTGACATTTCATATCAGGAAAAGAGTCCTAATTGTTCATCTTTTTTATCGATGGGCCAGGCGGGCATTGGATTAAGCTCAATCAGCTTTATCAACTCATTATGAAAATAGCGCGCCAGTTTTGGGGCGTAGAGCGTATCCGGGGCGTGAATAAAAATGTAGGGATGCTTGCCTTCACGAATCCAGTCGGCCGTGATGATCGCCCACTCTTTTAGGTATGATTCATTGTTGAGCACATCGTTTGCGCCCACAAATCGGATAAACGGCTTGTTTCCGGTCGTATCAAACCGAACCGGCATCTGCGGTTTTTTTCCCTGAGCCGTTTTGATGGACGGGTCGTCACTTTTTAAAGAATGGAGTCGTCGCGTATCAAACACAACCCGATCAATGCGATAGCTTTTCATCAGATCTTCAAGATGGTGCTCCTTTCGGCCCTTGTCGTAAAAATCGGGGTGACGAACCTCCAGGGCGTAATGATGATGCGGCGGCAGGTTTTCAATCAGAGTCTCCAGCTTATCCATTTCGTTGTAGGAAAACTGTGAGCTGAGCTGAATGTGAAACGGTCCGAGTTTATTGCGAATCGGATCAAAAAGATCCAGAAAGGAGTTCACCTCATCCTCTACATCCTTCAGCCGTTTGTAGTGGGTAATGCTCTGCGGAAATTTGAAGCAGAATTTAAAATCATCCGAAACCTGATCGCCCCACTTGATCACCGTTTCCGGTGAGGGTGCGCGGTAGAACGTGGTGTTTCCCTCCACCGAATTAAACACCGAAGCGTACTGCTTCAGAAACTGATCCGGCTTGGCATCATCCGTAAAGAAATTGCCCTTCCACTCCTTGAATCCCCACTGGGTAAGCCCGATATGATATTTTTTGATCGCCATTCAGAAAATCGTTTATCTGTTGAACCCGAATGCAATAAACAAAATTCCGAAAGAAAATGTATGATAAAATCCCCCCTGAGAAGTCTTCAAAACTAAATTTATGCGCCTTAGATATCCGTTCTGTTAACACAATTGACGCTGGCAGATCCGGTCGGTGCTGCCGAGTCAAAACCTTTTCCCATTTCACCTTTGCGTTTTGCCTGGCCAACGAAGCTTCAGCGAAGTAGGCCCTTTTGCCTTTAAACATTTGCTTTTCCATTCTCATCTGCTAACTTCGAAGCTGTTAACATCATCAATCAAAATGTACGTTATACATGCCTTTCAACTGGCTCGATCTCACCGTTATTGCCGGATATATCGCCATTATGGTGGTTGTCGGCTACTATGCCCAGAAACGCGGACAGGAAACTCTTGAGGACTATTTTACCGGCAGCAAGAATTTGCCGTGGTGGCTGATCGGTATTTCGATGGTAGCTACCACTTTTGCCGCCGACACACCGCTGGCCGTCACCGGAATTGTGGCCAGTGAGGGAATTGCCGGGAACTGGATCTGGTGGAACTTCATGTTCTCCGGACTCATCACCGTATTTCTCTATGCCAAACTGTGGAAACGAGCCGATGTAATCACCGATGTGGAGTTTATCAATATCCGCTACTCCGGCAAGCCGGCCCGCATTCTCCGCGGCTTTCGTTCGCTCTATCTCGCTTTCCCCATCAACTGTATTATCCTGGGCTGGGTTACCGTAGGGATGGCCAAAATTATCACCGTGCTCTTTGGTGTACAAAATCTTGTCATCGAAGTCGGTACACTTAACCTGGCCGGCGAGTGGGTCATCATTCTGATCATGTACCTGATGATCGGAATCTATATCGCTTTTTCCGGACTCTGGGGCGTCATCGTCACCGACTTTATCCAATTCATCATCGCCATGGGCGGGTCAATTCTGCTGGCGTGGTTTGCCGTGGATCACATCGGAGGACTCGGCAACCTGCAAGCAGAGCTGACCGACATGTTTGGAACCGGCCATCACATGTTATCTATCAATCCGCTGACGAGTCCCGATATTGCCATTGCCACAGCTTTAGCGGGCGAACAATTGGGATTAAAAATGATTTATTTAGAAGCCGGAAGCGGAGCTCTTTTTTCGGTTAAACCGGAAATACGTTAAGGATTCTCTCGACATGAATGTCATTGCGAAAACGGAATCGGCGGATTTGGCAGCGGAAGACATATTTTTTTCCCTTGATGACCTCTTTCAAAAAATAAAGAGGGCCTGTGGTCATTAAAAAGGTGTTTCTTTTTCTTATTAAAGTGTATCAATATGCGATCTCTCCGATGCTGGGTCCTTCATGCAGATTTACGCCCAGTTGTTCCGAATACGCGTATCAGGCGATTGTGCGCTATGGCCCTGCAAAAGGACTTGCGCTTTCCGTGAAACGGATTGTACGGTGCCACCCATTTCATCCAGGC
>CAYNZY010000083.1:3521-9289 GCA_964401805.1 uncultured Rhodohalobacter sp.
AAGGATGAGAAGAATGCCGTGGGCGGAACGTTGCTGTTCAACGTAGCGCATTTTGCCCTGCGACCCTGGCCGTGGATTTTAGTTGCTCTCGTGGCGCTGGTCGTCTACCCAAACCTAGACGACCCCGAAACAGGATATCCGCTGCTGATGCTCGAACTGCTTCCGTCCGGACTCCTCGGCTTGCTGGCCGTGGCGTTTCTGGCCGCGTTTATCTCTACCGTTTCCACGCATCTGAATTGGGGAGCTTCGTACGTGGTGAACGACTTTTATAAACCGTTTCTGAAACCTGAGTCAGAATTTGAATCGAAAGAGAAAGCTCAGCTCCACTACGTAAGAGTCTCACGCTGGACCACACTGCTGATGATGGTCGCCGCAGCGCTCGTCTCCCTCATGTTCGATACGGTTCGAGGCGGATGGGAAGCGATCCTATCGATTGGCGCCGGAACCGGACTGGTTTACATGCTTCGATGGTTCTGGTGGCGGATCAACGCGTGGAGTGAAATTGCCGCAATGGCCGCCGCGGCTACCGGTTTTGCTCTCACCAAATTTCTGGGGTACGACGATTTTGCCGAGCAGATGATCTTCACTACGATCTTTGCCACAATCATCTGGATAGCCGTTACATACCTGACCAAACCGGCCGATGAGGAGACTCTACAGTCCTTCTTTGAACGGGTAAAACCGGGCGGTCCGGGCTGGAGCCGATTTCAAACTGCCGGTCAACAGACCTATTCATTACTTCCCGGATTGAGCTACGCCGCCATCAGCGCCGCGTCCATCATCGCCATTCTGTTTGGCATGGGTGAAATCTTTTTTGGATCAGGCTGGATGGGAACCGGAGCGTTTTTGTTGGGAATGGGTGGATTGTGGTATGTGGTGAGGAAGATTTGATTTATGATCGGTGACTTTGGATCCAAATGAGGTTAAACACATCATTACTTCTCGCGGATTCCCCGCAGATTTTCGCAGAGTTACCCTCACTTAAAAAAGAATCTTTATCTCTTAGTCTATTCATAAAAGCTCCCCCCATCTGCGTGACTCAGCGTTTCATCTGCGCAACTCTGCGAGAAACAAATCCAACGCTTACAGGTTTTCTCACAGCTCACTCAACACCGGCACTAAATCCTTCTCCAGATATCGAAACAGTGCCCGTTGGTGGCCTCTGCCCTGAACCTGTGCCAGATTGGATGTTATGGCCATTACCACGTCCAGTTCCGGAATCATCATGATGTATTGGCCACCGTGTCCCCACGCGAATATCGCTTCGTAACCGTTCACAGGACGGCTCCACCACAAATAGCCCATATCGTAAGGATTGTAATTGCTGCGGGTGTACGTTTTCACCGAATCTAAAATCCATTCTTGAGGTACGATCTGCTCACCCTGCCACTCTCCCATATTCATCATCATGCGGCCGATCTTCAGCATATCAGCCGGACTCATCGCCATATTATTCCCGCCAAAATAGTATCCCTGCGGATCACGATCCCAGCCCCCCAGATTAATTCCCATCGGGTCAAACAAATATTGATTGGCAAAAGCTCTTGTGCTCATGCCCGTAGCGCGGGTCAAAATCACCGACAGCAGGTGCGTAGAACCCGTGCTGTAAATCATCTCTTCGCCGGGTTCACCCTCCATCTCACCATCCAGCACGTACCGATACCAATTGCTGCTTACCACCCAGCGGCCATAGTTACGAATACTTGTTGATTCCAACCCCCCACGCATCGTAATCAGATCTCCAATTGTAATCGCCTCTTTTTCGGGGTCCGGATTTTCAGAAAAGTACTCCTCAAAAAATTCTCCGATTGGCTGATCAACCCCTTCCAGGTATCCCTCCCTGATAGCAATCCCAACAAGCAGGGAGAGAATACTTTTTGAAGCTGATTTGATATTCGTTGTACGATTTGGATTCATTCTCCCTTCGAATTGCTGTGCAATGATCTCTCCATTTTTCTCGATCATTACACTTTCAACCGACCCAATTTCAAAAGCCGATTCCAACACGCCATTTAGCTCATTGGATGGTTGTGCATTTACGGCCCGACCTGCTATCAGCAAGATTGTAATAATGAATAATTGCTTAAAGTTGAATCTCATTTAGTACATTTGGTTTGGCTTTAATTTGAGTTCAATACAAGAATTGAATACAAAGAGTCCCCCTTCGAAGGGGGACTCTGAGCGAACATCTGCGATAAAAATATCATTGCATTTCATTGATTAATCATCTCAAAAAACCTCTGAACCGGAATCATCATTCCAATTCAGGCGTTTACCGATACAACACATACAATTAGCCGACTTTAAAATGAACGAATATCGAAACTCAATCGCATTCCCGTTTACAATCATTTTCATTCTGATTTTAAGCGGTTGTGCCATGCCCAAAGGCCCGGTCCCACTGAGCGGAGACGCTCCGGAAGCTGAAGGATGGACATCAGAAACCGTAATTAATGGACTCAATCAACCCTGGTCCATCGCCTGGCTGCCGGATTCCACATTCCTGATTACGGAGAGAAACGGAAATCTTTTCTACTTTGAGGATTACCAATCTGAGCCAATGCAGGTCAGCGGGCTCCCTGATATCTATATAGACGGCCAGGGTGGTTTGATGGATGTTGCCGTTCATCCTACACACTTTGAAAATCGATGGGTGTTTCTCACCTATGCCTCAGGTGATGAAGACTCCAATCGAACAACAGTTTCGCGAGCTGTTCTGAATCTTGAAGAACAGCGATTAGAAAATATAGAGGAGATTTTCCGGGTTATGCCTGATAAAGACAGTAATCAGCATTTTGGTTCCCGCATTGCCTGGACGTCCGATACCACTTTTGTACTTTCCATAGGAGATGGCGGAAATCGCCCGGTAAAAACAGGAGGTGTATTGAGCCGTGAACATGCACAGATGCTCGATTCCCACCTTGGCAAAATTCTGCACCTCACTCATAACGGTGAGCCTGCTGCTGAGAACCCATTTTTGAATGATCCGGATCTTTTTCCTGAAATCTGGTCGTACGGACACCGCAATATTCAGGGTCTCGCCTATGATAAGGAGTCCGGCAGACTTTGGGCAAATGAGCACGGTTCGCGCGGTGGCGATGAGCTGAATCTGATCAAATCGGGCGAAAATTACGGATGGCCTGAAGTCACTTACAGCAGAGAGTATTGGTACACAAAAATTTCGAGTGAAACATCAAAGCCCGGCATGGTGGATCCCAAAGTGGTCTGGACACCGGCTCAGGCACCCAGCGGATTGCTGTTTTATACAGGAGATGCATTTCCTGAGTGGCAAGGAGATCTGTTTAGCGGCGGACTTCAGGGTGAACAGGTCAGGCGAATCATCTTGGATGGAGAATCAGTAATGGGTGAAGAAAAAATCCCAATCGGGCGAAGAGTTCGGGATGTAAAACAAGGCCCGGATGGATTTATTTACGTACTAACCGGACACGATGACGGTGAGCTGATACGGATTGTGCCGGAGTAAAAAGTAGACATGGCATGTCCTTAAAAGAAATCTCCCCGGAGCTTGTTCCGAGACTTCGTAAAGGGGAGTATCCCGACAGCATTGTGTCGGGAGGAAGGATGTTTTCCTGAGGTTTCACAACACCCGATGCCTCAACGAAGGAAGCTTCTGACGTACTTCTTTCAGATACTCCAAATCCAGATCAGCATAGATCACACCCTGCTCGGTTCCGGCATCAGCTAATATTTTACCCCACGGATCGATAATCATCGAGTGGCCCCAAGTTTTGCGTTTTTCTCCGTGAAGGCCGGTTTGTGCCGCAGCAATCACGAAAGAGCTGTTTTCGATAGCTCGTGCCCGAAGCAGCGGTTCCCAGTGTGCTTCCCCGGTCGGACGGGTAAAGGCGGATGGCACGGTGAGAATTTCCGCACCGTGTTCAGCCATTTTTCTGTACAGCTCCGGAAACCGAAGATCGTAGCAGATTGAAAGACCAATCGCTGGCAAATTTTCTGATTTGTAAACCACCGCCTCACGCTTTCCGGCCTGTACCGTATCTGATTCCCGCCACGTCTCCTCCTCAGAAATATCAACATCAAACAGGTGGATTTTATCGTATGTGGCCACAATCTGGCCTTCAGGGTTTACCACAATTGAACGGTTATAGATTTTACCGTTACCGGCCTGCGCCGGATACCCGCCGCCGTTGATGGTTACACCCAATTCCTTTGCAAGTTTTGGCAATCTTTTTTCAACCAGTGCAGAAATTTCAGCCGACTTCTTCAGCTTTTCTCGCTCATCACCCAGAAATGCAAAATTCTCCGGCAGGCAAATCAGCTTCGCATCGTTTTTGGCTGCTTCTCTGACTCTTTGCTGTACCTCATTAAGACTGATTTCTACATCCGGCTGACTGTTGAGCTGAATAGCGGCTGTTTTGATATTCTTCATTGTTTTTGCATTTCAATAATGATTCTTGATTATAATATCCCTTTTTGAATACTGTCTCAAAACCACGTTTAAATTTATTGGATTTATAAAATACGGAAAAGGAGCTCCGCTCCTTATGAAGGAGGGGTTTGGGGTGGTTGGACCAGCATTTTTTTCTTTCAAAAAAGGATGAAATTGTTCTCGATTCGTTTTAACCTCCCCTTAATCCCCTCCTTTGAAAGGAGGGGAGATCTTCATATGCATCAAAAATGATATATGGTTAGCTCATATGGGTACAGGTAATCGGACGAATTTTATTGTCCTGGAATGGAAGTAGCCTGCCATGCAACGGCTTTCCAAAGGCCATCTCTTTTTACAAACGTTCCGGTATTGTAGAAATTGAGATCTGATTGATTCGGATCTGCAAACTCTGCCACCAGCCGAAAAGCCACCACAGCTGTTTCTCCGAAGATCTTGATCTGAATTTCTTCTCCAGAGTAACGGGTCTCAGGTTCTACGCTTCGATCGGGATTCTGGTTTACCCCGGCCATGATATCCGATTTGCCAATTCTATTTCCGTTTGATCCGGTATAGATCAAATCCTCCGCCCAAAAACGGTCGTGAATTGCAGCATCGTTGTAGGAAGCGCCTTCCAGAAATTCATGGAGAAGCTCGGTAAGTGTTTCCCGCTCCTCCTGTTCAGTTTGACCGAAAATTGTTGTGGGAATGATAAATAACAGAAGTAACAGAAGGTATGTTTTCATGGGAATTGGGTTCTTGAGTATAAATCTGATCTATTATATGAATTTAGATTACGTTCTGCTACCTCGGCATTTGATATATCTGAGTCCGTTACATTAAACCCCTTCAGGGTTCTTAATTCTGCGATCACTCCGTAACCCGACTTACAGTCTGGGCTAATCATATTGATCCACCGGCTGGCGGATCTTACCAACGTGAGTCCGGATTTAATTCTTTCAAACCCGAATTACAATCGAAGTTAATCGTTTTGATTAGCCAATTGGCGGATCTGGATTGTTTTGGCAAAATGCCCATTTTTCTCTTTTTGAATCACATATCAACCTGACAGCGTGCGAAGCTTCTGTCGCGTCCGATATTTAATCAAATCTGTGCCAACATTTCTGTTCTAATAGATTTATTAAACGGCAGATTCCACACTTTCTCTTCACACGGTAGAGTGATTGATATAAATCAAATCATGAAATATTGAACCAAGATATTCCACTTAGAAATGTATTTCTTCAACAAGCTTTAATTTTGGTATAACAAAATTAATTATCTAATTATACAACACACATCCGCCAAGGCGGATGAACGTAATTAGCCCCGATTGAAAATCGGGGTCATCTTGCACATCCCA
>CAYNZY010000084.1:0-9210 GCA_964401805.1 uncultured Rhodohalobacter sp.
TTGAGCCGCCCCCGATCTCGGGGGCTTGATTAAATCTGCCGATTGAATTACCCCACCGTTGCCGGTGGGGCTACCCTCGGGCGTCTCGCTATTCGCGGGACTTTTTTTCTATCTATTGAGTCATCTTTTGTTAAAACACCTTTTCCTTAGTATGTCTTCTACTACTCTCATCAGAAAAGAACAGTACTGTATTGATTTGAAAACTTTTTTACTCTACTGAATTTTATCAAATACAGTTCGGCTTTAGCTGAACGCCTCAATGTAGGCCCGTGCGGGAGCACGGGTATTAATGCGTTAGCATAAATCCAAGCCCCCGGTGACGGGGGCGGCTCCTCATTACATATTTTAAATTTACCATCGCCAATATTCAGGATTCATCCATCCGTTTCTTACATTTGATTGTGTCACACCCATTCATCATTAGTCATCAACCGTTATGAAATCTATCGATAAAATTGAGCTTCAGCATCTGAAATTCTCTGACTATAAAACCCTTCAGGAGCTGATGGTTAAATGCTATCCAAAAGTTCAGGATCCGGCATGGACCAAAGATCAAATCGAAAAGCTGACTACACTTTTCCCCGAGGGACAGACGGTTATTAAGGTTGATGGTGAGATGGTGGCTTGCGCACTTTCCATCATCATCGATTACCAGCTATTTGATGACAAACACACCTACCTTGACATCACGGCCAACGATACCTTTAAAACCCACTCTACGGAGGGTGATACGTTGTACGGCCTGGATATGCTGGTACATCCGGACTACCGTGGATTGCGTTTGGGGCGGCGGCTGTACGATTATCGAAAAGAGCTGTGCGAAGAGAGGAATCTGAAGGCTATCGTATTTGGAGGAAGACTGCCAAACTTCCATAAATTTGATGATCTGAGTGCTAAACAGTACATCAATAAGGTCAAAAATAAAGAGATTCATGACCCTGTACTCAACTTTCAGCTTTCGAATGATTTTCACGTAAAGCGAGTCGTTAAAAACTACCTGCCTGAAGATGATGCTTCAGAATCGTACGCTGCCCTTTTGGAGTGGTCAAATATTTACTATCAAAAGCCTCAGAAAAAATACAAACCCCAGAAAAGCGTGGTGCGGCTCGGCCTTGTTCAGTGGGGGATGCGTCCATATGCCGGCTGGGACGATCTGACCGAACAGATCGAATACTTTGTAGATGCCGTATCGGGTTACCGGGCTGATTTTCTGCTCTTTCCGGAGTACGTAAACGCTCCATTAATGGCTGAGTACAACCACTTATCCGAGCCTGATGCTATTCGAAAGCTGGCAGGCTATACGGATAAATTAAGAGATACATTTGCCGAATATGCCATCTCCTACAATACCAATATCATCACCGGTAGCATGCCTGAATTTAAGGATGACGTTCTCAAAAACATTGGTTATCTCTGCAAGCGAAACGGGCAAGTAGAACGCTACGAAAAAATTCACGTCACACCGGATGAAGTAAAAGTATGGGGGATGACCGGCGGAACACAGATCAAAACGTTCGACACCGATGCAGGAAAAATTGGAATCCTGATCTGCTATGATATCGAATTCCCGGAACTCAGCCGTTTACTCGCAAAACAGGAAATGGATATCCTGTTTGTCCCTTTCCTTACCGATACCCAGAACGGTTACTCCCGCGTTCGAAACTGCGCAATCGCCCGCTCTATTGAAAACGAGTGCTATGTAGCCATTGCAGGAAGTGTAGGTAATCTGCCCAAGGTTCATAATATGGACATCTCCTTTGCACAGTCCGTGGTTTTTACTCCCTGCGATTTCTCATTCCCGACGAATGGTATCAAAGCAGAGGCTACCCCAAACACTGAGATGATTTTGATTGTAGACGTTGATCTCGATCTGTTAAAAGAACTCCACGAACAGGGAAGCGTGCGAACCATGAAAGACCGACGTACAGACTTGTATGACGTTGTTGCCGTTGAGAAACCCTAAGAAAAATCTTGGCAAACCTTTATTATCAAATACTTGGAACGCAGCGTGTTTTCTTAGGGTCTGAATTTCTTAACATTAATTTAACTTGCTACCCACCTGAATTAATGTGCATCTTTAAGCTTGCTTATTAAATCAATCCGTTGAGATAAATCTCATTAAATGAACTATACGTTATTTGATTTTCTGCAGCTGATCGGGGCTTTGGGAATCTTCATCTACGGGATGAAAATTTTCAGTGACGGCCTTCAAAAAGTTGCGGGTTCACGTCTGCGCTCCATCCTGAAGGGGATGACAACCAGCCGGCTTAGGGGAATATTTACAGGGTTTACGGCAACAACTATTACACAGTCTTCATCTACTACCACCGTGATGGTTGTCAGTTTTGTAAACGCCGGACTCATTACATTTATGGAATCAACCGGTGTGATAATGGGTGCCAATATTGGTACCACCGTCACAGCCTGGATGGTTTCTATATTCGGCTTCAAAATGAAAATCACCCCGATAGCCGTTGCGATGATCGGTATTTTCTTTCCATTCATGTTTTTTGGTAAAGAGAAGCTGAAAAATCTCGCTGAAACAATGATCGGCTTTGGTATTCTTTTTATTGGTCTGGAATTTATTAAAGATGCCGTACCGAATATTCAGGAAAACCCTGAAATGTTTGCCTTTTTAGATTCATTTACGGAGTTCGGTTTTGCCTCCATGCTGATTTTCGTGGTAATTGGTACCTTACTCACCCTTCTCACACAGTCTTCATCAGCGGCAACAGCCATTACCCTGGTGATGTTATTCCAGGGCTGGATTACATTCCCTATTGCAGCTGCCATGGTATTGGGAGAGAATATCGGAACAACGGTTACCGCGAATATAGCCGCAATTGTGGGTAACGTCCATGCTAAACGGGCAGCGAGGTTCCATTTTATTTTCAATGTGTTCGGGGTTGTGTGGATGCTCCTGCTGATCAATCCCTTCTTAATTGGGATAGACCACGTGATGAACTACTTTCAGCCGGAAATTGGCTCTATCTTTGACGATTCACAGGAAGCACGTGCAGCAGCTACACTCGGTATTTCACTTTTCCACACCACGTTTAATGTACTGAACGTTATACTCCTTATCGGGTTTGTTCCGGCTATCGCAAGGTTTGTTGAACGATTTCAAAAAGAAAAAGAAGATTCAGACAATGCTTTCCGTCTTAAATATATTGCCGGAGGTTTGATGTCATCATCTGAGCTCTCTATCGCACAGGCATTTAAAGAGATAGAACTGTTTGCCCGGCTTATTGAGAAAATGCATATCAGCTTTACCGGCCTGTTTTTCAAGAAGCAGAATAAACAGGAAAAATTCCTTAAAAAGATCAAGAAGAGAGAGCAAATTACAGATAATATTGAACTTGAGGTTGCAGAGTACCTTACAAAAATTTCAAGCAGTAACCTTACGGAAACTTCTACTCGTAAAATTCGCCTGATGCACAGCATGATTAATGATCTGGAGCGTATCGGTGATATTTACTTTCAAATGTCGAAAACGTTTGAACTGATGGAAAGTGAAGAGATCAAGCTTCCCCAAGACGCCGTTGACGAAATAGGAAATATGCTGGATCTCGTTCGGGAAGCCATTAAAATCATGCGAACTAATATGGAGAGTTTTGGAGAAGAAATTGATCTGAATCCGTCAATAGAAATTGAACAAGAGATTAATCGCAAACGTGACATGATGAAAGACGCCCACTATAAACGGCTGGAAGATGGCGTATATAATTCCAAAGCAGGGGTTACATATCTCGATTATCTAACACGTCTCGAAAAAATTGGCGACCATATCTTCAATGTAAATGAGGCTGTAGCCGGCAAAAAAATGAAAATACACAGTGATTTGATCACCGAAGGGTAGAACTCTATTTAATAAAAAATTTGTAAAACGGCCCTTTATGGGCCGTTCTTATTTCAATACCATCCTTCGTTCAATTACATTACGGTTCTTCAACTATAAGAAACCAACCATACCCGATGAAGAACCGATACCACAAACCATTACCCATTCTTTTACTTTTTGTTTTTTGGATATCAAACCCCCTAATTGCCCAGCAGGGAATAACTCCGGAAGACTACTACAAAACTGTTTTTGTAAGCCAGACGGAAATTTCACCGGATGGCAGTTATGTTGCCTTTACCCGCACCACCATCGATGTAGAAAACAACAAACGACATCGGGAAGTGTGGATGCAGAAACTAAATAACGGGCAGCCGGATGGCGAGCCTTTCCGATTTACTGATCCTACGGTGGAGTCTTCAAATCCACAATGGTCGCCGGATGGCAAACTCCTGGGAATTCAGTCACGACGAGGGGATGATGATAATTCCGTCCGATTTATTCGGGTAACCGCACCCGGCGGTGAAGCCTTTACCATTGAAGGCCTGGACAGTTCACCAATATGGTCACCCGACGGTTCAATGATTGCGTTTGTCAAGGAACCGGAATCGGAAGAGGAGCCGGAAGATCGCGCCGGATGGATTGCACCGGATGCCATCACTAACACATTGGATGCCGAACGCTTCGACGGACGGGTGATCACCCAGATGCGCTATAAGAGTGACGGGACAACGGCATGGCTTCCTCATCCTTCAATCAACAAAAAACGGCAGCTTAATATTGTATCTGCTGACGGAGGCGATGCTGAACAAATTACTGAACTTGAGTTTAATGTAGGCGATGTGGAATGGTCTCCTGATGGAAACAGAATTTATTTCTCAGGAGATCCACTCGAGGATGATGAGTATAATGATGACTATACTCGAAACATCTATATGATTGACATTGAATCAAAAGAAGTCTCTCAGGTATTTGATATGAATGGTACACAGCGCTCACCGGCTGTCTCACCCAACGGACGCTTTATGACTTTCCTTCAATCTGATGAGCGTGGAGCTCAAACCGATGTGATGGTGACCTCACTAAATCGAAACGGTGAACCAACAGGCTCTATTAACAATCTTACTGAAAACTGGGATCTTTCCCCCGGATCACCCGAATGGACTCCAAACGGAAATATGTTGCGTTTCAGCTCACAAATACGCGGAAACTCACACCTCTTCGAGGTCAGTCGAACCGGTGGTGAAATTCGTCAAGTCACAGAGGGGGAACGCAGATTAAGCAGTTTCTCAACAACAGATAACGGCCGTTTGATGGCATATACTGCTACCGATGCCGTCACACCAGCCGAAGTATTTGTATCTCGTGCAGACGGTAGCCGTGAATTACAGCTAACACGTTTTAATGAAGAGTGGATGGCAGACCGAACCATCAATCCTGCTGAAGAAATTCTCTGGACTGTTGAAGATGGAACGGAAATTCAGGGATGGGTCATCAAACCGGTTGGTTATAAAGAGGGTGAATCCTACCCGCTTGTGATGAAAATTCATGGCGGGCCACACTCCTACTATGGCAATACCTGGTTCCAGGCGTTTCACACACTTTCCGCCTCCGGCATGTTCGTTTTCTATCCGAACCCACGCGGATCTTCTTCCTATGGGCACGATTTTATGTACGCCACCAAAGAGCAGTGGGGCTTTTTGGATGAGGAGGATTTCCTTACAGGGCTTGATGCGGTTCTTGAAAAATATCCCGATATCGATGAAGATCGTGTTGGGGTTAGCGGCGGAAGTTACGGGGGGTATATGACGAATTGGCTCACAGCCCGTTTTCCTGATAAGTGGAAAGCTGCTGTTACCAGCCGATCTATTTCAAATTGGTTTAGCTGGTACGGTTCATCTGATGCACAGGGACTCACAGAGTTTGAGTTTGGCGGTTATCCCTGGGAAAGACAGGAACTCTATTGGGATCTCTCGCCGCTGAAATATGTAGAAGATGTTACTGCACCCACACTTATTATTCACAGCGAAGAGGATTGGAGAACGCCCATTACAGATGGAGAGCAGTGGTATATCGCCCTTAAGAAAATGCAGGTGCCGGTTGAGTTTGTACGATATCCAAGATCTTCTCACGGACTTTCGCGAACCGGCGAGCCGTGGCTGTTGGTTGACCGCCTGGAAAGAAAGCGAAGCTGGTTTCACTACTGGCTGAACCAGGAATAAACTTTAGGAAAACTGAGGGATGGTCAGCCCGGGCTAATCATCTCTCTTTTTATGTGATGGCCATTGTTCATCCGGGCATTTTTTAAATTGTGGAACAATCATTTTTTCATCCACTTTCGGCGGCTTAAACTGAGGCATGTTCTCTGTTAACTCAGTGTCGGGCTCATAAATTGGCATACTGAATCGGTTGTTAAAGCAATTTGAGAAAATATTGTTGAGGGAATCAGATGGGACAGGTACTTTTACCGAGTCCGGTAAATTCTCCGACCAATACTGAAATAGCGCGGTTGAGTCCGAAGGCACGGTTGACTCAGACTGCCGTGCCAAAGCCACATTTAACATACCTGAAAGAGCCACTATACCGACAACAAAAAATAATTTATCCATGATCAGCCAACCGTTTAGTTCTTAATTAAAACAATAACAGCACTTTCCCTTTCTTATTGTTCAGTTTAAATCCGTCAGCTATATTAATATTCAATTTTATCTGCCATTAAACCATACACCAAATGATGAAAACGTCACTGTCTACACTATTCGCACTGTTATTTATTCTCGTTTCCAGCCATACTTCAGCTCCGACTGCATATGCCCAGCCAATCCTTAAAGCCGAAAGTGCAGTAACAACAGAGGGTGAAGTGAACATTAAAGGTAACCGTGTTCGCTATGAGGCCACAGCCGGAACTCAGCCGGTTTGGAATGACGAAGGCGAGCCTGATGCGTCCCTCTTTTACGTCTATTATCGCAGAACGGATGTAGATGATGTTACCAATCGCCCACTCGTTTTCTCATTTAACGGAGGTCCGGGATCGGCTTCGGTCTGGATGCACATCGGGTATACCGGCCCGAAGTTTTTAAACATTGATGATGAAGGACATCCCGTTCAGCCATACGGAGTTTCCGATAATGAACACTCCATCCTGGATGTTGCAGACATCGTCTATGTTGATCCAGTTAATACGGGATTCTCCAGGATTCTGAATGAAGAGGCTGAACGCAGCGATTTCTTTGGTGTGAATGCAGATGTGGAATACCTCGCTGAATGGATCGACAATTTCGTATCCCGGCACAACCGCTGGACATCACCAAAATACCTGATAGGAGAAAGTTACGGAACCACCCGGGTTGCCGGTCTTGCAAGACAACTTCAAAGCTCACACTGGATGTTTGTGAACGGAGTAATTTTAGTTTCACCAACCGGTCTTGGACTTGAGCCCCCGGCTATGCTGCCTCGCTCTGAAATCCTGAAACTTCCCTATTATGCTGCAACCGCCTGGTATCATGAGGCCCTGCCGGCTGACCTGCAGCAACGTGATCTCTACGAAATTCTTTCTGAAGTAGAAGAGTTTACAATCAATCAGTATCTGCCTGCTATTGCCCGTGGTGGAACGCTGCCCGCAGATGAACGGGACCAGATTGCTGAAACTGTAAGCCGTTACTCCGGTATTGACAAGCAGCACGTTTTAAATCACAATTTAACATTGCCAACCTCTTTCTACTGGAAAGAACTGTTACGTGATGAAGGTATTACCGTTGGCCGACTCGATTCCAGGTATCGCGGAATTGACAGACAGGATGCAGGCGACCGATACGATCACGACCCAGCTCTTACTTCCTGGAATCACTCATTTGCTCCGGCCATCAATCACTACTTAAGAAGTGAATTAGGTTACGAAACCGATTTGCAATACAACCTATTTGGTCCGGTTCATCCTTGGGACAGAACCAACAACTCTACAGGCGAGAGCTTGCGCCGCGCGATGGGTGAAAATCCATTTCTTCACGTCATGGTTCAAAGCGGGTATTTTGACGGTGCCACGGATTATTTCTCTGCTAAATATGTGATGTGGAATATGGACCGAAGTGGAAAAGTCTCGGATCGCTTACGGTTTGAGGGATACCGAAGCGGACATATGATGTATCTGCGTCAAGAAGACTTAGCCACCTCCAACGAGCACATCCGAGAATTTATCCGAAACTCACTTACCAATGGCGAATCTGCCAGATATTAAGAAGTTTTAAACCACAGAAGAACCTTGCCCTCCTTTCAAAGGAGGGTTTGAATGCGGTTTTTTAAAAC
The DNA here is from genome assembly GCA_964401805.1 of uncultured Rhodohalobacter sp. Classification (GTDB taxonomy): domain Bacteria; phylum Bacteroidota; class Rhodothermia; order Balneolales; family Balneolaceae; genus Rhodohalobacter. Next base: position 8,141 of record CAYNZY010000084.1, read on the forward strand.
AGTTTTGGAGTATCTTTTTGCCACGAAGGCGCCAAGACTCGAAGTAGCACGAAGATCCATTGCCACAAAATACCCGATTCAAATTCTTGATGGAAAGTAGTCCGCCATTCATTGGGTTCTTCTTTCACACGTATGGTGCGATTATCTTCGAATATAGGCTAAAAGACTGCCAATAGTCCCGTTAGGGACGAAATATGGGTAGAAAAGTATAAACACACCATTTTCCAGCGTGCCGTCAGGTACGCAACATAATTCCTTTTTTACCTCGAAGGCACCAATACACCAAGTCTCACAAAAATTCCTCCGCGAAACTCTGCGCCAATATCAGCGTGAATCTGCGACAACCAAAACTCTATAACTGTTACAATTCCTATATTCAGTGGCTATTTCTCGCTGAGAATCACAGATTAATCCGCAGAGTCTCACAGATCTTATACAAACTCCAACAGCGCTTTTTCGATATCGTGCTCACCGGAAAGCAGATCAAACTCTACATCTTTGATGTTTTGATCTTCCAGAACTTCAGCAATAACGCGTGCCACATCTTCCCTGGGAATCTCACCGCGATCCAATTTTTCGGCTATTTTCACTTTCCCGGTGCCTTCATCGTTCGTTAATCGTCCGGGTTTAACAATCACGTAATTCAATCCACTGTTTCTGAGGGCTTTATCTGCTTGTAACTTCGCCTGCTGGTAGACCTGAAAAACTTCATCACCGCGAGGCGTTTCCAAGCCCATGGCGCTGATCATCACATATCTCTCAATTCCATTTTTTTTGGCGGCTTCAATCAGTTTAATGGCTCCATCGCGATCTACCGACCATTTTCTCTCCTTTCCGCTTCCGGGTCCGGCACCGGCCGCAAATACAACGGCATCTGCATCACTTACGTAATCACTGATGTCATCTTCAGTTTCAATATCTACAACAACCGGTTCTGCACCGGCTTTTCTCAGATCATCAGCTTGTTCCTCTTTCCGGATTAACCCTTTAACCGTATGACCTTTCCCTTTCAAAATTGGGTGCAACAACATCGCAATTTTACCATGACCACCCGCTATTACAACTTTCAT
>CAYNZY010000085.1:0-9009 GCA_964401805.1 uncultured Rhodohalobacter sp.
TAACTCCGTAGGAGTGACCCATTAATAGCCCGGGGTTTCAACCCCGGGTTTATTGAGAGCATAACATTGACCGCCGAACAGAGGGATTGGCTTGCAGCAAATACGAACAGAGGCGGAAGTCTGCGAACCAGATCTTTAACCTAAACTCCTTAATTTATTGATTGAATTCCCCATACAAACCCGTCTGACCGCATGAGGCGTTCTGACGGGGATAGTATTCAAAACACTCGTGGCACGACTTTGAGGCGTTCCACGAGTATTCTTAAGCCTCAACAATCCATCTGACCGACAATAGCGGTCTATTGGGGATCAGTAATTTTCTTTGATGAACTCCAGAACGTTCTGCATCTCCAATCTCATCTGGCTATTGCTAATCACATAGTTATTATTCAAAAAACTGAAATTGAGTCTGCGTCCGGAATCGGTATAAATATATCCGCTGAGAGCCGTTGTATTGCTCAGCGTTCCGGTTTTGGCGTAAACATACGGGTCTTGTCCTTCCGGCGCCCTGTAGAGTCCGCTGATGGTTCCCCGCACTCCTCCAATCGGGAAGTAACCAAGGGTTCGTTCTTCGCCAAACTCGTCCATGAGCTTTTCAAGAAGAATAACCAGTGAATGCGGAGTAACCAGGTTGTATTTTGTCAGTCCGGAACCATCCCGCCAGTTTGGACGCTGCGGCAGATCTCCAAAATATTCGTCAAGTACGTGCCTGATTGCACGATTCGTGTTCATCTCTCCAAACTCCTGCTCGGAGATCATCAGCATCAGCTGCTCAGCAATAAAATTATCACTTACCACCATAAAGCGTTCATAAAGTGAGTCGGCGGGTGTACCATAGAACGTCTCATCAAAGTCCAGGTTGACGGATTCCGTGTAATGGACATCTCTGCCGAGCGTGTCGGATAGCATTTCCACAAAAAGATTACTGTCGTACACAAACGGCACGTTTCGCTCCTGCCGGGCTGTATCTGCCTTGGGCGTATAGAGCATGTCGTTAGATCGATGTGATCTTTTCACCAGCTGAATTTCCTCACCATTCCACTCATCTCGCTGGATATAACGTTCAAAAAATTCCGGCTTAACGGGTGTTTCCTCATTCAGCTGAACCAAAGCGACCTGCTCTGTTTGCAGCCTCATCATATTTCCATAGATCGGAAACGGGGATTTCTCGGGAGCATAAGCTGCGGGATACCAGTCCCAGGCCCAGCCGGAGCCAAAGTGTTCATCAGCATAGTTTTGATCCGTAAAAACCAATACCTCATCCCTTCCGGACAAAAAATCATACGATTCTGTAAAGTCAAAGTTGGGATTCAGAAATCCGGGATCTCCCGTTCCCTGAAAGTAGAGAGTGTCATTTCGAACGGTATAGCGGAGTGATGGTAGAGTCTCCGGCAAGCTTTTTAGCGATGCGTATAGAGTTAATATTTTAGTATTGGATGCAGGCACATAGAATTGGTTGGAATCCCGTTCATAAAGCATAGAATCTGATTCAGGATCATACAGTGCGAAACCGGTCATACTTTGGGAGAATGCTTCAGATTGCTCAAAGAGAGTATGGATCGGCAGTTCGCTGCTCGTTTCTACAGGAGTTGTAACTTCCGCCGTTGATTTACAGGAAGCCATTATAACAAGTAGAAGAGACAGGATAAGTAATTGCCGCATAGAGAAATAAAGTTTAGGTGAAAAGTTAATAGGTTCAGATTAAAGCCTCATGCTCTAAAATGAAAGTTTTGGTAATGAAATTTTGTAAAAGATTTCAATTCGAGCGATCTAAACAAGCGCTTCCAATTAAATACCGATCTATCGTACATATATGTTTATCAGTGATTTATGTGATCACAGGAACAACTAAATCATACAATAATGTCTCAATTTAGCTGCTTTTTCCCGGATAACCGGAAATTGAAGATTTCCATTGAATATTTATAGGATATTATTGAATATAAGGGGTGTTAACTCGGTAATACGCTACTGTTACTGAAAATTGCTCGAATCAACTGTGATGGGAAAAATAACCGGCTGCAAAAAATGTATCCGGGAGCCCTTCATTTATCTACAATATCAATCAAAGAAAAAGGAGAATTATGCAAAAGATGCTACAGTTCAAATTGCTCTCTTTGCTCACTTGTTTTCTTCTGTTCTCTGCCACTCAGGCCTTTGCACAAGGTTCTGTTGCAGGTACGGTTACAGATGCAGACACAGGCGAAGAGCTAATTGGTGTGAATGTGGTCATTCCATCGCTTAATATTGGTGATGCAACCGGCCCAGACGGAACCTATCTGCTATCAAATGTTCCTGAAGGAGACTATCGTATCGAGGCTCGATATGTGGGTTTTACCACAGTACGCCGAACCATTACGATAAATGATGGTGAAGAGACCATTGTAAACTTTGAGATGTCAGCCGCAGTCGACGAACTTGATGAAGTGATCGTAACTGCTTTTGGTGTTGAAAGAGAAAGCCGCTCAATCGGTTACTCAATCCAGGACGTAAGCGCCGAAGATATCGGACGAACCGGATCGGCTAACCTGCTGAATGCGCTTCAGGGACAAGTTTCCGGTGTGCAAATCAACCAGGGTGGTGGTGGAGCCGGTCAAGGATCCCAAATCTTTATTCGCGGATTTACCTCTCTTGATCCGGGTGCTAACAACCAGCCACTCTTTGTTGTAGATGGTGTACCTATCGATAACTCGACAAATGAAGCCGCGATAAATGTTCGTGGATTATCAAACCGTGCAATGGACTTGAATCCAAATGACATTGAGTCTGTTTCTGTCCTCAAAAGTGCCCCTGCTACTGCACTCTATGGAGTACGTGCAGCAAACGGTGCAGTTATTATAACCACGAAAAAAGGAGAGGCCGGTGATCTTCAAATAGACTTTTCTCACAGTATCAGTCGCGAAGACGTCATAAACAGACCGGACTACCAGGATGTGTATGGACCCGGATTCGGGTTTTCTTCCGATCCGGATGGATTCTGGCCGTCATGGGGTGCTCCTTACAGTGAAACACCAGACCTGACCTATTACAACAACTGGGAAAACTCGATGAGAACCGGTATTGGTATTGACAATTCCGTAAGTGTTTCCGGCGGTACAGATAATGTAACGTTCTTTACTTCTGTTTCGCACTCGAATAACAGGGGAATTATGCCGAACAACGACTGGGACCGGACTAATATCCGTCTTTCAGGTGAGCTTTTTCAAGGGCCTCTAACCGTTGCAGCCAGTGCAAACTATATTAACTCAGGCGGTAACCGTGTTCCATTTGTCAACTTTATGGCACGACTCGCTTATTGGAATACAAGTGCTGATGTTACAGACTGGAGATTTGAAGATGGAACGATGAAATCAGACAGCAGGGACGGACGTGGCTCAGGTCGTAATCCAATTTATGATGCAGAGACCAATACCTACGTTGATGACGTAAATCGTTTGATTGGTAACCTTCGTACTTCATACGAGTTTGCCGACTGGATATCTCTTGAATACCTCTTGGGTATTGATACATACACCGACGAACGAACAGACATTGAGCCCGGTCCATTGGGACTTGAGAATGAGTTTGTTTGGAGTAGTGTAGGAGGGTACCGACAGGAAGAAAGAATTGTCAGTACAGACCTGACATCTAACCTGGCATTGAACGTAAATACTGATCTCACCGAAGAGATTGGAATGAGTTTAAGGCTTGGTAACGATATTTTTGACAGAGCATCCAATGTTGTAAGAGCATACGGATCCGGTTTTGTTGTACCGGAGTTTAACCATTTCAGTAATGCAACAAATGTCAGCATTTACCAAAGATTGTCTGAAAGACGATTGATTGGTGTATATGGTGATTTAAATTTAGACTGGAATGAAATCGTTTACTTAAACGTGACCGGACGAAATGACTGGACATCCACACTGCCTGAAGATAACCGTTCATTCTTCTATCCATCTGTAAGCTTAGGGTATGTCTTTAGCGACATGCTTGATTTACCGGAATGGATGACGTACGGTAAACTTCGAGCTTCTTATGCAGAAGTAGGTAAGGATGCGCCTCCTTACTCAACTCAAAGTGTTTTTGTTGCGCCTTCAATATTTCCGCTTGCAGGACAAACCGGTTTTACAAAAGGAGCAACCATTGCTTCTTCCGACCTGAAGCCTGAGCGCACAACTTCTACTGAGCTGGGTCTTGATCTACGTTTTTTCAATAACCGATTAGGTTTTGATTTAACCTGGTATCAAGCAAATTCAAAGGATATGATTATCCCTGTTCCTGTTTCTAACGCAACAGGTTCTTCGCGATTTGTTACGAATGCCGGAGAAATTGAAAACAGAGGTATTGAGCTTACCGTAAACGCAACACCCATTACCTCTCAGGATTTCCAATGGAATATCACGTCTAACTTCACCCGAAACCGAAACGAAGTAGTAGGTATACGGGACGGAGTGGATGCCATTTTCCTCGGAAGTATTTCTGCGTATGTAAATAATCCATTCATGCAGTTAATTCCGGGCGAATCCTACGGGGCAATCTGGGGAACCAGTTACGCCCGTTACGGAGCCGATCCCGAATCAAACACAATTGACACCAGCCTGCCAATCATTATTGGCGATGATGGATTCCCTGTTGTAAACAGTGATCCAAAAATTGTGGGTGATGCAACACCGGACTGGACATGGAATATGTTCAATCAGTTCAACTACAAAAGCTGGGACTTCTCATTCAACCTGGACGTAGTATACGGCGTTGACAAGTACAACAAACTTGATAACTGGGACGCTGCTTTTGGTCACACAACCAAAACGCTGAACAGAGAAGACTATGTTGTATTTGATGGCGTATTGGCAGATGGATCACCAAATACCCAGGAAGTGTGGTTAGGTCAGGGCGTTGACCCGGAATTTGGAGTTGACTATGGTGCAGGTTACCACAGAAATACGTATCGCGGAGTGGTAGAAGAATCAACTGAAGATGCTTCTTACATTAAACTCAGAAGCGTTGGACTTGGATACTCCGTTCCGCAATCCGTACTTGAAAACTTACCACTGACAAGAGTTCGCGCAGGTGTAACTGCAAACAACATCTTGTTGTGGACACCATTTTCACAGTACGATCCTGAAGCTTTTGTAAGTTCAGGCAGTAACCTGATTGGACTTGTTGACCTGGCGTATCCGGGTACAAGAAGCCTTGTCTTCTCTCTAAACTTCTCCTTTTAATCCATGAGGTATCACACTATGAAACAATCAATAAAATTACTTTCTGTATTTGTATTGACTACACTCATGGCATTAGGGTGTAGTGACTACTTAGACATTAATGATGACCCGAACAATCCGACTTCAGCCCCTATCGAAGGGTTGTTGTATCAGACTACGTTCGAAACTACGCGGAATACTCAGCGGGTTGGATCTACAACATCCTTCTTCGTTCAGCATTTTGCTTCTCCGAATACAGCTACAAGTACTGATATTCATGAGCCTGTATCATACGGTGGAACATGGTCGAGCCTTTATAACAACATTGGCGACCTGGTGATCCTGATTGAACAAGCAAATGAATTAGGTGCTCCCCACTACTCCGGAGTTGCCAAAGTGCTCAGAGCTTACAATTTAAGTCTTCTGGTAAATATGTTTGGTGATGTACCTTACTCAGAAGCATTCAGCTCTGAAATTCTTCAACCGACTTACGACGGTTCTGAAAGCGTCTACAATGTTATCCTTCAGGATATCAGTGATGCGATCACTGAACTTAACGCTGCTGAATCTGCCGCATCCCCTTCCGGTGATGACATGATTTTTGGCGGAGACCGTGCAGCGTGGACGCGCACAGCCTATTCACTTCAGGCTCGTTTTCTGAATCATTACAGCAAGCTTGGGTCGTACGATCCCGGTGCTGTTCTGGATGCTGTTGACAATGGCTTTTCCAGCAATGATGAAGACTTCGAAATGGCGTTTTTCGACGATAGCAATGCGAGTAATAACCCGTGGCATCGGGTTGCGGTGAATAACGCCGGACTATTACTGGGCGGATGGCTATCCGAGCAAACAGTAGATCATCTGAACGGCGAAACCTACGGTGTTTTCGATCCCCGTATCGAGTTCATTACTGAGCCTGTATCCGTTGAGTCTGACCCGCGTTTTGGTGAGTATGTAGGAACCACAAACGGTGCCGGACGAGGTAACGACCCTGAGCAGGGAGTACGCGCTGTACTATCTGTAGATGCTTACTATGCGGCCGAGCCAACTACTCCACTGGAGAATATGACCTTTGCAGAGCTGAAATTTATTGAAGCTGAAGCTGCATTGGCCGACAATCAGGATGTCCGGGCTTACGAAGCTTATGAAGCCGGAATCCGAGCTCATATGGAGAAACTCGGAGTTGATCAAGCTGATATAGATGCCTACTGGGGCGATCCTGTTGTTTCAGTTGGTTCAGGAAATCTCACTATCGATGAAATCATGAAGGAGAAGTACATTGCTACTTTCCTCAATCCAGAAACCTGGAATGATGCCCGTCGATACGACTACCAGTACGCTGACTTTGAGGCACCTGTAAACTCAGCACTGGGTGGCGAGATGATTCGACTGGTTCGATACCCTGACTCTGAACTCCAGAGAAACGAGGCCAACGTGCCTAACCGGTCTATGACCGATCGCGTATTCTGGGATGCTCAGTGATTCACTGAATAAATCTTAGCTATTTTTAAATGCCCGGCTTCTTCACTGAAGTCGGGCATTTTTATTTTGCGCAACCTCTCTTCCAAACATGGCTATTTTCCGTTCACTTCCCCACCTGTAATTACCAATCACTCCTGTTGATGCGATCACCCTGTGGCAGGGAATAATGAATGCTACGGAATTTTGCCCAACAGCTGAGCCAACTGCACGATATGCTTTCGGATGCCCAATATCTTCAGCCAGGTTGCCGTACGTTTTCACTTCACCCGCCGGTATTTCAAGTAGGGCCTTCCATACTTTGAGTTGAAATGGTGTACCTTTTAAATGTAGTTGAATCGATTCATTCTCTTGGAAGTTTGCCTGAAAAAGCTGTACCACTTTATTATGCATCGCATTTTCACTTTGTATTAACTCTGCTTTTGGAAAGTCTTGAGCTAAAATTGTTTCAGGCTGTTCATTATCCATGATAAAGGATGTATGACAAACACCCTTTTCCGTTGATGCAATAAGAACCTCTCCATAGGGTGTTTTACCGAAACTGTAATGAATGGTTAATCCGGCACCACCATTTTTAAACTCACCAGGTGTCATGGCTTCAATGTTTACAAAGAGATCATGAAGCCTGCCGGTTCCCGAGAGTCCGGCTTGATGGCTTACAACAGACAAGGTCTTGTTCTTTTTTAAGAGCTGTTTTGAATACTCGACACTTATAAACTGTAAAAACTTTTTAGGACTAACTCCGGCCCACTTTGTAAACATTTTCTGGAAATGATATGAACTCAATCCAACATGAGCCGCCACTTCATCGAGCCGGGGCTGGCTTTTGAAGTTCTCACGAAGAAATCTGATTGCTTTTTCTATTCGGTCATAATCGGTATTCATGATAAGAATGTAGAGATGTTAACCCGGATGGGAAACCCGATTCTTGCGGTTTTTAAAAACAAAAACCTTGGAGGTTTAATGTGATGTGAGTTCGATATAAAATAAATGAAAAGGCATAAAAAAGTCCCCTCATTATTCAAGGAGGGGATTTAGGGGTGGTTGAAACCAATATCAGATCTGATTTAAAGCTTGAAATCATTAGGACTACCTCCCCCAACCCCTCCTTACACCCCGACGTTTCGAGGGCAGAATCATATTCAAGATTTTTAAGTCAAACTCACGTTAATCTAATCCGCCTGACCGCTTGGAGCGGTCTGACGGAGGTTATTTATTTCACACCGGGGCGGTATTCCCTTATCACGCTATTTTCAACATCCTCATCTGTAAAGGCAACTGGTGTCATCACGTTATTGACAAAATTCTGAAGCTGATCATTATAATGTGGAGATTCCTCTTTATTGCTTTGTCCGTATGCCAATATGGTATAAGCTTTAGGTGTCTCGCCAAACTCAACGGCAAATACCCAGCCGTCGCCACCACGAACCTGGAGTTTCTGATCATCCTCTTCATGGTCTGTATACCAGATCACCCTGTAGCAGCCCAGCATGCCTGTACATCCGCCGACCGCTAAATCCAGATCACCGATCACAGCTCTGTGAACTTCTCCCCAGGGTAAGTTCCAATGGCCATACCTCTCCTTTGCCTCTTCAATGGCCCATTCAAACGATTCTACAGCGCGTTCATAGTCAGCCAGGCCATAAGGGGTTGTAGTTGGCTCTTCGTATGACCACGGCTCCTTAAATAGCTTTTCGGGAGTGGCCGAGTACCCTACCGATTCCGGTGAGCCTTGTACACGCTGACTATCAGCCGTCGATGAATACCGGTTCCACCATGTTTTGAAAAGTACACCTCCCCGGCTTTCTTTCGAAACCGTATTGTCCCATTCGCGGATTAACTGAATCGCCTCTGCAATTTCACCTTCCGGATTGGTTTGTTCAACAGCTTCAATTAAATCCTCCTTCACTCGATCAGCCATCAGCATTCTTTCGCTATGCTTCAGCTCAACAATATCCTCTAAGGAGAACTTTTTATCGTTATGAACCAGCTCGATTGAATGCTGGCTGCGAAGTCTTAGAATAGGCTCCGGGTAAAAAGAAGGAAATTGTTCCGGCCTGAGCACTTCGTTCAAATTTGTGAAGTGATAGGTATCATTCTCATTTCGTAGATATCCACCTTCAGGGTTCTCAAGCTGTGGCAGCATTTCCCAATCGGTAAAACCTTGCCACATTTCATCAGAATTTGTCACATGAAATGCGGTCGTATCTCCACCGGCTTCATGTGGTCGATTGGGCATGCTTGCATTCCAGACATAAAAGATATTTCCGTCTGCATCGGCGTACGTCAGATTGGAAGAAACCCGGGCCCGCATCTGCATCGCCTCTTTCCACTCATCCAGATTTTG
>CAYNZY010000086.1:0-8915 GCA_964401805.1 uncultured Rhodohalobacter sp.
CCTCTTGAGAGGAGACAGAATCCGAAGTGTTCAACGAAGGATTCAGAGGTGTGTTTTTTTCTCTAAGATAGTTTTCAGTGCATCACGTTTCAGAAAAAACTACCAATCAGCTTCGCAATAGAGATAAAGGAAGTATTCACAGCAGAACTGCTTGTTTATCGTCGCGTAGTGGAGAACCGGACGAGGGGGGATTCAACCTGTTTCAACTCGTCAGCCTGCAAATACAGCATGCCGACGAGTAAAATTCAGCGAAATTGACACTCTTGCCTTTTCACACCCTCTCAAATCTCAAGTCTCAGATCTCAAATCTACTTAACCGCATTCGCGATCTGATCCACAAAATCCAGTTTTTCCCAGGTGAATTCGTCGCGTCCAAAATGTCCGTAAGCCGCTGTCTTTTTAAATACAGGCTTCTTTAGGTCCAGCCTATTGATAATTCCTGTCGGGGTAAGATCAAATGTTTTCATGATCGCATCGGCCAGTTTCATATCGTCCACTTTTCCTGTGCCGTAGGTGTTCACATTGATGGATACAGGATCCGCAACACCAATGGCGTAAGCAACCTGAACCAGGCACTCATCTGCCAATTCTGCGGCCACAACATTCTTTGCAATATGCCGTGTGGCATAAGCTGCACTTCGGTCAACCTTTGATGCATCCTTTCCTGAAAATGCACCGCCACCGTGCGCGCCACGGCCTCCATATGTATCAACAATAATCTTTCGTCCGGTCAGGCCCGTATCACCGTGAGGCCCGCCAATCACAAACTTACCGGTTGGGTTCACATGCAAAATGGTATTGGCATCCATAAAATCTTCCGGTATTGCCGTGCCAATCAGGTGTTTTTTTATATCCTGTTTGATCTGAGCTTGTTCAACTCCCTCGTCGTGCTGAGTTGAAATCACAATAGTATCGATTCGTTTTGGCTGCCGGTTATCATCATACTCCACCGTAACCTGACTCTTACTGTCCGGTCCCAGGTACGGCATCAGAGCGGTCTCTTTGCGTATATGAGCCAATTTTCGAAGCAGATTATGAGAATACTGCAGCGTCATCGGCATATACTGCTCTGTTTCCCGATTCGCGTAACCAAACATCATGCCCTGGTCGCCGGCACCTTGTTTTTTCTCACCTGACTCATCAACTCCCTGTGCTATATCAGGGCTCTGCTGATGAATTGTTGTCAATACTCCGCATGAATCAGCATCAAATCTGTAACTCGCTTTTGTGTAGCCAATTTCACGAATCACTTCCCTCACCGTTTCCTGTACGTCTACGTAGGCATCTGTTGTAACCTCGCCTGAAACCACGGCCAAACCTGTTGTTACCAATGTTTCAACGGCAACCCGGGAATCTGGGTCATCTTTCAACATAGCGTCTAAAATTGCATCTGAAATTTGGTCTGAAACCTTGTCCGGGTGCCCCTCTGATACCGATTCGGAAGTAAATAATCTTTTCATCAATTTTGTCTGTAGAAATTAATTCGTTGATTTAAAAGCGGTCTGAAACTACGAAATTTTTGCAATGTTTTCACTCAATACAATTTTACTGGTCCTCGGAAAAGAGATCACCGTCACCTGCGGAAGCGGAATTGCTAATCCCAAGATATTGATAAGCTTTAGCAGCTGCCACGCGACCTTTGGGAGTTCGCTGCATAAAACCCTCTTTAATTAAGAATGGTTCGTAAACCTCCTCTATGGTCCCTTTATCTTCCCCAACTGCAACGCCAAGTGTACTGAGCCCGACAGGCCCGCCACCATAGTTTTCAATAATCGCTTTCAGAATCCGGATATCCATATCGTCCAATCCATTTTGATCTACATCCAGGGCGTTCAAAGCTTTATCTGCAATCTTGTCGTCGATCTCGGTCAGGCCATCAACCTGCGCAAAATCACGGGTTCTTCTCAGCAATTTATTCACAATTCGCGGTGTTCCACGACTTCGGCGTGCGATCTCATGAGCTCCCGACTCTGTAATTCCAAAGTTGAGAATGTGTGCCGTACGCAATGCTATTCTTTGAAGAAGCTCTGTATCGTAATAGTCCAGACGCATATCAATCCCAAAGCGTGCACGCAGAGGTGCGGTCAGTAGTCCCTTTCTTGTCGTAGCACCAACCAATGTAAAGTGGTTAAGATCGATCTGAACACTGCGAGCATTTGGCCCTGAATCGATGACAATATCCAGTTTATAGTCCTCCATGGCCGAGTAGAGATACTCCTCGATTACCGGATTGAGGCGGTGAATTTCATCAATAAACAACACATCACCCTGCTCCAGGTTAGTGAGCAGACCGGCCAGGTCTCCCGGCTTCTCCAATACGGGGCCGGTTGTCGGTTTGATCTGCACACCCATCTCTGATGCTATAATATAGGCAAGCGTCGTTTTTCCCAACCCCGGCGGCCCGGATAGAATAACGTGATCGAGCGCTTCGTTTCTCTTTTTAGCGGCCTTTACAAATACATTCAGGTTATTAATCACTTTTTGCTGGCCAACAAATTCACTCAGGGAAGATGGCCGAAGGTTTTCTTCTACCGTAAAATCTTTTTCTTCGGGGTCTAATAAAGGATTTTGCAAAGCGAATCTTATCTGATTTGTTTAAACTTAGGTAACATTATAATACTTATTTTGAACTGTAATTGCTTATTACAACTGAGCTATGGCTAATTCATCACGTCTGCCGGATATACTTATAAAAAACACCGCCAAAGTAGATAAAAAAACATCTGTTAATCATATAAAGAATGAAGTATTGAGTAATAAAGGATTAAACAAAGATGATCAACCCAGCGATCTGAAGATATTTGGCAAAGAGTATTTCATCAACTACGAGTTGAGCTGGTTAAAATTTAACTGGCGTGTTTTACACGAAGCTCAGAATCCCAGTAACACACTGCTTGAAAGAGTGAAGTTCATCGGTATTGTATGCTCAAACCTTGATGAATTTTATCAAAAGCGTGTTGGCGGACTGAAAAGGCAATATCATGCTGGAGTTAGAGAACTTTCTCTTGATGGGCTCACTCCAAAAGAACAGCTTAACGCTATCCGTAAAGATATCGGAAAAATGATCCGAGCGTATCGCGACTGTTTTTTTAATGACCTGCTTCCGGCACTGCAGGAGGAAGGAATTAAAATTTTGAACTATAAAAAGCTGAGTGCCGAGTTAAAAGAGAAAGCTGACGACTATTTTTCAACACAGCTCTATCCGATCATTACTCCGCTGGCTGTAGATGAAGCTCACCCATTTCCATTTATTTCCAATAAAAGCCGGTCACTAGCCGTAAAGCTTAAGGAAAAGAGTTCCAACAAACATCACTTTGCCAGAGTAAAAATACCTGCAAACAGGCCCCGATGGATTACGCTTCAAAAAGATAAAACCGGAGTAATTTTACTCTCTACAAGCGATCTCATCAAACAGAAAATATCCAGCCTTTTTCCCGGTATGGATATTATTTCTGCACACATTTTTCGTGTAACACGTAATGCGGATATCGAGCGGAATGAAGAAGAAGCTGATGACCTGCTTGAACTGATTGAAGACGAACTCAGGGAAAGACGTTTTGCAGAAATCGTACGACTGGAAATTGATAAGGAGATGCCGGATGATGTAAAGAATTTCTTATTCACCCAGCTTAATATCAAGAAGCACGATGTGTTTGAAATGGATGGGCCTTTGGGGCTCGCAGATGCAACTCAGCTTTACGATATTGAAGGTTATGACCATTTAAAAAACACTCCCTGGACCCCAACACTGCACCCGGTTTTTAAACATGAACTGGACGAAGAGTTACCGGATATTTTTAATGCGATTCGCGATGGAGATTTTATAGTTCATCATCCCTACCAAAGTTTTGAAACATCTACTCAGCGATTTGTTGAAGAAGCCGCAAATGATCCTAAAGTACTGGCAATAAAACAGACGCTGTATAGAACCTCCAGCGATTCACCTGTTATGCATGCTCTTGTTCGGGCAGCCGAAGCAGATAAACAAGTTGCTGTTTTAGTTGAACTCAAGGCAAGGTTTGATGAAGAGAGAAATATTTCATGGGCTCAAAAACTTGAAAAAGCCGGAGCGCACGTATCATACGGAATTGCAGGACTTAAAATTCACACGAAACTTACCATTGTAGTTCGTGAAGAGGATGAGGGCCTGAGAAGATATCTGCATATCGGCACGGGTAACTATCACCCCGACACCGCTCAGCTCTACGAAGACCTTGGATATTTTACCTGCCGTGAAGATTTAGCCTCAGATGTTACTGATATATTCAACCTTCTTACAGGTTATGCCCCGGATCAGTCTTACGGAAAAATGCTTGTTGCTCCGAAACATATGAGAAACAGAATAACAGATCTTATCAACGGCGAAATTAAAGCTGCAAAAAATGGCAAGGAAGCACGTATCATAGGCAAAATGAATAACCTCGAAGACCCGTTGATTATCCAGAAACTCTATGAGGCTTCAGAAGCAGGTGTTAAAATCGACCTGATTGTAAGAAGCGTTTGCAGGTTAATCCCTCAAAAAAAGGGCTTAAGCGAAAACATTTATGTTCACGCTATCGTCGGGCGGTTTTTAGAACACTCTCGCTGCTACTATTTCCATGCCGGTGGTGAAAAGAAGTACTTTATTGGATCAGCAGACTGGATGCACCGTAACCTTGATGCTCGTGTAGAAGTTTTAGCTCCCATTGAAAACGATACTTTGAAAGAATATTTAAAGTTCTATTTAAGCCTTTACATAAAGGATAATCAGCAAAGATGGGTACTCAAGCCCAATGGGAAGTACAAAAAAGTAATGCCCAAAAACGATGATCCAGAGCTTTCAGTACACCGGTTTTTGATGAATCATGTGAAGTCAGGTAACCTGCCAATTCCTTGTTCTACCTGTAAATAATCTCAATTTTCCGGCGATTCCACATCTGCCTGAGAGGCCTCATCACCCAACTCTTGATCAAGCTTTTGCAATAGAGACTGTGCTGCCTCTACATATCTGCCATCAGATTCATAAGCCATATTAACGGCCACTTTTGCTTCTTCAAACATCTCCAGATTTAAATAAGCGTTTCCTAAAAACCACCAAGCTTTTTCTGTAAAAAACCTGTTCATCGCGTCTGTATTGGCTACAGACTCAAAAAACAGTGTAGCCTGCTCATAATCGGCCACGTTGTAGTACAGAATTCCCAGGTTCAGTTCAATTCTTGCTGTCTGTTGAGGATCGGGATCCTGAAGAAGTAATGCCCTGAATTGTCTGATAGCACCTTCTAAATCTTCTTCGTAGGCAGAAGCTAACGCTCTGTTTATCTCAATATCCATTGATTGTGATACATCTCCCTCCGAACGCAAAATATCAGAACCCGACATCTCATTTAAGTCAATTTTTGAGATAGAGTCAGGGTGGGAAATGGGAGTATCACCGGTTGAAAAGAGCTGCAATCCAAAACTGATCATTACTGCTGCAGCTGCTGCAAGAATCCAACCTTTTGAACTTTTCCAAAAACTTTTTCGTGTGTCCTGTTCAGGTTCCGAGTGGATAGTGTAAATATTGGATTCGGATTCCTTATTCGCCAGATCTCTCAAATGCAATTCCGTTTCAAACCACTTGTAGTACTCAGGATGATCAACAAACTGAGCCCAAAGGTTCTCCACCTCTTCCTTAGAAAGATCTCCATCTATGTAACGGGTAATTTCTCTGTAGATCTCTTTTTCTGACATTTCTCTTTATTTACTATTCAATAGCCCGAATTTTCAGATACAGTATTCAGCTGTAAGAAACCGTTTTTCGACTTTCCTTACAGAATAAATTTACTTTTTAATGATGTTTTTCAGCACAAGAAGTTAACTTCTTAATAACTCTGTGTTTACGCTGCCAAGCATTATTCATTGAAATGTCAAATTTTTCGGCAACATCCTTGGCATCTGCATCCGGGTATTTAAAAATAAAGTCAACCAGTGCGCGATAATGAGATTTGAGCTGCTCAATACAGAGTTTTAAAATTCTTGACCTTTCATCGTTTACCAGGTTCCATATCTGGCTTTCATCTACGTGCGGTTCTTCACTCAGTACTTCATGGTCATTGAAATCATGATCTCTCAATAAGTTCAGGTAGCTGTGCCTAGACGCCTTCATCATATATTTGGCCAGGCCGCCAGGATTGTCAATTACATCCATTCGGATTTTTGGAATCAAATATTCAAACATCTGCTGAACAGCATCCTCAGCATCATGAGGCGTAGCCCCCATGGTGGCAATCAGATATTTTTTCAAGATGATCAGAGAATCGGAACAAATCTTATTCACAGAATTGCTATCCCCATTCTTCAGCGCATCTACAAGTTCAGTATAGTCCATACCCCTTGTGATTTTTGATTTGAAATATGAAGATAACAGTTGCCAAGTTTTGAGCAAATTAGATTATACGTGTAAAAGCGTAGGTAAATTACGTTTTCAAGTCAACTACAGACGATCCTTTATCGAATTAAATTTTTATTTCTGAAGCTTATGTATTGATCTCCTGCAATGATGATATGATCATCCAATGGAATTCCAATATGCTTTCCGCTTTCAATAATTCGATTTGTCAGATTGATATCTGAAGCTGACTCTTTTGCATACCCCGATGGATGATTGTGAGCTACTAATATGGAGTTGGCCTGATTCAAAATGGCCTGGCGCATCACTTCCGGCACATCCACAACTGTAGCCTTATTTCCACCCTGGCTAATCTTTTTATACCCTGTTAAAATTTTTGCGTTATTTAAAAATGCCACGTAAAACTCTTCGTGTGGCAAATCTCTCAGTCGCGGAGCAAAAAATGCTGCGGCATCGTCCGGAGAGGTAATTTTCACCTGATCGCCCAGCGATGCCATTTGAATCCGTTTGGAAAGCTCAAATACAGATTCGAGCGTTAACGCCTTCACCTTGGCAATTCCCGGAATCACTTTTAAAGACTGCCATTTCTGTCTGGACAAATTCCTCAGTCCGTCAAATCGATCCAAAAGCGCTCGCGACGCGTCGATCACATTCATCCCTTTGGTTCCGGTTCTGAGCAAAATGGCCAGCAGTTCGGCATCAGATAGTGAGTCGGCTCCGTACTTGAGCAGCTTTTCTCGAGGCTGCTCGTCCGGCTGCATATCTCGCACGGCTCGTCCAAAATATTTTTTCGTATCAAACTCCTCTGTTTTCATATCTCTTTTTATCTGTAAGAGGCAAAAACAGAGAATTCCTTACAAAATTTTTTCAATTCCCGACAGACCGCTAACTCTAACCCGTCTGACCGCTCCAAGCGGTCTGACGGGTATTATCTATTTTTTGGCAACGCTTAAATATTTATTTCTCCTTTTTAGACTCACCCTGCACCCCTCTCTATCGAATAGAGAAGGATTTAATGTCTTAATTATTTAAGCTTTTTTTGTGGGTTACAACACTCGTGGCACGACTTGGAGGCGTGCCACGAGTAACCAACTGAAGCGGTCTGACGGACTGATCAGTCATCATCCCGATACTCCAGAATATCTCCCGGCTGGCACTCCAGCGCTTCGCAAATCACCTCAAGTGTGGAAAAGCGAATGGCCTTGGCCTTGCCGGTTTTCAGAATAGAGAGGTTCGACATCGTGATATCGACCTTCTCGGAAAGCTCTGTCAGCGACATCTTTCGCTTGGCCAGCATTACGTCCAGATTTACGATGATGGCCATGGTTACACCGTCAGTTTTTGTTCTTCATGCATGATGGCCGCCTGGTTCATTATCTCAGCGAGAACAAAGCAGACCAAGCCGGCAAAAAACAGGGTGAAATCAAACGGAGGCAGAGTTGCGGAAATTTGATCTGTCGAGACATGAGATTCAAAATAGAGTTTTACTCCCCACTTAAACAGAAAGATGAGAGGCGCTGCTACGATCAAAAGAACGCCAACGATCCGAATATCGGAGCCGTTTTGCACGGTAAAGGTGTCTGTTTTATGCATCGCATCCAATACACGCTTCAACACAGTAAAGCCATACAGACCCAAACCAACAATCCCAATTTGCACAATCCACAACAGGGAGCCCGTGAACAGTTCCGCATGCAGAGGCGCAAAACTCATCTCCAGCCCTCCGGCAGAAGTTAACACTGCCTGCTCGTCGGCTAACTCATCTTGTAGATGATCCACTAAAAAAGATGAGTCTATATAGACATTGAACATGGCTCCAACCTCCCCTCCCGAGTAGAGAAAAATCCCAAACAGTAAACACTGCACAACAACCGAAACTAACAGTATCGCCCAGATCATTTGAGCTATAAAACGCAGAAAAGAGATGACGGACCAACTTCCAAATATTTTCATATCGTGAGCTCCTGTTCTTTTTGAAGTTTCACACCGTGGTTGAATGCTTGACTGATCACAAAAATTATAAGCCCGGCTATCAGCAATTCAAACTTGAAAGAGTAGTTCAATGCACCATGGAGGGATGCTCCGGAAATACTAAAGAGTTCATCACGTGCAGGCTCAAAAATCATATACCAAAGAAAGTGTAGAAAAGGAGCAGCCAGCACAATGAGTCCGGAAACCCTAAGGTTAAAACTGTTTTCTACAGTAAAAAAGTTGTTTGTTTTGAGACCGGTCATGAATCTCCTGACAAACCAGAAGAGCAGAATTAAATATATCGCATAACCTGTATACGAAATGTAGCCAAGTCTGAAAAAACGGTTTAGCTGACTACCGTCTGTAAGCTCAATTCCCGGCGTTGCAAAAATCAATGGCACCTCTGTTGGATCTGCATAAACCCTGTTTGTTCTGAATCCAAACCAATCACTGCTACTCAAATCTTTCTGCAGCCTTTGAGCATTTACTTTCGGAGCACTATCCAGGTTGAATTTGTAAGCCATATTACCGGGCACAAAATAGTAGTACTCTTTTCGGGAATCACTTTCAGCATCGT
>CAYNZY010000087.1:0-8841 GCA_964401805.1 uncultured Rhodohalobacter sp.
AAACGGTACTTCAAAAAAAAACGTCACACAACGTAATTCATAGACCGTCTGCCGTTTACCATATGCCGCGCAGCTACGCTGACAGGGTTCTTCTCCAGTCGAAACGCTGTCAGGTTTAGGTCTAATCAATCAAAACTCAATGGTAACTCCGCCAACAGGCAGGGTGTTAAACTGCAGAACTTCATCTATGGTGCCATCATCATTGTATTGATAGCTCCAGATATTGTCATTGTTATAGATATTCACGAGATCAAAAAAGATCACGAAGTTCCAGTTCCGGTAAGAGTACCATTTATCAATTCTCAAATCGAGCCGGTGATAAGCGGGATATCGTTCAGTATTCAGCGATTGTGTCTCATCCACAATCCACTCGCGAAGTTCGGGTCGGTAAACCGGCGGAGTGAACGGACGACCTCCGAGATACCTGAATTTGAGGCTGATTTCAAATTCATCCGACGGCATAAACGGCAGCCACGATACCGTATGAAACCACCATTTCGATTTCATCCTTTCGTACCAACCTTTTCCTCCGAATCTAAACCGGTAGCCGGACATCAGCGTGAGCATATTGCGATGGTCATAATCCCAGTTATAGGTAGTGCCATTTCTGGGATCAACTGCTTTCGATTCAAAATAGGAGTAACTCACAATGCCCGAGAAGTTTTTGATCAGCTTCTTTTGCAAAAAAAGCTCAATTCCTTTCGCCTCGGCACTGCCTGCATTCAAAAAAGTGCCGTCATCAAAATCCAGCGGATCTGTTGTTGTCAATGTCCGGCGAACAGGTACATCATTATACTCTTTATAATAGGCTTCCACGACAAATTTCAAATCCTCTCTGACAATGTGCTCAAGGCCAACCACGTATTGATCTGTAAATTTATTATCCAGATTCCGGTTGGCTTCATTCGCGACCAAGTCGTTATACGCAGGAGATTGAAAGTGCCTCCCGTAGGCAAGATTCAGAGAAGTATCTGAATTCAGGAAATATGAAAATCCCAAACGCGGACTTACCGATGAAAAATCGTTGTACTCAAAATAGTCATATCGGATACCTCCGGTTACGCGAAATAATGACAGCAAATCCAGGGTAAGCTGGGAATATGCAGCTGTTTTGTAGGAACTCACATCCTGATTAACCCTGTATTCCGGATAGATATCAAAAATTCCGGTAATCTGATCTTCCCTTCCCTGATTGTAGGTAAAAAGGGTATCTGCTTCATTAACCAGATCATACTGAAAGTTGACATCCTTAAATGAGGCTCCAAAACTTACCTCTATGTTTTGGCTTGCCAGGTAGGTTACATCTGTTTTTACTGTATGTTCAGTTTCAACAGAGTTGTTTGTAAAGAAAACATCCCTGCCGGGCAAGTCGTAGACCTCAACAAAATAGTTGTTCTGAACGGACGAAAGCGTGGTGAACGAGAAAAGATTGTCAGACCATAGAGATCTCAGCGTGGCACCGGCAATATATTGGGAGTTATTTGTGTCCAGATTTTCAGCACCCCTGCCGTATCCGGCCTGATCGCCTCCTTCAATGTTGATATTATCACTTCCATACACACCGTTTATAAACAATGTTTGGCTGTCTCCCAGGTCAAAAGTCAGCTTACCCTGGGTATTGTAATAGTTTGGAATAGCGGTTAAACCGGTGGCCGGCACAATCCAGTCGAGATAGCTGCGGCGTGCCGAAAAAATAAAGCTTCCGTTCGAGGAGATCGGACCCTCAAACAGTGCACCGGCTCCTGCCATACCCATCGAGGCCTCTCCGCGAAGTCTGTCTCTTGTTCCATTTCGCAAAGAGATATTCATCACTGAAGAAGCCTTGTCGCCATAGCGAGCTGAAAACGCACCCGCATAGAAATCGATTTCCCTAACCATGTAGCTGTTCAGCAGATTGATTGGGCCACCTCCTGCCCCCTGCACGGCAAAGTGGTTCGGGTTCGGTATCTCAATATGATCCATCAGAAAAAGGTTCTCACCGGGATTACCGCCTCTTACAATAATCTCATTCAACTGATCACTCCCCGATGTAACCGAAGGCAGGGCCTGAACAGCACGCTGTATATCTACCAGATCGCCGGGACTGCGCCGTATCTCTTCAAAATCCATCGAATGGCTGCTTACAATGGCATCCCGTGGCCTCTCAAAAAAATCACCTCGTACTTCAAGCTCTTCCCCTTCAATCAGCTCCTCTTCCATTCGGATTTCCAGCGTCGTGGTCCGGTTTGGATTCACAATCACATTACTTCTTCTGACGGTTCTGTATCCCAAAAAACGGATCGTCAGGTTATAACTTCCGGCCGGTACATTTTCGATCAAAAAATTCCCGTCTGAATCCGTTGCTGTTCCTCGGTCCGTTCCGTCAATCATAATGGTAGCACCGGGTAGTGGCTGAAGATTACGGCCATCAATAATCTGACCTTCAATCTTGCCATTACTGTCACCAGCCGGGTCAAACCCGGTAAAGAGCATAAAAAGCGCCAATATATAGCTGATTAACATCATACCTGATTTATACAGTAGCCGGATTAAATGTTGTTATAGAAGTTGCCGTGATATCCGAAAAGGACAGGCTGAGGAATGGTAGCTCGGGCAATTTCAGTAAACGTAGACGAATCCAGCACAAGCAGAAATGAATTGCCATTGGCTTCATCCAATACAACGGAAAGATTTACTCCGTCATCCTCATTCTTACCCTCCGGATAAGGTAGAAAAACAGGTTCGCCAGGGAAGCAGTTCTCTTCCCTCCAAACCTTTGATTTACCGCTTTTGAGATCAGTTTTTACAATTTGATCGTAGAAGCTATTCTTTTCGGATTCATTAATCCCGATCGAGTAGATATAACGATAGGATCCGTCCATGTTTAATGAATCGTAATCAAATCGAGGCAGTTCAATTCCTTCATCACTGAGTATCTCATAAACTGCGCCGCCATTTCCGGTCGGATTTAAACGATATCTTCGAATTTCACCTCCGGGCAGAACCTGATCTTCCGCACGAATTCTATCCAGGTAAAAGGAGTCGATAATTTCCGGATCAGGGTAGGCAACAATATCGAATATTAGCTCCCCTTTTTGTTCAAATGCGTTTACATGGTGGAAGGCAAAGAACGGATCGGTTTCGAACTTTTTGATTAGCTCCCCTCTGTTCCGGTCAAAAACGTAAATGTTGGTTCCGCGCTCAGGTTTCCATTTAAAATTTTCAATGAACGGTTTGGCATGGAACAGAATACTGAGGGGATTTACTACAAATGGATATTCGGTGAGAATGAGGTAGTTCGGACTCATCCCAAAACTGTGAATGTAGGCCGGCTCTTTTACGCGCTGCTTTGCTACCAGCTTTGGCTCACGTTCCCTCTCGAGCTTCATAAACCGATAGTTACTGACCCGGCCGAAGCGGGTTGTCAGGTTAAGAATCTCATCGTTGTGAATGTGAGGATGAACGGTGGTTACATGCTGTTTTACTTTTCCATCATAGGCAAACACACCCACAGACTCCAGTGTCTCCGGATCAAATTCAACCTGTAATGATGGCTCACCGAGGGCAACGAACTTACCGTGCAGTTCTCCGACATTCACTTTGGCGCTGTCGGTAAACTGCGGATTAAAAACCTCCTTCACCCGGTCAAAGAGCGAATAGCAGGGATCAGTTGCAAACTCTGAGTAGGCAATTTTCCCTTTGTCCATGGCTTCACGATAGGCATTGCACTCCAGGAATTTATTTGCATACGAAACCTTTCCTCCACGAAAGGTAAACTTGTGCAGCATAGCCAATCCGTCGAACCAGTGTCTGTAATTCTGATCGCCAGCCTTGAACGTCCCGGGCCCATTCCGCAGCAGCGTCCCTTCGATCCACTCCGGCAACCTGCCATCAAGCGAGAGTTCATCAATAACCAGCTCCTGTTCAGATTCTCCAAAACCTATATCGTATGCTTTTCGCATCACTTCACTCCATTTTGAGGTGTGGGGTCGATCAGCTCGGCCGCAATTTTACCTGAAGAGAGTACCGCCGGTACTCCAGCTCCCGGATGTGTGCCCGCTCCTACAAAGTACAAGTTGTCAAACTCCTCCGACCGGTTGTGCGGCCTGAAAAAGGCTGACTGCAGCAGGCTCGGTGTAAAGGAAAAGGCTGCTCCATAATGACTGTTCAGCGTATTTTGAAAATGAGGCGGATCGATATAGTGTTCCGTTACTATATTTTCTTTTAAATCTGGTAAATAGTGCTCCTCCAGGTAGCTCAGAACTTTGTCTTTATACTCCTCAGCTATCTTCTCCCAATTGATGTCTGCCTTCAGGTTTGGAACCAGTGAGAGTACATAAAATAATTCACAACCTTCCGGAGCAATCGATTCATCTGAAATGGTAGGCATGTGCAGGTAGAGAGATAGATCATCCGGTAGTTTTGTACCTTTAAAAATCTCCTTCATTAGCTTTTTATACTCCTTACCAAAGATGATGTTGTGATGAGAAAGTTTCGAGTCGAGATATCTCTTTTTGGTTCCAAAATAGATCACAAACAGGGACGAGCTGTAGCTTTTTCTGTCGATTGATCTGTTTGAATATTTTTTCCTGGACGTTTCGGGAATCAGGTTCCGGTATGTAAATGCAACATCACCGTTCGAGATCACAATATCAGCTTCATGTACAGTGCCGTCCTTCAGCTGAACTCCTCTTACCTTATCTTGATCTACCACAATCCGTTCCACTTCCGAATTTAGACGAATCTCCACACCGAGATCATCCATTAAACGTCTGAATCCCTCAATGATAGAGCCCACGCCACCCACCGCGTAGTGTACGCCCCACTCTTTTTCAAACTGCATGATCAGCAGATATATCGAGGGCGTATCAAACGGATTACCTCCGATCAGCAGTGGGTGAAATGAAAAGACCTTTCTTAGGAATTTGTGTTTAATATACTTTCTCACATACCGGTACGTGCCTTTGTAAGCGCCAAGCCGTATCACCCCGGGCATGATTTTCAGCATCTTTTTGAACTTCAGAAACGGCTTATCAGTATATGGATGAAAGAGACTGAAGATGTCAACCGTACTTTTCGTGAACTTCTTATACCCATTTTTATCTTCCGGACTCCACCGGTCGATCTGTTTGAGGATATCCTCCTCATTTCGCATGTAGTCAAAATAGTCTCCGTCACTGTTAAAAATCCGGTAGAATGGGTCCAAAGGCTTGAGTTCAAAATAGTCATGCCGACTTTTCCCTGCGGCTTCAAATATCTCATCAAAAATGTAGGGTGCCGTGATTACAGTTGGGCCGCCATCAAACTTAAAACCATCCAACTCATATTGATATGCTCTGCCTCCGAGTTTATCTCTCTTATCAAAGATCGTTACATCATGACCTTTGGCAGCCAATCTAACAGCTGCAGAAAGTCCTCCGAATCCCCCTCCGATAACAATAATTTTTTTTCGCATGGATAGCTTTTAATATTTCATTTCAATCTGTAGAACTAACCTCTCCGTCTCCAGCGTAAATTCCGCATCGGAGTAATCCGGTGGGCCAAAACGCCCTCTCGCGTTGTTTGAAAAGCCGTATCCCTCCTTGGGTACACCAAAAAAGTTGGTATCTAACTCATAGTTCTCATTTTCGTCGTGAATGAGTGCAATCCCGTATGTACCAAATGGAATATCTTCCAGCCGTATCTCTTTTAGATTATCTGTAACGGCCACCGATTTCGATGTGAACGCTTTTTCCCAATCGTCAGGAAACCCGTCTGAATTAGCAAATAGAGATATCTGAATAGAACCCTTGGCACTTTCTATTCTATCCAGTTCAATAACGATGGTCCCCTGATTTAGAGTCGTATCAGCATCCGTATTTATAAAGTCTGGCATTAAGGGAGATCCTAAAAACATTATAAAGACTATCGCTGGTATCATGTTACTGGTTTTTGATGATTAGATATCGTCGGGTGTACGGTAAAACAAAAACAGGTTTCGTTCAATGTTAACGTACCTTAAACAATGAAATCTTAAGGACTTTTACCTTTAAAATTTTAAAATCTTAAGATTTTACTCCTTGTTTAATCAACTTTTTTGTGATTTCGTTCTCTAATCTTCTTGCATGGCAAAGATTTTCAGGTTTCTCACATTCTCACCTCTCGTCCGGAGCTCCGCTCCGAGACGACAACCATGCAGCTCTGCTGCATACTAACTCTGCCTCATTTCTAAATGAATCTGGTCAAATCAATTATGGAAAAGGAACCGCCTCTAATTTTTTAATACTTCAAACCATCCCTCTTTTCGGCGGATTGCCGGTGGGTACCACGGAATCCATCAATGAATTGATGGGCTATAAGATGTTTCATGGCTACGCCATTTATTTATAGGTTGGTACTCATTCTCAATTCGATCGATCTTCGGTCGGACAATCGCAGTTCACATCAGGGAGTCATGCCAGGAACCCTCGTCTGTCGAATTCCGGCGTGGTTTTGCGACGGTTCGCCTGACGAGTTTTGTTTTGTTGGCAAGAGGCAAGAGGCGAGCTGACCGATTTGCAAGACACAGGCAATTGAACATTCAAAATTCAACATTCAACATTCAAAACCTCTCCTCGTCCGGAGCTCCGCTCCGAGACGACATCACCGCAGCTCCGCTGCATAATAGCAGTTCACCGATTTTGCCACGCTTCAAAGCCCTTATCCGGAGTGCTTTCGTCAAGATCCTTCCTGAGATATAATCACAAGAATTAAGCTTGTTTTGCAATCAAATAGTGCTACTTTGGAAGTAAAGTTAACATAAGGATAGAGCCATGATACGCCTTCCATCCATAGAGCAAATCATCTCAAAAACGTCGGCAACGATTCGAAGATTTCCTTTGGTTATAACCTTCGCTATTCTGGGCACATTAGCGGTCATTTGGCTTGTGGATTTACCATGGGATCAACGGGATGGTTATTATTATGTTAAAAACTTCAGCTGGGTCACAGCACTATCCATTTCACTTTTCACGGCAATAAAAACGGCCGGGGAAAACAGAGAATGGACTCCTCTGCACTTACAGCTCACAAGAGCTGCTGCCGTAATTATATTGGCTGTTTACTACCTTTTTTTACCGGAAGATTTTGAACCTTCCAGCTCTGAAGCATTCTACAAATACTTCTTATTTTTTCTGGCTTCCCATCTTTTGGTCTCTTTTTCACCCTACCTGGGAGATAAAAGCGTTCAGAATTTCTGGGCCTACAATAAAACACTCTTTCTCAGAATACTGCTATCGATCCTCTACGTCGGTGTACTCTACAGCGGATTATCCATAGCCATCTACTCTTTGGAAGTTCTTCTCGAGTTTGATATCGCCGGAGTAAGGTATGGCCAGCTGGGGATATTTTTGATCGGCATTTTTGGCACCTGGTTCTTTCTTGCGGGTGTCCCTCACCCGAATCAATTGACGGATGAAGAGAAAGCCTACCCAAAAGGATTGAGGATCTTTGTTCAATATGTGCTCATTCCGCTGGTAGTCATCTATATTTTCATCCTGTATCTCTACATGGGTAAAATCCTGATTGAATGGCAGTGGCCAACCGGCTGGGTAGCAAATCTTGTACTCAGTTTCTCGATTGTCGGAATATTGGGGCTGCTGCTTCTCTATCCCATTCAAGACGAAGACGATCATAAGTGGGTGCGCCTGTTCTCTCGAGGATACTACATCGCACTCATTCCACTCATCATCCTGCTCATGCTCTCCATCTGGGTTCGAATATCAGAGTATGGGGTAACCGTGAACCGCTATTTTGTGGCAACCCTCGCCGTTTGGCTCACCGCCATGGTGATCTACTTCCTCATCAGTAAATTAAAGGACATCAGGGTGATACCTATCTCCCTCTTTCTGATTACGTTGCTGATCTCAATGGGTCCGCTGAGTGCATTTGAGGTTTCTGAAAGAAGTCAGTTAAGTCGGCTTGAAGAAAATTTAGGGAAACACGGGCTGCTTTCTGAAGAAGGAATCATCAAAAAAACTGATCAGGAGATACCCTTTTATGATCGAAAACAGATCAGTTCCGGAATCACCTATTTACTGGGTCTGAAAGGTGTTGAGTCGATTCAGCCCTATTTTGAACAGAATCTGAATGAGGTGCTTGAAAACAAAGACACCATGAATGTTGTCTCAGATGCCGAAGCGATTACGGATCTGATCGGTATTGACTATGTAAGTAACTGGGAGATGGAGGAAGGTATCGATGCAGAGTTTGGCAATTTCCAGGTTCAAAAAAACAGGATGCATCCCGTACCCCTAAATGGATATGATCACTATGTTGGGGATATTGAATTCTGGATGAATTCACTAGACCTTGAAACCACCATTGGTAAACAGGTCTACAAGATTACAGTGGACGGGGATAATTTTGAAATACGACTTACAGAAAAAGAGACCGATCGCGTATTATCTTTTGACCTGAAATCATTTATTGATGAACTTCCCGATACCGGTGCCGGCAACGTTGAAACACTATCTGTTAACCGGATGACGATGGAACAGCAAAATGACTCACTGAAAGTAAAGCTTGTATTTAATTCCCTTGCAGGACAGAGACAAAACGGAGAAATTACAAATGTGAACGGTAATTTCGGGCTCTATTTTTCAATTGATGATTGATAAATACAACACTCCTCGTCCGGAGCTCCGCTCCGAGACGACAACCATGCAGCTCTGCTGCATAATAACTCTGCTTCATTTCTAAATGAATCTGGTCAAATCAAATATAGAAAAGGGACCGCCTCTAATCTTTTTAATACTTCAAACCATCCCTCTATTCGGCGGAGGTTTTTTTTTAGCATCATTTAATCCCCGGGTTTCACTGCGTTTCACCCAGGGCTACTAACAT
>CAYNZY010000088.1:0-8722 GCA_964401805.1 uncultured Rhodohalobacter sp.
CGAATCAGGACATCACGGGAAAAAAATGTTCTTGACTTTCTTTTTTATAAAAGCCCCAGGTGAAGTGAAACGAAACCCGGGGAACACAGGCCAACCTAAATTATCCGCCGAACAGAGATATTGGTTTGAAATACTTAGTATTGTAGAGGCGGTTTCTTCACGATTATGATATGATCAAACGCATTCAAATAGGGGCTGAGAGTTCTCGTGCAGCGGAGTTGCTGGCTCGTCGTACCGGAGCAGGGCACCGGGACGAGGAGTGATGATTGATGAATAACAATCAATTAAACACTGAACCACGATTATGTTAAATGGACTCCTAATTGTTCAGCCTGTAGTCATTCAAATAAAAAATTGAACAACAAACGCAACACCCATTGCCATCAGAACGGAGAGAAGGGTTCCAATGAGAATGTACTCAGCGAAATTCCGATTGCCGAACTCCGGATAGCGTACTATTCCTTTGGCAGCCAGTATAAAACCAATAGCTGTATACTGTCCCATCAGAATAAATAGAAAGACGAAGATGCGTTCCAGGAATCCAATCACACGGCCGGTTCGGAACTCTTTTTCATCAATCTGCTGCTGATGTAAATCGCTGAGTGGAGCCAGCTGCAGTTTCTCCAGAATGTATCGGATCAGAAGGTTAATCTCATTGAGAATCATCAAAAACCCGAACAGAATTGCAAAACAGGCCTGCCAGTTCACTGTGCCCTCGTTACCTTCAGGATGGAAAAGGTCCAGTATTGTTTGTTCAAATCCGTTTATCCAAATAGCGGGCTGCAGTTCAAAAAGAGGACTTGCTAATATTCCAACTGCAAGGATATCTACGAACAATGCATCCATCCGATTCCGATTAAGATTGGTGGAACTTAGTTCGAACAGTCGGTTGATTACGGGCCTCAGCAGTAGATAGATGATCAAAACAACCCACCCGGCTGTAACTGAAAGGAAGGGAATAATGAGGAGAGGAAATATGGTCAACCGGATAAAATCAGCGTTGTTGGAGAGTGGTTTGTCGCGCAATGTAAAACGCAGTCGGGAGAACAGAATCAAATTGAGGATTGCAAAAAATATCGTGTAGTTCATGGGGTCACCATTTTGTTCACCTTTTCTGAAATGCACTCTGTCAAATCTTTAACGGCGTCGAGAGTTCCGGCATGAATATTCTTATAAACAGCCACTTCCGAAAGGTCGAGTTCACGTGCGATTTTCTTTACTTCAATATTTTCATACCTCTTTTTTAAAATTGAAAAACGGTTTTTATTCCAGGTTTGTAAATTTCCAGCCAGAATTCTAAAACTGCTGTTTACTAACCGGTCAAAAGATTTGTCTTCTGTGGTGAGCGATAAGAGAATATCATCCGCCTTCATCTCATCAATTCGGTCGCGTGCGGCATGAAATGCAGGTCCATCCATTCCCAGTGATTGCTCCCGGTTGATTTCCGTAGTAATTTCCCCCACGCTGATCGCAACCCGCACGCTCACAGGATGAATCTGCGCAGTAAATGCCCAAATATCATGAAAAAGGTGATCTGCTAAACGATAAACAGCCTGGAATTCATCTCCAAGGGTAATGGTGTAGGGCGAAAGCAGGTGCTCGGATTGCCGGTTCAACTGTTCAAATACGTCTTCTAAATAGTTCTGCGTCTGCTTTCTCAGGGCAGGCTTCAAGTCCTTTGATTCTACAATGTCTCCGATAACAACGATATACGTACCCATAATTAACCGTAATAGTTAAAACATATAATAATTAACTAAAATGGTTTAAAAAGTCAAGAATTAACTAAAATGGTTTATTGATTGGTCTCAGGCTTCGGATTCTCGTCTGTTGAATTCCGGCGTGGTTTTCGACGGTTCGTGCGACGAGTTTATAAACTTCAGACTTTATAGGTGGTAGACTTGTAAGTCTCAGGCTACTCCATGGCTTGATACACTTTCGATACAAAATCTCCAATTTTGGAACCGTCTATCCATCGCAGAACAATAACTAAATCGTTTTCTTCATCAACAACGATAAAGTTTCCGCCAAATCCGGCAGCGTAGTAGACATGATTCGGTACACCTTCCCAGCTATTTTCCTCATCCTGCAGCCACCAGAGATAACCATAGTGCGAATTGGCAGGAGACGGAGTCAAAGACTTGTCAATCCATTCAGGGGAGATAATTTTTTGACCATTCCACAGGCCATTTCGGGCAAAAAGAAGTCCAAAGCGTGCGTGATCGTAGGTGCTGATGAAAAGTCCGCCACCGTTATGGCCACCTCCGCTTACAGACTGCATTTCAACTCCGTCTACCATAACGAAAGAGTTGTCATATCCAAACCAGCGCCAGGTGGTGGATGCCCCGATTGGATCCATAATCTCATTTTTAAGTACTTGTGGAAGCGGGTTGCGCCAAACTTGAAGCAGGGAGTAGGCAAGCACATTCACGCGAACATCATTGTATTTATAGTGAGTACCCGGGGCATGTAGTTCCCGCATTCGCCAATCGTCAATATCACCCCCGCGTGGCGGTCGGTCTCCCCAGTCTTCCATCCCGAAAAGTGTACCTGACCAATCGGATGACTGATTGAGAAGGTGCTCCCAGGTAATTTTTGAATTGTGTTCGCCGTCAAAGGTCCGATCCCAAACATACTCTGTCATTAAATCATCGGTGCTGTGGATTAATCCACGATCCCATGCTACTCCGGCAACGGCAGAGAGATAGCTTTTTGTTACGCTGAAAGTCATATCCACCCGGGTTAAATCGCCCCATTTTGATACAATATGCCCGTCTTTGACGATCATACCCGCAGGTCCGCCGCGCTCTCTTACCGGACCGGCAAGATAGTGATAGGGCTCGTGGCTGAAACCTTTCAGTATTGCAATTCGAAGATCTTTCTCAACACTGTTCTCATTTTCCAGGGCAAATTGAACAACTTTATTCAGAGCTGACTCCTCGAAGCCAAGTTCCTGTGGAGATTTTTCAGACCAGTTGTGTCCTAAACCGGCCGGCGGATAGTAGAGATTCTGGGCAACGAGAGTACTTATCAAACCTGAAATGGAGAAAAGAAAGAGGATAAAAAATTGAAAAGTGAAAGTTCGATTTTTCATGGACACTTTTTGTAAGAGGTTTTAATATGGCTCTATTTGGGTATTGGTGTACATTTATCACCTGACTTTTAAAATAGCTCTTTTTGCCAAGCAGACAAGATCTCTATTTAATATTAAAATCAGCAACAGTGGTGAATTTACTTTGTAAATCTGCAATAGAATTCTTCTGTATCATTTGGCTGATCTTATTACCTTTTGAATAATTTAAGACGGATGATAAACCGAAATTTTTCAGAAACTATATAAGATGCTTGCAACCACCTTTTTGCAGTCTAATTTAATCGAAAGCCTAACGCGATTTCTGCCGGAACATATGCGGGGTGAAAGCGCAGAAGCGGCGATCGGTCTGGCATTGATTTTCTTACTCGCTGCCTTTGTGCATCTATTTATTCGAGTTTGGATTATACGATTATTGACTCGATTTGATGAGAAGACAGAAACAGAATGGTATGCGATTATTCTAAAGAACAAATTACCGCAGCGAGCTCTGTTTATGATCCCGTTGATCATCATCTACAACGGCCTGGAACTAGTTCCCCAGTTTCATGAAGATTTGACCAGTTTCATTATTCGGGTCACGGCCGCATTAATGATTTTGGTGGGAGCTCGGGTATTTGATGCGTTTCTATCATCAATTCATGCACTATACCTGAGGCGTCAAGATGCTCATTTGACCCCGATTAAGAGCTATATTCAATTAGGGAAAGTTGTTGTTTATGTGCTGGCCGGATTCTTCATCATATCGAGCCTGGCTGATAAATCGCCCTGGTACTTTTTAAGTGGGATTGGAGCTATCATGGCCATTATCCTGCTTCTGTTCCGCGACACCCTGCTCTCTCTGGTTGCCAGTGTTCAGTTAACGAGCAATGATCTCATCAGAGTTGGCGACTGGATTGATATGCCTCAGTTTGGTGCCGATGGTGATGTCATCGACATCGCTTTAAATACGGTTCGTGTACAAAACTGGGATAAAACCATCACTGTTATTCCGACTCATAAATTTCTGGAGCACAGTTTTCGGAACTGGCGCGGTATGCAGGAGTCCGGGGGACGCCGGGTAATGCGATCGCTAAAAATCGACATTTCGACGGTTCGGTTTCTCTCCTTTCAGGAAATACAAAAACTGAAAAAATCTCACCTTCTCTCGAAATATATGGATGAGAAAATGAAGGAGATCGGAGAGTATAATGAGAAACATTTAAAAGGCTACACCTCAACACTTACAAACGGTCGCTGGCTCACTAACATCGGCACGTTTCGTAAATATGTGATAGAGTACCTGAAAAATCATCCAAATGCTCGTCAGGATATGACAATGATTGTCCGACAGCTTGAGCCGACCGAAACGGGCCTGCCGCTGCAGATCTACTTCTTTGCGAGTACTACCGTTTGGGCTGAATATGAAGGCATTCAGTCTGATGTGTTTGATCATCTGCTTGCTATCGCTCCGGAGTTTGGTTTGAAAATTTTCCAGCAGCCATCAGGCAATGACTTTCGTGGTTTGAAGATTCATGAGGGTTGATTCTGGTTTGAGAGGTGTTGAACCTCAAGGGAGATAAACCTAAAGCCAATCAATAAAATTAATTTTGGAATCAATCTGAGCCGTCTTATATTCATCGTAAAATTGCGATAGATCAATAAACGTATATCGTGTTATTTGAAATTTCTCAATAAGTAGCGATGAAAGTAAAGAAAAATTCACCCGAGGATATCAAAACGTCAGTGAAAGAGAAGTATGCAAAGATCAGTGAACAGAACGGAGAGGCCGGTTGTTGCGGACCTTCGGGCTGTTGCTCACCTGACAGCAAAGTAGACTACACGATATTTTCAGATGACTACTCGAACCTTGAGGGGTACAATCCCGATGCGGATTTGAATCTTGGCTGCGGGCTGCCAACCGAATTCGCCAAAATGAAGCCGGGAGATACCGTTGTGGATCTTGGGTCGGGTGCCGGTAATGATGCGTTTGTTGCCCGGCAGGTTGTAGGAGAGTCAGGCAAGGTGATTGGGCTGGATATGACCGAAGCGATGATTCAGCGGGCTACGCTAAATGCAATCAAACTCAACTACATGAATGTAGATTTTGTTTTGGGCGATATCGAAGAGATGCCGCTCGATGATGATATAGCTGATGTGGTGGTTAGCAATTGTGTTTTGAACTTAGTTCCGGATAAAGAGAAAGCTTTTGCTGAAACCTATCGAATATTGAAGACCGGCGGACATTTTAGTATTTCTGATGTTGTGGTTTCCGGGAACCTGCCTGATCAAATCAAAGAGGACGCTGAGATGTATGCCGGCTGTGTGGCCGGAGCGATCGACAAGGATGAGTATTTGAAGATTGTAAAGGAAACCGGTTTTGAAAATATCACCATTCAGAAACAGAAGGAGATTCAGCTTCCGGATGATATGTTGCTGAATTATCTCACAAAGGAAGAACTAAAAGAATTCAGAAACTCAGATACCGGTATCTACAGCATCACGGTTTACGCAGAGAAAAAGTAGATAACAATCAACCTAACCTGTCAGCACCTACGGATCTGACAGCGTTGGGTTCTAAAATTACTCGTTACCGACAGGAGCTTAGTATGATGTCAGGTCTGATTTTCCAAAAGACTAAATCAAAACAATTGAGTCATGATAGAAGCAAAACCCATTAAACTGGACGATCCAGCAATTGAGCGATCTGCAGCCATTGCGAAAGCGTTGGGGCATCCGGCACGAATCGCGATACTCAAAATATTAGCCCAGAGAAACACCTGTTTTTGCGGGGATATTACAGAAATTATCCCGCTGGCACAGTCTACGGTTTCACAACATTTAAAGGCATTAAAAACTGCAGGCTTGATAAAAGGGGAGGTGGAAGGAGTTCGGACCTGCTACTGCCTCAACCCGGATGGAGTGAAGGAGCTGAAAAGTTTACTGTCGGAGTTGTCGGATGAATTGGTTCAGACTTGCTGCTAACATCCTGCCAATTAGTTCGATTCACGCGCCCAGACGGGTAAATTATTTTGAAATAAGGAGACCTATCAGCGTCTGAAGCAAAGCGAAAGGAATTCTTCGAAAGCAGTCAGTTACGATGTCTGGTTGAAATCCGGGGCTATGTGTCTGTCGCTCCGATAGAGCTTGTTCTACAAATACATTGTCTGGTTGTATCATCCCCTCTTGAGAGGGGAAAGTATGTATGAAAGCGTGAAACGCGATTCATACATGCGAGGGGTGTGTTCAATGAGAAAAACAGTGATGAATAAGTAGTTTCAACTTACATAAAAAACCCTGCCAGTTTAGCTAAACGCCCAATTGGCTGCCCCTTCCTGTCCTCCAAGGCCTCGGCACAGGCGGATTCTAGAGGGGAGGTTTTGTACATCAATCTGAATCATAAACAATTATCAAGCCAATACATGTATACTAAACTGAAAAACTATATCTCAGAAATAACTCAAAACTTCGATTCCATTCCGGACGAGCGAAAAC
The DNA here is from genome assembly GCA_964401805.1 of uncultured Rhodohalobacter sp. Taxonomy (GTDB): domain Bacteria; phylum Bacteroidota; class Rhodothermia; order Balneolales; family Balneolaceae; genus Rhodohalobacter. The sequence goes on from CAYNZY010000088.1 coordinate 6,566, forward strand.
AGACGCTTCAGGATGTAGCGGATTATATTTCCAAAGAGTTGAAGGAACATGACTCTGTAAAACTGAACTTCATCTGTACACACAATAGCCGGCGGAGTCATCTTGCACAGATTTGGACGCAAACGGCTGCTGCTCATTACGGAGTAGAAGGAGTGGAGACATTTTCAGGTGGTACAGAAGCAACAGCTTTTAATCCAAGGGCCGTAGCTGCAATAGAACGGGCCGGGTTTCACGTAACTAGTCCGGTCGGAAAGAACCCGAGGTATGAAGTGCGAATTGCAGAGGACGCAGATTCCATGTACTGTTTTTCGAAAACGTTTGATGATGAAGTGAATCCGGATAGTAATTTTGCGGCGATTATGACCTGTTCTGATGCAGATGAAAACTGTCCATTTGTGCCGGGGACGTCTTTTCGTAAAGCTGTTACCTATCGCGATCCAAAAGAGTCGGATGGTACAGATCATGAAAAAGAAACCTACGACGAACGATGCCGGCAAATTGCAACCGAGATGTTTTATATGATGAGTCGGGTTTAGTGTAAAATCCCCGTCAGACCGCTCCACGCGGTCAGACGGGTGCAATGAGCTGAAGACCTGTTAGCGTCTGAAACGTAGTGAAAAGTCCTGACAGCTCGATTTCTGGAAGCATCATTTTTTAAACGCTGACAGGAATCCTCCAAAAGCGGTCGGATACGCTGTCAGGTTGATTAAATTCATCCCCTCTCGAGAGGGGACAGCCGGTTGAGCGTATAGCGAAACTGACAGGGGTGTGTTTAGTGACTTGGATTTGATTTCGACCAAATCTAAAGAAGAAATTATCCGCCTGCCTGCTCGGAGCGTGCTGACGGGTAACAGGAAAAAGCAGTGAATTAAAAGAATTGTTTGGAACTGCTTATCATCTATCGTATTTTTACGATGAAAGAAAACAAATGAACTTTATTAGGACAGATTGATAGTATGAAAACCCAAACCGAGACAAAGACAATAATTGAAGTGTATGATCCTGCCATGTGCTGCAGTACCGGTGTATGCGGACCGGACGTGGATGATGAATTGGCAGATTTTGCAAATGACGTGAAGTGGTTGAAGTCACAAGGTATTGAAGTGAAGCGTTACAACTTGGGTCAAGAACCGGAGGAGTTCAAGATGTGTGTTCCGGTGCTGACACGCCTTCAAAAGGAGGGTTCTGACGTACTTCCAATTATCCTGGTTAATGGTGAGATGGTATCAGAAGGCGGTTATCCGGATCGATCCACTTTGAAAGAGTTGTCAGGATTGAACAGTCCCAAGGACGAAGCAACAGCTTCAGAACAACCCAATAATCAAACTTCAAAACCACTCTACAACGAAAAGGTAGATATTCTGGTCGCAATCGGATCAGCCGTCGCATCTGGAAGCGATTCAATTTTACGAGAGATGTTTGCAAAGGGAAAAGAGGCCGGAATTTCTCAGGACGATATGGCCAAGGCGATGCAGTCCGGTTTGAATGTGCGCCAGGTGCCGCTGTCGGAGATTGTTGAAACCGCGAACAAACTTCTGGGAGTACCATCAAACGGATGCGCCTCGGGAAGTGGTTGTTGCTAAAAAACGAGAACTGACTGTGTCGGTGTTAAGTCTCATCGAGGTTTCAACGCTGACAGTAATCTTCTAAATATTAATGAGCATGTTAAAAACCTGAAGGTTCTGTAATCCTTGTTAATTCAAGATGAAGCTCGCTTCACCATGAATTTCCAAAAATCAATGTGATAAAACAAAACATTAGTTGTTTCATTTGGGAAGTGTCATATATAATGGAGTGGGATGGTAAAGTATTTGCGTAGGGCTTTTAAATTGCGTTAGTTGGCGTTTTACCTTTGGCAATCCGGTAGGATCCTCCTTCTTGTTTTTGAAACCTGATTTTTTTCTTCCTGATTTTCTGCACCATCAGCATCATACCTCCTGGAGCCGATGGTGTATCACGGACGGGAAAAACTAAGAAAAAGAAGAAAGAAAAAAGAAGAACAAAAAACAGGAAGAAAATATTATAGACATGATTTGTTGGAAGAAAAAGGACAGGAATAAGATAACACTTTCAAACCGCCGCATTTAATACAGTTTCAGATCACCGGTGACAGCCTTCGAGACCCTTTTTTATTTTCCTGCAGATTCGTCGTTTTTT
>CAYNZY010000089.1:0-8714 GCA_964401805.1 uncultured Rhodohalobacter sp.
CGAAAGGTGTCGCCTTTTCTATTTTATGATGTTTGGTGTTTGGTTCAGCCCGAGTAGTATTGAACCCATTCAGGGTTTTGAATTCTGCTGTCGCTTCTAAACCCAACTCTCAGTCGGTGCTAATCATATTGATCCGCCGGCTGGCGGATCTTATAAACCAGAATCATCATTTGAATATTAACCGCAGTGGCGCAAAGGAGTATTCACCGCAGAGGCGCTAAGGACGCAATGAAAGGGAAAAGTGAAGAATCTCTTCACTTCATCATTCGATATTCTTCTGTTCAGTATTCAACATTCTATCAACCCTCATCCCTCTCTGCCATCTCCAGCCAGACCATCGACTTTTCGTCGATCTCATCTGATAGCTCACCATACCGCTCCGATTTTTCGCGAAGCTCCTCGGGGTCGAGATTACTGCTTGCCATCTCTTTTTCCAGCTTTGTTTTTTCCTCTTCAAGCTTCGCAATATCTTTCTCAAGCTTATTGAACTCCTTTCGTTCTTTGTAGCTCAGACCATCAGACTTTTTCTTCTTCGGTTTAGACTTCGCCTTTTTAACCTCTTTCTGCGGAGATTTCTTCTCTCGTTCGATCCGCCGCTGTTCCGCTTCCTCTGCATCTTTCAGCTCTCGATACTCCATATATGTACCGTGATGATCCCGTATTTCACCGTCTCCCTCAAACACAAAGTAGTGATCCACCAGTTTGTCCATAAAAAACCGGTCGTGCGAGACGACGATCAGGCAGCCGCCAAATCCCCGTAAAAAATCTTCAATTTTCTGCATTGTTGTGAGATCCAAATCATTGGTCGGCTCATCCAGAATTAAGAAATTGGGGTTCTGAATCAAAACCATCATCAGGGCGAGGCGTCTTCTCTCACCACCGCTAAGTTTTCCAACGGGAGTATATTGGAGCGATCCCGGAAACTGAAAATGCTCCAGAAATTGAGACGCCGAAATCTGAGAGCCGTCCGACATCTGAATAACCGAAGCCACCTCTTTGATCACATCAATCACACGTTGATCCTCATCAAAATCCACATCCTGCTGCCGGTAGTGACCAAACTGAATGGTCTGGCCGGTATTAACATCACCTGAATCCGCCTTCTCTTCACCGGTGATAATTTTCAGAAACGTACTTTTCCCAACGCCGTTTTTGCCAATAATGCCAATTTTTTCACCGCGATTGAAGGAGTATGAAAAATCATCCAGGATCACGAGTTCATCATACGATTTTGAGATATTCTCCATCTCCAGGATCTGCCCGCCCATACGCTGCATCGACACATCCAGTTCCAGCTCACTCTCATCACTGCTTTGAGAGACTTTCTCTTTTGTCTTGTGAAATGCATCAATACGCGATTTCGATTTACCGGTTCGGGCTTTGGGCTGCCGACGCATCCACTCGAGCTCCTTTTTGAAAAGCTGTCCCGCTTTTTTCATCTCCACTCTCTCCTGCTCTTCACGCTCGGCCTTCTTCTGCAGATAATAGCCGTAATTTCCATTGTGATTGTAGAGCTTCCCGCCATCCATCTCCAGAATATGGTTACAAACCCTATCCAAAAAATAGCGGTCGTGAGTTACCATCAACAAAGTCACGCTGCTTTTAGCCAAATAGTCTTCGAGCCACTCAATCATATCCAGGTCAAGATGGTTGGTCGGCTCATCCAGTATCAACAAGTCGGGATCATCCAACAGAACAAAAGCCAATGCAACTCTCTTCCTCTCACCGCCTGAAAGCGTTTGAATGGACCTTTCTAAATCGTGAATATCAAGGCGACTTAAAATTTGTTCGAGGCGCTGTTCGTAATCCCAGGCGCCGGCAGCATCCATCGCTGCACTTGCCCGCATATACTCTTCCTGAGTCTCTTCATTAAAGTTTTCCGCCTGTGCCTCTACCGCTTTTTCGTATCGCAACACAACTTTAGAAAGACCGGTGTGACCCTGAGAAATGTACTCCTGGATGGTAAGGTCCGGATTGAGTTCCGGTTCCTGTTCCAGATATCCCACTTTGATATCGCTTTGAAACATCACTTCCCCGGTATCCTGGACCTCTTTCCCGGCAATGATTTTTAGCAACGTGGATTTTCCGGTTCCGTTTGGGGCAACCAATGCCGTTTTGTCTCCCTTAGAAAGGCCAAAGGTGATTTTTTCGAACAGTATTTTTGTACCGAAACTTTTAGAGAGGTTTTCTACAGTCAGATAGGTCATGCAACGAGTCAATCAATTTTCAATACGATTCAACCCTGAGTTCTGGTGATTAGTCAAGAATACGTAAGACTCCCCTCCTTAAAAAGGAGGGGTTGGGGGTGGTTAACCAACTCAAATTTGAGCATAATTAAGAAAGTTGATCTTAACTTAAACAATCAATCCAACCACCCCTTATTCCCCTCCTTCGGAAGGAGGGGACCTTTACATTCAATCGGTAACTAAAACCTTCAAACTCAGGTATTCAGACTTGAAAATAAGGTTTTTTACGTCCAACCTCGCCATGAAAGCAGAACTTATTTTTTACGCTTTGGTTTGGTAGACCGGCTCTCCTTCAACAATCATTCCATCTTTCAAATGTATAATTCGATCAGAATACTCCGCATCAATTGGAGAGTGTGTAACCATTATAATTGTGGTTCCCTGCTCGTTGAGCTCTTTAAGCAGCTCCATTACCTCTTTTCCATGACCCGAATCGAGGTTTCCGGTTGGCTCATCAGCTAAGATCAATTTGGGTTCTGTAACTACGGCCCGTGCTATGGCCGCCCGCTGCTGCTGGCCACCGGATAGCTGCTGCGGAAAGTGATTTCTGCGGGAAGTCATTCCAATTTTATCCAACGCCTTTTCTACTTTTGCTCTACTTTCGGATGCTTTTAAACCCAGATATTGTAGAGGCAGATCTGCATTTTCAAATACCGTCAGCTCATCAATCAGATTAAAGCTCTGAAAGATAAAACCGATATTTCCCTTTCTCATCCGCGCCCGGTCTCTCTCTGAGTAACCGGCTGTTTCCTCACCTAAAAACCGGTAGCTTCCATCTGTTGGGCTATCCAATAATCCCATAATATTCAGCAGAGTTGACTTACCGCAACCGGATGGCCCCATGATCGCAACAAATTCACCTTCCCGAACCTCGAGATTCAAACGGTTCAACGCCGTGGTCTCAATCTCATCTGTTCTGTAAATTTTTGTCAGGTTTTCTGCTTTGATCATCTTTTTATGGTGTTACATTATTGTTATTTCAATCCTCAAGGATTAACATATCAGCTTGTTGAAAAGCGTCGTAGCTGGATGTAATGACGTTCTGGCCGGGTTCCAATCCCTCGACCACTTCAAAATAATCGCGATTGGATCGGCCTAATCGTACAGCGTTCTTCACTGCGCGGTCACCTCCTTCATCTACTACAAAAACCCAGTTCCCTCCGGTTTGCTGAAAAAAAGCACCTCTTGGCAGTAATAGCGCCATTCCTGAGTCGCCCAGCTCAAGCCGTACCCGAACCGACTGTCCGCGACGAAGAGTCTGCGGAATCTCATCAACAAACTGAAAGTCTACCTGGAACTGTCCGTCCTGAATAACCGGATAGACCCGCTCAACTTCTACGTTGTATGTATCGCCGGCAAACTCAAAACTTCCGGACTGACCGGGAGCTACCCTGGCAAGGTAAAACTCATCAATACCTGACCGTACTTTAAATCCATCCAGCTGGTCAATCTGCCCGATCCTTTCGCCTTGCTGGATAGATAAACCGGGATCCAACTCCATTGTTGAAAGCTGCCCAGATATCGGAGCGGTTACTATCAGATTGTCTAAAATCTGCTGTACACCATCCAGGCTTCGCCACATACGCTGCTCAGATTGATTAAGCTGAGAAAGCTGCTGATCCATCTGAACAGAATCGCGCCGGAAAGACTCATAATTCAAATCAAACCGACTTTTCTGAAATGAGTATTCCAATTCAGATTCTTCATACTCTTGTAATGAAATCAGCTCCCTGTTAAAAAGAACACTGTCTCTTTCATGCCCGGATTTAGCCAGCTCAAGACGCGTTTTAGAATCAGACAACTCTTTTTGAAGGTTGAGATGATTCTGCTCCAGGTTAAGTCGTGAGTTTCTCACATTGTTAATCTGATCATAAATACCTGCTTCCTGCTGAAGCACACTAAGCTGTAGTGAAGAGTTTGTTAAAACAACTATTGTATCCCCCGCCTCTACAATCTCTCCCGACTCAGCAAATACCTGCTGTACAACCCCACCTTCAACGGCATCAAGATAGGTTGTACGAATAGGCTGAACCGTACCCGACACATCAACAAACTCCTGGAAAACTCCTTCTGTAACCTCAGAAATCATCACACGCTCTCTGTCAATCTCAACTGATGAGCCATTATCTCTACTGAAGTAGTTGTATAGAACGAACAGAACGATCCCCGCAATCAGAATATATCCAGCTATTCTGATGGGTGATGATTTCTTTTTTTCAATTTTCTTATCCATGAAACAACATCAAGTAAAACTAAAATTATTCATTTTTCAGGCTTTCAGCCGGATTGAGCATAGCCGCCTTGACTGATTGGGTGCTGATCGTGCCAATACTGATCAATAGGGATAATATTAAGCTCATCACAAAAGTGATCATTAAATAGGACAGTAGCTCTATATGATACGGGAAACCCGCCAGCCAGCTGTCTGCAGCAAAATAAATGACAGGCAGTGCAATCAAGTGCGCTATTACAATAAGAACAGCGTAATCTTTTGACAGCAAATAAAATACTCCCGGCGCCGACAGACCCAGCACTTTTCGTATAGCGACCTCCTTCTCCCGAACTTTTACTGAATATGAAGCCAGGCCAAGTAAACCAATGCTGCCCACAAAAATAGCGATCAGCGCAAAAACTCCCATAACGGAGGCTACCTTCTGTTCAGGTTCATAAAGCTGATTGAGACGATCATCAACAAAAAAGTAGTCGAATGGGTGGGTTTGATCCAGATCAGCCCAGATATTTTGGAGATGTTCAATAGCCTCAGACGGGTTACCCGGTGCCAAGCGCACTTTCATATACTCAATATTTGCAATACGCTGTGTCATGTTTGCAGGAAGATCGAGAATGAGTGGCTCCAGCTCCCTCCGGAGAAAAGTATGATTAAAATTCTCTGTGACTCCGACTACTGAATACCTGATCCCATTTGGATCTCTGAACGTTCTGCCGACCGCATCTTCCGGTTCACCCCACTCCAGATAATCTACCATTTCACGATTTATCAATAGGGCCTGCTCACCGTCTGTTGAAAAATCTTCGGAAAAATCACGGCCGGCAATAATTTCAATATCCATTGTTTCCAGTATATCGTGCAGAACGAACAGTTTGCTAAACGAGGGGGCCTCTTCATTTCCTATATCATCCGGGGTATAATCGTATTTCCAAAAATTGGAACTGCCAAACAGCGATTGTGCGCCCGAAACCTGCAGAATTGAAGAGTGGGACAGGGCTCTCTGTTTCAATTCATCGTAGGACCATATTGCGCTGGTTAAAAAGACCGGTACCGCAATAATCTGTTCTGTTTCAAACCCAAGATCCTTCTGTTGAAGATGCTGATGTTGAAAGTAGACCAGTGATGTACCGATCAGCAGAATTGCCGTAATGGAAAACTGCACCAAGACCAGCGCTTTTCTTACACGGGTTCCTTTTTTTCCTTTCGATTGTTTACCCCGCAAACTGTCTATCGGGTTAAAAGAAGAGAGAACAGCCGAAGGATAGAATCCGGCCAGTAGTGCTATCACAACGATAAAAACTGAAACGAAAAAGACTATTTCAGGCAGTTCTAAATTAGCGGACATCAGTTCTCTTCCCGTAAATGTTTCAAAATAGGGGAATGCCAGCCATCCTATAACTATCCCCACTGCAAACGCCGCCAGTGTAAAGATGATGGATTCTATGATGAACTGCCCGGCTATCCCGGAGCGATCTGCACCTAATACTTTTCGTACTCCAACCTCTTTCGATCGGCGAAGAGCAGATGCTGTTGAGAGGTTTATAAAATTGATGCAAGCAAGGGTTAAAATAAAGAGTGCAACGAGACCGAACAGGTAGACGTTCACCGAATTACTGACCGGCTCAATTTCAGAATCCATTCCCGCCGTCAACCAGATATCTTCCAGACGCTGAAGTCTTAGATCCACCGATTCTGAACCGGTAAAATACTCATCATAATAGGGTTCCGTTATTTGAGCGATGCGCTGTTCAAGATCACGGTCGTCTACACCCGGTTCTGTAAGGATATAGGTCCAAACCGGATTCCATCTCCACCGGGAAACCAACTCGTCGTAATTTCCCCACAGATTCCTCAGGGTTGTAAACGGGGTTAAAAAATCTGCATTAAAATGAGAGTTTTGTGGCCAGTTTTCCATTACACCGGTTACTGTCAGGGCAATTCGGCCTTCAAAGTGAAATGTTTTACCCATTGGATCTTCATTCCCAAAGTAGATCCCGGCTATATCCTCCGTAATAACTACAGAGTTTGGTTCAGATAAAACCTGATTTACATCACCTCTTATCAGATTAATGTCGAAAACCTGGAAAACTTCAGGATCTGTGAAGAAAAATCCGCTTTGACGAATCACTACATTATTATCGGGATTTTTGATTGAAACACTTTCGCTTTCCAAATCAAAAAATCTGACCGTTTTGGCTACGGTACCCTGTAATTCATTATCTATAACACCTTTTAACGGAAATGGCGTCGAAACTGACCGACTGTCATTCTCACCGTTATTTTGAATGGCCTGCGTGGCACGATAAATTCTGTCACTATTCTCATGATACTCGTCATAGGAGAGCTCATTCAACACATAAATCCCTATCAGTAGACAGCTCGCAATTCCAACCGCTAACCCCAATAGATTTACGACCGAAAAAAGAGGCGTTCTCTTCCAGTTTCTGAATGCAATTTTTAAAATGAAAAATAGATTTACCCTGTGCGCTCCCATACTATAATCCCATAGTCCTAAAGCTGTCCTTACTTATTCAAGAGTAGCGAAGGCGAGGGCTGTTACAAAAAAGATCTTTTTTAACATTTCCATAATTATCTGTTGATCCTTAATACTCTCTTTGCAAAGATTTCCTACATTGAAAACTATGTTTAAATGAGACCATAAAATGTTTGATCGTACTTTTTTATATAAACTCGTAGTTGCCAAAATGCCCTTCGGCCAATTTAAAGGCTGGAATATTACTTCTCTTCCGGTTCACTATCTGGAATGGTTTCAAAGAGAAGGTTTTCCGGGTGGAGTTTTAGGTCAGCAACTGGCTACGATGTATGAAATTAAGACCAATGGGCTCGATCATATTCTTGATCCAATTAAGAAAGAGATCAATCATCAACAACGTAAATATTAAAGAAATTAATCATGCTGGTATTAGTTATTAACTGTGGGAGTTCATCTGTTAAGTACAATCTCATCCAAACAGAGGAACAGCGAGATGTATGCAAAGGAATTGTCGAGAGAATCGGGGCAGTAACTTCCATCGTAAAGCACGAACCTGAAGGGAAAAAACATACAAAAACCACCAAGGTTATCTCTAACCACGAGGAAGCTCTGCAGGAAATCATGAGCTACCTGCTAAATGAGAAAAACGAGATAATCTCTTCACCATCAGATATCAAAGCAGTTGGGCATCGTGTTGTGCACGGTGGTGAGATGTTTAAAGATTCCGTATTGATAGATGATGATGTTACGCATGCCATCGAAGAGGCTTTTGATCTGGCGCCTCTTCATAACCCTAATAACCTAAAAGGAATCGAAGCTGCAAAAAAGCATCTTCCCACCATTCCTCATGTGGCCGTTTTTGATACCGCATTTCATCATTCACTGCCCGCAAAAGCTTATCTTTACGGTATTCCCAATCGTCTCTATCGACGCTATAAAATTCGTAAGTATGGTTTTCATGGAACATCCCACTACTACGTCAGCCGGCAGTATTATAAATTAATCGACAAGCCTGTTGAGGATACAAAAGTGATTACCTGTCATCTTGGAAACGGTGCTTCTATCGCAGCAATAGATGGCGGAAAGTCCGTCGATACGTCTATGGGCTTCACACCGCTTTCCGGACTCGTAATGGGAACCCGAAGTGGAGATCTGGATCCATCCATTCTTTTTTACATCATGGAGAAAGAAGAAATTACGATGAATAGTCTCCACGCTCTTCTGAACAGACATAGCGGGCTACTTGGCCTGAGTGGATATGCCAGTGACATGAGGGATCTGCTTGAAGAGGCAAGAAATGGAGATCGACGATGCCAACAGGCTGTGGACGTATTCTGTAATAAAGTTAAACAGTTTATCGGATCGTACATTGCTACACTGAATGGCTGTGACTCTATCATTTTTACAGCCGGAATTGGAGAAAACTCTGCTGAAATACGAGAACGGGTTTTGACCAATTTTGATTATCTGGGCATTAAAATTGATTCCAAAAAGAATCAGAATGCGAAAAGAGGTGAAATTCAAAAGATCAGTGCCGATGACTCTAAAACAGACATCTACGTTATTCCAACCAACGAAGAGCTGGTAATTGCCATTGACGCTGCAAAAATTGCAACAGCAACACATCAGAGTCCCTGGTTGTAGTTTTTAAAGTCCCATCTTGAGAGGGGACTTAGGGATGTGTTTACTTTTACCAAAATTTTCCGGAAGACCGCTAAACGCGGTCAGTCGGATATAGAATTAT
>CAYNZY010000090.1:0-8649 GCA_964401805.1 uncultured Rhodohalobacter sp.
TTCAATGCAGGAGCAGGCCAATGCTGTTTCGACAGGGATAAATAACAAGACGAAAAGTGCAAAACGAAACATGAGAGTTTGTCAATTTACCATTACCAAAATCAAAAGTGACAATAACTTAAATTTTCTCGAATAGCAATCATCCGAATACTAATACGAAAATACAAAGCATAGTTATTTGGGAAGTACATATTGGGCTTGTATGGAATTTTGGTGTAGTGATAGAGGTTAATTAAAAAGAGTATGTAATCAATTAAAAACTAACAGGAGCAGAACATGAAAGCAGCCCAAATAAAAGAAGCCGGAAGTGATTTTGAAATTGTAGATCTGCCGGTTCCCAAACCATCCGCCAGAGAAGTTTTGATTAAAGTTGAGGCGTGCGGGATTTGCCACAGTGATGCCATGGTGAAAGATGGCCTCTTTCCGGGAATCGAATATCCCCGAGTGCCGGGACATGAAGTTGTCGGAATAATAGAGGAGACCGGATCTGAAATTAGCAATTGGAAAAAAGGAGAACGCGTGGGTGTTGGCTGGCACGGGGGTCATTGCTTTGAATGTGAACCCTGCCGGCGCGGTGATTTTATAAATTGTGAAAACGGAAAGGTAGCGGGTATCAGCTACGATGGCGGATACGCGGAGTACATGACGGCACCACAGGAAGCTCTTGCAAGAGTACCTGAAGATCTATCATCGGAAGAGGCGGCTCCACTGCTGTGTGCGGGAATTACTACGTTCAACGCATTAAGAAATTCCGGTGCTCGTCCCGGCGACCTGGTAGCCGTTCAGGGAATTGGAGGCTTGGGGCACCTTGCCGTTCAGTATGCTGCTAAAATGGGTTTTAAAACCGTGGCTATCTCAACGAGTGATGACAAGAAAAAACTTGCCGAAGATCTCGGAGCTCACCGATTTATCAATGCGAAAAAAGAGAACGCGGTTGAAGTTCTGCAAGGGATGGGTGGTGCAAAAGTAGTGATAGCAACCGCTCCAAATACCGATATTATCGGTGAGATTGTTGGAGGACTCGGCCTGGAAGGGAATTTGATGGTTCTTGCGGCTACCGGCGAAACATTTGAAGTTTCACCGTTTAGTTTGATTATGGGACGAAAGAAAGTGTCCGGTTGGCCAAGCGGTACGGCAAAAGATTCAGAAGATACACTCAACTTCAGCGCTATGACAGGATCTAAGCCGATGATCGAAACGTATCCCCTGGACAAGGCGAATGAGGCGTACGATCATATGATCAATAACAAAGCCCGTTTTAGAACGGTATTGACGATGGGATAAACCATCAACATTACTAAAATTTATGTAGGAACGTTTGAGATTGGCCTGCCTGCTCCCGAAGGTATTCGGGATTTGGAAGGCAGGGGTGGTTAAAACCAATATCGGATTAGGTTTGAAGCCTGTATTCATCAAGGCTACCTCCCCCTTATCCCTCCTTACTCCCCGAAATAACCGGGGCAGGCAGGAGGGGAGAATCATATTCAAGATTCATATGTCGAATTCACGTTATATTTGATTACCAATAAACAGGGTTATTAAACTCTTTAACGCATGTGGGCCGGTCGTTGATAACGCGGATGGGTTCTTCAGTTAAGGAGAGGCCGAGCCATCCTTCGGGCATCGAAAGTTTCAATGGAGCCTGAATAACACTTTCTGAAAGAGGCCGGAAACCTACCCTGGAATAGTAAGATGGATCTCCATATGTGGTAACGATAGCCACAGACCTGCATTTAAGATCGTTTAGACCGTACCGGATAAGTTCCTGCCCAACGCCTTTTCCCTGATGACTTGTGCTTACTGCAACAGGTGCAAGCATGTAAACCCGAATATCCTCTTTAAAGCGAAGACGAGTACAGAAAATCGATCCAATAATGGATCCATCTTCAAAGGTGCCAAAACCGATGATCTCCTGTTTATCAATATTTGAAGAAAGTTCTGAAACAAGGTTGCCAATGAGCTGCCCCTCTTTTTCACCTTCTGAATCGGTAAATACAGACTTGAAGAGATTTGTTACTTCTTCCCGGCTATTTTTATCAAGAATTTTATGGTTCATTTTTTCCTGTAGGGTATCCGTTTTGATCTCGATTCTGATCTTCAGAAGAAGGTGGATTACATGCCATTAATCGGGCGTCCATTCAAAATCTAAGGTTTTCGGAAATCGGTTCATAACTTTCTTCAACTCTTGTGTTGGTAATCCCAACTTCCGGTTGTTCAAATCCAGCCAAGCACCGTCAACATCAATTTGGGCGGCTTTGATACTGTTCTCACCTTCCTTGAAAATTTCATGCTGAAAGCTCCAGCGTGAACCGTCCCGGCGCATCGAAGTCAATGCACAGGTGACCTTGATGGATTCAAGTAAATTAATTTCCCTCAGAAATTTGGTCTCTTCCCGGAAAAGAATGGGGCCATACCCCAAACGGCTGATCTCGGTTAAGGAGAGATCGAAATCAGCGAACATAGCAACACGAGTTTGAGCGGCATAATCATTGTATACGGAATGACGCATGTGACGGTTGGGATCCATATCTGCCCATTTCACTTCAAATGTTTTGCTGTAGTTTTTCATATCGTTGAAATGATTGATTTATATTAAGATGGACAGGGAAAGCCAATTAATCAAGCAGGCTATGATGTTATACAGTCATTTCGGGTTCGCATATTGCCATAGAATCAGAAGCTTGCCAGGTTGATATATATGAATATGGGTTTAAAAATTTATTTACTTAAAAAAACGTGGGGATGAGAAGCCTTCAAAGAGATATAAAAAGAGGTATGGAACCCCCGTGAAAGTCTATGATGCGGGTCATCCTAAAAGAATCGTACGTTCTTGTTAACAAGATGATTTAACCTTCTCCACTGACTCTACCAGATCGCTGAAGTTAAGGTCGTACTCATCCATAAATCGAATAATAACGGTGTTACTTGGAAGAAAAAGCACATAATTACCTCCATAACCCAACATGTAGGTTACGTCAACTGTGCATTTGTTAGTTCGTACATCCGTTGACCAATAACCATGCCGGTATCTGTCCCCCCGATAGTCATTATCGGTGGAGTATCCGGCCCAGGTCGTTCGGCCAAGCGCTTCGCGAGTTTTTTCTTTATGCAGGAGTTGTTTTCCCTGATAATTTCCTTCGTTAGTAAACAACAACGATATTTTGGCAGCTTCATCTAATGTTGGAAGTGCTCCATAAGCCAGGATAGGAATGCCTTTTGACCCGTCGATTTCCAGGGTTTGCCTTAAGGTAAAGTATTCAGCACCTATAGGTGCCAGAACATTTTCGTGAATGATGTCCCAATAGTTAATTTGCCTGCCTTCTTTTTCTTCTACATAGTTTTGCAAGGCATAAGACAACACAAACAGGTTAGTGGAGGCGTAGTTAAATGTCTCTCCAGGGGCTGAAGGAGTATTCCCGAGAGTTGCTATATTTTGAATAGACTCTTCAGCTGAACGTGCTTTAATAAGAATTTCGAAAAGATGCTCAGCACGCTCACTTCCCACCGTTCCGGTTACCATGTTTAGGGTGTGTGAGAATGTTACACCTTGCCAACCGGGATGATCTGCCAAGGAGGGCACATAATCTGTTATAAGTTCATCAAAAATATCCGCACTGTAACGCTCTGCAAAATACAAGAGAGAAAGGGTTCCCGCCATGCTTTTAGTTACGGAATATACGCCATGCCTCATTTCATCTGGGTAGGGATACTGTCCGTGCCGTGTTTGGGAAGGGTGGGCGTAAAGCTTTCCATCTACTATAACGGCTCCAAGGCTTGTTGGGGCGTTGGTAAACAGTGACTCCTCGAAGTTGTCAGAAATCTCATTATTGGAATCAATCGTACTTAAAGGATAAACAGGAAGTTTGCGGGATTTAAATTGTCTGTGCATTTCGACCACCTGTGCGGAGTCGGTATTCAGTGCGGGATCAAACTGAGCCTGAAGCGTAGCCCGTATATTACCTACCTGCAGATCATTCAAATCGGCTGTTTCCTGGCTGCATTGCATGTAGACGTTACTGACGGCATCTGACTTGAAAACAAATGTTGCCACGCAGTTTCTGGCCGGTCCGATATACCTGTCGGTTAGCGTTAATGGGAACGACGCGCGGCTCCACTCCCCGTCTGTTTCTTCGTGCCAAACCGCACCGGTACCAACCACTACATCCCAGAGGCTCTCGCTTTGATTCATTGTATTGATTCTATTTTTCTGTGTTGGGATAAGTTCTCCTTGATGAGAAATAAAACCGATGGTAAAACCCGGAAATAAATTTTCCCCGGGATAGTAGGCTCTTTCAATTGGAAAAATCATTTCAGTATCATGAAAAGTAATTGTTCCTGAAAAACCATTTAAAGCCTTGTCAGCCCATTCAGGTTTTGCGAAATAGCTCATATCCATGAATGAATATGTACTGTCTGCCCGCAATTCCTGCACGGTTAATTGATCCCGTGGTTGTGTTAATGTGGGTCCGTCCCAGAGTGCGGGTTTGTCTAAAAAGCATGAACTGACAATCAGGGTGAAACAGGTAAGTAGTACTAATGTTTTTATATGCGACATACTTCTTTCAAAGGTTGATATCCGGAATATAAACTCCACGCCCTACATCCATATAGATGCAGTTCTCGCGCAAACCGGCATGGAGATCAACATTGATTCATGAAAGAATGTACTACAGGTTTTGATCAATTAAAATCATGCAATGCTCAGCAGAGGAAGACAAACGGATTCTGAAATTATTTCCGGTTTGCAACCGGGTACAATCTGACCTGATCCGGCATTCACTGACAAGATTTATCCGGCTTCGGGCACAGGTGATGTGTCCCCGGATATTGAAGGCACTCGTTATTATTACTGAGAGACTGCCTGATAGGGAATTTGTACTTTCTGCGTTTTTGCACCTGCATCCACAAGATAAGCTTCTCCGGGATTGAAAGATTTTTTGTCCAGATACATTTCAGTTACAACTTTTGAGATGTCTTCAGGTTTAGCAAAGCTGCCGCTTGGGTTAATTTGTTTTAGCTGAGATCGCACTTCATCGTTACCGCCTGTTAAACGGTCAATCATGGGGGTTTCCGTCATCCAGGGGCATACTGCAAATGCACGTATTCCTTTGTCGCCGTAGCCTGCATTTAGTGTGGACGTGATACTCAAAACAGCGGCTTTGGTTGCACCATACATCATCCCGTTGGGAAATGGGACGGTGGTTCCCACAAAGGATGCGTTATTTACAATCGTGCCACCATTTTCCAACATCAACGGCAATGCATGTTTGATACAAAGCAAGGTGCCCTTAATATTGACCTGTGCTAATTTATCACAAGCTTCTGCAGGGAAATCAGTAACAGGAGCCATAACACCTTCAGTACCTGCGTTATTAAAAAGAAAGTCTAAGCTCTCATAATTATTTTCAACCTTTTCAAATAGATTTTCAACCTCATTTTCATCAGAAATGTCACATCTGATAAACTCAGCATTGCCATTTTTTGATTTTAAGTCCTCTGCGGCACGCTCTCCTTTCTGATTATCCTGACCGACAATGACTACATTTACTGAATGGTTCATTAAATTTTTAGCTACTGCTTTCCCAATACCACTGGTACCACCGGTTATAACTGCAGATTTGTTCTCCATAATATTTTATGATTAAATGATGATTTTCTCTCTACTAATTAAACTTCAAAAACATTGAAATCATTATACTTATCAAGATTAAAAATAGCAATTAATTCATTTATGGAGGCAACCCATAGATTAATTCAGTGCTGCGAATCGAAGTTTATGCCTTCAGTCTGGAGATTAAATTGAAGGACCGTAAGCGGATCAGAAACTGAATTGAATGAATATTATTGCCGCCCGTAAGCTTTTCTGCAGCCGCAGTCTGTGTCTGTTTAAAACGCTTGGTTTAGTAAAGAGTGTACTGTAGTAATTGCTGATTTAAACTCTTGCAGTGCTCCGTGGACGAGGGCTCTCTTGTTGCAGGGTTTAGGCGTACAATACCCTTCAGTGTAGATGTTTATTTATAAAATAGTTGTATCCGGTAACTTCAATCCCGTTCCTGTTTTTAATCTTTTCCCGGAGAACTTTTTTAGCAGCATCAAAGTTGGACTGCATTGTTGTGATGTTAATGGGGCTGCTGCCGTTGTCATAAATACTAAATCCGCCTGACCCAACTTTAACCCTTTTGATGTCGCTGAATGAAATGTTTTTAGATGTATAACCTATTTTCTTGATTCCGTTTTCGTCAACAATAACCTCTCTCTGACTAAATCTCGAAATACTTACTGCAGAACCGACAACAATAGCAGAAGCAACAAAAGTAATGGGCAATAATAGTTGAAAAGATTGAACGCCGGCAACGTAGTAAAGGAATGCATTGGTGAAAGCAAAAAAGAAAAGAAAGAACAGCATCCAATATTTTGCATTTACTTTTAAATGTATCTTTTCCATGACGGACGGGATTGGTTATAATTTTTCTGTACGAGAAACGGCTTGACGATTATACGGTACAGTATAGTATAGTTAAAAAGATAAATACACTGATCTATTTTTGATCTTCTCTTTTATATTTTAAAAAGTTTCCTCTTTTAGATTGGTCAAACTTATAGAATCATTCTTCTAATTAGAATAAAACTAAAAGTTTCGACCGGTGCACTACTATTCGTTCGAAAGAGTGAATATTTTTTCTACAGATGTATTAAAAACACGAGAAATTTTTAAAGCCAGTTCAACAGACGGATTGAACTTCCCATTCTCAATTGAGTTGATGGTTTGACGGCTAACGGATACTCTTTCGGCAAGTTCGGCCTGAGTTATATTCAGTTTGGCTCGTTCCACTTTGATACTGTTTTTCACTATATAAAAATAAAAAGTGGATAGATTATTGCGCCTACAATGATAATATAGGGAAGAAACAATAGGTGGTATTTTATTTTCAACTTTCCTGTTGTTTCATCAATTCCATCAAAAAGTACAGCAATCTTTAAATAATAAAGATGCCAAAGTAAAAACATGAGTAATATACCGGGTAAAGCATCCTCTGTACTCCCCCAAGAATCAAAAAAAAGACCCATAAGACATATTGCAAAAAAACCACCAATAAATAGTTCACTCAGAAAGCGGAATGAGAAATTTCGGACCTGATTGACTCGCTCATCTTCAATTTTTTCTCTTGTCCGCCCTAACACAAGTGCACCTGTAAAACTGGCCAGCCAGGGCCAGGCTATACCGCCGGATAGAATTTCGATATCATAAAACTTGTATAAACCGGCAAAAACAATACCTCCCAAAAGGAAAATAATGGCAGGAATTGTGAAAATGTACGGTAAGTACCCTTTTGATAGATTCATTTTCAGAAAAAATTATCAATTTTGTAAAGTAAACACGACAAAATAATAAGTAAACACGACACAAGTTGCAATACATTTGTGGATTTGTATACAACAGGTTGTAAGAAAAAGAATCAATCCCGGTTAGATGAGTAACTTGGCAGAATGTGAATTAGTGGGATAAAGACAGTGTGTTTAGAAGGTAGAGTTCCAATTTCGTTTTTTTAAAGGGGTAAAGTTTTTTGTCATTCGACAAAGGCTGGGTTGTTTTCAAAAAAACGGAGTAGTTCGAAAACCGACGCAGACCGGGACCTACCACCTCAAACCCTGCTCATGCAAGTTTAAGATTGGTTTATACGATCTTTAGATTTTTTTCTACAGGCAAACCTGATTTTAACGTTTGATATACCACGCAACTTTTTAGAGCACCACGGAATAAAGTATTTAAAACCTTCTCTCCGGCATTGCTTGAACCTAATTCTACCTCCATCGTCATTTTTTGAAATCCCACGGGTACGGATTTATCAAACTGTAATGTTCCGCGAACATCAACGTTGGCTTCAACCGATACTTTGGTGTGCTTCAGTTGAATTTCCAATTTATCGGCAATCATTCTTATGGTGCTTTCGAAACAGACAGCCAATGCGGCAGATAAAATATCACCGGGCGTTGAGTAATCGTGATCACCGCCTACAGCTCTGTGAAGACCGGTTTTTAGTGGACAATTTAGCTCATCATTCATTAGAACTTTCGTGTGAAATGGATCATCCAGGTTTTCACCTTTAACGACTGCTGAATCTACAATTGACGCTTTTTTCGGATCCTCATCATATATCTCCTTTAGTTTATGATGTCTTTTTGCAACTTCGGATTTTACGTTTCGCAGTTTAAACTTATTCGCTAAATGCTTGGCAGAAAATTTTATATCATCTTTTTCCATAATAAAATGATTTAAACCTTGATCTGATTATTAGCAGCATCCATACTTTTTAGTTGATACTAAGATGTGTATAAATACCTTGCGTATAAGGTACTTAAGCATGGATGTTGAATTGTTAAATAATGATTGAAAAGCAAAAAAGCCAAAAATTGGCAGGAGGGTGGTAGATTCTGCTAAATGCGCGGATTAGTGAGCTAATAAGTTTTTTGCAATATCTTTCCACTTCAATCTTCAATTCCTAAAGGATCTGTAACATTTTCGTTTCTGTTCCTTTATTCCCATGATTTTATATCTTCTTCCTATATGAATAACGGGTAGTACTCAATCACCTACTTTATTTTTGATCGATAATAAATCCATAGCTATTCTGCCATTTCTGAACCTCA
>CAYNZY010000091.1:0-8454 GCA_964401805.1 uncultured Rhodohalobacter sp.
GCTCTTGAAAAACCCATTCATGGGTTTCACATACGAGCCGGGGATTTATCCCCGGTATTTCTTAAGAAAACCGATCTGCCAAACGGTTAATCAAATAACCGCTCTCTTTCAGTGCCTGTGACGCAAAGCTTCCAAAAAAGTCCGTTACAGATTCAAACTCTTTGATAAAGCCTTTTTTATCATCTACCTCTACCATCTCCATCAACTTTTTTTGGTGATTAAAGAAAGCGAGCAACAGATCACGACGCTCTTTATTGGCAAATACAATATCGGCGTAAAGTTCAGCATCCTGAGCAAAAATTCGGCCGGTCATCATCAGCTCAGCCCGGTAGATCGGACTGGAATACTCAAGCATCTCTTCCGGGTTCAAATCGTACTGCTTCATAAATGAACCATGCAACAGCGCCACAAAGTGACGTAAACCCTGAACCAGGTTCATCACATGATCATGTTTTCCCGGCTCTGCATCAATCACCCGCATACCCCAAAGTTTGCACTGTTCTTTAAACCAATCGGCTTTTTCAGATTCGCGACCTGAGCAGAAGACCATCAGCTGTTTCGACAGATTGGGAACAGAAGGTCCGTGCATCGGGTGGAGTCCCACAACCGGCCCCGGATGTGCATCTAGCATCACTTGAAGTGGTTTTGATTTATTTGAAGTGAAGTCAGCCAGAATAGTATTCGGTTTCAACTTGGGGCTCAGCCGCCGAATAACATCTTCAGTCACATTAATGGGTACGGTTACAATCACCATATCCAGCTTTGGGGCCATCTCTTCCAGCTGATACCAGTTCGACTTGTCCAGGCTGTAGGAAATATGCTCGCTGTTATCGGTAAACTTTCTGTAAAGTGACCCCATTCCTCCCTCTCCGCCAACATAGAGGATATGTTTCGGCTCTTCTGTAGAACGCGGAAATGTTTTAGCCGACTGAGCCGCACGGCTTGATGCCATCACCATTCTCAGAAAATCTTCCGCCCAATCGGGATCAATTCCCTTTTCCTGAGCTTTTTGCCGAAATGCATCGGTTTTTTCCTGTTCGCGACCGGCAACAAAAACCGGCAGCTGCTTTTCAACCTTGGTCTGAATAACATCCTGAACAACCTGATTCCGCCTCTGCAACAGCTCAAGAATTTGATTGTCAATATTGTCTATCTGTTCACGTTGATCTTTTAAGTACTTCTTGTCGGACATTTTTTTAGAATATTGAGTAAAAATCTGGTATCGATAACGATAAAGGACAAAAGTACCCTAATTCCTGCAAAAATGTGTAATAGAGAATGATTTTGTACTATAAATGTTTTAATCGGGTGAATACATAGTTATCTTTGGTTTATGTCAAATTTTAAGCTTCATTCACCCTGGGAGCCGGCCGGCGATCAGCCAAACGCTATTGAAGAACTTACCGAGGGCATCCAAAACAACGACAAATTTCAGACACTTTTAGGTATCACCGGTTCAGGTAAAACACGAACGGTAGCCGGCGTGATTGAAAATGTACAAAAACCCACGTTGGTGATGAGTCACAACAAGACCCTTGCGGCACAACTTTATCGCGAGTTAAGTGACTTTTTTCCCGACAACCGAGTGGAGTTTTTCATCTCCTATTACGATTACTACCAGCCGGAAGCCTATCTCTCCTCTCAGGATAAATACATCGAAAAAGACCTCTCTATTAACGAAGAGATTCAAAAATTGAGACTCCGGGCAACCAGTTCGCTGCTTTCCGGCCGGCGGGACGTGATTATTGTCTCATCGGTGAGCTGCATTTACGGTATTGGATCACCGTCAGAGTATGAAAAATTGATCATCAACCTGAAGGTAGGGCAGGATATCCCCCGAAATACACTTCTCTATGATCTTGTAGATCTCCACTATCGAAGAAGTGATCATGAATTTACCCGGGGAACTTTTCGGGTTAGAGGCGATGTGGTCGATATCTATCCCGCTTACTCCGAAGAGGGATTGCGAATTACCATGTGGGGTGATGAAATTGAAAAGATGCAGGTTTTCGATGTGGAGTCGGGTAACATCATCGACGATGTGGATGAATTTCGTATCTATCCCGCCTCTCATTATGTAACTACTCAGAGCCGTCTTGAAGAGTCCATTAAACAGATCCGGGATGAGATGCACTGGAGAGTTGACGTACTCCAGGATGAACAACGATTCCTGGAAGCAAAGCGTCTTGAACAGCGAACACTTTTTGATATTGAGATGATGCAGGAGATCGGATACTGTTCCGGTATTGAGAACTACTCCCGCTATCTCAGCGCCCGTAAACCGGGTGAACGACCTTACACGCTGATGGACTATTTCCCGGATGATTATCTTCTTGTTGTGGATGAGAGTCACCAGACCGTACCTCAGATCGGAGCAATGTATGGCGGCGACCGATCGCGAAAGATAGAGCTGGTTGAGCATGGGTTCAGACTTCCATCCGCTATGGATAACCGGCCGCTTACTTTTGAAGAGTGGGAATCGATGGTTAATCAGGCGATTTTTGTAAGTGCTACGCCAAGTGATTATGAATTGGAAAAATCAGACGGAATCTATGTTGAACAAATTATTCGCCCAACCGGCCTGATGGAGCCCGAAATTGAGGTTCGCCCTCTCGATACACAGGTAGATGATCTTCTCGAGGAAATTCGAAAACGCGCTGAAAAGAATGAGCGGGTTCTCTGTATTACCCTCACGAAACGACTCAGTGAGGAGTTAAGTGAGTACCTCAAGAATCTCGGCATTCCTGCGGCATACATGCACAGTGAACTGGACGCAATGCAGCGCGTGGAAGTGTTGTATAAATTCCGCCGCGGTGACTTCAAAGTTCTTGTCGGAATTAACCTGCTCCGGGAGGGAATCGATATTCCCGAACTGAGCCTCGTTGCCATTCTGGACGCAGATAAAGAAGGATTCCTACGCTCCGAAACATCACTGTTTCAAATTGTTGGGCGTGCTGCCCGGAATGTTGGCGGTAAGGCGATTCTTTACGCTAATAAGATCACAAAAAGTATGCAGAAGGTGATTGATGAAACCAACAGGCGACGTGAAATACAGAGAAAATATAATGAGGAACACGGAATCACGCCTCAAACTATAAAGAAAGAGTTGAAACCGTTGGTAGACCCAACTCTGATTTCCACACAAGACTTTACGCTTGATTCAACTGAACAGGAACAGCAGGACTATTTGGAGACTGTACGCGTGGCCGAAGATGGTATACAATACAAAGCAAACCCGGCCATGAAAGAAGTTACATTTGAAAATAAGGAGAAGTTTCTCGAATATTTACGCGGATCGATGCTTCAGGCTGCCAAAAATATGGAGTTTGAAGAAGCCGCACGTATTCGTGACCAAATCGCTACAATAGAAAAAGAAATATAAATCAATCATTGATTACTTCATGGGTAAGAAAATTGAATTCTTCAAAACATTTGTCAAAGACCGCGATGTTGCTTCGGTCATTCCCACCTCTCCGCGATGTGTTAAGAAAGTATGCTCAAACATCGATTTCACGAAAGATTTTACGTTAGTCGAATATGGGCCCGGAAATGGCGCTTTCACTCACTATTTGATTGAAAATATGTCGGCCGGCTCCAAATTGATCTTAATCGAGGCAAACCAGAATTTTGTTTCTTCTCTGAAAGACTCCATTGATGATCCCCGGGTTGAAATTCACAATGTGCTAGCCGGAGATGTTGAATCCGTACTCAGCGATGATGTTATTGGCAATGTAGATTATGTGCTTTCAGGCATTCCATTCTCATTTCTTGAGTGGGATCGAAAGATTGAGGTCCTCCAGGCAACCAAAAACATTTTAAAAGATGATGGAAAATTTCTCGCCTATCAAACCAGCGGCCATCTGAAGAAACCTGTGATGGAGGTATTCGGTAATTTTGAAACGGATTTCGAGCCACTCAATATCCCGCCCTATTTTATTTACAAAATTCACAAAAACGGGCATTAATCTTACTCTGTCAGACCGCTACAGGCGGTCTGACGGATAGATTTAGTTTCTTCACCGGGTATCTGTAATTGATAAAACTAGCGAACACCCCTCGTCACGCAATTAGCGTGACACTCCCCTCAAGGGGAGAATTGTATATCGAGTTCAGATCCTTTTTTAAATTCTTAATCAATCAACGGTCTGCCCGCTTTGAGCGGACTGACCGGTTCTGCGTATGAATACTAACGGAAAGAAAATCATACCGCCTGAGTCTCTATTGGAGGCATATAGCCGGGGCATTTTTCCAATGAGTGAATCCCGGTATGATAGCACGGTGGAGTGGTACTCTGCCCGGCAGCGCGGCGTTATTCCGATGAATAATTTTAAAGTTTCCTCGAATGTAGAGCGAATTATTCGTCAGGGCAGATTTAAGTGCAAAGTAGATACCAGTTTCAGAAGAGTGACGAAAGAGTGTGCCAATCGTAAGTCAACCTGGATCTCTGATCTCATTATCGATTCTTTTGAAGTACTTCACCTCGCCGGCCATGCCCACTCCGTTGAAATGTATAGTTCGGAAGGTGAACTCGCCGGCGGCCTGTATGGTGTATCCCTTGGTGCTGCCTTTTTTGGGGAATCGATGTTTAAAAAAGAGAAGGAAGCTGATAAAGTTGCTCTTTGGCACTGCCATCAGATATTACGGAAGAACGGATTTGAACTTTGGGATACACAGTTCTACACGGACCATCTTGCTCAATTTGGTTGTGTGGAGATTTCGGCGGGGGAGTATCAAAAACGATTGGAGAGTGCGCTCAGTGAAAGAAACAGAGAGTTTAAAAGATAATAATCTTCCCTTGAGGGAAGTGTCCCGACGTCTTTTATCGGGAGGAAGAGTGTAAGCTCTATTGGTCTATTCCTAATCCACGATTAATAAACAAAAAAGACCTGCCTGGTTTTTAAAACCTGACAGGTCTTGTGAGTTTTATTCTGTTTTATCCGTCAGACCGCTCCAAGCGGTCAGACGGGTGATTGAAACTATTTGGGATCCAGAATATTCTCAATTCTGTTCTGCACATCCTGAAGATGCACCACGGTTCTGCGATCTACCGTACGATTTACGGCACGATCCACTTCCGTTTTCAATGTTCTGAGCTCTTCTCGAAGTAAAGGCTTAATATCACTTCCGTCTACATCTTCGTCATCACTCTCCATCAGAGACCTCACAGAATTCAGATACGTCCGCTGAAGATTTCTGCGGTAGACATCGATGGAAGAACTGGAAGCGAGTTCGCTCCAAACTCCTAATCGAACATCTTCCAGCATTTCACCAATGGTGTACGCATCATTTCCACGAAACGCCTCATCTTCAATCAGTCGCAACATTCGGGATGGACTCATCACACTTTGCAGATGACGACCCTGAAGCGCCTGAATCCTTTCAACAGCTCCGGCGTGCTCGATATTTCTTAGGATATTTTCATCAAGCAGCCATTCCGGTGTTGTAAAGGCATTCTCCACCATAAACTGCATCGCTTTTTCCTGATACTCTTTGCTAACCGGACGATAAACATTTCCATCCTGATCAGAAGCAATACGCTCCATGTAAACTCCGCCTATGTTGGTAATCACGTGGCCTACATAACGGCTCCACTGGCCGATCAGCTCACCGTAAATCTCTTCCAGATCATCGTAGCCTTGTCCCGGACGTGAGGTCCACTCAATCAGGTTTGGTGTGACTCGCTGCAGATTCATCATTCCGTAGGTTGACGCCTGAACCGGATCATCAGATAACGTTTCTGTCTGTGCAGACGGATCATAACCGGTTGACTGCCCAAAGCGGTACATCGGATCGTCAGCTTTATCCAGAATCCATTGGTTCAAGGTTGGGATTTCCTCTTCAGGTGTTTCCGCATCCGGAATTACCCGATAGCCCCAATTGACGGCATATTTGTCATAAGGCCCGATTTTCCGGATAAACCGCTCCACACCGTCACCCGGCTGGGCAATATAGTTTTGACGCGCATAATCCATGATAGAAGCCGACACTCCATACTCTTCGGTAAAGTCCGGATCACGCAACGACTCAACGGGGTAGGAGGAATTTGCTTTCATGTTGTGTGGCAGCCCGATTGCGTGACCAATTTCATGTGCAATCACCTGCCGGATTGCTTCATTCAGATAGTCATCATCAATCCGGAGGTTTCGTGCTTTCGGATTAGCGGCTCCGGTCTCCAGCATTAAGCGATTTCTGTAAGAGCGAATGTGATTATGGTACCAGATAATATCACTGCCGATTATCTCTCCGGTTCGCGGATCGGACATACTTGGCCCGGTTGCATTACGTGTTGTATTGGCAATCCATCGAACCATATTGTACCGAATATCTTCCGGTTCAAAGTCAGGATCCTCTTCTTCTGTAGGAGGAAGTTTAGCCTGAATGGCATTTTTAAAACCGGCTTCCTCGAACGTTACATTCCAGTCTTCAACTCCTTGAATTACGGCCTGACGATACTCCTCAGGCGTTCCGGGGTCTACATAGTAAACAATAGGCTCAACCGGTTCAACAAGCTCTCCACGGGCGTAGGCTTCGGGGTCAGACGGCTCAAGTCTCCATCGGCGAATAAGAGACCGGGTTGCAGCTTTCTGCTCGTTTGAGCCAAAATCGAGCTGATTGACGGTAAACCATCCAACTCTATAGTCATAAAATCGGGGACGCATCGGCTCTTTAGGCAAAAGTACCATAGACTGGTTCATCAATAATGAAATACTGTTGGTGTTGGAAGATGATGGCGGATTCATCGCTTCGTAGGTCATCACATGACGAACTTCCACATTTTCAGGATAGGTACGAACACGTTCTATATAGCTTCGGTTTCCATCCAGACGACGAACCTGATAGGAACTTCTTAACCACCCCTGTAAACCTGAAATAGCCGGTACATCCGTTTCAAAAAGGCTGTTCACTTCAATTACCGTAGTGGTACTGTCCGGGCCGATTGCTTCCACATCAAAAGACGCAATAATTGGCTCGTAATTGTTTGCCCGAACCGATCGGGAAATGGGAAGAGAGTCGGGCGCAACGCTGTTATAAAGCCGCTGCCGTATATTAATTTTGTCATTCACCTTTTCAAAAGCAATGACCTGCTCTGCCGTTTTGGAGCCGCTGCTTCTAAAACCAAAGAAGTTACTTGGAACACTTGCCACGCGGCTCACCATCAGAAAATCCCGGCCCAAAAGGGAGTCGGGGATTTCGTAATAAATTTTATCGCCCACAGTGTGTACGTCTACAACTCCGCGCTGGGTTTCGGCTTCTTCGGTAATAACGCTGCTGTAGCCATTCGAGTCAGAGCGTTCAGCCCTGGGTGAATCAGAGCCGGGCACCGATGAAGCAGGCTCTGTTGTTGCACAGGAAACCGCAAATAGTCCTGCAACCAGTAAAAAGGAAAGATTTCGTATCAGGTGATTCATCAAACTATGATCTTATTTATTGTAATTTAGCATGGGTTAAAGAAACAAAATGTAACAATCATTCACTGCAAAAGGTTGAAAAAAGAGCTCTTAAAATCGATGCTCTTCAGCCAGCAGTCTTTTCCACTCAGGATGTCTCTGCAGATATGATTTTACAAACGGACAGATGGGAGCAATTTTCAAATCTCTCTCCTCAGCATCTCTGAAAGCTTCCTCTATCAATTTTGATGCTACTCCTTGCCCTTCGAGTTCTCCCGGTACTTCTGTATGGGTGAAGAACAGAACCCCCTGTTTGTTCAGGATATATTCTGCAACGGCTGTTTTTCCGTTCAAAGACAATTCATATCGCTTCTTATCCTTATTGTTTTTTACTTCGTCCATATTCGTCAACTTTACGAGTTACCTTTATCTTCTGTTTTTACCAAGTTTCTCTACTTTCAGTTTGGCCGTATCACTCAATGTTGCATCCGTCGGAGGCCTATACTCCTGAAACGGGATCTTCAGTAAATTCCCTAAATCCTCATTTTCGGAGGGATCCAAATGTGTATCAATTCCATACTTCAAGTGCTGAACATCATTCACCTCCGCAAAAGTGCCAAATAATCGGTCCCATACGGCAAATATGTTTCCATAATTGGTATCCGTCAGAGGCTGGGTATAATGGTGATGAACTTTGTGCATATTGGGCGTCACAAAAAGATAAGATAGTGTCCGGTCTATTTTTCGCGGCATGTTGATGTTGGCGTGGGTTATATGCGCAAATAGTACAGAAAGGCTTTGGTAAAGCATCACAATTCCAATCGGTATGCCCACCAGAAAGACTCCCAAAATGGTAAAGAAGATTCTGAATATTGTCTCGCCCGGATGATGTCGCAGACCGGTGGTCACATCCACGGTTGTATCACTGTGGTGAACCAGGTGAAATTTCCACATCCATTTTATTTTGTGCTCAATCCAGTGGATCAGCCAGGCGCCCATAAAATCGAGCAACATCACCCCGATGATAATTTTGGCCCAAAGGGGAAAGTCAGCCAGATGCAAAAGA
>CAYNZY010000092.1:0-8075 GCA_964401805.1 uncultured Rhodohalobacter sp.
GTCTCAGGTCTCAGGTCTCAGGTCTCAGGTCTCAGGTCTCAGGTCTCAGGTCTCAAAAGTGAACTTGGTTTAATATTTGCAAACTGAGAACTGCCAACTGCTAACCGCCAACTTTATTCTACCGATCTGACACCACTACTGCCACTCCACCCCGCCTTCCATCACCTGCACCTGAAAATCCATCCGGGCCGAAGCTAACCGAGTGTGCTCCTCCAAAAAACAGACTCTTCTCACTCCAGATTTTATGATTGGGATAGAGAGCTTTCAGTTTTTTCAGCTGACCGGAGCCAAATCCATTTTCCACATGCAGCTGTTTCTCTTCAATGTGAATTCTTGGTGCTTCAATAGACTTTCTTAAAGACATCTTAAAATCTATCAGATTCAGAAGAACTTGTAAGATAGCCGTGCGAATACGGTTTGATCCACCCGATCCAAAAACCACCCGGTTACCTGAATTCATGTTTAAAATACCGGGAGTCATCATGGATGTCATTCTCTCGTTCGGCTTCCATGCATGAAATCCACCCGGATTCAGGTCTTGCTCACCGAGCATATTATTGAACATGAAGCCCGTTCCGGGAATCATCACTCCGCTTCCCTCTCCATTGCTGGAGGTCATACTTGCCATATTGCCTTCTTTGTCAACAATACTGATATGGGTTGTGCCTCTGAACGATGCCGCTCTCCTGCTGATCTCTTTCTTATAGACCTCCAGATATTCCGGGTCAAGAAGTTTCAAGGCGGGGTCATCTGATGGATTTTCGATAAAAGCATCAATCCTTGCTCTGTTTGTCATCTTTTGTATAAATGCAACGGTGTCAAGCCACGCTTCATCGCCCGGTTTAAACTTCCCGGAATCAATTGATTCCATCAGTTTCAATGCAAACCCTACCAGGATTCCTCCCGACGACGGTGGCGGGTTGATTGCGATTTCGTTGCCACGATAGCTGACTTTTAACGGCTCTCTTTTAATGATCCGATAGTCTTTGAAATCATCCTTGGTCAGATGTCCACCATCTTCCCGACAAATTCTTGAGATCTTTTCTGCGATTTCCCCTTCGTAAAATAGCTGTTCCCCATCAATGATCAGCTGTTCCAGGAGTTCTGCAAGCTCCGGCTGTTTTAACACCTCACCTTCGCGAATCAGTTGACCTGCCTCCTTTGAGCTTTGAAAAATGCGTTTCGGCTCGGGCGAATCGAAATAGATCGGCTTTACAATGTCAAAGATGCCGGATTGAAAAGAGTTCATTTCCACACCTTTACGCGCCAGCTCAATGGCGGGTTCGGCAAGTCTTCTCATCGGCAGAGTGCAGAGATCCCTGTGAATATCAAACAGGCCCTTTACCATACCGGGTACCGCAATAGATCCGGGCCCAATATGAAACTCTTGTTCTGCATCACCAAAATCAGCCATTATTGGACTAAAACTTAACCGGGATGGGTCTTTTTTATGGATGGGCGTCTGGACAAAGAAGTCATACAACGTTTGGCTTCCGGAAGCCGTTTCTGCCAGCATGAATCCGCCGCCGCCCAATGAAGTCAGCACCGGTTCCGCGACCAAAGCTGCCAGCTGTGCAGCTATCACAGCATCAAAAGCATTGCCACCATCGAGAAGTATCTGCTCAGCAGCTTTTGCTGTTTCGGGATGCCCGGCAGCAATTGCGCCCAACGTCTTTTTTTTATTTATACCCATCATATTTGTTAAAAGTATTAATATGATCAGCTCCAAAGTTAACACCGTATGGCTCAATAGTAGGGGCAAGCAGGTTTACTTCGTGGAACTTTGAGCCTTTGTGTCCTCGTGGCAATAAAATGCGCATCTTTGCCAGGGAAGCACGGAATAGTATGAGTGTGTTCTATTTTTCCTGTGATTAACTTATACTCCAAACATCAGCCATGGGATTTGCCAACTGAAAACTACAAACTTATTACCATCAACCCTTTTCAGGCCCTACCTCTGTATCATCGAGCTGATCGGCACTCTCTATTTTCGAAGCTCTCAATTCTGCCTCATTCAACTCTGCTTCCGAATTCAGATCACTCTCTTCAGTCTCTTCCTCAGGCATGATCCATTTGTGAAAAAGAAGAAGAATAATGATTGAAGTGGTTATTGCAATATCTGCAACATTAAAGATATATGGAAAAACAGGTGTATCCCCGATTTGCAGGTAGAAATGAATAAAATCGACAACATGCCCCTCCAGAACTCCACCGTAATCACCGGCAATTCCCATAAAGATGCGATCGTAAATATTACCGAGGGCACCGCCGATAATTAATCCCATGCAGGTCAGGTAGGCGTAGTTTGCCCGGTTCAGCGTATAAAGAATATAGCCGATAATCCCGATCGTAGCCGTAATAGCTATCACACTTATGGTAGGCGTAGACAGCCAGTCCATTCCCATGGCCATACCGGGATTTTTGGTAAAGTTAAAAGCGAGCCACCCTTCAATGAGATCAACCCTGTGCAGTTCCGGTGATGTTCGGACAATGTGTTTTGTAATCTGATCAATGATCAGTACAAATACCGCCGGAGTTGAAAATACGAGCAGCTTTTTTGCTTTTTCTGACAAAATATAGACTCTATCTGCGTTTCAGTTTAGCTTCAATACTCAACTGAGTATGAGGTACCGCTTCCAGTCTGCCTTTGGCAATTTTTTTGCCGGTAACTTTGCAAACGCCGTAAGTCTTATTGTTGATCCGAACCAAAGCGTCATCCAGATAGCGGATAAACTTTTTGGTGCGATTAAAAAGCATATACGTTTTTTCGCGCTCCTGAGCATCCGTTCCGGCATCCGCCATATGGAATGAGTAAGCTGACTCATCGGAAGAGTTTTCCATACTTTCACGCAGTGTGCTTTGCAGAGCATTCAGCTCCTGTTCCGCTTCGTCTCGCTTTTTTAGAATAATTTCACGGAAGTACTCCAGTTCCTCGTCATTGTAGGGACTGATTCTATCCTTTGTCTTGGAATCCTTTGAAGATGCCATAATACTGATGATTAGTTGTTAGTAGTTCTCCGTATCGAAATTTCGCAGTCCCGGTCTTCGATATCCCAGGACTTCACAAAATCAGATACGTCAAGTAGTTCAGGGGTAATGTCTTCGGCGAGGGTTTCTGACTTGATGTTCTCCCGGTTTGCTTCAACTGCCTCCGCAATTTCATCATTCCCGGAAAATCCGATTACAATTCGATCAGTCACATCAAAGTCGGCCTCTTTACGCATATTTTGAATTCGATTCACAAATTCGCGTGAGAGTCCCTCTTTTTGAAGTTCAGGTGTAATTTCTGTATCCACGGCAACGGTAATTCCGTCTTCTGTCTCTACCGACCAGCCCCGCAAGCCTGAACGCTGAATCTCAATCTCACCGGATGAAATACGTACCGTTTCACCATCCTCAAGATCGAGCTCTATAGCACCCTCATTTTCATATTCGGTAATCTCGTCGGTAGAGAGATTCTGGATTCGGGCGGCAACCGGCTTCATCTTTTTCCCAAGTCGCTTCCCTAATACAGGAAAGTTCGGCTTGGCCGATTTGCTCACAATGCCTGAATCATCGTCTACAAACTCAATTTTTTTAACGTTTACCTCATCTAATATAATATCTTTTACGGCTTCAACCACAGCTCTTTCTTCCTTATCAATCGGAAGAATGATTTTTGAAAGCGGCTGACGTACGTTGATATCGATCTGATTCCGCACCCGAAGCACAATCGAGCTCACCGTTCGTGCAATATCCATCCGTCGCTCGAGCTGCTTGTCGATCGCTGTCTCTTCCACGGTTGGATAGAATGACAGATGCACCGACTCTTCATCCTGTCCGGTCACTTCATTCAGTCGTTGATAGAGCCACTCACCAAGATACGGAGCCGTTGGGCTGACAATTTTCGCCAGACTCACAAGGCACTCATACAAAGTTTGATAGGCGGCCGTCTTATCCAGGCTCTTGCCTTCTTTCCAGAAGCGGCGCCGGTTGCGGCGTACATACCAGTTACTCAGCTCTTCAACAAAACGCTCCACTTCGCGTGCCGCTTTAGTCGGCTCATACTCATCCAAAAACTCATCCACCGATTTAACGGTTGTGTTAAGCCGGGAAATAACCCATCGGTCCATCTCCGTGCGCTCCGATTTTGGCAGCGGTGAACCGGAGTATGTAAATCCGTCGATGTTCGCATACATCGCAAAGAAAGAGTAGGTGTTCACAATCGTATTAAAAAACTTACGCTGCGTCTCCTGCAGACCCTCTTCGCTGAACTTGAGATTCTCCCACGGAGAGGAGTTGCTCATCATATACCAACGAACGGTATCAGCTCCATACTTCTGAATCACCTCAAACGGATCCACAGAATTGCCTTTCGACTTACTCATCTTCTCGCCGTTGGCGTCCAAAACCAGTCCGTTGGAAACCACGTTTTTATACGCTGGTTTATCAAACAGCATGGTTGCCAGCGCGTGAAGCGTGTAGAACCATCCACGTGTCTGATCCACACCTTCGGCTATAAAATCAGCCGGGAAGTTCTCCTTAAACTTATCCTTGTTCTCAAACGGATAGTGCCACTGCGACCACGGCATGGAGCCGGAATCGAACCAGACGTCCAACAGATCCGGAATACGCCTCATCGTTCCGCCATCGGGGCCTTCCCATGTATAATCGTCGATATGTGGTCGGTGAAGGTCGATCTCCACATCATCGGAGATCCCTGCTTTCTTGCGAAGCTCCTCAACGCTGCCCACACATTCGATATGCTCGGGATTTTTGTCGCTCACCCAGAGCGGAATCGGGGTTCCCCAATAACGCTGCCTCGAAACGGCCCAGTCCACGTTATTTTCGAGCCAGGTTCCGAAACGTCCGGTTCCGGTACTCTCCGGTTTCCAGTTAATTCCCTTGTTCAGCTCCACCATCTTTTTCTTCACCTCGGTGGTGCGAATAAACCACGACTCCACCGGGTACGACATCAGCGGGGTTCCTTTACGCCAGTCAAACGGATAGTTGTGCACGTATACATCGTGATGATACATGCGGTTCTTCTCCTTGATGGCGCGATTAATCTCTTTGTCGGCATCCTTGAACCACTGCCCTGCAAAATCGGGTGCCTGATCGGTAAATCGCCCTTCCTGATCAACCGGGTTGAACATAGGAATTCCGGCTTTCTTACACGACTCGTAGTCATCCGCACCGAAAGCGGGAGCGGTATGAACCACGCCGGTACCGTCTTCAGTGGTCACATAATCGGCCTCAATCACTCTCCAGGCATCTTCCTTATCATACTCCTCGAGGGCAAAATCAAAAATCGGCTTGTAGATCCAGCCGGTCAGGTCTGATCCTTTGTAGCTATCTACAATTTCATAGTCGTGATTAAGCGCATCTTCCAGGCAATCTTTGGCAAGAATATAAAATTCGGTGCGATCGCCTTCACTCACTTTTACCTTTACGTACTCCAGTTTCGGGTTCACGGCCAGCGCCATGTTCGAAACGATGGTCCACGGAGTTGTGGTCCAGGCAAGGAAGAAAACATTTTCATCGGCATCCAGCGGGAATTTCACATAGATCGAGGGATCCTGTGTCTCTTTATACCCGAGACTCACCTCGTGAGATGAGAGCACGGTACCGCTGCCCGGCGAGTACCACTGGATTTTATATCCCTGATACACCAGCCCTTTATCATAGAGCTGTTTGAACGCCCACCAGACCGATTCGATATAGTCGTTTTCGAACGTCACATACGGATCGTCCAGATCCACCCAGTAGGCCATTCGGTTGGTCAGCTCATCCCATAAATCCTTGTATTTGAGCACACTCTCGCGGCATTTGGCGTTATATTCCGCCATTCCATACTCTTCCACCTGCGAGCGCCCTTCAAGCCCCAGCTCCTTCTCCACTTCAATCTCTACCGGAAGGCCGTGAGTATCCCATCCGCCTTTGCGGTCTACACGAAAACCCTTCAGCGTTTTGTAGCGGCAGAACAGATCCTTCACGGTCCGGGCCATCACGTGGTGAATACCCGGTTTTCCGTTAGCGGTGGGTGGTCCTTCATAGAACGTGAACGGAATTCCATCCTCGCGGGAAGTCAGACTTTTCTTAAAAATCTTATTCTCCTTCCACCAGTTGAGGATTTCCACTTCCGCTTTTGGGTAAGCGAGCTGTTTAACTTCGTCGAATTTTTTAGCCATATTGAACGATATCGTTCATTCTGAAAAATTTTATAAGCACTAAATATACGAAAAGGTTTGCAATGAATATACCTTATCGCACCTGCAAATTTGTACCTGTTTTTCGTTAGCGGGTGAATATATAGGGAGAGACGGAGAAAGTCAGGTTAAAGTTTTGTGAGGGGAGTAGAAACAGATCTATTAAAGATTCACTAATTTCAGCAAGGAATTGTATGAAACTGATTTAAAATCTGCAGAAGTGGGTTCAGCCGCTTCCGGTCGCATGGGCAAAACACTAACGGAATTTACTTTGATGAATCAATTATTGAAGATGTTAAATAGATGGAAAACCACCTCAGGTATCTTATTTCTTATAATGTTGATTTCTAACAACACACAGGAAGAAATAGTTGGAACATGGGTGGCAGAAGGAAGCTCATTTGAAAATCGGTGGGTATATCATGCGGAAAATACACTTACCACTTATTATAAATACAACGTTTATAAAACCTACAATTGGTCAATCCGAGAAGTGTCTACACCTTCTGGATTAACTAAACGTGAATTGGTACTGATCAATATTGAAAATCCTGATGATCAGAAAAATTTTATCATCGATACACTGACAGAAGAACGACTGATACTCGTGTACAACACAGGTGTTGGGTTATCCAGGAATACTTATTTCAGACAGTAGTAAACCTATTTATGTCAATCTATATCACAGTCTCACTCATTTTATCAAGCTTTTTGGGGACCGTTTTAGCACAACCGGACTCGCTAATTGTCGGGACATGGAAATCAAACTCCGGAGAAGTAGAACTTGTATTTACGGATGATGGGCTCCAGAAAGACTACATTGACGGTGAATTAATTGCTACTTACAATTGGACAATATGTGAGGCAGCCACACCGTCTGGATTAACCATGCATGAACTCATTTTAACGAATATTGAAAATGCTGATGATCAACAGATTTTTTTAATCGATTCACTGACAGACGAACGACTTATCCTTCTTTATAATACTGGTGTCGGTCTTTCGAGGAGTACTTATATGCGGCAGTAATATCTAATTAATAGCCTGATCGTATTCCTTATAAAAAGTAAAGCAATTACTGAGGTGAACCAGAGTTTGATCGATGAATGACGCCCTGACCTCCTGCTCCGCCGGAAGATCCATCTGATCCTAACCCGTGGGAACCCATTATACCCGGCGGTTCATCCGACCCCTGCGAAACCTGCGATCCGGGTGAAAACCCCAATGATGATGAAGAAACCTGCCCGCTGGGCCAGATTGATGACGGGTTTGAGAATTGTATTGATGAGGAAGAAAAGACGGAGAAAGTCAGTTTAAAGTTTTGTTTAAAAAATTGAGTTAAGACCTTATAATTGAGTCAGAACTATAAAGAACATCATCTATTTCAATTATGACTGCCCCAAACCCCATCACAAAAGAAAATCCATACAAAATCGTCTTTGTCTGCCTCGGAAATATCTGCCGCAGCCCGACCGCCGAGGGAGTGATGCAGCACTTGGTGAACGAACGCGGTCTTCAGTCCTATTTCTATATCGATTCGGCCGGGACGTCTGCTTACCACATCGGGGAGCCGGCCAACAGCAAGGCGCAAAAAGTGGCGAATGAACGAGGGTTTGAGCTCAAATCAAGAGCCCGGCGATTTGAAGCCGAAGACCTGAACGAGTTTGACCTGATTCTGGCGATGGACCGAGAAAACTACGAAAACATTCTGGCCCTGGACGATAGTGGTTCCTTTTCCGATAAAGTTAAACTGATGCGAGAGTTTGACCCGAAATCCGATAATAACGCCGAAGTTCCCGACCCCTACTACGGCGGGATGGACGGATTCAACAATGTGTTTGATATCGTTCAGCGAAGCTGCGAAAACCTGCTCAACGAGCTGGAAGA
>CAYNZY010000093.1:0-8058 GCA_964401805.1 uncultured Rhodohalobacter sp.
CTGCGTGAGCAATTGAGCTTTTCTAAAAGTGGCGGGGGTAGGATTCGAACCTACGTCCGCCTCAGGCGGATAAGAGCCCGAGGAGCTACCTCTACAATAAATGTTCACGAATCCATATTCGTCCCTGTCCACCCTTAAGCATTTTTTCCCTATTCAATGCATCTGCCTTGGTTTTATACAGTTCGGTATGAATAATTTTCCAAGGCCTGTACTTGACTGTCCAGCCTTTCGTGGCAAGTTTGTTATGAGCTTTGAATCGTTGCTGAAGGTTAGAGGTATAGCCAATATAAATTTTATCGTATTTTTCAGAGTATAGGATGTATACAGTAAACATGATGTTTGTGGAAAAATAAAAAAAGCCCAACTGCGTGAGCAATTGAGCTTTTTCTAAAAGTGGCGGGGGTAGGATTCGAACCTACGACCTTCGGGTTATGAGCCCGACGAGCTACCAGCTGCTCCACCCCGCGATGTCAATATGTAATGTTGAGTTTTATTGATGTCATTACCATCTCTCAACTAGATCCCTAAGATAAGGATTAATTTCTTACCATGTCAACATTAGATTAGAATTTATTTGTAGTGTTTCCATGAAAACCTGAATCAGTGATATGTGAGGAAATTTTGGGTTTGGAGTGGTGTTTTTACTCAAAAAAGGAGACTCAATGATATGGTACTGATCTCAAGAAAAGGTACTGCACCTCGGGTGCAGGTAAGGAGTTTAGGGCTTTGCAGTTTCACAAAGCTACTGCTCCGCCGGAGCAGCTTATCATGAGGTGAATACCAACCTGATGACTGCTGATGCCCTACATGGATTTTGCGTGGTTAATGCGTGGTTAAGATCAGAGTCATTTTAGAATACAGGTAATCTTTAATTTTATCGATCCATTAAAGCATTTTCAAATGAATAGAAATGCCAACCGCCCTTAGATACCTGAGTTGAATTATTTGATTTGAAACAGAAAGCAAATCACAACTACAAAAAAACCATTTTGTAAAGCCAATACTAAACTAAATTCTAAAATGAAACTCAGGCAGATTTCAAAGCGGATCCTTTCTCTATAGATTAACAACTCCTGGGATGGACATCTGAATCGTAAAATAAGAAATGGCCAATCAATGCCCCGGACGGGGCATTATGTTTGTAAGCAGAATGTGACTGGTTACTTCTGAAACTGCCCCGGCGGGGCAGAACAAAAATTCTGTAAGGATATCGGCTTTTTAGCTTCTTACTAAAAATAGAATAAACGGAGAAACTAATGGCCGATACATACACCCAGCTTTATATCCACTTTGTGTTTGCTGTTCAAAACAGAAGGAGTCTGATTCAACCTGACTGGGAGACAAAATTATATAGATATATAACCGGGATTGTTCAGAATAAGTCTCACAAAATGATCAACATAAACGGTATGCCCGATCATCTTCATATGTTTATCGGGTTTCAGCCGGTAGATCATATGTCAGAGCTTATTAAGGTGGTCAAAGGTGAGTCTTCAAAGTGGATCAAGGATAACGGACTTGTTCGCGGCAACTTCAGATGGCAAGAGGGTTATGGAGCCTTCTCTTATAGTAGAAGCCATATCGACCGGGTTTATCATTATATCCAAAGGCAAAAAGAGCATCATAAAAAAAAGACATTCCGGGACGAGTACATAGAACTGCTTAAATCTTATGGTGTGGATTATGACGACAGGTATATTTTTAAGCCTTTTGAAGATTGATTCAGCGAATATCCATGAAGACTTTGTAAGGATTGGTTCTGCACCTCTGGTGCAGGTAGTTTTCTAAGGCTTTGCCGTTTACAAAGCTACTGCTCCTCTGGAGCAGCTTATCATTTGAAGAATACTATCTGTTGATGTTCGATGGTCATCTGAATTGTAAAAATCAGAACCAGCCGATTAATGCCCCGGATGGGGTATCATATTTGTAATAAGAAAGTGACTAGTCACTTCTAACATTGCCCCGGCCGTGGGCAGTACATGATTACTATTTCATCAAAATCTTTTCCGCCTCCAAATTTGAAGCTCAGCAACATACCTCTTACCTTAAGGCGTGTCAAAAACCATAAGAGCAACTTTTTCAAACTGACTATAAAAAACGTCATGACTGAGTACAC
This sequence comes from uncultured Rhodohalobacter sp., assembly GCA_964401805.1. Taxonomy (GTDB): domain Bacteria; phylum Bacteroidota; class Rhodothermia; order Balneolales; family Balneolaceae; genus Rhodohalobacter. The sequence goes on from CAYNZY010000093.1 coordinate 2,117, forward strand.
CGATGAACAGCCAATCGTAACGGTGTCCCATGCATCCTGTTGATTTATCCATATTTATCTTCTACATCGTGGGCTTGCTTGGTTTTGGGTATTTCTTTTTCCAGAGAAATAAAAGCGGTGACGACTACTATGTAGGCGGCCGAAAAATGAAAAGCTATCATGTAGGTCTGTCTGTAGTGGCAACAGATGTAGGAGGCGGTTTCTCCATCGGCCTGGGTGGTTTAGGATTTGTGATGGGCCTTTCAGGTTCCTGGATGCTATTTACCGGATTGATCGGTGCCTGGCTTGCAGCAGTTTTTCTGATTCCCAAAGTTAAGCAGAACCGGGCATTCGACAATGCATATACATTTCCCCAGGTTTTTGAACACTACTACTCACCAAATGTAGCATTGGTTGCTGCAATTATTTCGGCTATAGGGTATGCCGGTTTTACCAGCTCACAGATGCTGGCCGGAGCAAAATTAGCCAGCGGAACATTCGCCGATCTGGACCAAACCATGGCGCTTTACATAATGGGTACGGTTGCAGTAGTCTATACCGTTTTAGGAGGCTTGAAAGCTGTTATCTACACCGATACGATTCAGTGGGCATTGTTAATGTTTGGATTGATTTTTATCGGCGTTCCGATTGCATACATCGAGATAGGTGGCATAGAGGCGATTCGTGCTACTGTTGCTCCGGAAATGCTGACTCTGACAAATGTGTCATGGCAGGATATCGTCTATTGGGCAGTGACCATCATACCGATATGGTTTGTGGGAATGACGCTTTACCAAAGGATATACGCGTGTAGTGATGAAAAAACCGCAAAACGAGCCTGGTATTTGGCCGGTGTTTTTGAATGGCCGATCATGGCATTTTTGGGCGTTCTTTTGGGACTTTTCGCAAAAGTTGGAGCCGACCAGGGGATGTTCGAATATCTGGGAGCAGCCGATATTTCAGATACAGATCCGGAAACCGGCTTACCGATGTTGTTGCGAACTGTCTTGCCGGTTGGCCTTTTGGGCATCATGATGGCGGCTTACTTTTCAGCGATTCTATCAACTGCTGATAGCTGTTTGATGGCCTCATCAGGAAATGTAGTGACAGATATAATCGGCCGATTTGTACCGTTCGATTCTGACAATCCAAAATTTGTCCGGTTATCTCAGGTTGTAACTCTAATAATCGGCGCTCTTGCTCTTCTGTTGGCGGGAACAATGACCAACGTACTTGATTTAATGCTTGACTCATATTCCTTTATGGTATCCGGACTTTTTGTACCTGTAATCGGAGCACTATTCTGGAAAAAAAGTACTCCGGCCGGCGCTATGACAGCTATGCTGATAGGTGGTTTTACAACAATCGGATTGCGATATTCCGGCATCGAACTACCGTATGAATTAGATCCGAATGTTTTTGGAATTACGGCGTCTGCAATATCATTTATCGGGGTGAGTTTACTGACGAATAAAAATAAAAATGATTAATTTTCACTTTTGAATGTCGAATGAGTTGTGATAGAATTCAACATTCAAAATTCATCATTTATAATTCAAAATAGAATGAACATCGAATATACCATTATAAAGAACGATAAAGACAGCGATCCCAAATTTTCAAGAGACGAGATTGCAGATTTTTTGTTTGAACATCTGGAACAGTACGGGGATGAACGCGAAGCGATACTGAAATGTATTGCTTACGCTTATGGCGATAAAGTGGGACAAGGAGGCTTTATTCTTGTAGCTCACGAAGGTGATGAGATACTGGGAGTTGTTATTATTAATAATACCAATATGGGGGGATATATCCCTGAGCATATACTGGTGTATATTGCAGTACATGAAAAAACCCGTGGTCAGGGTGTAGGTAAGGCACTCATGCAACGAATTATTGATGAAACAGAAGGTGATATTGCTCTTCACGTTGAACCCGACAATCCTGCTAAGTTCCTCTATGAGAAGTTTGGTTTTACCAGCAAATACCTCGAAATGAGGCTGAAAAAATAGTAATCCAGAGATAATTTCAATGATGTGTCTGAAACACTGAACACTGACACACTGTGTACTGAACATTATGGCATACGTAAAACTTTATAGAAGTGAGCTTCAACACAATTTCGAATATCTCGACTCACTCTTCAAAAAGAACGGCATCAAGTGGGGAATTACAACCAAACTTCTCTGTGGAAATCGGGATTTTCTGGAAGAGGTGATCAAACTGGGGATCGGTGAGGTTCACGACTCCAGAATCAGCAATCTCAGAAGGATCAAGGAGATTGATCCGAATACGATGACAATCTACATCAAACCACCGCCGAAAGATATTATTCCGGACGTGGTGAAATATGCAGATGTGAGTCTGAATACCGAACTCTCAACGCTTTATGAGTTATCTGAAGAGGCGCAACGCCAGGATAAAACTCATAAAGTAATTATCATGATTGAAATGGGTGATTTACGTGAGGGCGTGATGCGTGAAGATCTGATCAATTTTTATGAGAAGGTATTCAAGCTGCCCGGAATAGAAGTGATTGGCCTGGGAACCAACTTAAACTGCATGCATGGTGTAATGCCGGATGGAGATAAACTCATTCAGCTTGCACTCTATAAACAGATTATTGAACTCAGGTTTAAAAAAGAGATTCCATTGGTATCAGGCGGTACAACAGTTACCATTCCGCTATTGATGAGGGATCAGCTGCCTGATGGGGTAAACCACTTTCGTATAGGAGAAGCACTCTTTTTTGGGAAAGATCTTTTTACAGACGGACTGATCGAAGGGATGAGTGATCAGGTTATGGAACTTTATACACAGGTGATTGAGATATCAGAAAAACCCGTAGTTCCAACCGGAGAGTTGGGATTGAATCCACAGGGAAAACAGACACAAGTGTCGAAAGACGATTTTGGTAAAACCTCTTACAGAGCCATTATAGATATTGGAGTGCTTGATATTCAGCCCGATTATTTAATCCCTGTGAATGAAAACATCAAAATTCTGGATGCCAGTTCGGATATGCTGATTCTGGACGTAGGCACAAACGAAAAGGGATATAAGGTAGGGGATGAGATCCGATTTAAACTGAAATATATGGGTGCACTCGGTTTGATGAGCTCAGATTATATTCAAAAACGAGTGGCAGATTAAATAAATTTCTCGAAGATTATCGCTGGTTCATCGCTGAGTTGCACAGAGGAATAAGTTGCGAAAATCAGCGAGTAATAGCATTATTATAAATTTCGTTGTTTATTTATAACAGCGTTTCTTTTTCAAATCTGTATGATTTTTATTAAATCAAAATTCAATTAAATCGATAAGCATAATTATGGACCTACCTCAACTAAAAAAAGAGATGGTGAACTTGCTTGATGGTTTACCTGATGATGCTAATTGGGATGATGTTATGTACAGCATTTATGTTCGTCAATCTATTGAAGATGGCTTAGAGGATTCAAAGAGAGGAGATTTAGTTGACCATTCTGTGATTAAGAGAAAATATCTTGAAGAAAAATGAAGGTTTTCTGGACTAAAAAATCAGAACAGCACCTTGATAAAATTTTTGATTATATAGCTTCAGATTCTCCATTTTATGCAAAACAAACACTTAGTAAAATCATATCAAAAGCTGAAAAAGCAGCGGAAAACCCATTGACGGGAAGAATTGTTCCTGAGATGAATCAAAAAGAAATTCGTGAGGTTTTTCATCATCCGTATAGAATAGTTTACTTTTTGAATAATTCGAAAAACCGTATTGAAGTTTTAAGTGTACTGCATCAAGCTCGAGATTTTAGAAATGTACACCCAAAGGAATGATAGTTTAGTTGTTAATGAAAAAAACAAAAAACCACCCGGTGATGAACCTGCCGGATGACTATGAAGTATTCGATTTTTCAGAAGGGTACGACCCGGATCAAATGACTCAGTTCGTAAATAGCGGAGGCTGGGGTGTTGGCGGATACAGCGAAAAACGGAAAAATATGTACCTGGCTCCTCAATACGAGAATCGCCGGAATATTCACATGGGGATCGATATTTGGGCCAAAGCCGGAGAACCTGTCTATTCTCCGTTAGACGGTGTAGTGGCTTACGTAGCCGATCATGCGCAAGAAGGAAACTACGGTGGCACCCTGGTATTGAAACACCGCGTTGAAAGCACAACCTATTATGCACTCTACGGCCATTTATCACCTGAAAGCTTGCAGGATCTCAAGCCGGGCCAAAATGTTTATGGCGGTGAGAAAGTGGGAGAACTTGGCTGTGAAAAAGAGAACGGAAACTGGCCACCACATTTGCATTACCAAATCAGTACTAAGGACCCCGGTGAGGCGGATATGCCCGGAGTCGTTTCAGACGAGGAGATTGAGAACGCTTTAAAAATCTATCCCGATCCCAGGATTTTGATAGGGGATATTTATTGATTGATTTTAGTTCTCCAAGTGATTGGCAGGGAAATAGGACGAACACCCTTCCTCCGCCTGAGGCGGATACTCCCCTCAAGGGGAGACCACTTCGCTATCCAAAATTTAGTCCGACAGATAGTACACAATTGTAGAAACCACTCGCACTTTTTTGATGTGTGGATTGTTGTTGTCGCGATCCATAATACTAAACTGTCCCTGCGAAGCGGTTTTGATTTTACCGAGGCGACTATTTGAGTCCTCAGCAAATTTCTCGGCAACCTGACGCGCCTCCTTGGTCGCCTGCTCAATCATATCAGGTTTTATCTCATTTAAGCGAGTAAAAATGTACTCAGGCCGGATTTCATACTCATTTCCACTGAGTGTAACGCCCTGTTTTCCAAGTTCAACCAGCTCACTCATCATGCTTCTGACATTCTCAACATTTTCAGAGTATATCGTAGCTGATTGAGATGCGATATACCGATATTGGTAATTTTCATTTCCACCATACCGTTGGGCTGAACGGTCTGTAAGCAAGGGTGTAGAGAACGATATCTCATCCTCTGAAATCCCACTTTCAACAAGAAAATTTTTGACCTTTTCTGCACTGCTGTCCAGCGATTGATATACACCGTCCAAGCTGTTGCTGGCTTCCGTGAACTGAACCGGCCAAATTACGATATCGGCCAGATGCTCCTGCTCGGCCAAGCCTTTCACAGTTACCGACCGTTCAAAACTCTTAAAATCGAACGCTGCTTTGCTGATGAAATATCCAAGGGAAGTGAAGCCCAGAACGATTGAAATACCCAAGATAACCATTCCGGTATTTTTAAATTTATCCATAGTGCTCAAGATGTTTAAGTCGTAATCATTGAATTTTCATGTACGAAGTGTGCCCTGGGATGTTCCCGAAAGGATCGTGTCTTATACAGTTTAGTTAACTGTTTATCAAACTAAAAATCCGCTGGCGGCTCCCTTTACATTTGCTCTTTGAAATTTCAGTTCAAACGTTGTGCCGTTACCATTTGATACATATCGATTTTCACCATCAAGTTGCTTAGAGAGCAAATCGATGAGCTCGAGACCGAGCGAGGTGTGTTTTTTCTCGTCAAAGTCGTCCGGCAATCCCACTCCGTTATCTTCAATGCGAATGGTAACCAGGTCACTTTCTACTTTGGTTTGAATCTGTATTGTTCCCTTATCTCTGCCAATAAATCCGTGTTTCAAAATATTGGTGACCACTTCATTGATTAGTAGGGAACAGGGCACACTCTGATTGATATTGAGCTCGATGGATTCAAGATCAAGTTTAAGTTCAACATCCGTGTCGGTTTGTAGCGTATCCACGATATTTTCTGAGAGGCTTTTCAAACTGTCGGAGAACTGCAGTTTTGAAAAATTTTGTGCCTGATAGAGCTGTTCGTGAATGCCGGCCATCGATTTTATTCGCAGTACGCTCTCAAGTAGTTGACGATTTAACTCCTCACTCTCACTATTCATGGCCTGCATCTGCATTAAACTTGAAACAATAGCCAGATTGTTTTTTACACGATGATG
>CAYNZY010000094.1:0-7091 GCA_964401805.1 uncultured Rhodohalobacter sp.
AGAGGGGAGGTCTAACTTTCATTCTAGATAAACATTAGTAATCATTTTTCAGAGTACCTTTCAATAATCATCGCATGTCCCTGTCCACCGGCGGCGCAGGCTGCAATCAGAGCGTATTTGCCGTTCTCTTTGATGAGCCGGTTTGTGGCTGTGGTAACCAGCCGTATTCCGGTTGCGGCAAACGGGTGGCCAATGGAAAGTGAACCACCCCATGCGTTCAGTTTATCACTCGGAATCTCACCAACCTTCTGATCGCGATCCAAACGATTTTTTGCAAACTCATCACTGGCCAGGGCTTTGAGTACGGTCATCATCTGTCCGGCAAATGCCTCATGAAATTCAAAAACGTCTATGTCATCAATGTTTAGATTCATTTCGTCCAATACTTTTGGTACAGCAAAAGCCGGCCCAATCAACAACTCATCGCCGGGTCGTTGTGCCACATAACTGTAAGAATGTAAAATAGACTTCGGCTGATAACCTCGCTCCAACGCTTTCTCTTCACTCATCACCAAAGCTGCGGAGGCTCCGTCAGTCAGAAATGAAGCATTCCCGGCCGTAACGGTCCCGTGCGGTTTGATAAATGCGGGACGAAGGGACTCCAGTTTTTCCATGGATGTATCGCCCCGAACCCCATTATCTGAATCAATCAGTTTTTCTCCCTTTTGAACAGGAACCGGATAGATCTCTTCGCGCAGTTTATCAGCTGCCTGGTCTGCCCTGTGATGAGACTGTAAGGCAAATTCATCCTGCTCATTTCGGGTCACGTTGTATTTCGCAGCCATTTTATCACAACTTTCACCCATGGTTTCACCTGTGGAGAATTCTGAGATGGAAGGAATTTCGGGGAGAAGATCAGAAGGTCGTAATCCCTTAAAAAATTTGAGCCAATCCGTTGGTTTTCGATATTTCTGCGTTTCCAACAATTTTTGTCTGAATTTCTTTCTGAACCGAATCGGGATATCGCTCATCACTTCAACGCCTCCGACAATGGCTCCATCTATCTGTCCGAGCTTGATAGAGTTCATCGCCGAAGTCAGTGCCACATTGGATGAGATGCACGCCATGGATACGGTGGTTGCCGGAATATGATCACCCATACCAGAAGCAAGAGAAACCTCCCGTGCTACATTGCTTGTGTTCACATCCTGAATTACATTTCCATAGTACAGGTGGTCGATGTGCTTTGGATTGAGTTTGGTCTGATTGATGAGACCGGTAACGGCAAAACGGCCCAAATCGTAGGCAGAAAACTTTTTGAAATCAGTTTGAGAACGGAGAAACGGTGTTCGGCCGCCATCGACAAACACAACTCGTCTCGCAGAAGAATCTTTATCCATAAGAAAAAAGGTCAATATGATTGATTGGCACTACTTAACACTGTTAAGTGTACCTGTATAAATAAAAAATTTTTTTCTGGTAAAAAACTGTTTTGTGGGAGTAAAGAAGTTCTTATATTTGGAATCTGTTAAACAAAATGGGTGGTTAGCTCAGTTGGTTTAGAGCATCCCGATGCAGTACAATCGGGAGGGTCATAGATCCGAATCAGTTTTATTGAAATTTTGGGTGGTTAGCTCAGTTGGTTTAGAGCACCTGCCTTACAAGCAGGGGGTCATAGGTTCGAATCCTATACCACCCACATTCCAAGAAGCCTTACAATGAAAATTGTGAGGCTTTTTCTATTTTTGGGATATGAGTTATTGCGTTTACATACTTTATAGCCTCAGTGTGGACCGTTACTATGTCGGTCAAACGTCAGACCTCGAAGACCGGCTGAAGCGCCACAACCAGGGACGGAGTAAATACACCAAATCCGGTATTCCCTGGAAGTTAATGTATAAAGAGAGTTTTGAAACCCGGTCGGATGCAATGAAAAGAGAGAAGAGGATTAAATCTTCGAAGAGCCGGCAGCAACTTCGGAGATATATTGAGTCGGAAATCAATGAATTAAAAACTTGATAATCAGAAAATAAAAAAGGCTTTGATCTTTATGGACCAAAGCCTTTTTAATAAAATCAGTGGATGGTTGTTTTAATCGTCATCAGAAGTCTCATATCCTGACATCACAGAATGAGCGATAACATAAACTTCACCGGAAAGGTTATCTACTTCGTAAATGACTTCCGTGTCAGTGGTTGAAATTACTTTATCATTGCTGGAGTATTGGCCCGGAGCAACTGAAATTCTCCCATTATTTAACCTTGGCAATGGGTCACTACTTGCATGCAGATGAGTTTCCAGGAAAGAAGTTCCCTCAGCTGCAGTGAATGTAACGGTCATTGTACCGTCACTATAGTCGATATTAACATCACCTGAATACTGTCCTTTTGAAAGGTTGCAAAGTCCGGCTCCGGCATACAATGGAAATGAATATTGTCCTTCCTCAAGCTTTCCATTTGTCCAACCCCATCGGGCGGCTGTAAGTTCTAAATTTTCAGGAAAACAGTTTGCGTAACCGTCCATTCCGGGAATACCGGCTATACCCCAATGATTGGAATTATGGTTGCCTCCATAAGCATATGCAGTTTCGTCGCATGGAGTGATCAGCGTTTGAGTATCCTCGCTGGTGCCAATTACACACATCGTTTTATCTTTACCGCCAAACCAAAAATTTGAAGTTCCCGAAAACTCAGCAGTTTTAGCCGTGTTTCTTTGATGAACGGCGTCTAAAATAAACTGGACTTTATCTTTGTCGAAGTTTATTTGACCATTTTCGACTACCTCTGATGGCAACTCATCGACAGGCATATTCATATCAAATTCCTGAAATGGTATAAGTGACCATACCGCAACCTGAATTTCACGCCAGGTTATTTCGGGGTCAGCCTTTATGAGAGCGTCCTTAATAGAAAAGAGCCGGTTTACATCTGCAAACTGTTCATCATCTTCAGTGGAATATACACCTACACCCTCATAGGTGGCATTGTTACTGGATATAGGATCTTCCCATGCGATACAATACGCCTCGCGTTCGCCATTTGAGATCAAATTATTCCAATCAACATTCTGAATGTCAATCATAAAATTGCTGGTGGCACCACGATTTACCGTAATGGCAGCATTTTCTGCTCCTTCAATCTTCGTTACATTCGGTACCGGATCAAGAGACTCATCGAGACCCTTCTCAGAAGTGACATCGCATGCTGAAAATGCCAAAACTGATGCTAAAATTAAAAATAGAGATGCAATTATACCCCTGGTTATCATACTGTTCTCCCGTAAGTTTTTATCGTTGTTTTTACCTAAAGCAAATCACTCAATTTGCCTGATCAGAAATACTATCGAATATCTTAGCCAAGAAAAAGTTAAATGTCTCTAACGAGAGGCTCCTGTAAAGCAACGATTTATAGCGATCGAAACAAAAGATTGTAAATTGGTTGTGTGAATAGGAGATTTCTTAAAAAAGGATCAAATAATTTCAAATTTTATATAAAATCAGAATAAATTTAAATAAGCAGAAATTAGCTCCATGAATGAATTTAAAAAGATCAAATCTTAGTACAAAAAGCACGGTTTGTCACTATTGGGTCAGAAATATTCAATTACGTGGACAATTAATATAATGTTAACGCAGTTTATACCTAAGTGATCAGCATTAAGAATTGCTAATTCTGTAACCTTCTCTGTTATTTTTCGCTTCAATCGGGTATCATTGTTTTCGTGCTCCATTACTTCGGCTTTGTGAGATGTTGATGGATGTAAATGATTTTATAAGGTAAAAGAGTATGTCAGAAATAATACACAGCAATAATGAAGGGAGAGGGCCAAATCAAGGAAGTAAGTTTGAATTTGTCCCGGTAAATCCCATTTCAAATCATGAAAGCAGTGGGCAGGGAGCACTGGACCCAAAATACCTGGTTTCCCTGATTTTAAAATATAAGTGGTTGATTCTACTATTTGTGATTCTTGGAGGAACGGGTGCATGGTTTTATGCTGATACATTGACACCTATCTATAAAAGTAGCGGAACGATGATCATCAGTGCCGGTTCTTCGGGCGACGATGAACTTTCCAGGATTATTTCTCAGACGACCGGTGTTGGAACCAGCTCTACGATTGCGAATGAGATTCAGGTGCTGAGATCCAGAGATTTTGCACAAAAAATTGCAGAATCTCTTATCAATGAGGAACCGGGAGATCATCGTGCCTTTCCTGTTCTATGGAACATAGACGAAGAAGGGAATATTAGCAGGACGTCTGAAGCATCCGTTACAGGGCGAATCCAAAGAAACCTATCAATTTTACGACCGAATGATGATTCTGAGGTAATTGAAATTAGTTTTGAAAGTCCGTCTCCTGAAGAGGCTTCATATGTATCAAACAGAGCGATGGAAATTTATGTTGAAAGTTCAACTCAGGAGAACAGAAGAGCGGCTGAATTGACGGCTGAATTTTTGGAAAGAGAAAAGAGAGATATTGAGCAGAAGCTTCAAGAGTCTGAGCGAAGGTTGCAAGAATTTATGGACAATACCGGAATTGTCCAGATGGACGAACAAGCTTCGGGAATCGTCACGCAGCAAACTTCGGTTGAGATGGAGCTTCAGCAGGTTAACTTAGAGCTGGAATCCGTAAAACAAGCCATTCAAAATCATGAGCAGAGAATGGAGAGTTTGAAGCCGGGATTGACGGAGCAGTTTTCAGAGGCAATTGGTCCCCGGATTCGAAATTCTCAGGAACAGCTCGCAAGGTATGAGGGTGAGCGAACCCTAATTCTTTCCAAGAATCCCAATGTTAGGGAGCGCGAACAGACTCCACCAAGATTAAAATTTTTGGATGAAGAGATTGAAAGAGTAAAACAAGAGATTAGAGATCTTTCGGCCCAGTTGTTTACAGAAGATGAAGAATATACCGGAATGGATAGCGAAGAGAGAGCCCAAATGATCGCGACCATTCAAACCCGATTAACAGAACTTAGAATTCAGCAAAATCAACTTCAATCGCGAAGTGAGGCATTGGAGCAAAGAAAGCGGGAGATTGAGCAGGACTTGAATTCGCTACCGGAGGGTATGACACAGTTGGCTCGTCTGCAAAGAGATGTTGCGATGAATGAAGAGCTCTATTTAACTGTATCACAAAACTATGCGGAGATGTCGGTATTAAGACAGTCTCAGTTCGGTTTTGGCCGCATAGTAGATACAGCCTTAACACCGGGCAGTCCAATCAGTCCAAATAAAAAAATCCTTTTGATTTTAGGAATAATGTTGGGCGGCATGCTTTCTGCAGGAGTCATATTTATCCGTGAATTTATGGACAACAGTGTGAACAACCTGGATATGCTCAGAACATCTTACCTTCCGCTCCTTGCCGCAGTTCCGGTCCTGGATAAGGTTTCAAAGAAAAATAAAAAGTCGTTTAGTACGGGTGAAGGAGAAGTGCCCAAAGAATTGGTGCTTTTACAGGATAGATCGAATCTTGCTTCTGAAGCCATCCGAAGAGTGAAATATAACCTCATCTATCAGAATGGCGACACTCCACCTAAAACGATTGCTGTGACAAGTGCCGAAAAAGGAGATGGAAAGTCTACCATTGTTTCGAACCTGGCCGTATCATTTGCTGATGATGGGTATAAAACGCTCTTAATTGACACAGACTTTAGACGTCCAAAACTGCATACCTATTTTGGATATGAAAATGAGAATGGCATAACTGACTACCTGAATGGGAAAATCAAAATAGTGGGTCTGCTGAAGGAGACAGACAAAAACATGCTGAAATTGATCACCTCAGGTAGCCGCTATGATGCGCCGGATACGATTGTAAACAGTAAAAAATTCAATGAATTCCTATCTCAAATGGAAGAGGTGTTTGATGTGATTATCCTGGACACTCCACCTTTTGGAATCGTAAGTGATTCAACCGCACTTTTGAAGAGAGTGCAGTCTACAATACTGGTTACGAAATACAGGAAGACCAACCGGGGAGTGTTTCAGAAAACCGTTGAAGATCTGGAGCGGATCAATGCTAAAATTAGTGGCATTGTTGTAAATGGATTTGATCACAAAAAAGAAAGCTCAGGATATTATGGTTCAGGCTATTATAAATCCATGTATGAAAGTTATGAGTCTTATGTTTAAAAATATTTTGAAATGAGAGACAGGTTGAATTTATATTCAAAAACAAAATACATGAAACACATTATAACCTATGCTGCGTTAGTTATAATATCGGTAATGGCCATTCCGGCTCAGGCACAGCTTCCCGAAACATTGAGTGACCGTTATATACGAGTAGCTGAATTAGGGGAGTTGGTTGACTCTGTAAACGTATGGGGAGATGTGAATAGCCAGGGCCGATATCTTGTCCCTGAGGGTACCAACCTGCCGGATCTAATTTCATTTAGCTTTGGATATACCCCACTTGGAAGAGAGGCGAGTGTGGATTGGGCGAAAACCCAGGTTGAAATAAAGGTTTCCAGGTTTAATGAAGACAGAAAGTTGGTGGAGGTTGCTTATTTCCGGTATCGATATCACGATCCCGAGCCTCCGGAAATGTGGGAATTTGAGCTCCAGAATAATGATATAGTAACTCTTCAGGTTAGGCGAAGGGCATCCATTGCTGATTACGTTGGCGTGATAGCTCCGGTTTTAAGCGTGATCACAACTACATTGATTTTATGGGAACGACTAAGGGAATAAGCTAGCTCTCTTTTATTGTTTTATTTCAGAATTTCCGAAAAAATATATTTGTGTAAGAAAATCATGTAGTAAAAATTTATATCGCTGGGCATAACGGAATGGTGGGTTCAGCTATCAAGAGAAGGCTTGAGAGTGAAGGGTATACCCACCTAATTACAAGATCCAGTAAAGAATTGGATCTCAGAAATCAAAAATCCGTTCAAGGTTTTTTTGATATTGAAAAGCCGGATATTGTGATCAATGCAGCTGCAAGGGTAGGGGGTATTCTTGCCAATCGCGACTATCCCTGGCAGTTTCTATATGAAAATCTGGAGATACAGAATAATATCATTGCAGCTTCTCACGAAAACGATGTTAAAAAGCTGATTTTCCTTGGTAGCTCATGCATCTATCCTAAACTTGCCAAACAGATGGACCAGGGAAAAACCAATGGGTTTTACGAAAGTGTTTGTCCTT
>CAYNZY010000094.1:7101-7684 GCA_964401805.1 uncultured Rhodohalobacter sp.
ACCAACCAGTGGTACGCCATTGCCAAGATTGCCGGCGTAAAAATGGTTGAAGCCTTACGTGAGCAGTACAATCGCGATTATGTGTCCCTGATGCCAACCAACCTATATGGGCCAAAAGACAACTTTGATTTAGAAACTTCTCATGTTCTGCCGGCCATGATCCGGAAATTTTATGACGCGAAAGAGGCCGGGCACATACCTGTGGGGCTTTGGGGGACAGGGTCTCCAATGCGTGAATTTCTCCATGTAGACGATGTGGCTAGTGCAGTGCTCTTTGCGCTAACAAGCGAAATGAAATATGACCTCTACAACGTGGGCACAGGAAAAGATATTACCATTAAAGAGCTGGCCTTAACCATTCAAAAAATAGTGGGCCACAAAGGAGAGATCGAGTGGGACACTTCCAAACCTGATGGTACTCCAAGAAAGCTAATGGATGTCTCCAGAATGACAGAAGAGGGCTGGAAGTACAATATTGAGCTCGTAGATGGTATCAGAAGAACGTACGATTGGTTTTTGAATAATGTAGGTAATGTGAAAGAAGTGAAAATGTAGAGCTGTAGAACTGTAGAATTGATGAACT
>CAYNZY010000095.1:0-7543 GCA_964401805.1 uncultured Rhodohalobacter sp.
TTCAACGTCCGTTCGAGCTCAGTCGAGAACTCGCTGATTCGGGGTATTAACTTCTCGACTTTGTTCCAATTAACGCAGTCGGCAATTTGCAGTTTGCAGTTAGCTTCCGTCCCATTGTTTCACGGGGTCGAGTTGAGAACTTTGTATTACCTGAAACAAGCTCTCCACTTCGCCCTCCGAAAACAATCGGAGCACAGCGCAGTGACGGTTCAAAAAAACTCGCCTCTTGCATCTTGCCTCTCGCCTGCCATCAAAAAACTCGCCTCTTACATCTCGCCTCTCGCCTGTCATCAAAAAAACAACCCGGCGGACGTTCGATCCACCGGGCTGAAAAAGACTAGCCTATTCGATTGCTAAATCAGGAGCACCCTGTCGTAGATCCGCACGTTATGCACTTCTGGCATGTCCCATTCCGGATCATCGTCATGCTCCCGCACTCGGGGCAAGAGTCGCCTGTATAACCGAGTTGCTTAGCTCGGTCATAGTCTGTTTCCGCTTCGTCTTCAAGTTCTACCTTCCCTGCACCTTCGGTCTCCGTTACCGGATGTTTCTTCTGGTGCACTTTCTTCGCTACCTGCTCTTCAAGCTCATCCTCTTCGGACGGCCGCAGTTTCCGGGTCATAATCTCTTCGGGAGAGACATGAGCCAGATCCTCTCTCTCCAGGTAGGTTACAGCCAGTTCACGGAAAATATAGTCGATCACCGAGGTGGTCATCTTCACGTGAGGACTGCCGTTTACCATGCCGCTCGGCTCAAACTTGGTGAATACAAACGCATCCACAAACTCTTCGAGCGGAACACCGTGCTGCAGGCCGAGTGAGATGGAAATCGCAAAGCAGTTCATCAAACTCCTGAAAGCTGCTCCCTCGCGGTGCATGTCGATGAAAATCTCACCGAGCTGACCGTTTTCATACTCACCGGTTCTCACATAGACGCTCTGTCCGCCAATCTTCACTTTCTGCGTGTATCCGCTTCGTCTGAACGGCAGTCGCTGACGACGGGCCACATACTTGTGAATGATCTTCTCAGCAGTTTTCACCACGTTGTCCTGTGCGGCCATGCTGTTTGCATCTTCATCCTCATCTTCCAGCTCCTCGAGCACATCACTCATGGAGTTGAGCGGCTGACTCAGTTTCGATCCGTCTCTGTAGAGCGCATTCGCTTTCAGCATCAGCTGCCACGAAAGCATGTACGCCTCCTTGATATCCTCAACGGTTGCCTCATTCGGCAGGTTGATCGTCTTGGAGATCGCACCGGAAATAAACGGCTGTGCCGCCGCCATCATGTTGATATGTCCTTTCGCGGAGATGTAGCGTGTACCGGTTCGGCCGCACTTGTTGGCGCAGTCAAAAACCGCCAGGTGTTCATCTTTCAGGTGAGGAGCTCCCTCTACCGTCATGGTTCCGCAAACATAGTCGTTCGCTTCCTGAATCTGCTCTCTGCTGAATCCGAGGTATCGAAGCATGTCGAAGTTGAAATCGGACAGCTGCTCTTCGGTAATTCCGAGAACATCCTTGCAGAAATCCTCGCCCAGCGTCCACTGGTTGAAGGCAAATTTAATGTCAAAACTTCCGGGCAGCGCCTCATTTACGGCATCCAGCTGCTTGTCGGTAAATCCTTTCTCTTTCAGCGTTTCCGGATTGATATGAGGACATCCGTCCAGGGTTCCGTACCCTTTCGCATAGTTGATAATCTCATCAATCTGCTTCGGCTTGTACCCGAGGTTCTTCAGCGCAAGCGGCACGCTCTGGTTGATAATCTTGAAGTAACCGCCGCCGGCCAGCTTCTTGAACTTCACAAGCGCAAAGTCCGGCTCAATTCCGGTGGTATCGCAATCCATCACCAGGCCGATGGTTCCGGTCGGTGCAATCACGGTTACCTGTGCGTTTCTGAATCCGTGCTCTTCACCCAGCTTCACTGCGGCGTCGGAATCCTCGCGGGCTGCTTTTAGCAGATATCCCGGACACTGGTTGGCATCAATGCCTTTCGGCTTGATGGTCAATCCTTCATACTCTTCGGGAGCCACATTGTAGGCGGCTCTGCGGTGGTTGCGAAGCACGCGCTGCATGTGCTCTTTGTTTCGCTCATATCCTTCAAACGTGCCGAGCTCTTTCGCCAGCTCCGCACTGGTTGCATACGATTTCATATGCATGATCGACGTCAGCGATCCCGCAATGGCGCATCCGCGCTCACTGTCGTACGGCGCACCCTGTACCATCAGGGCAGCACCCAGGTTGGCATAGCCAAGACCGAGCGTTCTGAAAACATAGGACAGTTCCGCTATCTCTTTGGATGGGAACTGCGCCATCAGAACGGCAATCTCCAGAACGGTTGTCCAGAGTCGGGTGGCGTGACGAATCGACTCCACATCAAACTCTTTGCAGTCCTCATCCTTGAAGTATTTCATCAGGTTGAGAGACGCGAGGTTACACGCGGTGTTGTCGAGGAACATATATTCTGAACACGGATTACTCGCCTTGATCGGGCCATCTTCCGGGCAGGTGTGCCACTCGTTGATGGTGTCGTGATACTGCGTTCCCGGATCGGCGCAAGACCATGCCGCATACGAGATCTGATCCCAGAGATCACGCGCCTGAAGCGTCTTCATCGGCTCCGGCTCACGATTCTCTTTTTTGGCGTTTTTCATCTCAACACGTCCGTAGAGATTCCACTCCTCGTTATCCACAACGGCCTTCATAAAGCTGTTTGGCACGCGAACGGAGTTGTTGGAGTTCTGCCCGCTCACCGTCATGTACGCTTCGGAGTTCCAGTCGGTGTCGTAGGTGTCAAATTCGATATCGGTGAAGCCCTGTGCAGCAAGCTGAATTACACGCTCGATATAGTTGAGCGGAACCTGGTGCTGTTTCGCTTCACGAATTGCGTGCCCAAGCTTTTTGTTTTTCAGCGGATCGCGACTGACAGCACCGTTGTATGATTGCCCGTCAACGTCTACCGGCTCGTGGCAAAGTTTGATAATTCTCTTCAGGTACTTCTCGGTAATTTTTGATCCGGATACGATAGAAGCCACTTTCTGCTCCTCACGTACCTTCCAGTTGATATACTCTTCGATGTCCGGGTGATCCAGGTCGAGCGTTACCATCTTGGCAGCTCTTCGGGTTGTACCGCCTGACTTGATGGCACCGGCAGCGCGGTCACCGATTTTCAGGAAACTCATCAGTCCGGAAGACTTACCGCCTCCGCTCAGCGGTTCGCCCGATCCTCGCAGAGATGAGAAGTTGGATCCGGTTCCGGAACCATATTTAAAAAGTCTTGCCTCACGAACCCAAAGGTCCATGATTCCGCCCTCATTCACCAGGTCGTCATCCACGCTCTGAATAAAGCAGGCGTGCGGCTGCGGATGCGTGTAAGCATCTTTCGATTTGGTGAGTTTGCCGGTCTTGCCATCTACATAGTAGTGACCCTGAGCCGGTCCGTTAATGCCGTATGCCCAGTGCAGACCGGTGTTGAACCACTGCGGACTGTTGGGTGCCGCCATCTGATTTGCCAGCATGTAGCAAAGTTCATCATAGAAAGACTTCGCGTGTTCTTCGGAGTCAAAATAGTCGTGCTTCCATCCCCAGTAGGTCCAGCAGCCTGCCAAACGGTGGAATACCTGCCGGCTGTCAATTTCATGGGAGTAACGCTCCTCTTCATCCATCTTTTTGAGGGCTTTCTCATCGGGCTCCGATCGCTGGAGCCACTCCGGCACACCTTTCTCTTCAACTTTTTTCAGTTTAGCGGGCACACCGGCCTTACGAAAGTATTTCTGAGCTATGATGTCGGTTGCTACCTGCGACCAGGTTTTAGGTACAACAACATTCTCCATTTTAAAGATGACAGACCCGTCAGGATTTTTAATCTCTGACTTTCTCTTTTCAAATTTGATGGAATCAAACGGGGTCTTCCAGTCTGCTTTCGTATATAGTCGGCTAAATTGCATAGGTGTTACTCCTTAACTTATTCTTAACGTATTTGGTTACTAATTCCTTACTGCTGGTGCTTCTCGTGAGATGATAAATTGGTTGTTCTCTTCAACCGATAGTTGCTAAATATTGTGCTTGGTAATATATCCGAGCGGAGGTATGACAGCAAGTAATTTTTCAATTACTTTTCCACAAATCCGCGGAGTTATCCACATTAGAAAATGTTGGATAATAAATTGAATTTTAACTTGACAACCAATTCAACCGAATGAAGACCGATCATACATATCTCAGACCGATTTATTTAGCCACGATAAGATATCAACACTTCTCTGTGGATAAATAGTACGGTTTTAAGCTGTATAAAGCTGAATTGCAAGTTATCCACATTTTAGTCGAGTTATCCACATTTGGGTGTGATTTTTACAAATCCTTAGATTTTATTGTATTGCGTGATCATCGTTTTCAACATCTACAATTCAATAACTTGCTATAGGGTTATACTACTTTCTATTTTTATTTACATTTTTATGCACACTGATTTCTGTCATTATTTCATCTATGATTAATAGTACCGGACTCGCACAGACACACTTCCCGACATTAACGGGAAGTGTTTTTATGACCAAAACAGGTTCCGGTAATCAGTTTTACAGTGTCCTCGCTCTATACGTATAAATACTTAGATCCTGTAGTGCATAACTGATCAGGGATTGAAGCCAAATCGGGCCGTGACCAGGTAGGATCGTCCGGGCAGCGGATACCCATTGATAAACTGGTTTTGGCTGTCTCCAAGATTGCGAACCCGTGCGGTAACGCTAACGCGGTATCTGTCAATCGGAATGTTGATTCGGCCAAAGAGGTCGGTCTCTGTGAACGAACCCAATGGTTCTGCCTGGCTATTGTCCTGCGTGGTGTAGCGTTCTCCGGTATAGCGGATATCCGTACCGGCCGTGAAGTTTTTCCAGTTTACATTCAGGTGAGCTCTGTGAGACCACTCCGGCACATAAACGAGTTGACCACCCTCCGCCCCGGGATTGGATTCGTCATCGGTGATGGAAGCATCTGTATAGACGGTGCCTGCTTCCACTGTTAGAGAAAGGTCTGAGGTGAGTTGGAATTCATTTCTCAGATTCAGCTCAAGTCCTCTTGTCTCAATTTCATTGACGTTTCGGACCGAAAGGCCGTCCTGACCGAATACCCAGAGGATTCCGTCCGTTTGTGTTCCTGCAAATCCGTTAACCTCTGCCTCAAATCGTCCGCTATCATATTCGTGTATGGACAAGATTCCAATCTCCCCTTTCTGATTCGTCTCCGGGTCGAGTTCCGGGTTCCCCGCGTCCGGCCAGTAGAGATCGTTCAGGGTTGGAGCAACGAAATTACGACTCCACTGCCCTCTCAGGATCAAAGCATCATCAAACAAGTTGTAGTTGGCTCCGATCGAACCGCTAACGGCGTCACCGGCTGTTTCGTAATAGTCATAACGAATTCCGCCAAAAAGCCTCAGCGACTCACCCGGCTGCCATTCACTGTTCAGACGATAGGCAAAATTAAACTGCGACTCATTCTGCTCGAAGTTTGAGCTCTCCACACGGTTCACCAGAAATCGTGCAGACTGATCGGTCTTCAGGTTATCCAACCACTGCCGGCTCCACCCGATCTCATTAGAAAAGGATTTAATATTCGTCTCACTTTCGGTTCCGAATGCCTCATCCGTGTAGTCGGTATCGGCGTCGCTATATACGATATTACTGTATAGGCGGCTGTTGTTGATGCGGTACTCGATGTTTGTGGCAGACCGAAGAGCGCGATCTTCCTGAACGGCCGTTTGGCTTGGAAACGTCAGTGATCCCGGAGATTGATTCTCCACATCGTAGAACCAAAGCGTCGTTTTCAATGTTAGTGGCTCCGTTTCATAGCCTGCGTTCACGAGGGCGTTTAAAGCCTCTACCCTGTTGTTATCGCGGGACTGGGTTTCGCCGTTGTTCACAAATTCAAAATCATTGTCCGACGCTTCGCGCTGCAGGGAAAGTCCGGCGTGCCAGCTTCCCGAACGATGGTTCAGGTTTACCCCCTGAATATTCTGCCCAAAGCTGCCCAGGGTCTGCCACGCAGAGTAGTTACTGGCTGCAGTTCCCGAATCGAGGTAGAGGGTCCCGCCGGCCGCTGAACTGCCATATGCCGTACTGCTGTTACCGGCACTCAGCTCCATCGACTGAATAAAATTGGACGGCATCAGGGTTAAGTCAAACACCCCGTTGACCGGATCATTCAGATTGAAATTGTTCCAGACAACCTGAGTCCGTCCGGGACTGTAACCTCTCATCGACAGGTTGGAGAGTCCGCCGGGTCCGTATTCGCGTATCATGGCAGAGCTTCGTTTACTAATCACTTCGGCGATGCTTCCTGTACCATAGATTTCCAGCTCCTCGGCAGAAAAGCGGGTAACGGAAATGGGCTGATGTTTTTGTTCAACATCATAACGGGTAGACTGTACCGTGATCTCTTCGAAGGTTAACGTATCGGCAACAGCTTGAGCCTGAGTAAATTGTGGGATTATTAAATATAGGTATAGGAATAGGGTTGCAAACAGTGTTTGCACAGATAGAATTTTCATGGAAATAGGATTTTGTATTCGATTACGGTGAATCGTTCCGAAAACTTTAACTCCCGAAAGTTTTCTGGGAAATAGAAACGGTGGCAGGTCTCCTGACTTGTTCAGCTGTTGATTCAACCTTCCCGTCTGATCTGTACAGACAGTGGTAAGATGAGGATCAACAGATGCCAATTAAAATGATTGGCTCTGAACTCACAGTTGCGGGTACAGTTTCCGATTTGAACGGAATTCCCTTTTCATCCCGGCGGCTATTGCATCAACCGGGACACCACGCTTTTACTATTCCAAAGAACTGTTTTAAAGCTACGGGCATCCGGTCAACAATCAAAAATTTCTTTTCCACAGGTTGTTGATAACATCCGGAAATAGCGATTAAGAGGTCATACACTCATGTCTGTTCTCAAACTATTATTACATTCAGGTTCACAATCCAGAGATTCGACTCCTTCGGAGTCATTTAATTTTCCCGCTCCTTCAAACCCCGAATTGTGATTCGGGGCTAATTATATTGATCCGCTATTCGCGGATCTAAACTATTTCCTCATGATTACTCTGTGCAAACAATGAATCCGCCTGAGGCGGATGAATGTCATTAGCCCTGTATGAAATGCAGGGTTAAATGGTACGTGTAATGGAGAAACCCCGAACGGGGTTTAATCTAATTTGAACAGATACATTTTAAAAAAAAACGTAAGAACCTTCCGACCTTGATTGGTAGAGGATTACTATGTATTACATCAATGTACGGAAGACATCACAAAATCGGCTATTTGAGCGCCAATGATGTTGTATTACCGCACAGTCAAAACGGGGCCGGAAGCGATCACAGCCGGGTGCAGACACTTCAGAATAATTACTATTTCCGGACGAAAAGTATACAACTCCTTTGGGGGCGTTAGATTTTTCCTGTTCCTCCAAACCCCAAATTTCGATTCGGGGTTAATTATTTTGATCCGCTATTCGCGGATCTAAACTATTTCCTCATGATTACTCTGTGCAAACA
>CAYNZY010000096.1:0-7525 GCA_964401805.1 uncultured Rhodohalobacter sp.
AAAGGGCTTTGCGCTAGACATGAACACACCCCTCGGTTCCAAGAATCGCGCTACACACTTTCATGTGATCATTTTCGCTACGCGTTCAAAAAATGAGCTCTCTCAAGAGGGGAATTTGCACCACCCTCAAAATTAATTTCAAACCATTTAAACCAAAATCCATGTTCAAAGAAGACACTCTAAAAGACGAAGTCATCCTAATCACCGGTGGTGGAAGTGGGCTCGGACTCTCCATGGCAACAAAATTTGCAGAGCTGGGAGCCGATATTGCTATCTGCGGACGTACGGAGAAAAAGCTGAAAGATGCCACGGAAACACTGAAGGAACACGGAACTGAGGTGATGTATTATCCCTGTGATGTACGGGATTATGAAAAAGTCGGGGAGATGATGGATCAGATCGTTAAGGACTTTGGGAAGATGACCGGACTCGTGAATAATGCAGCCGGTAACTTTTTGAGTGCATCTGAAGACCTTTCACCCGGCGGGTTTAAAGCCATCGTGGATATCGTACTGCACGGAAGTTTCAACTGTACACACCATTTCGGCAACTACCTGATCGACAATAAAAAAGAAGGAAATATTCTGAATATTGTTACAACCTATGCTGAAGATGCTGGTTCTGCGTTTGTTCTTCCATCCGCATGTGGTAAGGCAGGCGTGCTGGCAATGACCCGCTCACTCGCCTATGAATGGGGAACGTACGGTATTCGGGTAAATGCCATTGCTCCCGGTCCATTTCCAACCGAGGGAGCATGGACTCGGCTCTTTCCAAATAAAAAGTTTGAAAAGAAATACCTTGAGAAAATTCCGGCTGGACGCTATGGTGAGCACGAAGAGCTGGCTAACCTGGCTTCATTTCTAATGAGCGACATGGCTCCATATATCACCGGGGAAACGGTGACGATTGATGGGGGAGAGAAATTATCCGGAGGACAATTTAATTTTATCGATTCTGTAATGTCGAGAGGTAAACTTAAAATGGCGTTTAAAATGCTTAAAAAAATGAAATGATAAAAATTACTTCCAGCTTTAAGATTTTCGAATCTGTTGATAAATTTTACCAACAATTTTTGCTGTTTGGAGCGCATTATAAGCATTAAATAGTGTGTCCCGTTCTAGCTGGATCGACTTGATGAACTGTAAAACAGAGACCTCAGCAGTCGATTTTGGATCAAATTTTTTGGTCTCCTCCTTCAGATTGCCAAAATCATTAACTCTATATAAATGAACCAATTGATGAATGGCATCACAATCAATGGCCATATTTTCATCAGATATTGTCCTTTGATGGATATTAGAACTTCCCAGTGCAGAGAATTGAATTGAAGCTACGGAGGAGTCTTCATATCGAAGCGTGACATTCAAACCCAACCTTACTTGATTGATCATCATCGGTTTTGCTTCTATCCGGTGAACATTTCCTCCAAGTTCTTTTATGATCCAGGCAATTTCATCAATCCAGTGATGGTCAATTTTAGCTTGATCAATGGCTCCGGATAAAAACTTTACCTCTCTTTTAATTTGAATCAGGTCCGGCTTTTGGATTTTCTGATTCATCCATAAAGAGGCGGGCGCCAGTGAGGGCCAATGGCTAAACTGAACTCGGACATCAGCTTCCTGTGCTGCATAGTGTGCTTTTTCAAGAGCTTTTTCATCCAGTGGCAGATGGGAAACCAGATAGGAGTGAATTCCAAGCTTAATGAGCTGCTCAATAGTGTTGAGTTTAAGATCGCTGTTGTCAAGCAAGATTGCGGCATCAACACTATTCTTTTCGGGAATGGATGAAGTAATAATAACTTCCGTTATGACGGATAATTTTCTTAGATGTTTTTCCCATGCCGAAGCACGGTTTTTTTCACCAAGGATGGCAATTTTCATAAGTCACCGCTTTTCATTCGAGTAGTGAAAAGATGGGTAGCGGTACGTTAACATCCAAAAGGAATTTTAATCCGGCATGATCAGGGCTAAAATGAAATAGAATAGTACCATGGTTCCCACGGATGAGAATACAAGAATTAAGAAGATGATCCGCACGATGGTTGAATCCCATCCCAGGTAGTCGGCAATTCCTCCGCATACACCTGCAATCATTTTATCAGTACGAGATTTTCTGAGCTTAGCCGGCATGATAAGTATCCTTCTAAATGAATTTATTGTTGAGCTTTAGTTTTGGTACGTAATGATAGAGAAAGGGTTTCAAAAAATGCAGAATTAATTTTTGGTTCAAAAATTGAGATTTAAACAACCATTACTTGTACGTTAAGTCAACTAAAATCATGGTGATCTAAAAAATACAGGGAGTGTGTATTTAAATTTTACGGGTAATCCATCTAATACACCAGGTGAAAATTTCATCCGATTTACTGCCCGAATCGCTTCACGATCCGCTGCATAATGGAGTGACTGGACTACTGCAGCTTCGCTTATCTCTCCGAAGCGGTTAACAATTAATTCAACCACGACACGTCCCTCAATTCCGTTTAATACATCCGGGTATGTTACTTCAGACATTACAGCCTCTAATCCGCCTTTAAGTTCCGGCATTTTATCCCTGTCAGTTCCGGTAGCTGATGGGAAATCATAATCTGTAGAGTGATTTTGAAAGTGCTCACTTCCTAAAGCCCATAAAACCCTGTTGTAGGATTGAGGATCATTTTTAATTACAGCCTTGATCGATCTCTCTTGTGAATTATCTATCTCTTCAATTGATAGAATATCATCCCATTTGTGGTTATTTAATCGAGACATTGCAATGGTATAATCCTGAGATTCTGCACTTGAAAAACCATTCATCTGTAAAATATAGTTATCACCTTCTGAACCGGGCTCTTGAACAGAAATAGTGAGGTGATTCAGATCGGTATCGGCTACCGTTTTTGAAGATGCACACGACAAAATAAAAGCCGGTAATGCAAAGAATGCGATGAGGATAGACAGACGATTTGATGAAAGCATATATGTTTTTTAATAAAATTTGATGCAAATTCAATATAGAAAAACCCAAATAATAAAAAAGCGGAACCCCGTGAAGGATTCCGCTTTTGAAAAGAATCGGAAACCGACTCTTTAATCCGCACGCTATGGCTCAGCGTGTGATACTCAGTGAAGCTTTTTCGTACCCGATGTAGGAGAAGATCAGCTCATATTCACCCGAACCATCAGCATCGATAGAGAAATTACCATTCATATCCGATGATGCGCCAACATTGGATCCAACCAAGATGATATTTGCACCGGCAAGTGGCTGCCGGGTTTCACTATCCAATATGGTGCCGTTAATTTTTCCATCTTCATTATTAACCTCTACAGTCATTCTCTTTTCCACGGTTGCTGGCGCTTCAACCTGTGCTATTCCACTGGAGTTGTTTTCAACATTTCCGTTTTCTTCATTATTAAGCTTGAACATGATCGGAAGAGAATACTGTACTCTAACAGGCTGGCCGCGCTGTATTCCCGGGCTAAATTTTGCCTGACTTACAACCCGAAGTGCTTCCTCATCCGCACCGCCGCCGATTCCGCGAATAATCTTCGGATCAACAACATTTCCGTTTTCATCAACTACAAACTGTACATATACGCGCCCTTCAATTCCGGCTCTTCGAGCCAGTTCGGGATAGCGCATTTTCTGCTGTAATGAGGCTAGTCCCCCAATTAACTCCGGCATCTCTTCTACAACGACAAAGAAATCGTCTTGTTCAGAAGACCCACTGTTCTGAGGGGTGAGGGATTCAGGGCTAACCGGATTCATTCCCAAAGCTTTGAGTGTATTGTTGTAGGATTCTGCGTCCAGTTTGGTTCGAACCTGGATAACACCTTTTTCTCCTCTTGAGCCAAATTTTTCAACGGCCTGGTCACCTTTCCAGACCTGAATGGCGTCAATATGTTCAGGCTCAAGCATCCGCAGCTGTTCCAGCTTGCTCTCATGTCGGTTAGCCTGCTCTTCCTCGCTCATATAAATGATGATTTCATGGTAGCCCTGTTCGCCGGTTTTGTCGATGTTGGTCATCAAATCGAGTTCCTCCTCATCAAACACGGTTTGTGTCTGCATGTCGGTACAAGCCATGGCAAATGCTGTGGTTACAAATACAATTCCAAGCAGAAGCAGGCTCGACCACTTTGGAATCTGTTGAGTTTTGGTTTGTTGAGTAATCATTGTGATCCTCTTTTTTAGGTTAGATGATTCCTGAGCCATATTTACGGAAAGTTCTTTATTGAGATTTGGCATCGGTATCAGTTCAAGCAGCAGGGAGGCGTACTCCTTGCGTGATACGGATGTTTCACTTAAAACGATATTGTCGCACCTCATCTCCCTGTACTCCACGAGTTCACGCTTGAGACGGTGTACTAAAGGGTGAAACCAAAAAACTGCTTCGGTCAGAATGACCATCAGATGAGAGAAAAAGTCGTGCTGTGTGATGTGAGTCAGTTCATGCCGGAGTGCGAGATTTAATTTTTCGGATTGATTCTTCAATGAATCGGGTAGTAGAATCACAGGTTTTCTAAAACCAAAAGTGACCGGAATAATCTCTGAGTTTAGAAATGCCACCTGAACATTTTTACCCGTGGCCAAAGCTAAACCTCTGTTTTCAGGAGATAATGATGTCACCTCGGAGATGGGCAGATAATTTAACGACTTGCGCAGTTTTCTAAGGTTAATAGCGTGCGCACAAAATCGGATCAGGAAAAATATCATACCTGAAAAGAAGATGGCTACAGCCAAAGATTGGATAATAACCATAAAAGGAATTCCAGAAGACTCCTCAACCTGGGTAAACGAAATATCAATCGGACTGATAACGGTAATCATGGTTAATCCCTCACCAGCAGAAGCTGTGATCCACTCCGAGATATAATGAATGGATGCTAACGAGAGGAGCCCGGCAGGGAGAGAAAAGATCAGGGCCAAGCGGGTATGGTATTGGTAAATCGGGTGGATGTTTTCAAACATTTGCAGGAAAAACCATACACCAAAACTTATGACTGTCCAGATAACAAGTGGAAGCCAGGTTGTTTCTAATACAAGCTGTGCAAATTCAGAAAGCTGAAAGATGAATACATCCATAATTTAATCCTCAAGTTTGTCAATCATATTCTTGATCTCTTCCCGCTCTTTCGCAGTCAGATTCTCTTTCTTTACCAATGCCTGAACAAGATCTTTAGTGGAGCCTTTAAATACCTTATCTACAATTTCATGTACCAGATTTCCTCGAACTTCATCAGGATTGATGGCAGCGCTGTAGATGTAACTGAGTCCTTCTTTTCTGTACTTGAGAAACTCTTTATCGGCAAGATTCTTCATGATGGTCATGACCGTTGTGTAGGCTACTTCACGATATTCCAGCATTCTTTCACGTACGTCTGAAACCGAGGCCTCGCCAAGTTCCCAAACGTGATGCAGGATTTCCATTTCAGTTTCTCCAAGTGGTGTCAGTGATCTGCGCATAAGATTTGGATTAAGTTTATACGATTATATAAGTACTAATTACGTAGTAATAAAACGGAAAAGCAAATAGGAAATGATTTTATTCAAAAAATTGTGATATCAGCATTCAATTAGACAAAAATAAAATTTGTATGTCTCGACCTCATCTCCAAAACATTGACAAGACTTTAGAGAAGCCCAATTTAAAAGAGTTCAACAGTGCGGTATTTATTCTTCACGACCAGCTCAACCTGGATGCATGGCCTGACTGGATCGAGAAAAAGAAACCTCTACTTATTTTTATTGAGAGCGGCGAAAAAGGGCGAGAGGTTCCACATCACAAAAAGAAAGCCGTTTATGTGTTGAGCAGTATGCGCCATTTTGCTCTTGAATGTGCAGAAAACGGTTTTGAGGTTCTATATCATTCAACATCAGGTCATTTTGATGACGGTTTAAAAGAAATTTTATCACAGTTTGATGGCCATCTTACATATATGACACCCTCTGAATGGGATTCCAGGGATCGGTTAAGAAAAGTATCAGAGGAGTATGATGACAGGGTAGAAGAGATCCCAAATCGTTTTTTTCTGGCCGATCCAATTGAGTGGAAAGAGAAGATCGAACCGGGTTACCGTATGGAATATTTCTACAGGGAGATGCGTCGCAAGACCGGCTATCTGATGAATGGAGACGAACCGGAAGGAGGGGAGTGGAACTATGATGAACAAAACCGTGAGAAACTTCCAAAAAATCACCCGGTTCCGGAAATCAAGCGATTTGAAGCTGATGAAATCACACAAGAAGTCATAGAGATGGTCAACGACTATTTTCCGGATAGTTTTGGGCAAACCGAAAATTTCGGGTATGCCGTAAACCGAGAGCAGGCGCTGGAATTGTTGGACCAGTTTATAGAAGAGAGATTGGATGAGTTTGGCCCATACGAGGATGCATTGAAAACCGGTAATTCCACGCTTTTTCACACTCAGCTGTCGATTTACATGAATAACGGATTGCTATTGCCTGATGAGCTTTGTGAGGCAGCATTGGAAAGTTATCGTCAGGGCAAAGCTCGGCTGAACTCGGTTGAGGGATTGATACGGCAAATTATCGGCTGGAGGGAATTTATTCGCATCTACTATGAGGCGATGATGCCGGGTGTTAAAGAAGCCAATCATTTTGGCTTTGAAAAAGAGTTGCCATCACTATACTGGACAGGAGATACGAAAATGAAGTGTATGGAAGAGAGTCTGAAGCCGGTTATTGATCAGGCCTATTCACATCATATCCAAAGATTGATGATCCTGAGCAATTTCAGCAATCTGACAGAAACCGATCCGCGCAAACTGGAACGCTGGTTTCTGACCGCCTACGCTGATGCTTATGAGTGGGTGGAGCTACCAAATGTTCTGGGTATGAGTACATTTGCCGATGGCGGGATTCTTGCCTCAAAACCGTATGTGTCTAGCGGAAATTACATTAATAAGATGAGTGATTACTGTAAGAATTGTGAATTCAGCGTAACAAAAAAGACTGGGGAAAAAGCATGTCCGTTCAACTACCTCTACTGGAATTTTGTGGATAAACAGAGAGAGACATTCAACGACAGCGGCCGGGTGAATTTTATGGTAAATATGTTCGACAATAAAAAAACAGATGAGCAAAAGAAGGAGATCCTGGAATCGACAGAGAAATTTTTATCAAGCCTTGAGAGAGGGTGAGATGGTGGTTTAAAATGAGGCTTTTGTATTCCGCCTCAATTCAATCCTGAATATTAAACAATCTCTCTATTCGGCGGAGGATATGGGTTTTAGCTCCGACCTTGGGTTGAAACCCAAGGCTATAAGCAGGTCACTCCTACGGAGTAATTGCACTTACTAGAATAAAATTATCTGAAGAAAATTTTTGTGAAATCCATTTTAGCTAAATGCTTTGGTTTAGTAATTGTAACGTGATTCATAATCCTTAATCAAATTTTATTCTCATCATCCCATCGGGTTGTAACGTGGGTAGAGCAGAAAGGAGAAGAAAAATTGTCTGCCGAACAGAGGGCTAAATTCAAGAAAAAATCGGAATTGAGGCAGTAAGATGCCGACCTTGTTTT
>CAYNZY010000097.1:0-7461 GCA_964401805.1 uncultured Rhodohalobacter sp.
CGGCATTGCCCATGAGATCAAGAATCCGCTGAATTTTGTGAATAATTTCTCGGAGCTGAGTGTGGAGCTGGTTGAGGAAGCGCGGGAGGAGGTTCGACGGGTGACCGAGGACGGTAGACCGAAGGGTGAAACGTCAAACGTGAAAAGTAAAAAGTCCCCCTTTGAAGGGGGGAGTGAGCGGAGCGAACAGGGGGATGATGCAATTTCAGCAAAAGAAAAAGATTCAGAGTCTGATCAAAAATCTATAAACACACCCCTCAATCCCCTCTCAAGAGGGGAGGCTGGATCGAGCCCTCAAATGGATCTCCTCCTCGACATCCTCGACGATATCGAGGCCAACCTCAAAACCATCCACAAACATGGCACCCGTGCCGATTCCATCGTCAAATCGATGCTGCAGCATTCAAGAGGTGGAGACGGCAAGATGGAGGCGACGCTGCTCAACCCGATCATCAAAGAGTATGTGAATCTGGCGTTTCATGGCATGCGGGCAGGTAAAGAACCCATTAATGTGGATATCGACCTTCAGCTGGATGAGAATGTTGGTGAAGTGCCGCTGATTGCCGAGGATTTTTCACGAGTGATTTTAAACCTGGTGAATAATGCGTTTGATGCAATGCGGGAGAAAACCCTCCAAGGGTTTGAAACCCTTGGAGGGTTGGAGGATTACCAGCCCAAACTCACCGTCAGAACCCATCGCAATGAAAACACCGTAACCATCCAAATCGAAGATAACGGTCCTGGTATTCCTGACGGGATGAAAGACAAAATTCTGCAGCCGTTTTTTACAACGAAGAAAGGTACGCAGGGAACCGGGCTGGGACTGAGCATTACCAATGATATTATTAAAGCTCACGGTGGAATAATTGAGACAAATAGCAATGAAAATGGCACTATCATGGCTATAGTGTTAAATATCAGATCTTAATGGATAACTTAATGAATATAAAAAGCGATTCCGATATACTCGCCAGGCTGGAACAGCGCGAAGCTGAACTTGAGGTGATAAACAGTGTTCAGCAAGCACTTGGATCTAATATCAATTTGGAAGGTATTTATGATTTAGTGGGTGAACGTCTTCGGAACTTATTTGATGCACAGGTGACCGGTATCTACTCCTTTGATCAGGAAATAGGTCTTGAACATTTTCAGTACTTGTTTGAAGATGGTGAACGGCTTTATCCTGAGTCTCGCCCGCTGAATAACATTCGGAAATGGATCATAGACAACAAATCCATTTTGCACATTATGGAAAATGCCGATGATGCTATTTTTGAAATTACGGGCGAAAAACACGTAGCCGTTCCCGGAACCCGGCTCCCAAAAACTCTGCTTTTTGTTCCACTAATCGTTGGTGATACCGTTATGGGATGTGTCAGTCTCCAAAACCTGGATCGGGAGCACGCTTTTAGCGAGTCAGATGTTCAGCTTCTCAGTACGCTCTCAAACAGTATGAGCGTAGCCCTCGAAAATGCGCGACTCTTCGACGAAACCGAACAGCGAAATGCCGAACTGGCTGTCATCAATAGCGTACAGCAGGGATTAGTAGCCGAAATGGACATGCAGGGGATTTATGATCTGGTTGGGGAAAAAGTACGTGTGTTGTTTGATGCACAGGTTGTGATCATTGCAACATTTAATTATGAAAGTAAACAGGAACATTTTCAATATCTTTTTGAGAATGGAAAACGTGTTCAACCCGACCCGCGTCCTTACGACAAGATTCGTCAGCGCCTGATCAATACTCAAAAACTGATCTCCATTGAAGAGAATGCCAGGGAAGCCTTTACCACTATCACAGGTGAAGCTCCTACTGCGGTTCCCGGTACCCAATTTCCACAATCGATGGTATTCGTCCCCCTTGTGGTTGGCGATACCGTTCGCGGTTATGTTAGCCTCCAAAACCTGGATCGTGAACATGCATTCAGTGAATCCGACATTCGGCTATTGAGTACGCTGGCAAACAGCATGAGTGTGGCCCTCGAAAATGCCCGGCTCTTTAATGAAACCGAACAACGTAATGCCGAACTGGCCGTCATTAATAGCGTGCAGCAGGGATTGGTAGCTGAAATGGACATGCAGGGTATTTATGATCTGGTTGGTGAGCGTATTCGTGATCTGTTTGATGCACAGGTTACCGGCGTGGTCACCTTCAATCATGATGATAAAACGGAAGATTGGAAGTATCTGTTTGAAGACGGAGCACGGATGTACCCAAATGTTCGTCCTTATGATAAAATCAGGGAGAAAATCATTAATGAAAAGTCTACCCTGAATATCGCCGAAAATGTGGCTCAAATCCTTTCCGAAATAAAAGGTGAAAAAATAAAGCCCGTTCCCGGTACACGGCTTGCAAAATCGTTACTCTACGTTCCTATGATTGTAGGTAATGAAGTCAGAGGCTATCTCACTCTACAAAACAATGATCGAGAACATGCTTTCAATGAGTCGGATGTACGGTTGTTAAGCACCCTTACCAACAGCATGAGTGTGGCTCTCGAAAACGCGAGGCTTTTCAGTGAAACCAACCGTTTATTAGCCGAAACCGAGCAACGAAATGCCGAATTGGCCGTCATAAACAGCGTTCAGGAAGGGTTGGTACGCGAAATGGATATGCATGCCATATACAAACTTGTGGGGAACCGGATTTGTGAAGTCCTCAATACACAAACCATGCTTATTCGTACCTTCGATCATGATAAAGAGCTGGAGACCTGGGAGTATGCCATTGAAAACGGAGAACAGCTTCATGTAGAACCGCGAGCATTTATCTGGGCTAATAAGCATCTCATCAAAACTAAAGAAGCCCTGCTCATTAATGAAGATTATATAGAAACAGCCAAAAGCTATGGAGATACTGAAAAAGGTGTAAGTAAGGGTTTGCCTCCCAAATCGGCTATATTTGTACCGATGATTGTCGGCGATAAAGTGGTGGGTTCCATTAGTCTTCAAAACGTAGAAAAAGAACATGCCTTTACGGAATCGGATGTTCGGCTGCTTACCACACTCACCAACAGTATGAGTGTAGCCCTCGAAAATGCCCGGCTCTTCAACGAAACAACTCGTCTCCTGAATGAAACTGAACAGAGGGCAGCTGAACTTCAGACGGTAAATAATATCAGTAAAGCGATGGTTTCTCAGCTTGAATTTGACGCCCTTATCAAACTGGTGGGCGAGCAGATGCGGGAGACTTTTAAGGCTGATATTGTCTACCTGGCTATTCATGATCTTAAAACCGATATGCTCCATTTTCCCTATTACTACGGGGACGTAGCCGAATCCCGGCCATTTGGGAATGGAATCACCGAAAAAATTATCCTTAAGAAGGAGCCTCTGCTGGTCAATCATGACCTGGAGGAGGCATATGAGAAAATTGAGGCTGAACGAAAGGGGGAAATGGTCGAATCCTATCTTGGGGTTCCCATCATAGCCGGTAATAAATCCATTGGGGTGATCAGCGTTCAGAGCAAGGAACAGGAAAACCGATTTACAGAAAGTGATCAGCGGCTGCTTACCACTATTGCTGCCAACGTGGGAATTGCAATGCAAAATGCTGAGGCATACCAAAAGCTTCAGGCAGCCTTAACCGACTTGCGTTCTGTTCAGGAACAGCTCGTCCAACAAGAAAAACTTGCCTCTCTCGGACAACTTACCGCAGGCATTGCCCATGAGATCAAGAATCCGCTGAATTTTGTGAATAATTTCTCGGAGCTGAGTGTGGAGCTGGTTGAGGAAGCGCGGGAGGAGGTTCGACGGGTGACCGAGGACGGTAGACCGAAGGGTGAAACGTCAAACGTGAAAAGTAAAAAGTCCCCCTTTGAAGGGGGGAGTGAGCGGAGCGAACAGGGGGATGATGCAATTTCAGCAAAAGAAAAAGATTCAGAGTCTGATCAAAAATCTATAAACACACCCCTCAATCCCCTCTCAAGAGGGGAGGCTGGATCGAGCCCTCAAATGGATCTCCTCCTCGACATCCTCGACGATATCGAGGCCAACCTCAAAACCATCCACAAACATGGCACCCGTGCCGATTCCATTGTCAAATCGATGCTGCAGCATTCGCGCGGCGGAGATGGCAAAATGGAGCTCACACCGCTCAACCCGATCATCAAAGAATATGTAAACCTGGCCTTCCACGGAATGCGAGCGGGTAAGGATTCCATCAACGTGGATATTGACCTGCAGCTGGATGAATCTGTTGGCGAAGTACCGCTGGTAGCTGAAGATTTTAGCCGCGTGATTTTGAATTTGGTTAATAATGGGTTTGATGCAATGAGGGAAAAAAGTGGAAAGCCAAACGTGAAACGTGAAAAATCTCCCCTTGAGGGGAGTGCCGAAGCGGAGCGCAGGCGAGGGGTGCCCACTATAGAAGATTATCATCCAAAGCTTTCAATTCGAACTAAAACTGATGCCAACACCGTCACCATCGAAATCGAAGATAACGGTCCTGGTATTCCTGACGGGATGAAAGACAAAATTCTGCAGCCGTTTTTTACAACGAAGAAAGGGACACAGGGAACCGGCCTGGGCTTGAGTATTACGAACGATATCATAAAAGCCCATGGCGGGGCAATCGACATCGAGTCTGTCGTAGGTGAGAGAACTCGTTTTATAATCAATATTCCAAAAGTCTAAATATGACGTTTAATAAAATAGATTACCTGAAAGTTGGTTTGTGCTTAATAGCTCTGATCTCTACGATCACAACGGAGATGTATGCTCAGGAGCTTCCCATTGAGCATTACACGGCTCTTGACGATATCGACCCGCTGCCGGAATCCCCGGTTCTTACAACCTATCAGGATAGTGTTGGCTACCTATGGATTGCAAACTATGGGTTTGGTCTATTGCGATACGACGGGCAATCCTTTGAGAAATATCCTGGCTTAAATGAAGCGCTGGGCATGAATATTTTTGCTTTAGAACAGGGCCCTCATGGACGGTTATGGGCTTTATCAAATGATAAAGGTCTGTCGATATCAGAGCAGCCGCTTTCGGCATACCAGGCAGGAGATTCTGTTCAGTTTTCCGATTCGCTGGGCTCAGTGCCGCTCTACAAAGGTCGAGTTGATCTCTTCGGCGATCCGCTTACAAAAGATATGCGGGGAACTCTGTGG
Source organism: uncultured Rhodohalobacter sp. (assembly GCA_964401805.1). Lineage (GTDB taxonomy): Bacteria > Bacteroidota > Rhodothermia > Balneolales > Balneolaceae > Rhodohalobacter. The sequence goes on from CAYNZY010000097.1 coordinate 5,118, forward strand.
CTCGGCACCATACAGGAGGGCATTATTCGCTATAAATCAAATGGGCCCACATCTATTGTTGCGGATACGCTGTCCACAGTGCTCCGGAGCGACAGTACATATGCGCCCGTAAGGTCTATGATTACTCGCCAGGATAGCTCGGTATGGGTTAGTCTCATTAATGATTCTCTGCTCGTATTTGAAGATAGTGAACAGGACGTAGGACTGAAGCAGGCGGCACCTTGCATCGATATTTTGGAGTTGTTTGAAGATAGTAATGCGACGCTTTGGGCAGGTTGCAATCAGGGTGAGGTCTGGCGGCTTCATGATGATTCTAATACCTGGGAAAATGTAAAGAATGTAGAGGGAGCTGGAGCGTATATAACAGGCATAACCGAGGTAGCAACCGGTCTCATCTGGGCATCAACTCTTGGTAATGGGGTTTGGGAATTCGACATTACGACAGGTGAAACAGTAGAGTATACACGCCGAAATGGGTTGCTTGACCAAAACGGTTGGGATGTCAGCACAGACCGAGAGGGTAATATTTGGCTTTCCCAGAACACGGGTCTATCCAAGCTCCGTATGAATCAGGCCGCCTTTCGCGCCTATACGAGCCGATCCTATACCGGTGAACGCCCGGCTCTGGTGGGTACAGAGGCCCTGGCATCTGAACCCGAAATCAAATGGCCGCTCTCCAATGGCGACACGCTGCAGGTGCTGGCAACAGCCACATCGGGAGGATTATCGCTTATTGGATCGAACAACGTAGTGGAGCATTTGACTGTTGAAAATGGCCTTACAAGCGATCTTCTTCTGGATGTTTGTGAGGATGCTTTGGGAAGACTTTGGATTATGACCCGTGCAGGATTCGACATACTCACCGCAGGTCATCCGGCTCCGGACATGCCAAATTTTGCCACAGAGCAGCAAGTGACCCTTTTTGGGGATAACGCGACGCTTACAAGCTATCGCATCGGTATGGCAACTGAATGCGGGGCGCTACCTAAAGATTGGGGCCAGACTGAAAGTCTGGATGAGGATGAGGCTATTGTTTGTTTTACAAAAACTCAACGGCCGACTGTTGGATGCTGGGCTGCTAATCGCTGGCTATTTTTTGATGAGGGATCGGGACTTCCAACCGAGGCATTTCGAACACTAGACTGGGATGCAGATGGCCATCTCTACGCCGGAGCAACTTATAGCGGGCTATATCGAAGTACAGTGCCACTTTCTTATGCCATACCGGATACACTCGTTGGGTCGAGCGATAGCGTTGTGCCGTTTGTACGGCAGCCGGTATTTGAGCGGGTACTTGGAGCAGAAGGGGAACCACTTGCCAATACCGGTATCACGAAAGTTTTGAGAGTCGGACAATCGATGTGGGTTCAGCCATCGGAAGCTACCACTCTAATCACTGAAGGCGATAAAGCACCCCGGGTAACGGGCGAAGTGGATCTCAGCGGGTTGAATGAGTTTCCAAATACCATGGTTTACTCACCTTTTTCAAATACAGTTTGGATATCCACTGATGAGGGGATTATAGAGATAGACACATCAGGCACACGCACGGGGCGTCGAGCCGATCAGTTAGATGGGCTTCTTTATCATACGGCATCCGGGCCGCCTGCACTTAGAATAGGTTCCAGCGGGATGATTTATCACAGCAGTACGGCCGGAGTAACACGATATCAGCCATCTCGCGATCGTCAAAACAATACACCACCGCGACTGGATTTTAGAAGCATCAAATATAGCGAAGACAATGCCGGCTCAAATGAGCTGGAGATTACCTACGCAGCGCTTAGCTATACATCCGAACGACAGGTGCGGTATCGTACACGACTTCTTGGATATGACGATAACTGGTCCGAACCAACCAGCGAAACCCGGGCACGCTACACGAACCTGTCGGCCTTTGCCCTACCACGAACCTATACGTTTGAAGTTCAGGCGTCAAATAATGATGGCGTTTGGACTGAGATACCTTTGGCACACGAGGTGCGCGTAGAACCCGCTTGGTGGATGAAATGGTGGGCGCTGACTCTATATTCAGGTTTTTTCTTAACCCTTGTTTTGGTAACTGACCGTCTGCAGAGGAAGCGCCTAATAGAGCAAGAGCGCGAAAAAGCTCGTGAGCGGGAATTGGAGCAGGCCCGCGAGACCGAACGCGCCTACACACAACTTGCAGAATCGCATCAGGAACTGAAGCGAACACAAGATCAGCTCATCCAGCAGGAAAAACTCGCTTCGCTGGGGCAGCTAACCGCCGGAATTGCTCATGAGATCAAGAACCCGCTTAACTTCGTGAATAACTTTTCGGAAGTAAGTTTGGAGATGGTGGAGGAAGCTAGGGAAGAAGTGA
>CAYNZY010000098.1:0-7446 GCA_964401805.1 uncultured Rhodohalobacter sp.
TTTTGCTCGATTGGAAAAGCTCAGCCGCAATATGAACGGTTCGGTTGGTCCATCCAAGAACGATAACATGATTCCGGGCGGTTACCTTAGTGAGGCCCTGTTCCAGACTTCTGATTTTTCGGTTCAGCCAGGTTGTAATGATGGCTACCAGTGAACCGATAAACACAACGTTACCCGCAATAGTCAGGAAGGTAGAAACGATTCGCCTCCAGGTTCCATCATCATCCCCAAGATAACCGGTATCGGTAAGTCTGAGAAAAGCCCACCAGAGCGTATCTCCGGTAGAGTTTGACGGTTCGTCAACAGGCAATACCATCAATCCGCCGGCAATGGATAAAAACCCGATGAGCGCAACCACAAACAGCAATTGAACGTGAGTTCCTTTTATAAACTGCCGTTCCAGGAAAAAATTAAACCGATCAACAATGCGGCGTCTAAGCTTATTTACCATTCACCAATATGTTAAGTGTACCTGAACTGATTGAGTACAAATATACAAAACGTTACGTATGGAGATTGCTTTATAAAATAATCAGAAAACCTCTGAGAAATTTTCAGGTTTGATCAGCTCGGCACCCATTTATTTTTTGCAGTAGATTTGTCACCGAATCAGGATACGACTCCTCAAACGTGAGTGCAAAATCAGCGGCCGCACTGACCTGATACCCGGAGCTTTGAGCCTGCATCACCATGGTCGTTTGCATTTCATCATCCAGGAATGGAAATGCGAGGTTCTGAACGAACTGCCAGTCATGATTTGAACACTGAAATGCATCGGGGTTCGTCTGAGCACAGGAAAGTGTAAGGGGCAGGAATCCGAGCGTTAAAAAGATGAAAAATTTGTGAGGCATTTGTTGTTTTAGTTGATCAGTTGATAACTGTCCGCTCGCTCTGTCGTATGGCAATAATCTCAAAGCGAGTGCTAAAGCGAAAAGGTCATCAAAAATTCCTCGTTGTAGCCAAGGTTTATGTTCGACTTTTCCAATACCCTGGCTTTCGTCTTAGATCCATCACTGCAAAAATTATAATTTGATCAGATTCGACTGAATAAATTACTCCATATGGAAAGCGAGAAACCAAAAACCTTCTTTCACTATTTGTAATTTTAGCTCCAGACACAGGCTGTAGTTCAATGACATTCAATACTTTTTCTACTTCATCAATAAAAACATCCCCAAGGGCAACAACTTGATCCTCGTAATATTCAGCTGCTTCAAAAAATTCTTTTCTGGCTTCCGAATGAAATTTAATTTTCACTGTTTAAGACGTTTTCTTGCCTCATCTAAGACTTTAGAAGCAGAATGAAGGGAAGCGTCACCAGACTTAAGTGATTCTTTTCTCTTTTGAACTTCATCAATCCATGACTGCTCAATTTCAGGATCAATTTTACCATGAATACTTTGCAACAATTTATCAGCCAGACGTACTTTATCTTTTTTGTTTAGACTGAGGGCTGATTTTTCAATCTCTTTTAAATCGGTGATCATAAGTAAAGTATTTAGTTTACCTGAATTTAATTATTGACAATGAAAACCGGAAGAAATAAGATTTATTTAGCGAGCATAATGCCCCGGCAATCTCTGAGTAATTTAGCAGCTCAAACCTTTTTAACAAATAAATATTAAAACAACGACTTAGAAGGTGTTGTGTGAGTTGAAGTACTGGTTTTAGGGCAGTTTCTGTTACGCGCCGTTATTTATCCATTTCAACAACAATCTTACCCTGATGCCTTCCCTCACCGAAATATTGAATCAGCTCCGGGATTTTGTCAAATTCATATGGGCCATCCAGAACCGGTTTGATCTGTCCCTCCTCAACAAGCATGGAAAGCCGGTCTAAACCTTTATTGGGCTCATGAATAAGTACGCTAAGCTTTTTACCGGTGAAAAGTGATATGAGCCTACCGATTAGTACGATTTCAAGCAGTCTGACCATCGACCCTCCTACAGTAATATACTTACCACCTTTTTTGAGGGATCGAGCAATTTTAAATGCAGATCGGGTTGATTTCGCATCAAGGATCAGGTCATACTTCTCTCCGGCAGCGGCAAAGTCCGCTTTTCTATAATCCATCACGCTGTCAAACCCCATCGATTTCATCAGATCAAGTTTTTCGCCGCTGTCAACGCCGGTGACCTCTACCCCATACGGTTTCAGGATTTGAATACCCAGGGTCCCCACACCGCCCCCTGCTCCGTTGATGAGGACTCTCTGCCCGGATGCCACCTCTCCCTTCTCCACGAGTCCCTGAAGTGCAAGCAGTCCCGCATGCGGCAAGGCCGAGGCATCATTATGACTGATATTTGATGGCTTTTTGGCCAGATCCTTTTCCGAAACGCAAACGTATTCGGCAAACCCACCACATCCGCTATCCGACAGATCGCAGTAGACTTCGTCGCCAACGGTAAAGGAACTCACTTCATCGCTCACCGCTTCAACTGTTCCGGAAATGTCTATCCCGGGAATCTGGATCTTAGGCTTTCTCAGGCCGAAAAAGAGACGAATGATAAACGGCTTACCCCGGACCAGCCCCCAGTCCCAGTCATTGATGGATGCAGCATGAACCTTCACCAGTACTTCCCCTTCATTGAGAACCGGTTTTGCCGCCTCCCCAATCTCAAGATCACTCGGCATTCCGTATTTTTTTAAGAGTATGGCTTTCATGAACATATTTTAGCTGGTGATGAGGTGCAAGATTGAGATAGCGTCCTGCAGACTAAAAGACTCTTTTAAAAAAAAATTTCAGATATCTTTGAAAAAGGACGTATTTAATGACCGGGAAAAGAGCCAGTTTGTGAATTAAAGGGTACCCGTCCAATCTTCCAGCTTTATATCAGTTATCCGGTTAAAGTGCCTCATATTATTAGTGACCATTGTCAAATCGAAAGAAACGGCCGTAGCCCCAATCAGAAGGTCAAAATCGTCAATAATTTTACCTGATTTTTGCAATCGCGCTTTTTCTTCAGCATAAGTATCAAGTGCCGGAAAGATGGGCAGGATCTGAATGCCACTTAAAAAGTTTTGAAGAGCTTTTTGATTCTTCTTTTTTGCCTGACTTTTAGCGACTCCAAATTTTAACTCCGCTAATGTAATTTCAGATATAAAACAATTTTCCGGACCCACTTCCTGAAATTTTGATTTCAGATTGTGCAATCCCTTGATGTAATATACGCAGATATTTGTGTCGAGCAGGTATTGATTCAAAACTCTTCAACCGTTCTGTTAAATGTTCTGGATCCTCTGATGTTCTCAATCAGGTCTTCTGCACTTTCATTCTCATCCCATCCACCAAAAGCACTATAAAAATCAGCCTTCTCCTGTTCTTTATTTGATTTTACAGTTTTGGTGAGCCTTGAGATCAATTCAAGTTTGTTTGGTTTGCTCATATTCTTCAACAAAGAGATGTAGCTTTCGATAAGTTTTGTATTTAAATCTGCTGTGTTCATATCAACACCTCACTGTTTTAACCTGATTGATCTTTGGGATTAATTCATTTCTATAAACGAACCCGGCTTCAATTGCTTATGAAATGTAATGAAAATACAGGATGGATAGAATTTTTACACATTCTGATAAACATCCCCCCCAACCCCATTTTATTTCATTCAATATTTAACAATCGAACTCTGGTAATAAGTTTTATCAAAATATAATCATTAGTGCTGATGCCAGCACCTTATCATATGTTATGTTCTCCAGGTACAGAGATTGCCGTTCGTACACCGAATCATGTATGAAACAGGGAACTACTAATGTTTATTTATTCACTACCCCGGACCAGCCCCCAATCCCAGTCATTGATGGATGCAGCATGAACCTTCACCAGTACTTCCCCGTCATTGGGAAACGGTTTTGCCGCCTCCCCAATCTCAAGATCACACGGCATTCCGTATTTTTTTAAGAGTATAGCTTTCATGAGGATTTTTGCCTTTCCACTATTTTTACAATTCTGCTGTTAATGATTTCTGACAAGTTCCAATTGTAGAGTTTAGAATCGGTCGTGCTGTAAAACTCAACAATAACAGCATCAAGATCTTTGTGATATTCAGCAAAACTCTGATATCCGGGAACCCAGCCGGAATGTTCATATTCGTAAATGGATGAATAAATTTCCTGTTCTCCCTTTTCAAACAACGATCCATCGTTCAATGCCCTGAGGAACGTGCCCACGTCTTCAGCTGTAGCTAGCATGCCGTGTTCGTCTGCCTTTAAATCAAAGGGATGTCCTACATGATAGCCACTCATCACATCCTCTAATTCCACATCGTTTAGTGAAGCGAAGGTGTTGTTAAGATTTAGAGGGTTTAGAATTTCTTCCTGAATAAATTGAAAGTTCCCGTAACCCAACAGATCATCCATTATCTTATTGATCAACAGGTAATTCGTATTACAATATTCATAGTCTTCACCAGGTTCAAAGTTGGCCGGCTTGTCCAGAATCAGTGCCAGACTTTCTTCATAGGTCTCTGTTGGAGCAGCCCAAAAATTGGGAGCATTCGTGAAATTGGGAATGCCGCTTCGATGCTGCAACATCAGCCTCAAAGTAATTTTATCGGCGTTTTCAATTCGTCCAATAAGTTCAGGCAAATAGTCAGCGAGGGTTTTATCCAAAGATAGGCGCCCGTCATGAACCAATTTGGTGACAGCCACAGCATCATACAGTTTGCTGATGCTGGCAATTTTGAATAAGGCTTGAGGATTGGCCGGTATCTTCGCTTCCCGATCGTGCCAGCCGGCAGCAAAATACTGAGGGGGTTTCCCGGCTTGGTCTACATAAACAATCATCCCGTCAAACCCATACTCAATGGCCTCATCCACCTGTTCCTGTACCGTATCGGGCAATGGTACGATCCATGCTTTAACCAACAGCCACGGGACGAAGAAAAGTGAGACAACCGTCCCGACAAGGAGAGCTACTCTAAGAATTCTCTTTCTATTCTTCTTTGTCATACGGTATCAAATCTAAACGATGATGATTGTGGCTATTGCAATGAGTACATTTCTTTTGCCCAACCTTTATAATCATCGTCGTTGGCAGCCGAAATATCAGAGAAAAAATGAGCTAAGGGATGACTTTCTGAGTTAGGAAAAGTTCTGAACTTGGTTCAGAAACTTAACTGATCATCCCCCATTGCCCCCTTCGAAGGGGGACACTTCAGATTATACAGTATATTGGATTATAAATTATAGGTTCTAAGTTGACACCTGTTGGTCTCTGCCCCGAGATTGTTCATTCTCCGGTTCAGAAGGATCCTCTTCGATAAGAATATTTTTCAGGGAATAATTTGTTTCGGTCTTACTCTCTTTGTTTGTCATCGGCTTCTCATCTGACGCTAACGTTGATGCCGGCCTGCTCGCGATCATTTCGAGGCCGGTAACCATTTGACGCAGTTTTTTAAATCCACTATCGAGGTTTTCGCGAAGCTTCCATCGTCCTACCAGGAATGCAAGTCCGGTCGCTAACAGCGTAAACGCCACCCCCGGAACAGCTGATAATTCTAAATAACCGGAGGCAAATAATAATGAAGCGATAGCAACCACAGGCACGGGAATGTAGTACGGAAGTGGCGTCAGAGGACCATTCCAGCTTAGATTGATCTTTGTGCTACCCTTTTGTTTTAGTGCAGTCACCTGGGCAGAGTTACTTGTACCCCATGGTGAACTCCACTCATACGCGGAATGTCTGGTAGTAACTTTACCTGTAGATTTGAAAAACTCACGAATGGAAAGGAGCATCTCTTCCCAATGATCCTCAGTTATCTCGTTCGGAACCAACACCTGAGTACTGTATGCGAAAGGTCCACCCCAAAAGCTGCGTTCATCTATTCCGGAATTTGCTTCAATTTCAGCAGCAGCCCTCGATATTTGTTCCGGATCTATTCCTGCCTCCGATGCAAGCTTTCGCAGTTCTTCAATGGTCAATCCCATCTGTTGATCCGGATTATCTGCAGCTGAGTTTTCAGCAGCTATCTTCAGGATCGCCCTAACTTCCTTACTATCATATAATTTCATAAACCAGCTCCACTAAAGTTATGGATTAACGTACGCATTTTTGCATATACAGTTGCACCTTAACTTTTAATAAGCCGGTACGTGTACTTTAGAACCAAATCGGGAGCCAATCCCCTGCGCCCGATCTCCGTTATGGAAAGGTTGAAGTCGGAGGACATCACCACTGCAAACACATGCTTCGCAGGCTTCAACACTCAATCAACGCTTCCTTCTCCTGCTTAGTTAACTGTTTAATCTCGTACTCCCTCTTACAAGAAGGCTCTCTTATGGTTTCAACCACCCTATAAAGTAGATCCTACATTTTTGGAAAATCGATGTTTCCGGAACCTTTTTTAATAAATTTTTCGAAGGCAATTCGATCAATTCGTGATAAAAAACTGTGAGGAAGCAAAGGTTCGTCCCGCGTAGAGCTGTTGTAGAGGTAAAAAAACGGTAAAAACAAGCTCAAGTTAGTCCGTTTATTATTTGAGAAACTCCTTTGGAGTAATTGCAATATCAGGAAATTCTCGGACGATTCTTTTATCAAATGTAACCAGCCGGATATTTAAATCGTCTGCCAAAGCCACAAACTCACAATCGTAGGCTGAGCAGGAAGAACCCGAAACAAGGCTCATAACTTGTGTTGAGTTTACTTCGAATTCGTTGGCATTCATTAGTTGTTCAGCTTCTTCTATTGCTTGCAAGACAACCGATAATTCTAAAATGTCCTTTCGCAGGTAGATCGATAATACATTTCTGAATTCTGACCGCCAGAGAAGAGGTGCAACCCAATCGTCATCTTTTTTAAATACTTGATAAACCCATTCATCCATATCGTTTGGCACCCACATGCTTGCAATGACATTCGTATCGACAACAATCATGGCCTGCCTTCCTGAGCTTCAGCGTCGGAAGGGCGCCCCTCATCAATGGCTTGTTGAATTTCATCCATAGAAAGAGTGCCTTTTGCTTTCTGTTTAAGTTTTTTGGCACGAGTGATGACTTGATCTGGATCTCGTCGGTTGCTTTGGACTAATTTTTTTAAATAGACGATCACTTCACTGTTAATACTTCGATGATGTAGTTCCGCCTGTTTCCTTATTTTTTCATAGACTTCGTCGGGGATGTCCCGAATTGTGATACTCGTTGGCATGGCACTTGAATTTAATTTGGTTTCAAAATAAAACTAACCAAAAGGGGGTGTTATTGCAAGAAATGAGGTATAACGGGCCGGCACAAAAATGGCGTGAAGACTATGAACTAATAAACAGCTCAAATTTCAAAACAAGCAACTTTGGTAATCGAAGCTTCTGGGAGAAGGGTGTCCATCGAATTTTTACACATTCTGATAAACATCCCCCTAAACCCCCCTTTAATAAGGGGGACTTTTACATTCAATATTCAACACTCAATCAACGCTTCCTTCTCTTGCTTAGTTAACTGTTTAATCTCGTA
>CAYNZY010000099.1:0-7397 GCA_964401805.1 uncultured Rhodohalobacter sp.
GCTGAAGTTAAGTTCCTTGGTGAGTTTTTTACAAGGATACCGCTCCATCCGGAGCTGGTTTACAGCCCAGGGTTCTGGTGGATAAATAAACTTCTCATGGAAAGTCTCAATGTTGCTACACGAATGCTTGAAGCATCTTCCTCGTCTGAACAAACCGATCGAAGGGCTTTTTATTAAATACCACTCCATCGAGACGCACCGCCAAGTTGTACCACAACACCACTCCTGCTGACCGCTACAATCAATCTAACCGGTAAGATCATAGGTTAACGGGGGTAGCAGGCATCACTTAACCATCTGACCGCAGGAAGCGGTCTGATGGGGTAGTTACTATCATGCGCCGGCAGGTGCATTACATTTGTAAAACAGACGATACACATCAACCCCACTGCTCCGGAGTGAGCAGTATGCTACTCTTTATGAGCAGGAAAGTAGCGCACCTCCGGCGCGCTGAAGTTAAGTTCCTTGGTGAGTTTTTTACAAGGATACCGCTCCATCCGGAGCGGTTTTTTGCAAAGATAGAGTCTTGAAAAAGTTTCACACACCCGGCAAGTCGCACCAAGAAATCCACCGGGTAAAGTATAAGTTTAAAAAAGATTGGCTATCGTTTATCCATCTGACCGTTGCGTGCAGTCAGGCGGTTAATTTATGAGATCCGGAATAATCCAATGAACCTGACAGCGTTTCCGGAGGATTCCTGTCAGCGTTAATAAAACCCGTAGTAGATGCTGCCAGGTCAATTAACAACAAATTCTCCGCGCACTTAGCATCCCTGCGGTGAAAAGAATTTAAATCGAATTCAGCCATTCGATGACAGCTTCCACGAAACCGTCGGCAAACTCTTTATCAAGCATTCCATATTCGCTGGGTAAACCTGTATTTGATTGTTGAAATAGATGATTAGCGGATTCAATTTCAACAATCGTAAGGTTTAAGTCGGAATTCTCTTTTAACGATTCCGCCATTGTACGATTCGGGTCCAAAATTACCTGAGAATCTTTTTCACCAAATATTGCCAGCATTGGAATTTGAAGACTTGAGATATCAGCTTGCGGGTCATATTCAATAAACGACTTAAACCATGCCGTTTTTGCAGCGGCCAGCTGTCGATTAATCTGACTTCGGATAAACGAATTCATATCACCAAGAGCTTCTCGCTGCTGCTCAGGTAGCTCATTAATCTGATTTTCAAGCCGATCATACAGATCCTGTTCAATTTCATCCCAGTCATCTCCATTCCGAACGACTTCATAAATTCTCTGCTGAAATTGCAGATTCTGTTCTACAATCTCTTCGTCAATACCCTGCGCTTCGGATATTGCTTGAATCTGACTATTGATGATCTCATCACCGGGCAGAAATGGCGCGCCCATAAAAACGATACCATCAATTGAAATTTCATCCGATGAGATGGTAGCGACCAGCCCACCCTGACTATGTCCCAACAAAACAGTTTCTGTTATAGAAGAACTATACTCATTCTGAAGATGTAAAACGATATCCTCCAGATCTTCGGCAAGATCATATATCGTTGCATCCGTCTCACCGGTCGATCGCCCTACTCCCCTGTCGTCATAGCGGAAAGAGGAATATCCATATTTGTAGAGAGAATCAGCCAGCTGACCAAAAACTCGAAAACCGGCAACCGTTTCATCTCTGTCCTGCGAACCCGATCCGTTCAGAAGAATCACCAGTGGTGACGGCTCATCAGCCAATAGCAGTGTGCCACTCACCTGACCGGCTCGGGTATCAATAGCTATATCTGTTCCCATGGATCCACCGGCTTCGTCTGTAATCGTTTCGCCTATCTTTTCAATAGCAAATGGAAAACGTCTTCCCATCTGTTCAAATATACCGGAGATTGTACTCTCAGAACTATCCCAAGTCCCTCTAAAAACAGCAACACCCGTTCCTGTCTGAAATTGAAAAATAAGGGAGTCACCTTCCGCCTTTGTGAACTCTATCGGCAGATTAAACGCCATCTGCTGCGGAATATCAATGGTTCCATCCAGTTCACCATCCTGATAGCCGAACATAAAATCTGTGGTCAGATTTTGGCCGTTAATTTCTATAGAACCGGTCCAGTCTCCGGCAACGTCACTGTAATTTTGGGCAAAAACCGTTTGAGCAGTAAATAGAGCAATAGCAAAGAGTAGATATTTCATAGACTCAATTTAATAAAATCAGATCCGTGTTAGAAATAAAAAAACCCTGCTTATGGCAGGGTTTTTTAAATTTAAGATGTTAAAAAAGTTCTCATTATTGCGGATTTGCCACGCCAATTACGCCACAGGCAAGACGGCTTCCGGCAGCACCGGTAGGCTGAGATTCCAGATCATCTTCACCTGCATGGATAATCACTCCTCTTCCCAGTATGGATGTCATTCCGGAAAGCTGAAGTTTCGAATCAACAAAATCCGCAGTCGCGTTTCCATCAGCATCGGACTGAAGGTTACCGAGATCCCCAACATGTCTCATATCATCGTCAGGACCGCCATGTTGCATATCTTCCGGGTTGAAATGTCCACCGGCTGAGGTTCCGTCGCTCGCTCTGCAATCACCGTATTGATGAATATGGAAACCATGCATAGAGTCGGCTTCCAATCCGGAAATGTCAGCTTCAACCCGAACTCCTTCGTCTGTTTGAGTAAAAGCCACTGTTCCTTCAACACTGTTTCCTTCAGTTGCGTGCATGACCACTACTGCCTGGTCAATAGCCTGAGTTTCGTAATCTATATCTGTCTCTTCCTGCTCAACCTGAGTGCATGAAGCAAAAATTAGTAGTGCTGTAAATGTAGAAATGAATAATTTAGTCATAATTTGAAGTTGGATTTGAATTAACTGTTTTTGCTTATCGATGAATGTAATAAAGTTTAGAGATAGATCGAGGACCATTCGGCAATGATTGAGCCCGCATAAAGACTGTAAGACTCATCCATCAACAGATGGTCGGCTTCATGCAGAGAAAGAAAACTTTTGGGGTGCTTAGCGGTTTTATAAATATGTGCCGCATTGTCGATCCCCACTGTATCATCCAGCGGAGAATGCATAACCATTAAAGCCCTGTTTAGATTCTCAATATATTTATCCATTTTAGTTTTCTCCAGATCGTCAAGAAACTGCTTCTTGATTCTAAAAGGTCGCCCGCCCAGATTAACAATTGCGGACCCTTGCTCAATAATTTCTTCTTTTTTCGATTCAAAATGTTTCTTTACGTGATTTGGATCAGAGGGTGCGCCAATCGTTGCAACTGCTTTTACGGAATCCATTTTGTGGGCAGCCTGTATTACGGCAGCTCCCCCCAGCGAGTGACCAATTAGGATCGACGGTAAACTCATCTCTTTTCCCATGTATTCAGAAGCAGCAACAAGATCCTCTACGTTGGAGCTGAAATTGGTGTCTTCAAACGTCCCCTCGCTGTCGCCAAGCCCTGTAAAATCGAAACGAAGTACGGCCACGCCTTTCTTATTCAGTGCTTTTGCAATGTTTCCGACGGCCTTCAGATTTTTTGAACAGGTGAAGCAGTGAGCAAACAATGCACACGCTTTATGTTCTCCCTCAGGATAGTCAATTTTGGCCGCCAGAGATTCCCCTGTTGCGCCACTGAACTCAATACGTTTTGTTTTCATGGTTGTAATCAATTGTGCGTTATTCTTTTATGGTAATGGTTTTTCGATGCTTTTCATTCAATAAACATTTCTTCGAAAACCATATTATTATCATCATTTTACATTCATGTTGGATATTTTGAAATGATATTTACCAATGGTTTAACTTTAACTAATACATTCATTTTATGATTAATATCGTACAAAAGCTTTCAGTAATGCTTCTTGCTGCGTTTTTGATCGCCGGCTGTGCCAGTACAGACAGCGTTCAAAGTTCTGATGGAGCGTCAGAACGCCCTAGCCGGGGAGCAGCGTCATCTTCCGATGGACCTAAAGCATTTTCTGAAGTAATTAAAGATGACTTCGAAAAAGACGAGGGGCTATTCAACGTTTACAAAGATAATTCAACATACTATTACGAAATACCCGACGAGATGCTGGATCGTGAAATGCTTATGGTTTCACGAATTGCAAAAACAGCAGACGGTATTGCCTACGGAGGCATGAAAAATAACACCCAGGTTCTTCGCTGGGAAAAGCGTGATGATAAAATCCTCATGCGCCGGGTATCATTTAGCAATACGGCAAGTGATACACTCCCCGTTTATCAAGCGGTTAGAAACTCCAATTTCGAGCCCATTCTTGCAACTTTTGATATTGCGGCTTTAAATGAAGATTCAACAGGATCTGTCATTGACATTACAAGCCTGTTTACTACTGACGTGCCGGCTCTTGGCCTGCAGCAAGGCAATCGATCCCGGTACCAGGTACGCCGTGTTGATGGTAACCGAACGTTTATTGAAGAGATTCGCAGTTTCCCCGAGAACGTGGAAGCGAGACATATACTCACCTATGATGCTCAAAATCCGCCATCCAATTCGGATGCAAATACCATCTCACTTGAGATCAATCACAGCATGCACCTTCTTCCGGAGGAACCCATGCAGCGACGCGAACCTGACGCACGTGTAGGATATTTCTCTACCAGCCAAACAGACTTTGGCACCGAAGAGCATCGCGCAAAACCGGTTAGCCATGTAACCCGCTGGAAACTGGTTCCAAAAGACAAAGAAGCTTACTTGAGAGGCGAACTTGTTGAACCGGAAGAACCGATTATTTTTTACATCGACCCGGCCACGCCTGAAGTGTGGAGAAAATGGTTGATCCAGGGAGTGGATGACTGGCAGGTTGCGTTTGAGGAAGCCGGTTTCAAAAATGCTATTTACGGTAAAATGGCTCCGACCGACGATCCCGATTTCAGTCTTGAAGATGCACGCTACCCAACCATCCGGTATTTCGCATCTCCTATCCAAAACGCATTTGGCCCTCATGTACACGATCCAAGATCGGGTCAGATCATGACTTCTGCTATTGGTTGGTATCACAACGTGATGCGACTGCTGAGAAACTGGTACTTTATTCAAACAGCAGCTGCCAACCCTGAAGCTCGTTCTGTTCAGTTTGATGATGAAGTAATGGGTGAACTCATTCGTTTTGTATCGGCACACGAAGTGGGCCATACACTCGGACTTCCTCATAACTTTGGCTCCAGTGCCGCTGTTCCGGTCGATTCACTTCGATCCCCAACGTACACGTCCAATCACGGTACGGCACCATCTATCATGGACTATGCCAGATTCAACTATATCGCACAACCGGGAGACGGTGTAACGAATTTCTTCCCGCGAGTTGGCGAATATGATAAATGGGCAGTGAAATGGGGTTACACATGGTTCGGCGACATGCCACTCGAAGAACAGGAAGAGCAGCTCCACGAATGGACCAAAGAGCGAGCAGACGATCCTGTTTACTTCTATGGCCGTCAGACCGGTTCCAAAATTGATCCAAGATCTCAAAATGAAGATCTGGGCGACAACAGCATGAAAGCGAGTACCTATGGAATTGCCAATCTGCAGGTAATCACCGACAACCTGATTGAATGGACAAGCCAGTATGGAGAAGATTTCTCCGAGCTGGACGAACTATACGGCCAAATCATTGGTCAATGGAGTCGTTATATGGGCCATGTCACACAAAACGTGGGTGGTGTTTATGAAAACGACAAAACTTTCGATCAGGAAGGCCCTGTGTATGAACCGACACCCAAAGAGATTCAGAAAGAAGCCATGGACTTCTTGAGAACTCATGCTTTCTCAGATCCTTCATGGATTCTGAATCAGGACATTCTGAATCGTGTAAACCAGGCCGATTTTGTGGATAACTTCCGCGGAAGACAAGTTTCCGTGTTGAATAACCTGATCGATCCTCAGCGGATTGCACGTCTGATCGAATATGATAACCGATTGGATGAAGATGTGTACTCTCCATATGAATTCATGGACGATGTACGCGGTACCATCTGGACTGAACTCGACAGAAACAGCGAGATCTCTGTTTACAGAAGAAACTTACAGCGTGCATACATTGAGCGGATGGAGTATCTGATGACCGAAGAGCTGCCAAATGTACCGGCCGCATTCCGTCAGTTCTTAGGATTTACTTCCATTAATGTAAGCCAGTCCGACATTCGTCCGATGGTTCGCGAGCAGCTTGAAATTCTGCAGCGCGACATCAACAACACGGTAAACCGTGTGAGCGACCGTGCTACAAAACTTCACCTCGCTGACGCAGAACGACGAATTGACAACATTCTGAATCCGAATTAAACCGGAACAGTACAATTCAAAAATTTACAGCCCCGAATTGGCAACCGCCGGTTCGGGGTTTTTTATTTTTTTGAGCGTATCTAATTTATAAGACCTCTTAAGGCACTATAAACAAAGTACAATCAATTGCATACACTCACATCATTATGCTATATATCTTTGTATTTTATCTTCATTAGTTGAATCTATCTTATGTACTTACTAACTAAAAACAACAAAAAATGAAATTGGTCTGCCAAATATTCGTCACTGCACTAATTACGTTCATTTTAATGATTTCTCATGTTCAGGCTCAGGACTCAGAAAACTTATCACCACTTCAAGAAGGATCAAGAGCGCTGCAGTTTCAAATCTCCGATAACTTTAACCTGAACTCCTTTTCCGGTACACTCTTTTCCTATAAGCGGCATCTATCGGAGGACAGAGCAAACAGAATTGGATTAAGTTTAAACTCTCAATATACAACCAATGATTTTCCCGACAATGAAAACGACCGTGAGGATTCACTCACAGATTTTAACCTGGGAATGGAGTACACCCGGATGCACTATACCAATCCAGATTCTGAAATCAAGTTTTTCTATGGCTATGGTCCCAGAATCAATTTTGGATACGACAGAACGGTTATTGACGAAACCAACTCAAAATTAACCAATCAGTCCGCTTTATATGGTATTTCGGGAATTGGTTATGCCGGGGTGGAGTGGTTTTTTCAATCTTCAATAAGTTTACATGCCGAATATCGTGGGGCAATTAGCATAAATCACAGGCGTTTGAAGCAGGCGACAGAGACGAACGTAAGCGAAGATACAAGCAGGGTCAACAGTACATCATTTAGATTGGGGGGAGATGGGGTTCGGTTTGGGTTATCTGTATACTTTTAGACTACAGGGATGTTATATGTTTGAGCCTCTCAGATCTTGCCAGATTATTCGAGTTTTATTTACGCGGTGAGGAAATGATTTCGAAAGTTGAACAACTGATGGCTGATGCTCAACAGTAATTGAAACACTTTTTTTCACTGAGTCTCGCAGATCGATTCCGCTTAATCTCTCATATATTCAGCGTTATTCTGCGGTTAACTCCGCGATAATCTGCGAGAAAGGGAATGTATCCGTTTGTG
>CAYNZY010000100.1:0-7360 GCA_964401805.1 uncultured Rhodohalobacter sp.
AATCTTTAACCGGGCCAAAGATCTTTTCACAAAAAAGACCATCCATTTCCGGTTTGAATGTTCTGTAATTTATCGTTTCCGGTGTCAGAACTTCTCCATGTGATCGGGATAAAATCGTCTCGGCAGAAGCCAGAGAGATTCCGATGTTTGAGAAGTCTTTAGTAACAGTTAATGTTTTTGTCGACGGCAAGGGTAATCCTCCCAATTTGATTTATTAAACAGAACAATCGTTAGTCAATGTGAATTTCGAGTCCAAGACCCATCAATTCACGGAGTAATACTTTGAACGACTCAGGTATATCGCCTTCAGGGAGGTTTTCGCCCTTCACTATGGCTTCGTACACCTTGGATCGTCCTTTCACATCATCACTCTTAACAGTGAGCATCTCTTTCAGGATACTGGAAGCACCGTATGCATAAAGTGCCCATACCTCCATTTCACCCAGTCGCTGTCCACCAAACTGTGCTTTACCACCGAGTGGCTGCTGAGTAATTAATGAGTATGGTCCGATAGAACGGGCATGCATCTTATCTTCAATCAAGTGATTGAGTTTAAGCATATACATGTAACCTACAGTTGTCTGCTGATCGAGTCGTTCACCGCTTCTACCATCGTATAAGTAGAGTCGGCCATCTTCAGGAAGTCCAGCTTTCTTAAGTTCTTCCTGAACCTGATCATAAGAGGCACCGTCAAAAATTGGAGACGCGTACTTCACTCCAAGTTTCATTCCGGCCCAGCCAAGAATTGTTTCGTAAATCTGGCCAAGGTTCATACGAGAAGGTACACCCAATGGGTTTAGAACCACATCAACCGGAGTTCCATCTTCCATGAACGGCATATCTTCAACCGGAACCACCTTCGCGATAACACCTTTGTTACCGTGACGACCGGCCATCTTGTCACCTACCTGAATTTTACGCTTCTTGGCAACATAAATTTTTGCCTTTTGTATAATTCCCGGTGGCAATTCATCACCTACCTGAATTTGATACTTACGGCGTTTTGCATCAGTTTCTATATCTCTTCGAAGATCTCTGTAATTTTTGAACAGAAGTTTCACATGTTTAACCAGATTTTCATCGGTCGCCCAATCGATATCTTCGTTAATTCTTACAGGGTCAAGCTCTTCAAAAACTGACTTCTTATACTTCTCTCCTTTTGGAATCAGCTCTACATTACTGTAGTTATAAACTCCCGGAGAAGTTTTGTCGCGCAACAGGCTGTACATCTTATCTGCCCACTGTGCATTCAATTCAGCAACTTTTTTAGCATGACGCTCATTCTCCTGTTCAACAAGCTTTTTCTCTTCTTTACGTGAAATCTGCTCGTCTCGCTTACGGCTGAAAAGCTTGGTATCTATGACCGTTCCTGAAACTCCAGGAGGTGTTTTAAGAGACGCGTCTTTTACATCACCGGCTTTATCACCGAAAATCGCCCGGAGGAGTTTCTCTTCAGGAGTAGGGTCTGTTTCACCTTTTGGAGTGATCTTACCCACAAGTATATCGCTTGGATTTACTTTTGCTCCAATGCGAATGATACCTTGTTCATCCAGATTACGAGTAGCATCTTCACTAACGTTTGGAATCTCGCGAGTCAACTCTTCTTCGCCACGTTTCGTATCACGAACCTGCTGCTCAAATTCAGTTATATGGATGGATGTGTAAACATCATCCTGAACAACACGCTCACTAATTACAATCGCATCCTCAAAGTTATAACCTCTCCAAGGCATGAATGCAACCAGCATGTTACGGCCAAGCGCGAGTTCACCTTTCTCGGTGGAACAGCCATCAGCCAGAACCTGGTTTTCCGTAACCTTGTCACCAACACTTACAACCGGTCTCTGATTGACTGTGGTATCCTGGTTACTTCTTTCAAATTTTTGTAGGTGGTAAGACTTTATTCCATCGTCGAAGAAGCAATTCTCCTCCAATTCTGTTCGATTGTACTTAACTCGAATCTCATTACCACTAACGTAAACAACTTCACCGTCTCCTTCTGCAACTATAATAGCACGGGAATCCTGTGCGGCACGTCTTTCAAGGCCGGTTCCTACTACAGGAGATTCCGGTCGGAGAAGAGGTACAGCTTGCCGCTGCATGTTAGAACCCATCAATGCACGGTTGGCATCATCGTGCTCAATAAATGGAATAAGCGCAGCTGCCAGAGAGGTAATTTGATTTGCAGATACGTCCATATACTCAATCTGCTCAGGTTTAGCCAAACCTACATTACTATCTCTGAATCGAGAGAATATCGCATCATTCTCAAAATTTCCTTTATCATCTAAAGGAGCATTCGCCTGAGCAATAACGGTTTCGTCTTCCTGCTCAGCTGCCAGATAGTCGACCTCGTTAGAAACAACACCCTCTTTCACTTTTCGATAGGGTGTCTCAATAAATCCAAAATCGTTTACCTTTGCGTGAATACAGAGAGAGGTAATCAAACCAATGTTTGGACCCTCTGGTGTTTCAATAGGGCAAAGTCTGCCGTAGTGTGTATAGTGAACATCACGAACTTCAAAACCGGCACGCTCTCGAGTCAAACCACCGGGACCTAAAGCAGACATACGACGTTTGTGAGTCAACTCAGCAGCCGGATTCGTTTGATCCATAAACTGAGACAGCTGGTTGGTTCCAAAGAAACTATTGATGACACTCGAAATAGTTCTGGCATTTACAAGATCCTGCGGCGTTAACTGTTCCGCATCTCTGGAGCTCATTCGCTCACGAATGGTACGAGACATACGTGCCAGTCCGATCGCAAATTGTTGTCCAAGTTGCTCACCTACTGTTCTTACACGTCGGTTACTCAAGTGGTCAATATCATCTACCTGAGATTTCATCTCTTTGAGACGAATCACCTCTTTCACGATTGCCACAATATCCTCTTTAGTGAGGTAGTGGATATCCTGATCAACATCTACTTTAAGACGCTTATTTAGTCTATAACGACCAACTTCACCCAGGTCATATTTTTTATCACTGAAAAACAGTCGTTCCAGAACCTGCCGTGCTGTTTCAGGATCAGGCATTTCACCCGTTCTGATCTGCTGATAGACTTCACCAAGAGCCGTCACATCATCGTGTGATGGATCTTTTCGAAGCGTATTCATAATTACTGAACGCTCAGACTCTTCAGCATTAATCTTCTGAACCAACACTTTCTTAACGCCGGCCTCTTTAAACTGGCCATAGTCATCTTCGGTGAGCTCGTGATCTCTTTCAAGGAGAACTTTTCGGCTCGTTGCTTCAGTTACTTCACCGGTCTCGTCATCAACAACTTCTTCCGTTACTTCCGTTGTAATATCAGTAGCCAGTCTCTTGCCAACTAACTTATCGTTATAAGCTTTTTTGGATCCAAAGTCGATCTCTTCAGAAAGCTCAAACAAGTTGAGTAGCTCTTGATCCGTTGAGTATCCTAACGCTCTCAGAAGTGTGGTTGCAGGAATCTTTTTCTTCCTGTCAATGTATGCCCAGAGAACGTCGCGGATATCATTTGTAAACTCAATCCATGACCCTTTGAAAGGTATTACCCTTGCAGAGTAGAGTTGAGTACCATTTGGATGCACATTTTGACCAAAGAAAACGCCCGGTGATCTGTGCAACTGACTAACGATAACTCGCTCAGCTCCATTAATCACAAACGTTCCCCGATTCGTCATCCAGGGGAGATCACCAAGAAATACTTCCTGCTCAATCGTCTCAGATGCTTCATCCGTATCGTCTACAGATGACAGTCGCATTCTGGCTTTAAGCGGAATTGCATAGGTTAATCCACGCTCCTGGCACTCTTTAATATTATATTTAGGTGTGTCGACAGAGTAATAGAGAAACTCTAAAATATGTGTTTCTCTTGTATCCTGAATCGGAAAATTCTCATTGAATATTCTCTGCAGGCCCTTGTCTTCTCTTTGATTGGGCGCTACATCAAGTTGTGCAAATTCATTAAAAGACTTGAGCTGAATATCCAAAAAATCAGGATAGTCTATTACATTTTTAATTCTGCCGAATGAAAGGCGGTCGGTAAATGGGATTTTCTCCATAGTAGTACTCAAAAGGATGTTCTCCTTTAGGTTAAAAATAAGAATGAAGTTTCTCTGAAAGGTATGAGGTGAAAACTTTACACCTCTGTAATAATTGCTTACGCAATTTAGACGCCAAAAGCCAACACCGAAATTCGGCGTTGGCTAAGGCTAAAAGTTATTTTTAAAGCAGAAGCCGTAATTACTTAAGCTCTACTTCAGCACCAGCTTCTTCAAGCTTAGTTTTAACTTCTTCAGCTTCATCTTTGCTTACTGCTTCTTTAATTGCGTTAGGAGCACCATCAACTAGCTCTTTAGCTTCTTTCAGCCCAAGACCAGTGATTCCTCTCACTTCTTTAATAACAGCAATTTTCTTAGCACCAGCAGATTTCAGAATTACATCGAATTCTGTTTGCTCTTCAGCAGCTTCTCCGCCACCGGCAGGTCCGCCGGCAACTGCAACTGCAGCTGCTGCTGGTTTGATGTCGTATTCTTCTTCAAGAACTTTAGCTAATTCATTAGCTTCTTTAATCGTTAAGTTAACGAGTTGTTCTGCGATTTCTTTAACGTCAGCCATTGTTTAATTCTCCGTTCGTCGGTTTTAATTAAAAAAGTTTATTGATTTGGTTATTCGCCTTTTTCGGCGATAGTTTGAATTGCACCTGCAATGTTGTTTCCTTGTGCTTCGAGTCCGCTTATTACATTTGAGATTGGCGCCATCAACAGACCTACAATATCTCCGATCACTTCTGTTCTGGACTTCATTGCAGCCAGTGTATCGAGTTGGTCTTTGCTGTAAAAATCGCCATCAATTAAAGCCGCTTTAAATTCCGGCTTATTGTGCTCTTTAATGTAATCTTTCAGGACTTTAGCAGGTGCTGCAAGCTCTTCATCTACAAATGCAAAACCATTTTGGTCTTCCAGATGACTGTAGAGCTCTTCATATCCGCCAATTGTATCCATTGCACGTTTCACCAGTGTATTCTTATACACTTTGAACTGCACACTACCTTCGCGAAACTTACCTCTTAACTCGCCCATATCAGAGACTGACATCCCTGTATACTTAGTAATATAGACGGCGTTAGAGCTTTCAAGCTGCTCAGTAATTTCTTCTACAACTGCCTTTTTTTCTGCTAATGTCGGCATTGTTCTAACCTGTTAAATTTCTAAATTGAAGTAATAGATGATGGACTAATCGACACGCTTGGGCCCATAGTCGTGCTAATGTTAGCACTTCTGATGTAAGCTCCTTTAGCAGATGCCGGTCTGAGTCTCAAAATTGTCTGAAGGAAAGAGATCAGATTTTCACGAATATCACTAGCATCAAAACTTGCCTTACCAATAGAGGTATGCAAAATTCCCTGCTTGTCCACTCGGAAATCAATTTTTCCTTGCTTAAACTCTTTAACAGCGTCTGCAACGTCCATTGTTACAGTTCCACTTTTCGGGTTTGGCATCAAACCTCTCGGTCCTAAATGTCGACCCAACTTACCGATCTTCCCCATTACATCCGGGGTTGCGATAATCACGTCGATATCAGCCCAACCTTCTTCAATTTTTTCAATGTATTCTTCAAGGCCTACAAAATCGGCTCCAGCCTCTTTCGCTTCTTCCTGTTTTGCTTCGTTAACCAACGCAAGCACACGAACGGATTTACCGGTACCGTGAGGGAGCGAAACAGTGCCTCGAACCATCTGATCTGCATGACGTGGATCTACACCTAACCGAAGATCTAAATCTACGGACTCATCGAAGTTTGCTGTTTTGGTCTGTTTAATCAGATCACAAGCTTCTTCGATAGTGTATTCCATATCAGGGTCGATCAATTCGGCGACCTTTTGATATTTCTTACCTCTTTTTGCCATTTCTTACATCCTCGTTATTTATCTCGGATTACTCGCAAACCCATGCTGCGTGCAGTACCGGCGATCATTTCAGCCGCTCTTTCTACATCAAAAGCGTTCAGATCTTCCATTTTCTCTTCAGCAATATCCTTGCATTGAGTCCAGGTCACCTTTCCGACTTTTGCTCGGTTTGGTTCTCCGGATCCGGATTTAATCTTTGCGGCTTTTTTAAGAAGAACAGCAGCGGGTGGAGTCTTTGTTTTAAATGTGAAAGACTTATCCGCATAGACTGTAATCTCAACCGGTACAATCGTACCAGCTTTATCCTGGGTTTTTGAATTAAATGCCTTGCAAAACTCCATAATGTTGATTCCGGCCTGGCCTAAAGCTGGACCTACCGGAGGAGCAGGGTTTGCCTGTCCACCAACAATTTGAAGTTTTAGCACTTTATCTACTTTTTTTGCCATATTGAATCAATTAGCGATTCGTGCTTCTGTTTGCTGCGTAATAGCTCACGTTAATGTTCTTATGTAGCTGATTCGACCTGATCCAGGTCAACCTCAACCGGGGTTTTCCGTCCAAAAATACTTACCATAACTCTCAGTTTGAGTTTTTCGGAAAGCACTTCCTGAACGGTACCATCAAATTCCTTAAAGGGGCCATCAACAACTTTAACGATATCTCCTTCTTTATAAGGGATATCAACGATTCCACCTTTTTCAACTGCTTCCTGATTATCCATTACCCGGCCAATAATTCGCTCTACTTCATGCTTTTTAAGCGGCTCGGGCACTACCTGACTCTTTCCAACTTTTAAGAAGCCAAGACAGGATGGAGCACTTTGAATTAAATTATTTACTTCTTCGTCGTATCGTGTTTTCACTAAAATGTATCCCGGGAAAAAATTCTTCTCTTTTGTTCTCTTCTTTCCTGAACGAATTTCAATTACAGTTTCTGTTGGAATTAAAATCTCACTGATTTTATGATCCAATCCCTGCTCTTCAATTTCCCGAGTAAGATATTCTTTAACTTTCTTTTCATGACTGGTGAAACAGCGAACAACATACCAATCAAAACTATCTTCAGAACTCATCTGTAGATCGCCTCCAAAATTGTACTGTAAACCTGATCTACACCAAAAATGAATAACGATATAATAATGGTGAAAACGATCACAATAATTGTGTTATCAATTAACTCTTGCTGTGTGGGCCAAGCGACTTTCGCCATCTCTTTCCGCACACCTTCAATAAAGTCTTTAATTTTTTCCATAATGCATATCAGGCTTTAACTTTTTGCACGGGCGGAGAGATTCGAACTCCCGACACCTGGTTTTGGAGACCAGTGCTCTGACCAAGCTGAGCTACGCCCGTAAATAGCACAAAAGGCAAAGCTGCATTCAGCTTCACCTTAGTGCCAATAAAGTTACTATACTTTAGTCAAGTATTTTCGTTACTACTCCGGCGCCAACGGTTCGGCCACCCTCAC
>CAYNZY010000101.1:0-7248 GCA_964401805.1 uncultured Rhodohalobacter sp.
CCATATCATATGTGCGAACCGACCAGATTTCGGAACCGGTATTGGCATCGAGAGCGATCAGCCGACCGTCCCAGGTAGCGGTAAAAATCTTCCCTTCATAAAACGAGATCCCCCGGTTGTGCACCCAGCCGATTTTCCTTTTTCCGCGCACTTCCTCGCCTACTTTTGGGTCGTACTCCCAGATCAGATCACCATTCGTTGCATCTACCGCCCTGATGATGTTCATGGTTCCGGTAAAGTACATAACGCCATCAACCACCAGAGGTGTTGAAACCAGGCCCACATCATTGGGAAGATCAATAAACCAGTCCACTTTCAGATCAGCTACATTTCCGGTATGGATGTCCGCTGCAGGACTGAACCGGCGTTCATTGTGCGTACGGCCGTATGCCAGCCAGTTTGAGGTTTGCTGCTCATCGGCAATTGCTATATCATCGTAGGTTGAGCGTTGACTTTCATTTCCACATGAGGTAAATAAAAGCAGGCAGATTAAAGCTGATATAATGGTTTTCATGGGATGAAGTGATAAGTTTATCTTGACTGTAAAAATTTTGCAGTGTTTTTTACACACTAATTTTTTAAAACGATCCGGTATCTGGCTTTCCCGGATTCCAGATGGGCAATGGCATCATTTATTCGGCTCATTGGAAATTCCTCTGTGATGGGATAGATGTTATGCCGCACACAAAATTCCAGCATGGTCTTTGTCAAAGCCGGACTTCCCAAAGGGCTTCCTGATACAGATTTTTCACCTGTTAGCAGTGTAAAAGCGGGAATGGCCATTGGCTCTAAAACTGCACCTACATTGTGAAATTTACCTTTGGGAGCCAGTGCCACCAGGTAGGAGTTCCAGTCGAGAGTGACGTTGGTGGTGTTCAGAATAAAATTGAGACTGCCGGCTATTTTGGCCAGCTCCTCAGGATTTGTAGAGTCTACTACCCTGGTTGCCCCCATTTCCAGAATGGACTCTTTTTTATCAGGGTTGGAGCTAAAGGCAATGACTTCACAACCCCATTTGTTCAGGAATTTAAGTGCCATATGTCCCAAACCTCCGATGCCAATCACGCCAACTTTATCGGTTGCTTTTACTCCTGCCAGAATAATCGGATTAAATACGGTGATGCCCCCGCAAAGCAAGGGACCGGCTTTGTCCAGATCGATACCGTCAGGCAGCGGGATCGCCCAGGACCAGTGGCTGCGAACATAGTCTGCAAAACCGCCATGCCTGCCACCAATGGTGAATTCGGCAGATGAACAGAGATGATGAGAGCCATCCATACACTCGTGGCAGGACATACACGATCCGGAAAACCATCCCAAACCGACCTTGTCCCCTACGTTCACATTTTTTACAGCATTACCTGCTGCAACAACTTCACCGATAATCTCATGGCCTGGAACAATGGGGTATGTAGACATTCCCCAGTCATTGTTGATCATGCTAAGATCTGAATGGCAGATCCCGCAATTGATCACCTTGATATCGACCTGTTCACTGCCGATTTCACCCATTTCAAAAGAAAAGGGTTTTAACTGTTCATGGGGTCCGTGGGCGGCATATCCTGATACTTTCATATGTTTTCTTAAGAGTTAAGTGTGGGTTCAGTTAATTTGGAGCAAGTGAAGCCAGTTTTATAAGTAGTATTTATTGTAAGGCTGAAATCATGCACCTGATAAATGCACTTCCAACTCAATTTCAATCAGTAGTTCGGGCAGTGCAAGACCTTTGACCTCGAGCCAGCTGCCCGTTGGAAACTGTTTGGTGTAGATGGAGTTCCGGTACCCTGCATGCTCCAAAAAAGCCGGCATATCTGTGGTGAACACATTCTCAACTACCACATCATCGAAGGTGCAGCCATAATGTTTGAGTACCTTATCCAGATCAGAGTAGCAATTTTTCATCTGCTGTAAAAAATCACCCACAGCAGTTGGTTCACCTGTATCATCCATACTGACAGCACCGGATACTTTGATACTGTTTCCAATCTTTACAGCATGGGAGTATCCGTACGCTTTTTCGATTTCAGGTCTGAGGTTGAAATACTTTGGTTTCTCTGCACTCATAATTGTTCATTGATTTCGATTCTTATCTCACTAAAATGTAGTATCAAACAATCAAGGAGTGTTAGGACAAACCGACCAAAGGTTTGGACTATTTGAACATAATTGATGACTTGGATTAAAAAACTGTATCGATTTAACTGTTCGTCAGCCGAGACGTTTACGCCGCTCTTGAAAACATGTATTGGGTACAGCGAAATAAATTAAAATCGCTTCGTGACATGCAGTCTATTACGGACCGGATATTAAGTGAAATAGAAGCCTTGCAGCTCGATCAGGAATGATCACAACGATACATATTCAATAAAACTAATTAGGTCGCTTATAAGATTTTGAAAATAATTTTAGTATAATAATGCCTGTAATTTAATTTTTAGAGCCTAATGAAGATCATTAAATATTTACTTCTTGTAATAGGCATTGTTCTTTTGGCCGGGACTATCGCATTCTTTTCTTGGTTCCATAATCCATACGATCATACGCTGAAACTCGATCCCGATTCTGTATATGGTAATCAGCCAGAAGGGCACCTGATCGCTCATGCTAATATCATTGATGTAGAGTCGGGAAGTTTGATAGAAGATCATCATGTTTTGATTCGAGAAGGGGTAATCACTCAAATCTTCACAGGCTCAATTCCCGATAGTTTATCAGAAAACTATACTGCAGTTGACGCAGCCGGCAAATATATCATGCCGTCACTGTTCGATATGCATGCCCACCTAAACAGCGGAGGTCTCATCCCTCCCGACGAAACAACCCGCCTCATGGCGCTTGAGCAGTTTGCACGATACGGCGTAGGAACCATCTTTACGGTCGGTGGTATGGGATTCAACCAGGAAGTTACGGCCGGTCTGATTCAGCAGCAAAAAGACAGAGAGCTGGTTGCGCCACGAATTTTTGCTGCAGGTGACTTCCTCACCTCGCCCGGAGGATACCCAATTCCATTCCTGTCGCAAATACTCGGTGTACCTGCAGAAGAGATTAACCTCGACGAACAAGGCGTGATTGAAGTCACCGAAAACACCGATCTTGAGCCTATCCTATCAAGAAAGCGGGAGCTGGGTCTGAACGGAGTAAAAGTGATGGTCGAATCAAGACTTGGCGGGGCCTCTCCCGAGAGCAGAATTTCAAATGCGAAGGTTCAGGAGATTGCCCAAAGCGCCTCTGATTACAATCTCCCGGTATTTGCACACGTCACAAACCGGTATGATTTTGAATCGGCCGTTGATATGGGTGTGGATGTGATTGCTCATAACCCGGGTCTCGACTCATTGACAAATATCTCAGGCTCCATCACCAAGATGTTAGAGGACACTATTTACGTTACTCCAACCCTGGTTATACACAATCGTGTCGAGTCTTTGCTGTCAACCGCCATGTTGGACGACCCATTTTACCTGCAGTACAGCTCTGAGCGGACCAATCGCAGCATGGAGAACTGGCCGATTCGTCAGATGATCGCAAGCAACATGGGTGGCGAGGCAGGAGAAGAAGCCAAAAAGCTGAAGGTTATATACAACATCTCCCAGTTTCATGAGGCAGGTGTTCCCGTTATGATGGGAACCGACGCGGGAAACCCTACGATCTTTCCCGGTTACAGCGCCCATAAAGAGCTTGAGTTCATGGCCGATGCCGGCATGACACCCACCGAGATTCTGCAGTCAGCCACCATCATTCCAGCCCGTTTTTTAAAGATGGATGATACGATGGGAAGTATCGCGGAGGGGAAAGTAGCCAGCCTCATCATGCTTGATGAAAACCCCCTGGAAAGTGTCAGCAACACCCAGACACTGAACCGTGTAATGCTTGAGGGGTATTGGATTGAGTAAGACGAATGACGGTTGATTAAAAACTCTAAACTTAACACAAGCCTTCGTGATTCTTGGTGCCATCGTGACTTCGTGGCAATCCCTTAAATAAACCAGATCAGAGCTTTGGTATTTTCGAGCCTTGGCTAGTTACAATCTGATTTCACTTCAAAGTATTTACAAACCAGACCGGCCAAGGGGCAGTTTCAACAACCTTTCCATTTGTCAGTTTAGGATTAGTATCGAACCTTTTTGGAGAATTCACCCGTAGGCAGTAAAATCAGGTTAATAATTAGAGAAGAGGGTTAAGCAGCTGGGTATAAATAATTTCTGTCATTGATCTTTGGGGTCCTGCCTGCATTCGGACGAATAAGCTCAATCAATCTTATTTCAATATTAAATTCCATCTGACGGTTTATTCGTTTGATGGGTGATAAATAATAGGTTTAATCAGGGTCATTATGAGTCCGGATAAAAGAAAAGAATTAGAAGAGGCGTACCAAATAATTTTAGCTACCGGTTTAAATCAGGTCCCTCTTGATGGAATTGAAGAATTAATTACCCCGGACGTTATGGGTTTTGGCACCACGGTTGATGAGAAAATTCATGACTTGCTTGGATTCATCAACATGGTTAAAAGTCAGGAAGATCAATCTAAGGAAGCAGGATTGGATTTTAGTTTTCAACCGGAACGAATCCACCAGCGTATTTCACCCAATAAAGATTCAGCTCTGTTTGTTGAGCAGGTAATAGTATTCCTTAAATCTGAGGGTGAAATTGTTCATCAATTTAATTTACGTTTTTCAGTGCTCATGGAATATTTAGAAGGTCACTGGAAAATGGTCCATTGGCATACCTCCGTTCCTGTAGATACTGAAAACGATACCTGGCACATAGATAAATTCAGAAAGGAAAAAGAGAAGCTTGAAAAATTGGTCGCTGATCAAACCACTGACCTTCAACAAAAAAACCGGGAACTGGAAATTGAAGCTGCAACCCAGCGGGTAAGAGCCGTAGCCATGGGGATGCAAAAACCCGACGATATCATGAATGTGCTGAATGTGTTGAAAGAAGAAGTGGATAAATTTGATCTCGGAAATATCGCCACATGGATCTGGACGAAAGATGAACATGGAATCATCACTCAATGGGATATCTCAGAAGTTATTGAAGAAGGTAATTTTATCAACTTCAATCTTAAGTTTGATATCCATAAATGGCCCGAGGTTAACCGTCATTTACATGAATGGAAAAAAGGAAGAAAATACTATGAGATAAGCTGGAAGGGAGGCCGGCTTCAATCTATAGTGAACGAAGTGGGCGAAGTGGATGCTGAGAGCGGAAAGCTATTTCAGGAAGCCGTGGATGCCGGGCAGATTAAAGAATACTGGCATGCGGCCTCCCCTTACTCTAAGGGCGTAGTGGGATTGGATTTTACTGATAAGCCTCCTGAAGTGACGGAGTCTATTTTATTAAAAATGTCCTCCGCATTCGATATGGCCTATCAGCGATTTGAGGATCTGCAAAAAGCCGAAGCACAGACCAGAGAGGCTCAGATTAATCTTGCTGTTGAGCGCGTTCGGGCAAGGGCGCTGGCTATGTTTGAGTCAACAGAGATCCTGGAAGTCGTAAAAAAGCTGAGAGATGAAATTATGGGTCTGGATATCCCAAATGTTTCTGCTTCAACCATTCATCTCAGAGAGCCGGATGGAAGGTGCCGGGCCTGGGATCTGACATCGATCGATGACGACGGCAATGGTATAGATATTTCACTCGACATTTGTTACCGATTGGAAGATACCCATCCGGATTTCTTTATGAGAGAAGTCTGGGCCAGAAGTGAAGACTATTTTGTTGTTATTCAGGGGCTCGATCGTACCACGCATACCATCGACTGGCTGCAGAAAAATGGTTACCCGGAGTATGCAAATGATTTCGCTGCATATTTAGAAGAGTCTGGTTTAGAAAAAGCCTATCACCCAACGGTACCGCTTCAAAATGGAAGAATGAGCGTAGATCTGCTTGATGAGCCAACTGCCGAGATCGAAATTATCCTGAAAAAAATGGCCAGTGCGTTTGATCTGGCCTATAAGCGGTTTGAAGATTTAAAAAAGGCAGAAGCACAGGCTTATGAATCCAAAGTGGAAGCCAGCCTGGAACGAGTGCGCGGGATGGCCGCCGCCATGAACCACAGCGATGATCTGATGCAGATCGCCGAAGCCATGTTCAAAGAGATGGAAATTCTTAAGATCAATCCGCTGCGCTTTGGACTCGGGTTGATCGATGGCGAAAAGAAAGAAGCTGAGCTATGGGCGTCCACCGTGGATGACGGTCACTATCTTGATATGCTCGGTACCCTATCACTCACCTGGCACCCCATGCTGCAGGAAGTTTTCAATGCCTGGAATGCCCAGCATGAGGAAGTGATCTACGAACTCAAGGGCAAAGAGCTCAGTGATTATTACCAAAAAATTGGGGAAGTAAATCCTGACATCCCAAACCTGGAAGCTCTGCAAAATCCACAAACGGGAATTACACAGTTTGTAAGCTTTTTCCCTTTCAAATCCGGCGCTCTCTATGCCTTTACATCCGGCGAACCTGGTGAAGATGGAAAAGCAATTCTAAAGCGCTTCGCCAACGTGTTTGAACAGGCTCATATTCGTTTTAATGATTTACAGATAGCAGAAAAGCAGGAGCGCCAGATTCGTGAAGAACGTGATCGTCTTGCCGACACGCTCAAAGAACTACGTGCTACACAGGAACAATTGATTCAACAAGAAAAACTCGCTTCGCTCGGTCAGCTCACCGCAGGGATTGCCCACGAAATTAAGAATCCGCTTAACTTTGTGAATAACTTTTCGGAGCTGAGTGTGGAGCTGGTTGAGGAGATTAGACATGAGATTAGAGATATGAGTATTGAGAAGAAAGAGTCCCCCTTCGAAGGGGGATGTGAGCGTAGCGAGCTGGGGGATGATGCGATTTCCGCAAAAGAGGAAACCACCTCCCTCCTCCTCGACATCCTTGACGACATCGAGACCAACCTCAAAACCATTCACAAACACGGCTCGCGGGCCGACTCCATCGTCAAATCCATGCTGCAGCACTCGCGTGGCGGATCCGGTGAGATGGAGCCGGCCGACCTGAATGCAATCATCAAAGAGTACGTCAACCTGGCCTTTCACGGAATGAGGGCGGGCAAAGAGCCTATTAACGTAGATATCGATCTTCAGCTGGATGAGACAGTGGGTGAAGTACCGCTGGTAGCTGAGGATTTTTCGCGGGTGATATTGAATTTGGTGAATAACGCTTTTGATGCGATGAGGGAGAAAACCCTCCAAGGGTTTGAAACCCTTGGAGGGTTGGAGGATTACCAGCC
>CAYNZY010000102.1:0-7153 GCA_964401805.1 uncultured Rhodohalobacter sp.
TGGCAGCGGCAACGGGTAGTGTAAAGCTTGTGATTACATGGCTGGTTCTAATGGTGCTGATTGGCATAGTTGGTTTTGTGGATTTTTACATGTGGGGATACGACTATGGGCACAATCTTAATCCGAATGCAGCCATTAAAGTGCCTGGCATGAGCTATCAGCCACCACTTTTCGGATGTAAACAACTTCTAAATATCAACGCGTGTTCCTGGCCCACAACCGGGTCAATATTTATTGGGTTGTCATTTCTGATGGCAGGTTGGGTTACATGGACTGAAAAATTCAAAAAATAAAGACAGATAAATAAAATGGATCATAAAGCAATAATCACAATTTTTGTGATGGGTTTGATACTGCTGGGGGGCTGTAATCAAGCTTCAGAAAAGAACAACGATGATGTATTCCGATACACCAATTCGGTGGATATCGAGTATGGATCGGATATCTGCAGCTACACGAATGACGTAATAGAAACGGTACGCTACGGTGGTAAAATTACCATGAAAGACGGTACGGTTCACAAATTTATGTCTGCTGAATGTGTGGCCGGATTCTACCTGGAGATGGATGATAAAGATGAGATTGAACGAATTGAAATCGTCGATTTTGCTCATGGACAAAAATACTTCCCGGTTGATGAGCTGACTTATCTGAAAAGTAGTTTACGTCCCAGTCCTAATGGAATGTCTTTAACGGCGATAGATAACTCCAACGAGAAGATGAAGGATTATATCTATGATGCCTATCCGGGTGAATTTCATAACTGGGAAGAAGTACTGGAGATGGTAAGCAGTGAATGGGATATCAACCCCGACGAAAGAAAAGCGTCTGTTAATTAATAAAAATGAGGTGTGATATGAGGGGCGGATCAATTTTATCTCTGATAGTTCTATCAGCAGCAATACTCATAGGCTGTGAACCCAAACCACGACCTATCAACTACGGTAGCGACGAATGCGCGTACTGCAGAATGATGATTACGGATGCAGAGTTTGGGTCGCAGATCGTAAACAATCAAGGGCGATCATATAAATTCGATTCTGTGGAGTGTATGGTCGCATATGATCTAACGGAGGACGGTGAGAATTTTCACTCAAAATGGGTTCCAAATTTTTTGGATCGTGAAGAGTGGTTAAACGCTGAAGAGGCTGTATACCTGCATAGCGAAACACTGCGCAGCCCAATGGGCCTCTTTTTATCGGCATATTCAAACCAAGAATCAGCCGAAGAGATGAAAGAGGAGTACGGCGGTGACATTGTTGACTACGAAACTGTAAAACAAATTGTTGAAGAAGAGTGGCTTTCGAATGGATCCGGCAGCAACCAGATGATGAACAACTAGTCCGATTATAATGAGGGGAACCGTTTTAAAAATTGTATTTACAGGACTCTTGGTACTGTTAGCTCAAACCGGAATGGCACAAATAGTTGTCAGCCCGGAAGGGGAGATCAATTCCATTAAGCAAGCCGTGGAGATGGCTGAGCCCGGCGCGCATATACAAGTGCAGCCCGGCACTTACCTGGAGAGCAATATCGGTATAGATAAAAAGATCACGCTGGAGGGTATTGATTATCCATTAATAGATGGAAATAGTGAGGGTTTTATTTTTGTAATTACGGCCGACAGCGTGACGATAAAAGGATTTAGTATCAAAAGAACAGGGCGCAGTTACGTAAGAGACTACGCAGCCATCATGATTGAAGGAGTCCAGGATTTTATAATTGAGGATAACCGCCTTGAGGATGTCTTTTTCGGAATCTACCTGGCCGAAACAGAGAGAGGAATCGTAAGAAACAACCGGGTTGAAGCTTTCGATACCCGGGAGGCTTCTTCCGGTAACGGCATTCATCTATGGAGTGTAAAAAACCCGAAAATTATAGATAACGAAGTGACGGGTATGCGGGACGGCATCTACCTGGAGTTTGTGGATAATGCAGAAATTTATGGCAACGTAAGCAATGAAAATAACCGCTACGGTTTACACTATATGTTCTCGGATGGAGGTCAATATTATGATAATACCTTCAGGCGAAATGGAGCTGGAGTAGCCGTGATGTACTCAGACAATGTGGATATGACGAATAACCTGTTTGAGCACAATTGGGGAACAGCCGCTTATGGACTGCTTCTAAAGGATATCAACTATAGCAAGATAGAGGGGAATCGATTTTATAGAAATACAGTAGGCATCTACTCTGAGGGGACCAATGAAGTGCACATTAACGCGAATGATATTGAACTGAACGGTTGGGCAGTTAATATAAAGTCGAATAGTGCGCGGAACCGGTTTACCGATAACAACTTTATCGAAAACAGTTTTGATGTACAAACCGACAGCCCGAGAAATAACAACGAGTTTGAGGGGAACTACTGGAGTCAATATGAGGGGTATGACCTGGACAGAGATGGAATCGGAGATGTGCCTTATCGTCCGGTCAGTCTATTTTCGATGGTGATTACAAAGCAACCGGAATCGCTCATATTATTGAGAAGTATGTTCATCAAGCTGCTGGATACGGCTGAGCGTATAGCACCGGTTCTGACTCCGAAAACCCTGTACGATGAAAACCCAAAAATGGATCGAATAAAACGATGATTGAAATTGAAAATGTTAAAAAGTCGTTTGGTCAGCTTGATGTGCTGAAAGGGATGAGCTTAACCATTCCCAAAGGTCAGGCTACCGGAATTGTAGGACCCAATGGAGCCGGAAAAACGACGCTTATCAAAACCATTTTAGGTTTGGTGAAAGCAGATTCCGGACTCATCAAAGTAAATGGTCAACCGCTCGACAACGACGGAAAGTACAGAAAGAATATCGGTTATATGCCGCAGGTGGCCCGTTACCCTGAAAACATGAAAGTGTACGAGCTTTTAGATTTTATAAAAGGGCTCAGAGATCAGGATCCTGTCTATGAAGAGGAGCTTATTGAGCAGTTTATGCTGCGGCCTGAACTGGAAAAGTCACTCAGAAACCTGTCAGGCGGTAACCGGCAGAAAGTGGGTGCTACCCTGGCGATGATGTTCAATCCCGATATTCTCTTTTTTGATGAGCCAACGGCAGGACTTGATCCCCGCTCAAGCCACAAATTCAAAAAAAGGGTGGAAAATGAAAAAGAGAACAACAAAACAGTGATTATCACCTCTCATATTATGAGTGAGCTGGAGCAGTTGGTAGATCACGTGGTATTTATCCTGGACGGAAAGATTAGATACTATGGTTCTATGGAGAACTTGTTGAATGAGAGTAATGAAACTCGCTTAGAAGCGGCGATTGCGAGCATGATGGACGAAGATCCACAGGGGGTAGCAGCATGAGTTTACTGATGCACATTATTCAAAACGAATGGAAATCACTGCTGCGCGGTAAGTGGGTAATCGGCTATGGCTTAATCTTTTTAGTTCTTACGGATACACTGTTACGATTTGGCGGTGGCGGTGCGGAAACACTTCTGAGCCTGAGTAACGTGATGCTGCTTTTTGTACCGCTGGTTGGGATGATTTACGGTATACTATATATCTACCAGTCGCGTGAATTTGTGGAACTGTTATTAACGCAGCCTATCAACCGGCGAGTACTTTACTGGGGACTCTTTCTGGGAATTTCCACACCTCTGATGGCCGCGTTTATGTTAGGGTCGATGCTGCCGCTTGGCTGGCACGGAATATTGATGATTGACGGAATGGCGTCGGCAATGGTTCTAGGCCTTGGCGGAGCCTTAACCCTGATATTTGCTTCCCTCGGTTTTTTATTCGGCTTGATGTTTTATGAAGACAAAATCAAAGGGTTTGGGTTTACGATTGTGATCTGGCTTTTTCTGGCCATTCTCTACGACGGTTTAGTACTGATGCTGGTGTTCATTTTTGGAGACTACCCGCTGGAGAATTTTGTAATAGCTGTATCGATGCTCAACCCCATAGATCTTGCCCGTATCATGGTAATGCTGGAGTTTGATGTCTCCGCGTTGATGGGCTATACCGGCGCTGTGTTCAACCGTTTCTTTGGAACGGCCCTGGGAATTACTACAGCCAGCGTAATGCTCTTGGTTTGGCTGGCAATTCCAAGCTGGATTGGGCTTAATGTTTTTAAAAAGAAAGACTTTTAGAGAGGCGCAAATCGAGTATTCCCCAAGTCTTCATATTTAATGTTGATCTTGGGGTACTCAGCGTTTAATAATGATGGATGTATATATGCAGACCGAAAAAGAACTGATTCAAAAATATAACGTTCCCGGGCCGCGCTACACGAGCTATCCTACAGCGGTTCAGTTTCAGGAAATTGACAGCTCAGATACAGTTATCGAGACCCTGAAAAAGCGAAATGAAGAACCGAGAAATATTTCTCTCTACTTTCATGTGCCATTCTGTTTTTCACTCTGTTGGTACTGCGGATGTACAAAGATTATCACCAAAAATACCGACCGGGGGGATGTATATATCGATTATCTCGCCAAAGAGATGGATTTGATAAAAGGGCAGCTTCACCCTGAATCGAAGGTGATTCAGCTTCATATGGGTGGAGGAACGCCAACATTTTTAAAGCCCGATCAGCTTCGCAGACTGGGTTCAGAGATCAAAAAAAGGTTTACATATCATCCGGAAATTGAATTCAGCGTAGAGATCGATCCGAGAACGTGTTCGAAGGAGCACGTATCGGCACTTGCAGAGATTGGGGTGAATCGTGCATCGCTTGGCGTACAGGATACCAACGAAGACGTGCAGAAAGCGATTCATCGAATTCAGCCGTTTGAACAGACTGAGCAGGTGACCCGCTGGCTGCGTGAGGCATGGATCAATTCCATCAATTTTGACCTGATCTATGGGCTGCCTAAACAGACTCTGGACACATTTCAACAGACTCTCAGAGAAGTTCAAACGCTGGACCCTGATCGACTGGCGGTATACAGCTATGCCCACCTGCCCAACCTGATGCCTTCACAACGCTTATTGAATGAAGAGGATTTCCCAACTCCGGACGAAAAATTGTCCATGCTGATGATGGCGATTGATACGCTTGAAAATGATGGCTATCGCTACATTGGGATGGACCACTTTTCGAAGGAGGGTGATGAACTGACCAAAGCACTCGAAGAAGGGACTCTGCAGCGAAACTTCCAGGGATACAGCACGCATGCCAATACCGATATGTATGCATTAGGGATGTCGGGTATTTCGATGGTTAACTCCATTTACTATCAGAACACGAAAGATCTGGATGCCTATTACACCGAGCTGGACAATGGAAATCTGCCTGTTATCAAACAGATGATTTTAAGTGAGGATGACAGAATTCGGCGCGACTGGATCTCCAGGCTGATGTGTAAACCACGGGTTAAGTTTGGTGATTTCAAGGAAAAATGGGGAGTGAATCCAAAAGAGTATTTTTCAGAGGAATGGAGCCGCCTGGATCAACTGGAGAACGATGGATTAATTATTCAGCTGACCAATGAAATTCAGATCACAACACGGGGAAGACTCTTTTTAAGAAATATTGCAATGGTTTTTGATGCATATCTTACTCCGGATAAACAGTCACAACGATATTCAAAAACAGTATAGCGGAAGATATGGAGATGCAGCCAAAAGATAGAAAATGGCTCCGTGCGTGGTTTATAAGTGGAGCCGTTATGGTAACGTTAATTTTGATTGTTGGCGGTATAACAAGGTTGACCGGGTCGGGATTATCGATGACTGACTGGAAACCCATTTTAGGTGCGATTCCACCAATCACCGATGCACAATGGAATGATGCGTTTGATCAATACAAACAGTTTCCTGAGTACCAGCAGATTAACAGGGGGATGGAACTCTCTGAATTTAAATACATCTTCTTTTGGGAATATCTTCATCGAATGCTCGGGCGGTTGATTGGCGTCGTGTTTCTTCTGCCGTTTATATACTTTGTTGCAAAGAAAAAACTAAATGCAAAATGGCTGAAGCGATCGGTCTGGCTGCTTATTTTGGGTGGTTCGCAAGGATTGATGGGATGGTATATGGTTCAGAGCGGCCTGGTGGATGTGCCTCATGTAAATCCCTATCGCTTGACGGCCCACCTGATGCTCGCGTTTACCATTTTTGCTTTTTGTGTTTGGTATGCCGCCGACCTGACCAAGTTTAATTCACAACCAGAGCCAAGGAAACAGGAATTGAGTAAATGGTTGAAAATACTGTTTGGTGTGGTTGTTGTTCAGGTTGTGTGGGGTGCTTTGGTGGCGGGTCTCGATGCCGGGCATGTTTACAATACATTTCCCAAAATGTATCAGTATTGGGTTCCTCCCGAGATTATGGCTTTAGAACCCTGGTATCAAAATTTCACGGAAAACTCATCCACGGTACAGTTTATTCATCGATCGCTGGCTGCAATCATCGGCTTGATGGCAATCGGCTATTGGGTAAGGCTCTTTACGGTGCCCACAAGTAAATCAGCCAAACTTTGGGGCGGAATTATTTTCGTGCTGGTATTAATTCAGTACGCTTTAGGAGTATTTACACTGATCACTCATGTTCAAATCACACTTGCTGTGATGCATCAGTTTGTTGCTCTCCTGCTTGTTGGAGCTATATTAGTCGGAATATACAGCGTCAGTGAAAACCGGGTTCAGACAATTTCATAAATTTATCCGAAATGGAACAGAGAGATCAGCTTTTACAGAAAGTTTGGTTGTGGAGCTTATTGTTCTTTCTGCTCGCTGCTTTTACCGGCTTTGTCTATCGGTGGGGTTTGATTGGAGGTGATATCCTTGGTCTCAGGATGTCTAATGTTCGTCATGCCCATTCTCACCTTATGTTCTTCAACTGGGTAACGCCGGTTCCCTTGGTATTTATGGCTCGCCACCTGATGAAAACAGCCCCGGAAGCTTACTCATCTCTTAAATGGTGCATATCGGTAATTATTCTTATTGGGTTTGCCTCCTATCCATTTTTCCTGATCTACGGCTATCAACCGGTTCAAATAGGGACTGCGAATCTTCCATTCTCTGTAATGCTATCCGGGTTGGTGATGATCGGGTGGTACTGGTTTGGGTTGATTTATCTGAAGTATAGAAGCAAAGCGGATTCTTCCCTCTCTCAGCTCTTTTATGATGGAGCATTGGTTATGCTGGTAGTCAGCTCTCTCGGGGCATGGGGTGTGGCTGTAGCCCAGTTTGGAAATAT
>CAYNZY010000103.1:0-6895 GCA_964401805.1 uncultured Rhodohalobacter sp.
TACAAATACGGAAGCAGGAGCATTGGGAGGTGTCCGATCAGGAACCTGCAGCCGAACGGTGATAATTTCACTAAAATTTCGCGAACTGTCGGCCACTGATACGCCATATTCATAAAACATTCCCTCCTGGAAACCGAGATCACTTACCCCATCATCAAAAAATTCGGTATCGCGGAAATTGTCGTCACTGATCAGATCATAGATTGTGCTGTCGGTTGGACTGATGCTCCTTCGATAGACCAGAAACCGGCTAAAGTCGGGAGCCATTTCACCGGGATTCCAAAACACACGCACATTCCCATCTTCAAGAAATTCTGCATCAAGGGATTGCGGAGCGGGCGGTGGTGTCCGGTCTTCAATCGTCATCAGGGAGGGACCGCTTAATTTCCCCTCATTGCCCGCTTCATCCACAGCGGTAATTTGATAAAGATACGCTTCCCCTTCAGCCGCAGTCGTGTCTATAAACACAGTCTGATCTGGGTCAATCAGCTCTTCCTGAAGCAGATCCACTCCAAGCGTAGGATCGATGGTACGGTAAATTTTGTAGCCGGCAAGGTCTGTTTCGGGGCTCATGGGCCATGTTACCTCCACCGCTTCTTCAACCCGTTCGGCACGGACGCCCTCAATCGCTTTGGGCGGAATATTATCGACCACGGTATAAGAAATCAGCTCGCTGACTGAAGTTCTCTCCCCGGTAATGGAAACGGGCGCCACCAGGTACTCTTTTTCAACCCCCAACCGCGATACACTAAAGAAATGAAGGTAGTCGGTTTTTAGATCATCTCTTAATATCATTTGCTCATTAATCAGGTTTAACTCATTATTGCCCGGATCTGACTCATAAATTTCGAACCTGATAATTTTATCATCTTCATTTTCCATTGGCGGATACGTCCATTTTATCTCCATAGCATAACCGTCATTCGATAATTCAATGTTTTGAGGCTGTGGCGGCTCAACCGGTTCAATTGTGAACGTCTCTTCCAGAACTTTTCCCGTTGGGCGGCCCAGATCGTTGACAAATTCAATTTTGTAAGTAACGTTGTCGCCCGGCTTTGTAGTGGGATCGATATAGAGGCGACCCAGGGCTTCGGCAACTTCGGGATATACAAACGTATATAAACTTCCTAAAATGGAATTGGAGCGCAGA
This sequence comes from uncultured Rhodohalobacter sp., assembly GCA_964401805.1. Lineage (GTDB taxonomy): Bacteria > Bacteroidota > Rhodothermia > Balneolales > Balneolaceae > Rhodohalobacter. The sequence continues at coordinate 1,151 of CAYNZY010000103.1, forward strand.
GAAAAGAAGGTATCTCGTTCACTTGTAGTTTCCAGTGCATCTTCCACCTCCCAGTAGGTTTCACCCAAAAAACTTAAAAGTTCATCCGGATAGAATACACCTTGTACAGGGCCTTCGTTGAGCTTTTCAAATTCATCCTGGCCTTCCTCCTTCTTGTAGATATGAAACCCCACACCCAGCGGCACCTGTTCGAGATGATAGAGGTACACACCCTCATCAGAAAGTGCATATCGCATGGATTGCTCCTCCACCTGTGCAAACCCAGCCCGGCAAAAAAGAACCAGAAAAATTCCCGTAACCAAGCTGAGTTTATGGGTGATGTTGGATAATTCTGTTTTCATGATTGAATTCATAGCTCATTCACGTTAGAAACGTTACTAAAAATTAAAGTTGAATAAATTCAAGTTGAGGTTATAATCACTCTCATCCGTTTGATTCTGACCCGGAATGATGTATATATCCACGGGTTCATAAGATGATACAGTCTGCATTCCATTTCGGTTGGTTATCCTTACAAACACCTTCAGATTATTATAACTCAGATTCGAAATATTAGCTTGTTTAGAAAGTTGAAACAGACTTTTACGCGGTGAAGTGTAGTTTACTAAATCGTACCAGCCTCCCCAGTTTCCGGGTACTCCAAAACAATCCAGCATATAGTTACTGGTATCACACACACGATATTCCACTTTTATCACTCCACTCTCAGGATCGTGCAGGTTGCTGATGTCGATTGTCATAGAATCACCGCTTTTACTCAGATTGATCGTTGGTGTTTTGGGCGGGGAGGTATCATACGTAATAGGCCAGCTCCAACTTTCGCTCGACTCAATATCCTGGTTATTTACAGATTTAAATTTGATCAAGTAAGATTTACCTTCTTCGGCCCCTGTTAATGGTGTTGGAATAAATATAGTTTGAAGCGTGCTAAGAATTCTTGGTGATAACTTAGATATGGAAAAACCACTGTATGGATTTTTGCCATCAATTTCAGACCAGGGGACTACAGTCGGGCCAAATCCTTCACTAATTGAATACTCGTATCTGTCAGTAAAACTTTCTAAATCGTCGGAAGGCCCTTGCAAATAAAGACCGTATAAACTTCCATTAGCTGTAGCCCGAATGATGGGTGTACTCGGGGCAGTTGGATCAGGTACTACAAGTGGACCGAGTGTTGCTATACTATCGCTTCGATTCCCGGCGTTATCCACAGCTTTTAAATGAACATAAAAATCATCACTGTAGCTTATACCACTGCTTTCAAATAAATTCGTTTCTGTACCTGTTCTGAAAAATACTTCATCAGACTGCCCAAATGCATCATCCGGATTTTCTATCTCAGATACTACGAACTCATAGCCTCTAATTCCTGCCTTTAATGATGTGGCTGGCTTCCAGCTAATTTTAAGCTTCGCGGGCGTTCGGCTTACGTTCGGAACAACTAAATCCGGGACTTCGTATACAGGACTTTTTGCTTCAAATGATCCTTTGCTAACTACGGGCATTTCAATCTCATTAAACTCAGGTGTGGATGGCGGCTCATCACTATATACGATTGGTTGAGAAATAAACCGCTTGTTGCTCTCTAAACCATCACCGTTTATGGCACGAATGCTCAGGTAGTGGTCTTGCTCTGACAGATCTACGTTTTGAATACGGATCCTCTGCCAGTCATTCAGATTAGTATTAACATATTCATCAATAATTCCGGTTTCAGTAACTTCTCGGTATCTGTAAGGAATATCAGTTCCCTGAATTCGAGTCCAGTCGCGAATATCTGTTGCACTGACGCTGGAACCCAGGGCGTACTCAAAACCACTGATATCAGATTCAGGATCAATAGAGTAGACATCAAACTCAATTCTGTCTGCAGTGTTGGTCCAGTACACCTCTTCCTCAATAACATCCCATTCAAAGTATGTGAGACCTGATAAGGGATCGGTTACTCTGTTAGTGAGATAGCTTTTGCGCATACTCTTCTCGTAGTTGAGGTCAACAGTCGGCCGTAAGGGTGGTGAACCATCGGGCTGACTAATAGTTGTGGTTGCACTGCTATTTTCATCTTCTAATGTTAAACCATAGATCTTGTCAACAGTAACTGTAAAATTCCCGGGCCGGCTGATGGCTGTACCCGACGGGCCTCTGGCTCTCACCAACACCTGCATTGTTTTGTTTACTTGGTTATCTGTTTCTTTAAACAGATATCTTGTGACTGAATTTTGGTTTCCGGTGGAAAGCAACTGCCCCAACTGTAAATTTGCGCTTTGGCTCCCCCGACTATTATTACTTTCCATCATGTAACTATACTCAGTAATTGTACCTGAGGGATGAGTTGCATTCCATTGTAGGTCTACTTTGTTATTATAATCGTGTAGGTTTCTACTTATAGTCAGAGAATTTATTTGCGGGGGTTGCAGTGTATTTTCAATCTCCTGTTTTAACTGGCGCATTTCCCCGGCTGCATCTCCAATATCCATTTTAATGAAATCTCCATCGGTATTTGTCTGCACCGAGTCCGTTACGGTTTCAAGTTCTGATATATAGAGGTCAACAATTCCGTGAAGCGTGAGGGTCAAAGATGATTTAATCCGATAAATATCATCGATTGTATTTGTAAAGTTATTGTGTGCATTTACTACTCCCCGGACGTTATTACGATATACTGTTGCTATCGAGTCGGCGGTGGATGCGGCACCTTCTGAGACCATTCTGAACCCTCTTTTGGGAACTTCATAATAATATTCAATTCCTTTTCTAATGAACGTTCCGAATAACTCACCATACATTCCATTTGATATAAACTCGTCAATATCATTTTCGAACGTATTTTGATTGCTTTGCCATCTCTGTTTATTAAAATCGGATTCAAATATATACATCCATTTCTGTCTCTCTTTTGTGACAGCAGAAACATCTTGGATCTCTTGATTCGTGTAGGCTAAATTTTGTCTCAATCCGGGTATAATGGTAACATATGCATATACATTATTAGCATCATATTCGAAATTGAGATTAAATTTTCTCTTTAACAATTCTTCGTTCGCAGTTATCACCTCATTCAAACTCGCAGCATTTACATCAAACGCATTGAATTTATACTGTGATGTTCTAGAGACTTCCCAAAAATGAGAAACTAGACTTCCATAATATTTATCAATAGCTCTAGTTGTTTCCACATATTGATCGGCCACCTCTTTTGCAGATGGTTGGTCTTTATCGATTGTAGATGGGCCGGTAAATACAAATTCTCCGGTTTCTGTATTGATATAGCCTGAAGCCGGCGTCAAAGTGTAGGTCGCGGCGAGACTCTGGTCAACGCGGTTGATGTAGGTTTGAACTGAGTCAATGGCTTCTCTGAACTTTGTCTGCATCTCGCCCACTTCTTTTCTATAAGCTTCAATCTTATCCCGATTCTGATTGTCTATACCTTCGTCAATATTAAATGACGGCATAGTACCTATGTTTTCAGTCTCTAAGTCTGTATCAAGGCTGCCAAAGAAGATATTCAATCTTGGGTCTTCCACAATATCCTGCAGCTGTTCCATTGCCGCTGCATCCCACTCAAGAGCCAGTTCGTACGACTCCTCAAACCGACCTTGAACTTCGTTACTAATTGATGTTAAATCATCAATTTTTTGGTTCATTTCCGAGAGTAATGATTCAATCTCTTGACCTGGTTCGACTGGCGGGACAGTTAAGAAGTCATCATTTGAATTGCCAGAAACATAATCAGATATATTACTTAATAAATTCGACGAATCTCCAAATCTACCTAGCAACATTTCACTATCATAACTAAAAAAGGCTGCCCTGTATTCTTTTTCTCTACTAAGTAAATTTTCCCCGGTTCTGTCGAGTTGTTCATCACTCATTTTTAAAAGTTTCACTTCTCCCGAGATCTCATTTAACTGTGCCACCAACTTATCCATCTCGTTTTTAATACTTTGCGCACTTCTTCTGGCATCATCAATCATGGATGTATATTCGCTTTTGGAACCTTTTCCACCGCTTATTTTTCCATTCCTGATTGCAGCCCAAATACTTACCCTTCCATTGAATACCAAGAATACTTCCACGTAAGCACTTGCTTCTGCATAAATCAGATATCCGCTGTCAATAATCAGCGCTCCTTTCAAATTAGCACCTACGGAAGCCACCTTAAACAGTGTAGCATTCACACCAATCTCCACGTAGGCCCCAAACTGTTCTCCATATATCCACCAAACTTGAGCTTTAAAACTGGCCTCTAAGGAAATCACCCAGATATCAAAACCGGCATCTACACTTATGTCAACGTAAAAACCGGTATTGCTGACCATGATTTCACCATTGGCATTTAAAAAGGAGAGAATCTTAAAATCTGCACTGGCGGTGAACCCCCACATGAAGTTAGCTGACCCCTCAGGGTACCCCAATACAAAACTCATATTCATTGATGATGTGAGCAGCGGATCAACCCCCATATTAGCGTAGGCAGATCCTTTTATTAACAACCTTGGGCTCCATTGAACAAGAAGTTCTAGGCCGGCTTCGAAATCATCTCTTCCAAGCAGCGCAGCATTCATATCCACATAAAAGAATTGATCCGTCAAAAACAGAATTGTACTTCCTTGAGCTGCATCTATTCCACTGATGAGGGTTCCTTTGGCATATAATGCAATTCCAAACTTCAGATTTCCTCTACCTTTCCATGGGCCATTTCTAGCCACACCATTTTGATCGGTGAATTTATGCCCTGATACGCTTATAACATTATCAAAAGTGTCATCTTTAGGATTATAAAAGAACCCCCCTCCGATTGAAGATACGGTTAGAACATTTGGTGCAATAATTTGTATCTCAGCATCCAGTTTTACAAAAATACCAAATCTGAATACTTCAGCCGTTTTCGACATATATCCCATTGCCGCAAAACTCAGTTCATTACCAACAGGGCTGTTTAATATAGCACCACCTGCAACCTTGAGATCAAATTCATTCTCTCCCGTTGATTCATATTCAAAACCGGCATATATCGAAGCAAATTTACCAAGTGTTAAATCTACACCTTCAATGCTTATGTGAAATGTTTCTCCGTCTTGATAGTAATAAAAATTATCAATCGAGCCTTCAAAAAGACCACGAGAAGGGTCCGTTGGACTTGGCAATATGGTTATACTACTATTCGTAATTTCAAGATACTCACCAACATTAATTTCTTGAGTTGTGCTGCCAGGATCTTCATTGGTGCCGCTTTGCCTACTTACAGATATGGTTTTACCATTATCCCAATCTATAGACCCTACCGATATATTTATCAGACTGGCAAGACTTAACTCTCCACCTTTTACGTCACCCTTGTAGCCAATGCCAGTATCATTAATGGTAAACCCTTCAAAATTTAGACCCGAACCGCCTATTCCAGGAATTTTAAGCTTACCGGTAGTATTCATCTTTACACCAAAACTTGCTGCATTCTCATCTGCCGGCGACAAAGAATTTTCTTCAATTGTCATATCAAGAATACCTGCTTCGAAAGTAAACGTCGGCGAGTTGGTAATTCTCCACTCCAAACTATTTTCAGTAGTCTGATAACGAATGCCATAATTAGCAGATCCACCGTCAGTGCCAAATTGAATCGTTTTTCCGTCAATGATCAGATCGGCTGACGCATACAGGGTCATGTTTAAGTCATGGATATTTTGAATATCCAATCCGGCATCTGTAAGTACTAAGTTGGCAAAGCCACCGAGATCAACACCCGCA
>CAYNZY010000104.1:0-6747 GCA_964401805.1 uncultured Rhodohalobacter sp.
CAGTTTTTGCTCATCAATCATGATAAACTCTTCGTTGCCTTTCAGCATAGAGCTCAGGCTGTCGGCGAGCATTTTCGATGGGCGAATACGCCCGTGCTCAATACGATAGATAATGTTATCACTGTCGCCATGCTTGATGAAGTTCTTGATGTAGTCCCTCAGTTTTGTGATATCTTTCTTCATAAAAACCGGAGCCTTTTCAGTGTGATCCTGATAGAAAGGATCGTCTAAAACTCCATTGGAATGGTAGTTATGAAGGAAGGCACAAGCTTTCAGGTTGATATCTCCATCGTAAACGGCTTCATTGAAATCATTCAGCAGTGCGGCATAAGACCATGCCTGGTAGGAGGGATGACTGACTTCTCTCTTTCCACCGCCAATAAACGTTTTTACGATACCATCCAGGCCTGTTTTCTCAGCCGTTTCCCACTGCTTCAGCTCAACAATAACCGCATGATCTCTCTTTGATTTATTCTTGCCGGTAATGATGAAGTCAATTCGCTTTGACGTCTGAGGAATCTGCATTTCAATGGTGATGCCTGCATCCAGGGGGATTTCGTAGTCCGTTAAAACCGTGTTCATATACATCATGGAGTTCTGCCATGATCGCTTTTCATTTTTTGAGACTCCACGATTTAAAGCAGCGTTATACTTTGCCTCAATAACCTCTTCAACCATTCCGGTTTCCACGTCAGCGGTAAAACTCTCTTTAGTAGATTTGTATACGATCATAGTCAGAGGTCGGTATATTTTTTTGCAGAACCCTTTGCCTTATTGACGGGATATTTTTCTGAGTTGGACTGAAGTTTTTCCATAATGATTTCTTCAACATTGAAATCATACTTTTCTGCCAACAGAAAGGCATAGTTGAAAATATCCGCCAGTTCCTCTTTTACTTTTTCGGGATCGGCTTCCTGAGATTTTTTCCAAAGAAAAGCTTCCAGCAGTTCCCCCGCTTCAATATTTAGCGCAACCGCCAGGTCTTTCGGGTTATGAAACTGCTCCCAATCTCTTTCATCCCTGAATTTTGTAATAGCCTCTGTAATTTTCTGCAGCTTATTCATATACACACCATGTAAAAACAGTTATTTAGTGATTGTAGATTATAGCGAATGCGGAATAGATTAAAAAATGTGGATTGTTTTACCGGAATCCTTGTCAGGGCATAAAGTGAGGTTTACTCTGATAAGATAATTCGAACACAGGGTTGTGTTCACCCTCTTTAGAAGGTTCATTGAATTATTATCATGCTTTGAAAGTGTAAAATTTGGTGCCGTTATATACATGTTAACCACATGAATCAAGGTTTTTCAATACTTATGAATTTTCCACATCCTTAAGTAAATTACTGATGTTATTTATTTTATGAGCCTATGATTACCAAAGAAATAGTTAAAAAAGAGATTGATAAGTTGTCTGATGCGGAAGTGGAGAAAGTGTACCTGTACCTTTCTTCTTTGCGAAAAACGAAGGTATCTCCGTTGAATGTCCGTTCTTTAAAATTGAAAGGGAAATTGGATGGAGAAAACCTGCGGTCTGTAGCCTATGAGTAAAGTTTTGGTTGATACCAATCTCATGAACATTCACCCCGAAAAATTTGAAGCATCTATCGGAGGCTTTTTTGGCCCATCGTACGAAGTAGAACTACAGCCTGACGGGACGCTGTTATATATGAATAGTCCGCACCGTATCCCGGAACCGCGAAGAGAAAGAGAGGGCATTATTGTTTCAGAAGAGCAATGGCGTGAGTTTCGGGAGGCATTGGACAGCGCGAATGTCTGGTCGTGGAAAGAGTACTACGATTCAGATATCCTGGATGGTACCCAATGGGAATTGACCATCAGGTATGGGGATGCTTTTGTGAGTTCAGGCGGAAGCAACAATTATCCGCCCGAAGAGGAATTCAAACAGTTTGAAGACGCCGTGAGGCAACTGATCGGCGGTAAAGAATTTTAAAATCACTCTTGATCTAAAGGCTTAAATAAAATTCGTCGGGAAGCAGTTAAACTCGGACATATGATTAGCCCAAATAAGCATGCACTTCAACTTTAGACAAATCTGCATCCCACAACGAAAACAGCCAGCCCGCTGAGCTTCTTAAAAAAAGACAAAACGAATGGAAATTGAGCCCTGCCGAGAGTTGAACTATCACTTCCGGCAATTCGTTTATACAACTGATTGAGGTAGAATTACTTACATATTGCCGGGAAGGGATGGCCTGTTTGAAAGTAGTTCGTACAAAGCCTTTTCCTTTCCTCCGCCTTTTATCAGGCTTACTTATTGACTGATAGATAAACGTAACGCACTGAAAAATCACGATTAATTGAAAACCGTGTGAGGCTTGGCCGGTTGTGAAAGCTGTTACCATGTTTTTGAATTTACAGAATGCCTTCTGTAAAAAACGTTTTCCCGTCCAGACCTCAATCCCGGGCACAGTACCCGCCGAATCACTGAATTTTTCTGAATTATAACGTTGAATAAATCATCAGAAATGGCAGAGATTAAAGTTGAAAACCTTTTCAAAATTTTTGGTAAAAATCCCCAAAAAGCTTTTCCACTCATAGATGAGGGAAAGTCGAAAGATGAAATTCTTGACGAGACGGGAAATACGATTGGCATAAATAATGCCAGTTTTGAAGTGAAAGAAAAGGAGATGTTCGTCATCATGGGGCTTTCCGGAAGCGGAAAGTCTACGGTGCTTCGCTGCCTGAACCGCCTGATCGAACCCACCAAAGGCACTATTATCATTGGAGACGAAGATGTTACGAAAGTCAGCAAGGAGCGCTTACTGGAAATGCGCCGTAAAAAGATGTCGATGGTATTCCAGAATTTTGGGCTGTTTCCACATCGAACCGTGGCAAACAATGTAGAGTATGGATTGGAGATTGGCGGGATGCCGAAAGAAGAACGCAAAGAAAAAGCGTATGCTGCCTTGGAAAAAGTTGGTCTGAAAGGGTACGAGGAACAAAAACCGAGTGAACTCAGCGGGGGGATGCAGCAGCGTGTTGGACTGGCCAGGGCACTGGCAAACGATCCGGAAATACTGCTCATGGATGAGGCCTTCAGTGCGTTGGATCCGCTTATACGCGCTGATATGCAGGACGAGCTGCTTGAACTCCAGGCTGAAGTCAATAAAACGGTAGTCTTTATTACGCACGACCTGGATGAGGCACTGAAAATTGGCGACCGGATCGCCATCATGAAGGACGGTTACGTGGTACAGGTGGGAACTCCGGAAGAGATTTTAACCAATCCTGCCAACGACTATGTAAAAGCATTTGTGCAAAATGTAGACCGGACGAAGATCATTACGGCCAACGCCATCATGCGGAAAGCACCGACGGTTCAGGCCACCAAAGACGGCCCGTCTGTTGCAATACGGAAAATGGAGAAAACCGGTGTATCAACTACCTATGTGGTGGACGAAAAAAGGCATTTGAAAGGAATTGTGACCATCGATGATGCCGTGGAGTTGAGAGATAATGAGGGTAAAGATCTGTCGGATATTATCAATGCTGATATTGAGGTGGCAGGGCCCGATACGCCGATAAACGCCTTACTGACCAAATCTCTTCAATCGAAATACCCGATCGCCGTCGTCAATGAAGATGGAAAATTTCTGGGTATTGTGGACAGAGCCACAATTCTTGCCGAACTGAATGAAAACGGATCGGCCCAATCAGAAGAAAATGAGAAGAAATATCAATTGAGTAAATAAAACAATGTTTGATATACCTGTAGGAGACTTTTTTGAATTTTTAATCAACTGGCTGACGGACAACCTGGGCGGTTTTTTTGACCTGATTACCGTTACTGTCAAGACGTTTTTAGTAGGAATTGAGAACGTACTGTTGTTTCCGCATCCCATTATCATGACGGTTATTCTGGCCGGTATTGCCTGGTATGTATCGGGCAGGGGAGTTGGGATTTTTACCGTTTTGGGATTGATCGTCATTGAGGGAATGAATATGTGGGATGGTACCATGGAAACCCTGGCCCTGATCATAACGGCTGTTTTCATTGCGCTGCTGATCGGAATCCCAACCGGAATATGGGCCTCGAAAAGTACCACGGTGGAGAATATCGTCAGGCCGATCCTTGATTTTATGCAGACGATGCCGGCTTTTGTCTATCTGATTCCCGCAGTCCTGTTTTTTGGACTGGGAGAAGTTCCGGGAATTATTGCAACCCTGATTTTTGCCATGCCCCCGGCGGTACGACTCACCAATCTTGGAATCAGGCAGGTTCCGGAGGAGATCAAAGAGGCAGCGCTTGCATTTGGGTCCGATTCAAAACAGATGCTATTTAAAGTGGAATTACCGGTAGCACTGCCTACGATACTGGCGGGAGTCAATCAAACCATTATGCTTGCGCTTTCGATGGTGGTTATTGCGGCATTGATTGGTGCCGGAGGTTTAGGTCAGCCGGTGGTGACCGGGCTTCAACAGCTTGACATCGGGCTTGGATTTGAAGGCGGATTGGCCATCGTAATTCTGGCGGTCTACCTGGATAGGGTGACTCAATCACTGGGCGCGGCAACACAGTAAAAGATTTTTGATGAAAAGTATGTATCAACACCAACAGAACAAGAACACTAAGCAAACAGATATAATTATGTTATCGAACAATAGATTAATGAATATGTTATCGAAGCTGGGCGTTTTTGTCCTGGCGATCGGGCTCCTCGCAGGATGTGCCCAAGAGCAAAATGAAAAAACAGCTGATCTTGTCTACGTAAACTGGGCGGAAGGGATTGCTTATACCAATCTTGCCAAAGTGGTTCTGGAAGATAAGATGGGCTATGACGTTGAGATTACATCAGCGGATGTGGGCCCGGCATACACTGCCATTGCACAGGGCGACTCGGATGCCTTTATGGAAACCTGGCTGCCCGTTCTTCATGCCGACTATTATGATCAGTTTGAAGACGACATCGTTGATCTGGGCGTCATATACGACGGTACGCAAAGTGGCCTCGTTGTTCCCGAATACGTGGAAATTGACAGTATATCACAACTGAATAGCGTTCAGGATCAATTTGAAGGGGAGATTACCGGAATTGACGCGGGTGCCGGCGTGATGAAAACCACCCAAAGTGTGATCGAGGAATACAACCTGGACTATGAACTCGTTCAGTCCAGTGGTCCGGCGATGACGTCTGCTCTGCAACGCGCTTATGAAGACGAAGAGTGGATTGTGGTAACCGGCTGGAAGCCGCACTGGAAATTCGGCCGTTTTGACCTGAAATTTCTGGAGCAGGATGAAGACAAAGAATTATGGGGAACCGGACAGATTCACATCATGGGCCGGCAAAACCTATCCATGGATAAGCCGGAACTGGCCAACTTTCTTTCCAATATGGAACTCACGGATCCCGAACTGGCTGACCTGATGGTAACCATTAATGAATCGGATGAGGATAATGAAGTTGTTGCCAGGCAGTGGATGCAGGAAAATGAGGACGTAATTATGGACTGGATCCCTGCAGACGCGCAGCAAGCAGGAATGTAATTCCGAACGTTTAAATTTAAAATTGAGGGAAATGCGTTAACGCGTGTTTCCCTTTTTTTATTCAAAGTGGTTTATACCCCTGGAAACACCCATTCAATATTGATATCATCAAATAATATTGCGATGGATATCAAGGTATTAGTGTTTTACCTATTACTTTTGGGCCGCCAAAAGTAAACAAAAGCTCCCGGACGGTGATTGCTTCCGGGCTTGGTTTGCCCGCGCGGTTACACAACATCAATTGCTCCCGGGGGAGCAGATATTGTGATGTCGCCCGCGCTGTAATGCAAACCATGCTAACCCTCCACCAATCAAGGCCGGAGGTTTTTTGTTTTTTAACGAAGTACGAGTTAAAAATTAAATCTGATTTTCCATCGTAAATATAAACCCTTTAAAATATTGTCTTATATACATTTACAATACTAAAAGTATGTTTACATGGGTAATGTTAGGTTTATCTACCCATACTTTGAGTGGAAGGAGAGAATCATGTAAGCCTAAGAAGGGGTACTCTACAGCAAATTCTTATCTCAAACTCACTTTAAATTAGTTTTGCCAAGCCAATCTCAGTGTTGTAGAGTTAGAGAATTTTCTGAAGTCTCAGGATATTAATAGTTGGGATCTCCGCCAACATTTCTGGAGATCAGAGAAAGATTTAGTCATCACCTAAATACTCTATCAATGCACTCTTATATGCAGAGAATGTGGGTAAATCGTTGTGATTGCCATCTTCTATTTTTACCAGAGATTTTTCTTCGGAAGGTGATTTTTCATAAAGCTCCTCCGCCATTCTAAAAGGAGTGATTTCGTCCTGATCTCCTCCGATAACCAGGAGGGGTTTGTCGATCCGCTGCACGGGTTCAATATTGCTTTGAGTTTTAACCGGTTCAGCAATATCAAAACTGACGAATGGGCGGAGAAGCCAGGGCACCAGCCGTTTCGTCCAGCCGTCAACTTCGGTGATTGGACTTTCCAGCATATATCCTGCTACATCTTCACTGTCGGCAATGTAGGCGGCCAGAAAAGAACCCATCGAGTGACCATGAACATAAATCGGGCCCGGTTCAACAGGGAGGTCGTTTTTGGCTAAATGAAAGGCTGCCTTTGCATCTGTCTTTACACCGTCCACGGTTGGCTTTCCGGTGCTGCGTCCATATCCCCGGTAGTCAATCATCAGCAGATGGACGGGAAGATCTGCGTATGCATTAATGAGCGGACGCGATTTCATCATGAGAA
>CAYNZY010000105.1:0-6525 GCA_964401805.1 uncultured Rhodohalobacter sp.
CTGTCAGGTTTTAGAAACCTGACAGGTCTGAATTTCACGTGACATTAGTTTATGCAGAGTTAATTTTTTTCAATAAAATCGCCGGCGACAGATTAATAGCGAAAAATTGTATGTTAGTCATGGTATCAAAACATGACAAAACGAAAATAGATTTTTCAATAAAGTAGTCTGACAAATAGTGCCTTACTTGCCAAACTTTCAAACAAACAACTAATCAAACTCCACAGATATGAAATTTTACACACTTCTACTTTCAATGATTTTTGCAGTATCACTTATGTTTTCAACAGCAACACAAGCCCAGGAGCGTGGTAACGACAGCCCGAGGGTGAGTCCAAACGCGTCGGTTTCACAGACGATTGGGACAACAGTCGTAACCGTTACATATGGACGTCCGGGTGTTCGGGATCGTGTAATATTCGGTGATCTTGTTCCCTATGATGAGGTTTGGAGAACAGGGGCAAATGAATCTACGGCTATTACATTTTCTGATAATGTAATGATTGAAGGCGAGGAGCTAACAGCTGGCACTTACTCACTTTATTCGATCCCCGGACTGGATGAGTGGAGTGTAATCTTTAACAACAATTTATCCTGGGGTACACAGTATGATCCGACAATGGATGAGCTACGCGTATCTGTTCAGCCGGAAACCGGTGAGTTTATGGAGCAGATGATGGTCTATTTCGAGAACGTGGAGGAGAATTCCGGCCATATGGTTATCCATTGGGATCAGATTAAAGTTCCTGTCCAGATAGAAGTAATGAACTAAATTAAAAGAGACCTGTCAGCACCTACCGGATCTGACAGCGTCTGGAGTTCTCGCCCCGAGCATTCGGGGCAGATGAATACGCGGAATTTCGCAGAGAAAACTTAGTGCAACTTCGGGGGCTTAGGGTCTTAGTGGCCTTTGTTGAGCTTTCTGCCACAAAGGCACAAAGTCACGAAGGGTATAGATAAATAAAAAGCCCCAGATTTTGGGGCTTAATATACAGGCCGGTCATTCATGGCCGGTGTAAAAGAATAGACCTGACAGGTTTTGGAAACCTGTCAGGTCTTTTTTATTTAAATCAGCAGATTAAAATCCAATCTCCACATTGAACATGGCATGACGCTCAGCCTGCGGGTAGTAGTAATTGAAATGTCGCTGCTCGTTACCTGAAATCCATCCGAATGTGTAGCCGTTGGCCACATACTTCTCATTTAAGATGTTATTGATGGTCAGAGATGCTGTTAAACTTCGCACAAAAGGTGCCGTATCCCAGCTGTAACGAATTATCAAATCATTCACCCAATATGGATCGATGGAGCGGCTTTCAGTTTGAGTGTTGTCCAGGTACTGCCGCGACACATATTTGGAAACCCACTCGGTTCTGAATCCGCCGGACCGATAGGTGAGAATAGAGTTTCCAATGGTTGACGGCGACATGGCAATATCCACATCCTCAAACAGGAAACGCTCCTGTCCGCCCTGATCAAAATCGTCGAGGAAGTACTCATACTCATTCACTTTGTTTCTGCTGAATGTCATGTTCCCGTTCCACTGCAGGTAATCTGTAATACGGGCACCAAGCTGAAGTTCAATTCCGGTTCTGTAGCTATCGGGTACATTTTCGCGAACCGTATTTCCAACATCATTTACCTCCCCGGTGGTAATCAACTGATCTTTATATAGCATGTAATATAGATTCACGCCCAAGCTGTATCGGCCGAATTCACCGTGATACCCGAGTTCATAATCGTAAAGACGTTCCGGATCGGGACGGCTTTCCTCGGTCGATTCCACATAGTCTCGCCGCGTCGGTTCTTTGCCACCCACACTGAGTGAAGCAAAAGCACGCTGTCCGTCAGCAAACCGATAGACAATTCCGGCCTTCGGATTAAAGAAGCTGATGCGGTCGCGCTGAGTCAAATCATTAACTTCACCGCTATTTCCGTCAATTCTTAAACCAAGAAAACGGTAGGTTACCGTACGGTACTGCAGATCTAAGTAGGTGTTAAAGGATGAGCTGAAGTAGTAGTTCAGTTTTCCATAAACGTTGAAGTCTGTTTTAAACCCGTTGTTGTCGTAGTATCGGTCGCCGGGCTGACTGTCACCTGCAAACTCTGCCCAGATCACTTCGCCAAAGTGGTCACCGTCATACTCATTGTATGCACCACCCATAATCAGACTCCACTCTTCATCCCGGCGATATTCGCTTGAGGCAATCACGCCATAAAAATGATTGTCCAGCCAGCGGCGACGAACCAGATCGCTTTGCTCAATAGTTTCACCGCCAATTTCAATAGGGTTGATATTGTAGGTTTCAAGGTCGTCACTTTGTCTGAATTGCTCAAAATATCCCCTACCGTAGGTATAGTGTAGCGAGGTGTTGGTGGTCCAGTTGTCGGTTAGTCTGTAGGAGTAGTGCAACTGGTAGTGATCCTGTTGATAGTTGTCGACCTGATCTTCGTAGGTGAATTCATTGAACTGCCGGTTTCCTAGATTGTCTCTTAAACGGTTGGCCTCATCAGGCCCGATAAACAAGTTGGTAATGTAATTTTCGAGCTGATCAGGGTCGTTCTCGAGAATTGGTTCGGGCACGCCGTTCCATGCCTGGTAAGTTCGCTCCTGACCCGAGAACACATCAGCTTTCAGCAGGCTTCGGTCACCGTGGCGGGATGCGGAGAGATAGAAAGAGCGAAGGTCGGATTCCGCCCGGTCGATATAGCCGTCCGAATCAATTTTGGAGAGCCGTCCTTCAACCTGCCAGCCGTTATCCATCAGTCCGGATCCAAGCTGAACCGTCGCTTTTTGCGTATTGTAGGCACCGGCTCCAAGATTTACTTCGCCATATGCTTCAGGCCGCATAAGGGCTGACTGAAGATTCATGGTTGCACCGAATGCTGAGGCACCGTGTGTGGATGTTCCCACTCCTCTCTGAATCTGAATGTTCTGTGTTGAGGACGCAAAATCGGGCATGTTCACCCAGAATACACCGTGAGATTCAGAGTCGTTGAGAGGAACTCCATTGACGGTTACATTGATTCGGGCCTGATCAACACCGCGAATTCGCATATTGGTATATCCGATACCGGCTCCGGCGTCTGAAGCAGAAACCACGGACGGGGATGTGGAGACCAGCATGGGGATATCCTGACCTGTATTGCGAATGTCAATTTCTTCACGGGAAATATTGCTGTACGCAACCGGTGTGGAGTCGTCCACGCGCAGGGCGTTTACGAAAACCTCGCCTGCCGTTACCGGCTGGGAAGTTAGTTCAATTTCGAGGTAGGAGTCTGAATCAGAAAAGGAAATCGTTTCGGTACGGTATCCGATAAAACTGACTTGGATTTCATATCCGGACTCTCGCAGCCTTAGGCTGAACTCTCCGTCGGCGTCAGTTGATGTGCCGTTGGTGGTGCCCACTTCCAGAATAGATGCTCCAGCGAGCGGTTCGCCGGTATTGCTGTCGGTGACACGCCCATCAATAGATTGGGCAACGGATTGAAGGGAAGTCCCGAAGAGAATCGGGATGATTAGTGATATTAGTTTCAGGTAAAAAGACATGATGCCTCCATCAATTTTAAATGCGATTGAAGGAGGGGGACAGTGCACGGGCGATTCATTGACTATTTGTGTTGAGTTGAATGCCTGCACTGCAGATCGGTTTCCCTACGCCGGTATAACCCGGTTCAGGTTCACAGGGTATGATCTCAGTCCCGATGCGTTACTATTGGGACACCCCCAACCTTATTGGTTAAGTATGTGGATCAATGATACGGGTGTTTAGATTCATACTCAAGACGTAACACGGATTTTGGCAAACAGCGTAGAATTGCTATTTAACGGTTTGATTTCTCGCAGATTGGCGCAGATGGTTACGCGGAATATCGCTGAGAAAACTTTGTGAATTTAGATTTCGTGGCTATAACCGAAAATTCTGCGTGACTCTGCGAATTCATCTGCCCCGAAATGCTCGGGGCGAAAAATAACTACTCAGAATTTATAAATAAGACGATTTTAGTTTAAAGGTATACTCAAAGACTATACTAAAGAACCCATTCATGTGTTCAACAAACGAGCGAGGGATTTATCCACTCGAGAAAGAGGTAGTTTCTTATATTGTTGATCTAAGCCTGTCAGGTTTTACTCACAATCCACAATTTTATCAGATGAAAAAATCCTCCATCAATCTTCTCCCTCTATTATTAATAATCCTCATCCAAATCTCCTGCAGTTCCAACCCCAGTGAGTACACCGCAGAGGAGAGAATCCGGCAGGATGTGGAGTGGCTGGCATCCGATGACAGAGCCGGAAGATTGGCCGGAACAGAGTACGAAGCTGCGGCTGCAAACTATATTGCCGACCGTTTTCTGCAGCTCGGACTGAATCCGGAAGGAGACAGTGACACCTATTTTCAGCAGTTTATACTTGAGGGGCCGCTGGCTCAATCCATGGGAGTTGAAAATCATATTTCAAGAAATGTTGTGGCCGGTATAACCGGAAATGAAAAGCCGGGACAGTTCATCATTGTGGGAGCTCATTATGACGGACAGGGTCATGGAGGTACTATTTCACTGAATCATGAGACGGCTGACACTCTGCATAATTCAGCTGATGATAACGCTTCAGGAGTTGCCGGACTAATGCATCTGGCCGGAGAGCTTTCAGATGAGCCCCTCAGTAAATCCATTCTCTTTGTTGCATTTTCAGGTGAGGAGCTTGGACTTCTTGGTTCACGCTACTTTGCAGACAATCTGCAGATTTCACCCGACTCCATTTTAGCCATGATCAATTTTGATATGATCGGGCGTCTAGCCGAAGAGGAATTGACAATTTTCGGAACCGGAACCTCACCACAATGGGATGAAATATTATCAGAAACAGAAAGTTCCGGGCTTTCTGTCCGAACAAACCCATCCGGTACAGGTGCCAGTGATCACTCTTCTTTTCATGATATAAGTATACCGGTGCTGCACTACTTTACAGGAACGCATGATGATTATCACCGGGGATCGGACACATCAGACGAGATAAACGCCGATGGAATACTTGCCGTAACCGGGCATTCCTTAGATGTTTTACGGGGTCTATCCACCATACATGCGGATGAAATGGAATTTACCGCTACAGAATCTCAGCAACAGAATATCATGAGTGGAGACAGTGTCACCATGGGTGTGCTGCCGGATTACACCTACTCTGGCGAAGGTTTTCGAATTGATGGAGTCCGTGATGGAGGTGCCGCTGCCGATGCCGGGCTTAAGGAGGGAGATGTGATCATGCAAATCGGTGAACTTGAAATTGATGACATCTACGGATATATGGCAGCCTTGGGAGAATTTACCTCAGGAGAAGAAATAGTTGTTAAAGTTCTCAGATCGGGGGAAATTATAAATCTGAACCTGACCTTTAAGTAATTCACTATGAGAAATATTACACTATTCATCATCGCTGTTTTTATCACTCTGGGACTCGCCTCATGCGGAGAAAACCGTGTGGATTTGCCGCCTTTACCATCCGGAGTGCAAACTATTTCTTTGCTTGGTGATACGCTCAGAACTCCGGAACTGACTCAGGAAGTTTATGAAAGCCACAATGAGAAGTTTTTACAGGCTCTTGCCAACTACCGGATTGACCCTGAAGATGCAGAGAGTATCATCTGGCTTGGACGACGTACCGCCTACCTCGGCGAGTATCGGGAATCAATCAAGATTTTTACGGAAGGCACATTCAAAATTACCGAAGACCCCAGAATGTACCGCCACAGAGGCCATCGCTATATTACGCTGCGATATTTTGACCGGGCGATCAGAGATTTCGAAAGAGCTGAAGAGCTGATGCAGAGCATGCCCGATTATGTAGAACCTGACGGACTGCCCAATGAGATGAATCAGCCTGTAAGTACCATGAAGTCGAACGTTTGGTATCATAAAGGACTGGCACACTACTTGAAAGGGGAGTATCAGCGGGCAATTGATGCGTACGAGAAATCCCTGAATGAACTGGATCTGACCGACGATATGCGTGTAGCTACGCTCTACTGGTACTACTCAGCGCTGAAGCGCAGCGGCCAGGATGAACGAGCCGGGGAGACGATCGAAGATATCACAGCCGACATGGACCTGATTGAAAATGATGTATATCTGAATCTGATCATGGTATTTAAAGGCTATTTTGATCCTGACCGGATGATGGAGGTATCGGATGATTCACTGCAAAACGTTACGCTTTGGTACGGCATCGGAAACTGGCACTACATGAATGGGAGAGAGGAGCGAGCCATCGACATCTGGAACAACATCCTCGACACTGATCAATGGGCGGCATTTGGTTATATCGCGGCAGAAGCAGAAATAGCGGGTCTTACAAACTGAGAGTATGCACACAAGGATAAATCCTGCATTTGTATGTTCAATCCGTAAAAGAGGTACTTAAATAAGTGACCTGTCAACATCCCGACAGCTGTAGGGAACTGACCGCGTCTGGAGTTTTTCGAAGAACTGCACGGATTAATATGCTGGGTTTTGCAAAATAATCTT
>CAYNZY010000106.1:0-3510 GCA_964401805.1 uncultured Rhodohalobacter sp.
TAATTATTTTCAGCTTCCGGGCCATTCCAAAAAAATCATTGTCACGAACCACTCTTATCCTTGATTTTTTCATGAGTTAAGTCTCCCTTATGATCAATTTTATTCCAACGATCTCTTTAGGTGAACTCGCTATTCATCTTCACTAATCATTTTTTTCGGTTATGCAATCACACCAAAACAGAATGCTTTTTAGAGCTTCCAAATCGACTTTATTCTATCTGCATATAACAAAAGTATAATTTTTAATTACATTAGCGAACAAGATCCCAACAATCCTTCACCATAGAAACTTAAAAATAGCTCTCCCAATGAAAAATTTTATACCTGCACTTCTTCTCTTTCTACTTATATCAGGCTGCACAGTCAGTGACCAAAACGGTGGGCACATGGTTACTGTAAACCTGACGATTTCAGATGACATGAAAGCGTCCTTTCAAGCAGATGGAAGGTTATATGTGTTCTTGAATAAAAATCTTGAGGTTGAGCCGATGGATCAAATCTGGCCATATCCGGGAAGTATGAGCCATATCTTTGCAATCAACAGAACCGGTTTCAGTCCCGACGGTAACATCACCATCGCTCCTGATACAGATTGGACTAAAACGACTGATTGGACGTTTTCGAACGTTCCTGAAGGTGAGTATAACATTCAGATTTTATGGGATCAGGATAAAAGTGAATCACGAATTAACGCTCCGGGCAATCTCTATTCAGAAAAACAGAGAATTACAGTTACGAATTCAACCGATGTAGATATCACTGTTGACCGGATCATAGCGGAAAGAGAACTTGCTGAATCTGACCTGCTTCATCTTGTCGATTTTCAGAGTGATACGCTTTCAGCATGGTGGGAGAAACCGGTGCACCTGAAGGCTTCCGTGCTTCTGCCTGAAAATTATGATCCCTCAGAATCATACCCCATCCGGTACAATGTGTCGGGATATGGAGGCAGGTACACAAGAGTCAACAACCTGGTAAACAGTGCTGACTTTATTGATTGGTGGAGAAGTGATGAGGCTCCGCGGGTCATCAATGTGTTTTTAGACGGAGAAGGCCCGTTCGGCGACTCTTACCAGATGGACTCCGAAAACAGCGGGCCTTACGGTCACGCGCTGATTTATGAACTAATCCCGTATATCGAATCTGAATTCAGAGGCACCGACTCAGCAAACACCCGTTTTGTGGATGGCTGCTCAACAGGCGGCTGGGTATCACTTGGTTTACAGCTTTACTATCCTGACCACTTCAATGGTGTCTTTTCCTATAGTCCGGATGCCATCGAGTTTGAAAATTATCAGCTCATTAACATTTATGAAGATGAAAATGCATTCACCAACGAGTTCGGGTATGAACGACCTGTGATGAGAAGCACTGTGGGTGAACCTATGATTTCACTGCGTGATTTTATCGCTTACGAAAACGCGCTCGGAGACTCTGACACCTACCTCAACTCAGGCGGGCAGTTCAGCGCCCACACTGCGCTTTATAGTCCTCGCGGAGAGGACGGGCTACCCAAGCCTCTGTTCCATCCAACAACAGGAGAAATTGACCGTGAAGTTGCAGAACACTGGAAAAAATATGATTTCAAAATATATGCAGAGGAGAACTGGTCAACGCTCGGGCCAAAACTGCAGGGTAAAATCTACATCTGGATGGGCGATATGGATCAGTTCTATCTGAACCCTGCAACTCGAGCCTTCAACGAATTTCTGAAAAACACGGAAAACCCGGTGTCAGATGCTGAGGTTATCTTTACTCCTATGGCCGGTCACTGCAATCAGTTTTCCAACAAAACCGTTCTGATGCAGGTTCAGGAAAGATTACGCGAAATTGATCAGTAAATGAATCAAAAAAATTGCAACTACGAAGGATGAAGTAATTATAACAACGAAAGGCACGAATAAAATTTATCTTTCTGATCAATAATATCATTACAGATAATCGTAAATATTTACGCTTTAAAGAGAATCAACCCTCATTTTCCAAAAATCATCTGATATGACGGTAACACGTTCAGCAGCGATATCTCTAATTTTACTTTTAACGTTTAGCACTACGCTGCTTGCTCAGCAGGTTGATGATATGGAAAATGTCTATTCCGTTTCAGAGGCACTTGCGGACGTAGATAGTGATGGAAACATAGACCTTCTCAACCAAACCGTTGTAATAACCGGACGTGCTTCGGTTGACAACCTCATTTTTAATGAGCAGCGCCTTTCCGTTTACATTCAGGACGATCGTGCAGGTATTCAGGTGTTCAGCGGTACTCTAAAAGCTGATATAAGCAGAGGCGACAGTGTAGTGGTTAAAGGTACCATCGATCTGTATTACGACAAGCCTGAAATCATTGCAGATTCCATTTATGTTGTGGATAGCCAACCCAGAACCCCGACACCAAAATCACTGAGTCAGGTTGCAACAAACCCGGAAGATTATCTGGGCATGTTAGTTCGAGGGCGTGCAGTTGTCTCACAAAAAAATGCAAGTTCCGGCTATAGAGGACTCACCATATCGGTTGGTGATTCCACCGAACATATCATGGAAGTTTATATCTCACAATCACACAGATTAAAAGATGAATTTAATCTGGAGCTTTTAAGTATTGGGGATGAAATTGAAATCACAGGAATTGTTGGGAAATTTGTTTTTCAAACCAGTGGCACCGTTATCTATCATATCATGCCACGTACACCCGGCGACATTAAACCTCTTGGCTTTCCCCGGAAATACTTGAGCTATTTGGGTTGGTTTGGAATCACTTCGCTAGTGTTAATATTTGGGTGGAATTTCGTGCTGAGAAAACAGGTAAAGTCCAAAACGAATGAACTCTCAGTTGCATTGGAGGAGAAGGAGATCCTGATGCAGGAAATACATCACAGAGTTAAAAATAACCTTGCAAAAATTGTGGCTCTGCTTGATCTGCAAATCAGTGTAGCGGATCACCCCGCCGTGGAAAAGAGTCTATCGAACAGCAAAAGCAGGATAAATTCAATGACCCTGATTCATGAAAAATTGTATCAAACTCAGAAATACCAGACGGTTCGGCTCGATCATTACCTAAAAGACCTTGTTACAACTATCCATCAAACCTATAACAATGAGAGCCAAAATGTACGATTAGAATTTGATTTGGATGAAGTCTCCTTTTCCGTTGACAAAACCGTTGTTTGTGGATTACTGGTTAATGAATTGGTGGTAAATGCTTTCAAATATGCTTTTGCAAATAACGATGAAGGAGTTCTGAGCATCAGTTTGAAGAAAGACGGAAATAATATTCGACTCAAAATTTCTGATGACGGTCCCGGTCTGCCCGGTGAGTTCGGTAAAATTCAAGGCGAAGGATTGGGAACCATTCTTATACAAAATTTTGCAGATCAACTTGAAGCCGACATGCAGGTTCATTCTGATGATAATGGAACTTCGTTTTCTTTTACTTTTAAATAAGCAAATCCCAATCTCAACGGACGAGTGAATTCACCATAAAATTTTGCCCTGTCACAGAATACTCGT
>CAYNZY010000106.1:3520-3885 GCA_964401805.1 uncultured Rhodohalobacter sp.
TAGACAATAAAATATATGATGAATGCAGCGTTGCAACATGAAACTCGTCCGACGACTGAACATTTGAAGTTCCTAGCACAACCTTTCTCAACGTCGTCAGAAGAGACCATCCCCTCGACGGTCGAGTGGAACTACCCCCAAACCTTGTCCTGACGATGAATACTCGACTGTTGAGTTGATTTAACAAAGGACAATGAAGCAGGAAAAGAATGCAGCGTTGCAACATGAAACTCGTCAGACGAGATCCTCCCTCGACGGTCGAGTCGAACTACCTCCAAACCTTGACCTGATGATGAATACTCGACTGTCGAGTTGGTTTAGCAATAGAAAAAGAAGCAGAAAAAAATTCAGCGTTGCAACATGAA
>CAYNZY010000106.1:3895-5673 GCA_964401805.1 uncultured Rhodohalobacter sp.
ACATTTGGAGTTCATAGCATAACCTTTCTCAAACTTGTCAGACGAGACCATCCCCTCGACGGTCGAGTCCGAACTACCTCCAAACCTTGTCCTGCCGATGAATACTCGACTGTTGAGTTGGTTTACCAAGGAATGTAGAAGCAGGAAAAGAATTCAGGGTTGCAACATGAAACTCTTCCGACAAGATCCTCAAATCTGAATCGCATCTGCATAGATTTTAGAAACGTTTCCGAAATTTCGAATTGAGTCAGCCTGTAATGGTGCAATGACAACGCCGGAACGAACCTCTCTGAAGAGAAAAGGTTTAGTGGCCTGACGGATCGGATCTTCGGAACTACAGCCAAAAATGATCGAATGGTATCCCCTCTGTCGATAATCTTGATAAACAGCTCTAAGAAGTGCCTCCATAATTTCCGGGTCCTTGTTAAGGACAGCATATTCAGCAATGGTCACATCCCTGAACGGTTCTCCCGGTTCAGGAAGTTTAGCACTCCCGTTCAATTGTGCCATCAAATTGTAGGCGTTATGAACAAACTTCATTTTTAAACCGTGAAATTTAATCCTGTTCTTTTTGATCGGCGTCATATCCCACGCAAGGCAGGTACCCACGATCTTTTTACCCCGCAGTGCCAAATAGTAATTATTGATATCAATCCCCGGCCTTTGCTCCAGGTTATTCATGAACAATGCCAAATTCATTGTCGGTGCCAGAAATTGGTCTCTGTAAGCATTGGAAAGCAGTGAAACAATCTGTTCAGCATCCGACAGAGAAGCCTTGCGAATTAAGAATTTACTGCTTAGTGGTATCTGCTTGAGTGTAAGGAGCGTAAACATAGAAATTGACCCACATAATTTTGAATCGAGTTCTCCCAGTCTGGCAATCCGTTTGCCCGGCCGGTTATCCTGCATCACATAACCATACAGATATTTAACTTCCGGGCGTTTTTTGACTTTGTAGGCTACCCTTTCTCCCAGCTTTTTTAGGAACAATTTCCCTGTCCCTTTTTGAATAACGTGCATATTCCCGAGGTAGATCACATCGGTGATAACCCCGCGGATAAGCCGTTTCTGATAGGAAGCAATCGCAATACCAATAAGCTCATCTCTGTAGAAAAGCCCAAGCGGAACCACTCTGTATGACTGCATTTTAGGAATGGATAAAATATCGGGAGATCGGTCAAAGTGGATACTGATTTTGCCTGCTCTTACCGGCGACTGGCGGCTAATCTCAAGAAAACTATCGTTCCAGTTTTCAGACAGGCCTTTTACCTCATATGCTGACAAATCCTGCTCTATGTTTTTAGATTTTGTCATGTTTCCTGAAGCTGAACGGAATAAGCTTGTAAAATGGAAAACGATCCTCCGCCAAAAGTTTCTCTCCGGCTTCCCTGTCAAATCCTAAAACCTCCGGCAGCTCTGGATCACTTACGCGAGCCGAGTGGATGTAACGAATGAGTCCACGGGCATCCGGCCCGGACTTTTGTGCAATGACTTGTAAAAGCTGCGTAAAATCCTCTACCGACAGCCAATCACTTACATTTGAAAGGGCAAACTTGTTGTAATAGCCGGCATCCCTTTTGTTCATACTTTCAGTTACAGACTCATCCCCAAAATGAAGCCGTTCGGATTCCTCACGAAGACGAGCTCTGCCCTTTGGCTGTAAGTAATCGGGCAGGGACTCCTCAAAGAGCACCCGGTTGAACAGCACAAACTGAAGCATCCAGTTCTCCCTCACCGGAGTGTTTGTACAGAAGTCTCTGAATTGATTATAGAATTTA
>CAYNZY010000106.1:5683-6374 GCA_964401805.1 uncultured Rhodohalobacter sp.
TCTTCGGGTGAAACATTATACTGAACAGGTTTTTCAGTAAGCCTGCCCTTAAGACTTCATCAAAGTAAGATTCCTGTTCCTCAATGCTCTTGGCCTCGAACAACCCGACCAGCTTTTTTCTTCCACCCAGGAGCAATCGGCCCAAAGAGGAAAATCGACGGATATAGGTCTCATATTTTCCCAGATTGACCGGGCCGAATTTCAAAATGGAGAGGTGATTTCTCCAGAATTTCAGTTCAGGTTCCGTGAGTTCAGGGGTAATCTGACGAAACCATAATGCTCGGTCTGTTTCATCAGCGGGCATATAACCCAAAAATTGAGCAGCCTGTATCCTTTCAAAATGAAGAGCAGCTTTCAATTTAAGCTTTGAGAGGTAAATTTGGGAAGCGGCAATATCTACGGCATCAATCGTTACTGATTCGTGACTGTTTACAAGCATCTCTAACGGTATTTCACCGGCACTTGCAATACAGAGAACACGATCATTCTCTTTCAGATTGAGGGCAGACAATTCACTTTTGGCATCGTCCTGTGCCAAACCAAAATCGTATATGAATTCTCTCTTAAACATAGAACCTCTCTTTAATCACGAATGATGGTTCCCTTTATATTTAATATAGAAAGAAAAACAGTCTGACGCCTTGCACACAACTCAAAATCTTTGCTGCCACAAAACCCTCGACGGTCGAGT
>CAYNZY010000107.1:0-6180 GCA_964401805.1 uncultured Rhodohalobacter sp.
AATCGGGAGGGGCTCGAACCCTCGACCCACGGCTTAAAAGGCCGTTGCTCTACCAACTGAGCTACCGATTCAGCAAATGTTGCAAGACTTCAAAGATAAGGATACAAAGAAGATAAAATCAAACCGAATCTGGAAAATTTTATGTAAAAATGTTTTTCGTTGAAGCACAAAATTTCAGAGATGAAATATCAGCTCTTTATTTGTGAGACGAAGTTGTTACATTTGTATCGATTAAACATGAAGATCGAGTATATCGTTTAATTTTCATAAAAGAGGTTTACATATGGCCACTATTTTTACAAAAATTATCAACGGTGAGATCCCGTGTCATAAAATAGCCGAAAACGATTCTCATATCGCTTTTTTAGATATTAACCCCATAGCTGAAGGTCATACTTTGGTGGTTCCCAAAAAAGAGATCGATTATATTTTTGATCTGCCGGATGATCTTTTGGGTGAAACCATGCACTTTGCAAAAA
Source organism: uncultured Rhodohalobacter sp. (assembly GCA_964401805.1). Classification (GTDB taxonomy): domain Bacteria; phylum Bacteroidota; class Rhodothermia; order Balneolales; family Balneolaceae; genus Rhodohalobacter. Next base: position 480 of record CAYNZY010000107.1, read on the forward strand.
AAGTTGCTGAGGGTTTAGACAAAGCGTTGAATCCAATTAGAACAGGCGTGATTATTGAAGGACTGGAAGTTCCGCACGCACATGTTCATATGGTTCCAATCTATAAAGAAACACAGGAAGTTTCCCTGAAACGGAAAGTGGATGTGTCGGAAAGCAGAATGAAAGAGCTTGCTGAACTGATTTCTAAATCTGTGGAGATCTGATAGATGAAATTTCTTGTTTTAAACGGCCCGAATCTGAACCTGCTTGGTAAACGTGATCCTGCTATATATGGATCGGAAACACTGGCTGATATTGAGAGCAGACTTCACGAACAATTTCCGGATATTGAATTTGAGTTTTTTCAAAGCAATCACGAGGGAGAACTGATCGATGCGATTCAAAATGCCAGAGAGGGATCGATTGATGCATTAATCGCAAATTGGGGCGGATTTACTCACTCTTCAGTTGCCATTCATGATGCGTTAAAACTTCTCGAGATTCCCAAAGTGGAAGTACACTTATCGAATATCCATGCGCGCGAGGAATTTCGTGAGCGATCTATTACCGGAAAAGCGATGGATGGAATCATAACCGGGTTCGGAGTGGATAGCTACCTGTTGGGCGTGGAAGCGGCTTTGAAAATCCTGGCAAAAAACTAACCTGTGCAAAAGCTAAAGGAACTCTTTTCTGATACTCTGATCTACGGCATAAGCAGTGTGCTGGCGCGGTTTATCAACTACCTACTGGTTCCGCTCCACACCGGCGTATTTAATACGGCACAATATGGTGTGATTGGATTGGTTTATGCTGCCATCGCATTTTTGAATGTGGTGTTTACGTTTGGGATGGAGTCTGCTTATCTGCGATATGCGGAAAACAGAAAAGAAGCTGCTTCTGTATTTAAAACGCTGCAGACTGCTCTGCTGATTTTTGCTACCCTGCTATGTTTGGGCCTCTACCTAGTCATGCCAACGCTGTTGCCACTGTTGAATCTCGGTGAAGAAACGTCTGTCATCTTTTTGATGATGCTGGGTATTCTCTGGTTTGATACACTCTCTATTGTGCCAATGGCCGAACTTCGGCTAACCAGAAGAGCCTACCTGTTTGCAGTTTTGAAGACGCTGAATGTGTTGATCAACCTGGCGCTTAATTTCTATTTAATACTCTCTCTCGGTTGGGGAATAGAGGCAGTCTTTTTTGCAAATCTGGCCGGCTCGTTTGTAATGACCGTGCTGGTCTGGATTTTTACAGCAGATCTTCTGAAGGGCTCTTTCAGCAAGAAGTGGATGAGAACCGCATTTGAATTTGGATGGCCGTTTGTTCCATCCGGGATCGGGTTTGTGGTAAATGAGATGCTCGACAGGTTTTTGCTGAACGGGATGGATCCGGCAAATACCGAACGTCTTTACGGGATAGGTACAACTCCCGAAGACATCGTTGGAATTTATAATGCGTGTTATAAACTGGCTGTGTTTATGCTGCTACTGGTTCAGATGTACCGGATGGCGTGGCAGCCGTTTTTTATGCGTCATGCCAAAGACGGAGAGTCGCGCAAGCTGTTTGGTCAAGCATTTATCTGGTATAATGCATTTTCCGCACTGCTCTTTTTGGGTGTAGCACTTTTAAAAGAACAAATTGTCGCGATTCCAATTCCGGGTACAGAGGCAACTTTGATTGACAGCGCCTATTGGGGCGGACTGGAAATAGTGCCATTCCTCCTTCTGGCCTATTGGTTCCATGGATGGTATATCAACTTTTCTTCGGGAGTATTTATCAAAGAGAAAACCCGGGTATTCTACAAAATCACGCTGATGGGTGCTGCAATTACCATAGTGGCAAACCTGATTCTGATTCCTTACCTCGGAATGACCGGCTCTGCCATGGCTACGCTGCTTAGCTATGGTGCGATGGCAACGACATTGGGACTCTACAGTAAAAAAGTGATGGAAGTACCGTATCGCCTGCCGGAGAGCTTTGGGCTGATGGCGTTGATGACAGGGCTGGTTTTTGCTGAACCGATGGTTATGGATCTTTTCAACAACGGATGGCTGCTGTCAAAAATAGTCATCACGTTTATTGGTCTGATTGTTATTGCGATATACTTGAAATTTTTGCTCCCGAACTCTGAAAAAGAACAACTGTAAGGATTTCCAATTTACAGTTCCCTATTAATGCAGGGATTTTTCTCTCGCAGATTTTCGGAAATTATACCGCAGAGTTTCGCAGAATTAATATTCAAGTTGAGAGTATGCACGTGAATGATCTTTCATATGAAATTCGGGGAGCAGCTTTTAAGGTACATTCCACTTTGGGACCGGGATTGCTTGAATCAGTTTATGAAACTGCATTGGCTTACGAATTAAGAAAAAAAGAACTTGAAGTTCGAACTCAAATTGCATTACCAGTGGTTTATGATGATATAAAAATGGATCAAGGTTTCAGGTTGGATCTATTGGTAAACAGAAAAGTAATTGTAGAAATAAAGTCAGTTGAAAATTTATTGGATGTTCATCATAAACAGCTACTCACTTATCTGAAATTGAGTATTCTAAAACTCGGTCTTTTGATAAACTTTAATTGTCTCAATTTAAACAAGTCAATGACTCGGATTGTTAATAACCTTTAAATTTTGCGAAAATCAGCGCAATAATCTGCGTAGCTTTGCGAGAAATTGAGAAGATGTTCTGTTCAACATATTTCTTATTTTTAGCACTTAATTATCTCTTGGTTTAAATTCCAAATTCGTCATTCCTCATTCAAAATTCTGAAAGAAATGATCAAATCCCTCTATATAAAAGACTTTGCACTGATTGATGAGCTCGACGTTCAGTTTGAGAAAGGGCTCAACATTATGACCGGTCAGACCGGTGCGGGTAAGTCCATTATTATTGGTGCGCTGAATATGATTTTGGGTGAGCGCGCCGACACAGAAGTCATCCGTCAGGGAGCCAAAAAAGCCATTGCTGAAGCAACCATTTTTGTCGGGGAGAATGAGGAACTGTTTGAATTACTGGAAGAGAGCGCGGTAGAAGTGTCAAAAGAGCTTATTCTGCGTCGTGAAATTCGTCAGACCGGCAGCCGGGCTTTTATCAATGATACACCGGTTAATATCTCGGTACTGAAAGAGGTGGGAGATCAGCTTGTAGATCTGCATGGGCAGCACGATCACCAGATGTTACTGAAGGAGGAGAATCATCAGGGAGTGATCGATCAGTTCGACTCGGTTCAGCCTGTTTTGAGAGCCTATCGGGATGAGTATAAGAGAATGTCGGAGCTACAGAAAGAACTTCGGGATTTAAAGCGCAGAGAGCGGGATCTGAATGAAAAGATGGAGCTCTATCAGTTTCAGGTAAAGGAGCTGGAAGCTGCCGAACTGGACGCTCATGAAGAGGAGGAGCTGGAGTCTGAAATGAACTTGCTTGATAACGCAGAAGATTTGGACCAAAAAGCTGCTGCTATCTCGGAAATCGGCAATGGAGATGATGTCAGTTTGATGGAGTTACTGAACACGATCAAAATGCACCTGGAGGATATGGCCCGAATTGAGCCGGAATTTCAGACCTACCTGGAAGAAGTTACTACCGCTCGAATCAGCATTCAGGAGGCCGTGCAGTTTGCCGAGCGATATCGGGACGGAATTGAGTTTAATCCAAAACGGCTGGAGACTTTGCGTCAGCGTCAGTCTGAATTGAACCGGCTTCAGAAAAAATATCAAAAGGATATTCCCGAATTGTTGAAGTACTACAATGAGATTAAGGCTGAACTGAATGTGGCAGAAAATTTTGATCTGGAAATTGAGCGGATTCAAAAGAAAATTGCGGATCAGGCAGAGGCATTAAAAGAAAAAGCGATCGATCTGCATGAGATGAGAATCCAGGTTGGCGATCAGCTTTCAAAAGATATTGCGGATGCACTGAAGAATTTAGGAATTGAACACGGCCGTTTTCAGGTGAGCGTAGAGTGGATGGAATCGGAATCCGGTTGGATAGAAATCGACGGAGCACCCATCGATTGTACGAATGACGGCTGTGATGAAGTGACGTTTTATATTTCTACCAATAAAGGCGAATCTCCAAAACCGCTGGCGAAGATTGCATCGGGCGGTGAGATCAGCAGGGTGATGTTGTCACTGAAGTCTATTCTGGCAAAGGAGCACCATCTGCCTGTGATGATTTTTGATGAGATTGATACGGGAATCAGCGGGCACATTTCTGAAAAGGTTGGCCGTGAAATGAGAAAGCTTTCGGAATATTGCCAGATTGTGGCGATTACGCATCAGCCTCAGATTGCGAGTCAGGCGCACAAACACTACAAGGTGGAAAAAGTGGAAGAAGGAGAGAGAACAATTACGAAAATTGTATCACTTTCTGATGAAGAGCATATCCAGGAAGTGGCAGGTTTAATGAGCGGTGAGGAGATTACCGAGTCGGCATTGAGCAGCGCGAAAGAGCTGATTGAGCGAAGCGGGATGAGGAATTGAGTTATAGGTGACCTCTTTAGATTATGTTATTGGTTCTCGCAGAGTGTCGCGAATTCAACCGCAGATTTACGCAGAATTTCTGCGAGACTCAGCGAAATTATCTGCGTACATCTGCGAGAAAAAGAATTAGAAGAATGATTCTGTAACTTCTTGAAATTTTGAGACTTTCAGATATTACATATAATCCTATGATTCGACTGACTATCACATCTTTTCTACTTTTATTTGTTGCCCATACACTGCAGGCACAGCAAGTATTGGTTGTGTACCATTCTGAGACCGGCAACACTGAACGCATGGCTCAGTCTGTTGCAGAGGGAGCTCGCTCTATGGAGGGAGTTGAGGTTCTGTTGTTGTCAGTGGACGAGGTTTCGGCAGATCAACTTATCGAAGCGGATGCCATCATCGTAGGTAGTCCGGTGTACAATGCCAATGTCACTCCTGAAATATCAGCCTTCATCGCTTCCTGGCCTTTTGATGGACAGCCGCTGAAGGATAAAATCGGTGCCGCCTTTGTGACCGCCGGAGGAATTTCAGCAGGAGAGGAGATTGTTCAGATGAATATCCTGCAGAGCATGCTGGTGTTTGGAATGATCGTGGTTGGAGGCCCTGACTGGACTCAGCCGTTTGGAGCGTCAGCTGTGACGGGTGAGCCGCCTTTTGAGGTGGATGAACAAAATGAAATCTCAGATCAGTTTATAGATAAAGGGTATCAACTGGGTGAGCGGGTGGCGAAGCTTGTTAAAAGCATGAACTCCCCAGCAGAATAAATTTCTCGCAGAATAACGCAGATGGATCGCTGAATCACGTAGAATTATAAACTTTTCCGTGCTTCCATGGCTATAAAATCAAGACTGATTTTCTTGCATCGCTTCCCACATAATCACGGCCGGGTGCTTGGCTTTTTTCCCAACTCCGTCGGCAATTTGGTGCCGGCAGGAAAAACCTTCTGAACAAATTTCATTTTCACCATTTAATTCCCTGAGTTGAGGGAATAATGTCTGCTCCCCGACTGCCATAGACACCTCATACTTATCTTTCTCATACCCAAAACTACCGGCCATACCGCAGCATCCGGTTTGAAGCTCGACCGGATCAAATCCAAGCAGTTTGAAACTTTGAATGAGCGGATCATTTCCAACCAGCGCCTTGGTATGACAGTGTCCATGAACATACACCTTCCTTTTTTTTCCTGTTTTTTCTATCTCTGCTGCGACAAGTTCTGTTGCCAGAAACTCT
>CAYNZY010000108.1:0-6141 GCA_964401805.1 uncultured Rhodohalobacter sp.
TCCGAAGTGCTTTATGAAGAGGAGGATGACATTTATGTGGATAGTGAAGGAGGACCGGATGTAGGTGCCCAGCCTATCGGTGGAACTTTCTCCTTGGAATCAGGCTTTTCACCCGACCCATATACTCAATCTATTACATTGTCCGGATCGTATGATCTGTCAGAAATGGGTTATAGCGGTTATGTATCCATAGAACCAACGTTTGACTTCTACTACACAGCTGGAACGTATCCGCTTACCATAAGCGCTGAAAGTGAAACAGATACGGTAATTTTGATCAATACACCGGGGGGTGAGTGGTTCTTTAGTGATGATTTTGATGGAACGAATCCCGGTGTTGTATTTGAAGATCCTGAGGATGGCTTATACAATATTTGGATTGGTACATACAGTGATGAATCCGGTAGAGCCACTCTGGTAATCACAGAAATTTGATCAACTATTAAAGAATGACCAAAAAATAACCATACCCGAAATCGGGTATGGTTCCTATGTGAAAAACTCTTTTTTAACTCGCCGGGCCATTTTCAGCCTGGTTCCATCCTTAAGTGTAAGATGCTCTCCTTCTATCTGTACGATGTGAAGAAGATTTACGATCGTAGACCGATGTACTTTGCGGAAGTAATCTTCAGGTAAAATGGATTCACAGTGTTTAAGTGTGCAACGCTCTAGAATTGGAGGCTTATTTAGGTCTGCTAAATAAATACGGACATAGTTGCCATCAGACTGTATGTAACGGATATCTTCTACGGCAAGCATTAGATTGCTGTTAATGTGTACAAAAACCTGAGTGTCTTTTTTCTTGAAGATCTCCTTTTGCTTCTTGATGGCCTGTTCAAGCTCTCTTCTTCTGGCTTCACTTTTTGAAAGTTTTTCCAGGGCCTGGGCTCTCTCTGTTTTAGAACTGGAGTACCGGTAGTAGAGAAAACCGGATCCAAGGCTTACCAGCACAAACAGAGTCCCAACGATTCCTAACTGGTTGTATAAATCGTTTAAAACGATTTGCGAACTGGCTAATTCTGTTTCGTACTGAATGAGCTGATGTCGAACTTTAGCATTGGCAAGTTCCTGGTCTTCTTTTTTACGGCTGATATCTGTAGTGAGTTCAACCTGCCTGTTTGAGGCTTTTAATGCATTATCTAAATTATCCAATTCGAGATATGCCATTGATCGCAGAGAATAAATATCCCCTAATAGATGATTCATATTCATTTGTCCGGCTATTTCAATAGCTCGGTTTGTATGTTCTAATACAGCTTCAAAATCATCTTGAACACTGCTCAGTTGCGATAAGAAAAGATGTTTGTCAATCACAATGTTTGGAGGGCCTGACCTAAAACGATCCTCCGTTATCTTGGATTGTATCGCTTCGGCCTCGTCTATCATGCCTCGATCCAGGTAGAGTCTGCCCAGTCTGACCTGATGAGCTAAATCCATATTCGGAACCCGGTTATCGTAGCTTATAGTTGCGGCCTGCTCTAAATAATCTAAACCGGAATCGATGTCACCGGAGTCAATCAAAATCTGACTCATATTGGAACGAACGATTGAGGCTATAGGCGGAATAAGGTTCTCCTCGTCAATGCATGGAGTAAGTATTTTAATCGCTTCGTCATAATCTTCTACCTTAGCGAGATTTGAAGCGAGCGTTGCCTGTATATTACACCGATCGGACGGACGGTCGGTGTTTTCAAGAACTCGACTATACATTTCTATTGCGAGATCATAGGCTCCAACTCGGGAGTAGATGTTTCCCAGATTTCCGTAAAAAAAGTGTTCAGGGTAGTCGGTTACGTTATTTTCCGATTGATAGTCCAAAGCCTGAATAAATGTGGCTTCAGCATTTAATGTATTGCCGTAGCGTGCATATTCAGTTCCCAATAGATTTAAAGATCTCAGGTAATGTAAGTGGCTATTCAAGCTTTTGAGTTGCGAGGAGGCTTGTTCTGCATAATATCGTGAAGAGTCACTATTGCTCTGCCGCCAGGCAAAAGCGAGGATAAAATTCTGATAGGCCTCTTTTTTGGAGATAGATTCAGGCTCCAGAGTTTCAACCTCTTGTGCGATTTTAAAAAGTGAGTCCGGAATATTTCGAAACTCCGTAAAGGAGAAAGAAATGTAGGATTCCAGTTTTTCATCGTCTGATTGGGCTTCATTCAATGCTGTCCGGAATCCTTCAAAATCGACGGGTTGCCGGGGTTGTGCCAATACCGGTTCAGTGACGAGACCAAACAGTAAAATCAATAAAACATAGTCGAGAGAACGATTTGAGAATATCATACCTCAATAGAGCAATAGTAATTGTAGAGATAGTTTTTTACACGCACATAAAATAGATAAACTTTTTTATGGAGCAACTTTTAAGGCATGATTTTTTACGAAATCCAACCCTATTATTATGAACTGATGGTTGAATCCTGCAGTTATAATCTTTCTCTAATTCTTTTAAAGTATTGATATAGATCAGATTGGGAATGTTTATGATGGATTGAAATTTAAATAGGTTTCATTAAACGATGTATTATTAAAAAATTGAAAGAATTTGGTTGATTCCATTATTCAATCCTCTCAATCACCTCACCACAACCTATCATGGTATCCGGCAGATACGGATTTTGAATCTGTTCTTCTCTGCTCAGCCAATCCGCGCCTTCATTGCCAAACGCCATCGGGCAGTATTGGTGATACACCACTCCCTCAATCCCGAATTTTTGAACTGCGCTGATTAGCTCATCAGAAAGCCGGCTAAACGCTGCCCGTGCAGATTCGAGATCTTCACTCTTTGTGATGGTTTCGGCATGATTCGTTAATGCCTCATAACTCTCCATCCAGGCAACATGTCCATCACCGGCCAATCCATGAACTCCAATCTCTTCAAGTTTTGAGCTAAAGCTTTCGTAAGCCAACTGTGTGTCGGCCAAGTCTGACTCGACCAAAGCATCTTTTCCACTGATATATTGCTCAATCGCTTCGGAAAATGTCTGGCGAAAACTATCGGGCACATCATCAAACTGCTGAGAGGATACCTCACCGGTATGTTCGCTGTGATCTTCCTCTTCCATGTCCATACCCTCACTTCCGTGATCGTGGCCGCGTGGAACTGCCCCGCTTCCCGGCTCGCGATTCATCATACTAAAGCGATCGGCAAGCTGCATTTCACTGTCGATGCGAAAAGCTCCATGAAATACCACTTCTTGTCCCTCTTCCAGGCCATCTTCTATCACGTAGAAATCGCCGGCTCGGGGACCAAGTTCTACGGGCTTCGCCTCAAAGCGGGGTACATCTGCTGAGGTATCTTGAATATATACGAGTGAACGTTTTCCAGTCCAGAGAACCGATGAGGCAGGAACCATCAGTTTTTCTTCCTGAATTCGGCTTTTCAACTGCGCCCTTACAAGCATGTCCGGTTTGAGACGTTCATTGGTATTGTTTAAATCAGCACGGACACGAACCGTTCGGGTTCGGCTATCAACAACCGGATCAATAAAAGTGACGGTTGCTTCAAGATTTTCACCGGGGTTGGCTCGTGTCTGAAAATCGAAAGTGTCTCCTGCTGAGATCCATTCCAGATCTTCTTCGTACGCTTCGAGTACAACCCAGACCCGGTCAAGATTTGCGACTTCAAAAATAACCGTTCCTTCCATTACATGCTGCTCTTCAGCTACATTTCGGCTCATCACAAATCCATCAGCAGGCGATAGAATTTCGAGTTCGTCTTGCACACTTCCTCTCTCTTCTATTTCATTGATCTGCTCCTCGGTAAATTCCCAAAGATGAAATTTCTGGCGTGCCGATTCATACAAACGCGGGTTGCGATCTTTTTGCCGTGCGGCCTCCAGTAGCTCTCTTTGTGCAGCGATCAGTTCGGGAGAGTAGATGGTGGCCATCACTTCATTTTTCCGAATAGGTGCGCCGGTAAAATCAATTTTCAAATCCCGTATTCGTCCTGAAAAGTGTGAAGTAACGTTGGTCAGTCTGCGTTCATCTACTTCAATTCGTCCGGGCAGGTCAACTATTTTCTCAGGGATTCTTTTTTCCACCGGCACAGTCTGAATGTCGGCCAGTCTTTTGGCGGAAGCGGTCATAATCATGGAGTAATTGTCCTCACTCGCTTCCGTATTCTGATTACCGGCGGGGATGAGTTCCATTCCGCAAATCGGACAGTTTCCCGGCTCGTCTTGACGAACGGAGGGGTGCATGGAGCATGTGTAGATAGTTTCACCAGCCTCATTGGTATGCTCTTCCATTACATGCTGACTCATTTCGGCGTCTGTAAGCCGATTATGATCGATATGATTGTTTGATCCGCCAAAGATCAGCCAGCCGAGTATCAGCCCTGTGAATAGAATGGCAGTGTAAGTGAGTATTTGGGTTTGTGTGATGTTCATGATCTTATATGTTTGTTTTTAAAATCGACGTTCAGGAAAACAGTTTGTCATAGTATTTCTTAAGAGATTTTGTACGATGTTGATACTGATACCCGGTCAATGACCGCTGCCTATTAGACTTTCAAGTTTCACAACAGCCTTATTTTGGTTCACTACTGCCTCTATCCGCTCAAATTCCAGATCGAGAAGTTCGCGTTGTATTTGGAGGAGTTCGTCAAAGCGGGCGAGCCCTACGGAATAGTCCTCACTTAAAATATTGAGCGCCTGATTTGCACGGGGGATCAGCTCATCATTCAGCATGGTGATATTCCGTTCGGATGTTCGAATCTCCTCAAGGACGGATTCCACGTTCGTCATCAGCCGGTTTTCGGTTTGATGGCGGTAGGAGTCGAGAGCTCGCTTTCGATAAATAATCTGTTCTTGCTGCGAACGGGTTCGGGATCTGAAAAGAGGCAGTCGAACGGTGGCCATTCCGATAAAACTTTCTGAAGCCTCCGGGTTCATCGACATCGGCCCAAAATCTCTACCCATCACTTCAAGGCCCAGCCCGAATGAGGGTCTTCCGTTCAGCTTTGCCAGTCGATTTTGATAGTCCAGCGAGTTAGCCCGCGCTTCAATCACATCGAATGCAGGGTTTCTTTCCGACACCATTCTTTCTATTTGTTCGTCGGTGTAAAGAATCGATTTTGACTGAACGATATCGGTGGTCTCCACAAGAGATTCAGGTGCTCGGTTTAAATACTGGTTAAACTCTGCCTTCAGTGGATTCAAGCGATCTCGCAAATTTTCGACTCGATTCTTTAGCCGTTCTTCCTCCATTTGAATTCTGAGAATATCTGCCTGTGCCGCACGTCCGGTTTCGTAGCGAATCTCCACAAGGCGCTCCAGCTCGTGAAGCAGCTCGATATTCTGTTCTGTAATTTGAATCTGCTCCTGAACTTCAGCAATATCAAACCAGATAATCTGCAAATCCCGCAAAATTTCAAGCTGACGCACAGTGATGGCTGCTCGGTCAGCTTCCGCATCCGACTTTTGAACGCTTCGCCTTGTGTTTAGGGACCCAAACCACGGAATCATCTGCATTGCTGAAACAGAAAAGCGGCCCAGTTGTGAACCAGACATCATTGGGTTGAAGTCGTACATCATCGTGAGTTCAGGGTCCGGCATTACACCTACCTCTCGCACCCGCTCTTTCTCCGATTCATAGAGATACTGCATCGATTGCAGTTCGGGGTTCTCCTCCAGAGCGATTTGGAGGTACTCTTCAAGTTGTGGGTAAGAAGTCTCCCCTAATAAGGGGAGATTTAGAGGAGTGTTTTCCAAATTAGTTGATGTTTCAGAACTCTGCGCATATAATTCGGTTGTTAGAGTTCCAATGAAAACAACAGCCAATAAAACGATGGCAATGTAAACAACTCTCCCTGGATTACTTGTGACAGGCAATAGCGGAATTTTACACCCGCCTTTGTCCCCCCTTTTTAGGGGGGAATTCTCATCCCATGTTAACATCGGAGACTTTTTACACTCTCCACTTTTTGTGCATTTGCTTTTCCGGGCGAACACCCCTCGTCTGCCTCCGCATTCGCTTCGGCATCCACTCCCCTCGAGGGGAGACTTTTCACTTTTCACTTTTGCCATTTCACTATTCATCTCACTTCCTCCAATTTGTTTTCAATTTTCATGCTGCTCTCTTTCCACATCGCATAGAGCAGGGGTACCAACAACAGGGTTAGGATCTGGACAAACATCCCGC
>CAYNZY010000109.1:0-6051 GCA_964401805.1 uncultured Rhodohalobacter sp.
TTCAGAGCTTAAAACCGATTTTAAAAATCATCGATCATTTATCGCTGAACATGAACGCCTCCCCTCTTGAGAGGGGATTGAGGGGTGTGTTTAGCAATGCACCTTCAAAATCGCAGTATTTGTACCACTGAGAATCATGGGTATTCTGTAAAAGTGCCGAAAGCTCTGCCCTGTGACTATCACTGCCAAGCTAATTCGAAAGGCACTCATGTTTCGGTAGCCAAATACATGAATCAATAGTATTGAGCTCTGCAAGAGCGAGCAGATAGTAGCCCCAAGCGTTAGCTTGGGGTGCAAGATTGGGATATTTTCACGCCGAACAGAGTGCAACATTTAGATCTCTGATCTTCATAGAGGCGTAACCACTGCAAACATCATTCTTCACCTTATTTTTGACATCCGGTTTCAAACGGTTTCAAGTTCGGAAGTGATTTGAGGCTCGTGCTCTTCATCCGCTTCCAACAGATACATTAACAGCGTCATAGACCCTCTAACTTGATAATATTCTTTTGTAGACGTGACCATAAATAAAACACCAATAAATAGGTATGACAAGCCAATCCATAATGGAGATCCTGGTATGAGCTGATCTGAAATATAGAGGACTCCAATGGCAATAAAGCAGAAAGAAAATCCAAGTAAGTAACCAAATGATTTTTTATTACGCTTCAGGATAACTTTAGCAAACTCCTCAAATTTTTCCTCATTAAGCAGCTTCTTATGCTTAAAAAGAACTTTTAATTTGAATCCATCTAATTCAGACTCAATAAAGCGGACTAATTTTGTTTTGTCTATCATAGCTTTCAGATTTTTATGTTTTCAGTTTAGATTCAAATTCCACGTTTTCCTTACTGCATCGATCAGAGATTGCTTTTTCGAGGTTTTTCATTTTGTCTGAATGAATACGAATCATCCATGGAATCCCTAAACTGTTCTTTAGTCCGGTTTTTGCATATTGAACTTCTATTTTGTTTTTACGAAGCTCTACATGTTTAAAGTTTTCCCAGGTGAATGAACTGTCCCAAACTGAAGTATTGGATTTTATCCCGGTATCATCGACAACAATCTCAGTGATTTTTGGTTTGTAAAACCCTAATAGATGGCCAGCACCGTAAAAAAGCGCCAATGCTCCCAGGAAAAAACTGAGATACCAATCACTTTTTAATTGCCCAACGGTATAAAAGTATGCATGACCTCCGATTAAAACTGCACCTAAAAAAGTCATAAAAATCGAATACCACCACAAAGGGCTTACATTTTGCCGCACCCTAATTTCTGCCATAACACTCTATTTTTATTTCTTTTGGTAAATGATGTGATAAAATTTTCACTCTTTCCATTAGAATTATGACACGCACCTGAATCAAATAATCCCGCCACGTGTTTCTCTGATGAACTTTGTATCTTTTTGACACTGACAGAACATTGAGACCAAATTTAGTATATGGCCCGTAAAGAGTTTGAAATTCCGGCGATGTTTAAATCGCCTATCATCCGTAAGGTAAAAGAAGCGAACAAAATCATTGATCCTCGTAAAAAGGATCTCGCTCCAACTGAGCTGGATTTTGGCCCGGTTACATTTCTGATACCTCGTCATTTTGGGTTTTGCTACGGTGTGGAGAATGCCATCGACATCGCTTACCGTACGGTTGAAGAGAACCCCGGCAAGAATATCTACCTGCTCAGTGAAATGATTCACAACCCCACGGTGAATGAGGATCTGCAGAAACGCGGAGTAAAATTCCTTTTTGATACCGACGGGTCTGTTCGAATTCCGATTGAGGATCTCTCAGAAGATGATGTAGTAATTGTCCCCGCATTCGGAACTACACTCGAAATAGGTGAAAAGCTAAAAGCCAAAGGGATCGATCCCTATCAATACAACACCACCTGTCCGTTTGTGGAGAAGGTTTGGAAACGCGGTAATCAGCTCGGAAAGAAAGGATACAGTTTAGTCGTGCACGGAAAACATCAACACGAAGAAACCCGGGCCACATTTTCGCACAGTGCCGATCACTCCCCGACGGTCGTAGTTCTGAATCCAGAGGAGGCACAAATTTTAGCCGATATCATGACCGAGAAACGTCCGGTGGAAGAGTTTGATAAGTATTTTGGCCATAAGAGCACCGATGGCTTCGACCCGCTGAAAGATCTGGAGTTTTTCGGGGTGATCAATCAAACCACCATGCTGGCTACCGAAACAGAGGAAGTGATGGAAATTTTGAAAACGGCCTCCAAAGAGAGATTCGGTGACGAAAATGTGCTCGACCACTTCGCCGACACTTCCGATACACTCTGCTACGCCACCAATGAAAATCAGTCGGCAACGTACGCATTGGCTGATGCCGAACCGGATATCGCTATTGTGGTGGGCGGCTATAATTCTTCCAATACCATGCATCTGGTTGAGATTCTTGAACATCACTGCCCAACCTATCATATTCGTGACGCCGAGGAGTTTGATTCAGCAAATGAAATTCGCCATTTCAACCAGTGGGAGAAAGAGATGAAGAAGACAGCAGATTGGCTTCCTAATGATCAGAAAGACTTAAAAATTGCGCTTACCTCCGGTGCTTCCTGTCCTGATGTTTTGGTGGATGAAGTGATGCTTAAAGTATTGTCTCTGTTTGATGGTACAAAAGATGTAAAAGATGTTATTCGTCCGTTTGAAGAGAAATTGGTTACTGAGAAATAACCGTTTTTATCCACGCGATTTAATCCGGAATAATATTGAAATAGGAAACCCGCTGCGGCTGAAAGCTTCTCAATCGAACATCAAAGTCGTCAGTAATTTTTTCAACCCTGGGTGTAATATACCCTGTGTCATCGGCTTGTAGGTCAGCATAATCTACGTATACAGCAAATGGACGAATACCCTGCACGTCTGAGTATTGATGTATCGGCACGTCGTAACGGATCGTAATGGATGAAGGATTAAACGACACAGCCTCGCCTGATGGCAGATTGCGCGTTCGAACCGGCAAACGCACCTCCGCTTCGGTAAATTCTGCTACATCTATTTGATAATTGACTTCAGTCGTACTCAGAATTATTCCACCTGTTGGTGCCCTCAGATTAATTATTCTCTCCATACTTCTTGAGACATCCTCCAAAGACACCTCCTCTGTTTCCCACTGCGAAAGTTCCTGCAGTCTGGATTCGGCTCCTGTTAATGTTACACTGTCGGGGCTAATTTCCGGCTCGCCGATCAACCCATAACGGTTTTGCAAATTGAGATCAATTCGCGTAACAATCGGGACTCTTTTCGTTGCTTTTTCTTCGGTTTCTATCGTTAGCATGATGGGATCAACCTGTGTAACATTCAGTTCTGAAAAAGACCCCGACATGTTCCGGATTTGTTCAAACAGATTTATCTGACGCGACTCTGCGTCCAGGCTCACTATAGGAGGATTGCTGTATAGAGAAATCAAACTCCACCCTTCCCCGCTTACGTTTACGGTTACATCTTCAGGCACATCATTGCTCAATGCCAGATTATCGGGCAGATTGGTTAACTCAACCGGAACCTGAACTGTAATATTAAACTCACGATTCATATTCACTACAAACCAAAGGCTCAGAGCCAAAACAAAAGCAATACTAAATACAATTACTTTTTCCCGGGCAAAGAAATTATTTTCATCAGACTCTTCTCCCTCAGTCTCTGATGAAGAAAAGAATGCTTTAAATCGATTTGTTATGAAATCCCATAAATTCATAGGCTAAATATGCGGATTTAATTTAAGCTCGCACAACAATTTCTTTTACCACTTTTGATCCCACCTTATCGTTCAATCTCTTTACGATGGAATACCGGTTTGCATGAATTTCATGCCGCCAAACGTCACTTTCTACGTTTACAAACAGTTTATCCCCTTCAAACCTTAGGTTTTTAGTAACAGAGCTGATATTCTCACCAACTACTTCGGGCCAAAAGTGAAGTACCATACCTCTTCGAAGCTCTGTCTTCTGAGGAATTTTTTTTAAGAAATTCTTTAGTAAATGCTCTATCGATTCCGGTTTTTTTCCAAATGCCATAAACGTCTAATATTTCGTTGAAACCTTACCATCCAGAACGGTATACCATGCATTTTCATCCTTATATTCGAACTGGCTCACTCTAAAAGGACGATCCGTGGCTGATGTAATAAACGTTTGTCCGCTGTGTTTCGTCAGTGTCTCCGTAATCACGTCAATTTTATGTTGATCCAGATTCCCAAACACATCATCCAACAACATAATTGGCAGATCATCCAGCTGATCTGTATAGTAGAAAAGCTGAGCCATCTTCAGTGCCATCGAAAACAGACGATGCTGTCCCTGCGATCCATACTTCCGAAGTTCACTCTCATCCAGGTAAAATACAATTTCATCTCGGTGCGGCCCGGTAAGTGTCTGCTCGCGCTCCGCCTCTTTCTCAAAATCTTCCTCCAGAAGTTCCTGGTAAGATGTACGGATTGCTTCAATACTGCTCAAATCCTCACAGATCGTTTGATACTCCAGGGTCGGTTCCAGCTTCAATTCCGAAATAGTACGATACTGCAAAGCCAGGTATCTTTTAAACTGTTCCAGAACTTCGTTTCGCTTAAAAATAATGGCAGCTCCGGTTTCCGTCAGCTGCTCATCCCACGGCTCAAGATAGGTTTTCAGCATTGAAAGTGATCCCCGGAACTCCTGCAGAAGTTTATTTCGCTGCTTTCTGATTTTTCTAAACTTCATCAAATCACGCAAATATTTTGGCGAAATCTGACTGATTAGTGAATCCAGGAAAGAGCGACGTTCGGCGGGGCCGTCGCTGGTTAGTTTTTTATCCTCAGGACTCAAAACAACAACCGGAACCATCCCAATCAGATCAGACAACCGATCCAGAGGGCTGTCGTTCACAAAAATCTTTTTCCCATCGCCTTTCGAGTAGCTGCAGCTCACTTTGAAGGATGCCCGGATCTCACCTTCAAAATCACCGTTCACCATAAAGTATTTTTCATCGTGATGGGGAACGTACATGTCACTGGAGGCAACAAAACTGCGGCTCATGCAGAGATAGTGAATGGCATCAATCAGGTTGGTTTTCCCGGAGCCATTCTGTCCTGTAATCAGATTGATGTGCGGAGCAAACCGAACTTCTGTGTCTATATGATTTCTAAAATTTCGAAGCTTGAGGCGATTTATACGCATATTCTGTTCATCATCAAATTCATCAGATCAACAAAATACATGAAATAATGTTCACTCTCAGAGATATATACTATTGCTCTGCAGGTATTTCATCGAGAGCACTGTAAACACCATTTGTCCAGCCATATCCATCCTGATGGGCGTAATCTCCACCGGCATTTTCACGATCGAGATCAATCACATTATATTTTTCGACCAACTTACCGGTTTGCTGAAAAACATGATCAACCAAATTCATCCAGCGCTTGGTTATTTCATCTGCCAAGCGATTGAATCCGTATTTTTTCAACCCCACAACTGCCATCCAATGCAGGGGTGCCCACCCGTAAGGAGCGTCCCATTGCATACCGGTCTCCTTCAGGCTTGTAACCAAACCGCCTTTCTTTAAAAATCTTCTTTCGAGGTGCGAGGCAATTTTAGTTGCCTGATCTTTTGTAGCCAAGCCAAAATAGAGCGGATATACAACAGCCAGCGTCCAATGTTCAGTTCTCTTTTTTGTTCGTAGATTGTAGTCAAAAAAGAATCCCTCCGATTTACCCCACATCAGCTCAAAAATCGATTTTTTTCGCTGATAGGCTCTTCGTTCAAATTCGCGGGCTTTTTCATCTTTTCCGACTTTAAAATTCCACTCTGATATTTTCTTCTCCGTATACCATAAGAGCGTATTTAAATCCAAAGGCAATATATCCGTTGTTGATATCGATTTTTGACCATTATGCCGCGTCAACCATCGGCTGTTTAAGGCCCAACCCGATTCACTGGCTGCACGAATATTTCTGTATAGTTCACTCTTATGATCACTTTCATAACTATTGGCTTCTGCTAAATCTTTGTTCCAATACTCCTGCCGAGGTGTTACCTGGTCCGACCAATATC
>CAYNZY010000110.1:0-6041 GCA_964401805.1 uncultured Rhodohalobacter sp.
TTCAGAGCTTTGGGCATTACATCAACAAAGTACACTTGAGAGTGTCATTGACATTTCCGGTAAAATCGTCCATCTCAGTTCGGTGATTCAGTGATTCACAGTTCAACAATACCCATTCATGGGTAATACATACGAGCCGGGAATTTATTCCCGGAATAGCTTAGTCTAAATCCCCGCTCCAGTACCAGGTTCCACCCACCATCACCCCTTCGATATTCTCTCCGAATGGAATAGACTCCAATGGATTCGTACTCAGTAAAATCAGATCGGCCCTATATCCTTTTGCTATTTTACCGGTCTGATCGGGTTCGCCAAGGTATTCTCCAACATTGACTGTTCCGGTTTTCAATGCCTCGTAAGGAGTCAGACCTGATTCTACCAGCAGCTCCAGTTCACGATGGGCAGAATATCCCGGCGGATTGAAAATTTGCGGAGCATCAGCACCGAGCAGAAGACCCGCTCCTTTTTCGTGTAGCGCAAGCGTCAGTTTTTTACGAATCTCCAGGAAATTCTGTGCCTGTGCTTCGTTGTAATCTTCAGAAGAGCGAATATTCCCGATGTAATTCCGCCACCCGTTAACCACATTTTCCGGCATCCGATCCACACCGGGCCAATCCAACATCACCTCCACGGTGTTCTCCGGATTGAACACATTCTCCAACAGCGTGTTGGTCGGCACGTTCCATACTCCGGCTTCCACCGTTCGCCTCGCAGCTTCATCAATCAACGCCTCGTCCACATGAGGAGTTAAATCGTACCCAAAATAGATAATATTAGGATCCGGACGATTGGCTGCCTCACCGGCCATAAATTCCATGTAGCGATCCAGGTGTTCAATCGTACCCTGCCCTGCTTCGAGAGTTCGTTCCAGACCAACATCGTAAGAGATGTGTCCTGAAAACTCTATTCCCTGCTTTTGAGCCTCATCGGCCATGGCATCAAATATATCACGCGATAGTCCGGGGTGCAGTTTCAGTAGATCATACCCTGCTTCTTTCTGATCCCGTACCATTCGTCTTGCCTGATCTGGGGACGTAGCTGAATTTCCATTAAATGAAGGACCTGACGTAATAATCCTCGGACTCACAATTTCTCCAGACTTTGCCTTCTCCCGAAGCTCCAGATGAGATGGTTCTCCAAGCATACCACGAATAGTGGTAATTCCCTGAGATACATACATTTTCAAAACTTGATTCACATACTCTTCCCCCTGCCGTTCAGGCGGAATATGAGCATGCATTTCAGCAAGACCCGGCATCAGGTAATAATCTCCCGAAATTATTTCGGCACCGTCAGTCAACTCTGCCTCCGCTGCCGGCCCCACCCAGTCAATAACTCCATTATTCACGATCACTGTTTGATTTCCCTGAATCCGATCACCATCCATAGTAAGCAAATTCACATTTTGAAAAACTATCGGTTGAGCCTGACCGTGAAATGAAAAAAGGGTCAAAATTACTGTGAGTATAGTTGAGATAGATGTTTTCATGAGCTTGGCATTTAATTGAAGGATCAAATCAATTCGTGATTTTTAAGGAAAAATGTTCGATCAAAGGGTGATTGAAACTAAAGGTGTAAAAAAATCGCGGTTTTATTTTATAGATTGGATATTATATTACAAATACTCGTTATTAGCTGAATCAGCTTCAAATAAACTACTCTTTTATGGCCGACAAACTCAACCGTAACGATCCCTGCCACTGCGGAAGCGGCAAAAAGTACAAAAACTGCCACATGAAAAAAGATCAATCCGGGCTCTCATCCAAAACCGGTATGATCGGGATTGCTGTTGTTCTTATTTTAGGATTTGTTCTGGTTGGAATATTCCTCTCCGGTGGTGACGCTCCACAAGACTGTCCACCCGGTACCAGCTGGTCTGCCGAACACGGACATTGTCACTAAGTATCAGTTTTAGTATAGTTCAGATCTTCTCAGCTACTCTAATGGCACTTTCAACAGCACCGTCCATATAACCCGGGGAGACCGGTGATGTTTCTGCTCCGGCTAAGAGAAGTTTTCCATTCCAGTAGGACTGCTTGAAGATCTCGTCGCCGTTGTGTTGATGTGGAATAATTGGATTTTGGTACTCTGAGTAGGTATATGGCTCGTCTTGCCAAACAGTATCTTGGTACAAAATGTAATCGTCTGCCTTATCACCGTAATATTTTTTAAGCTGATTCAGTACAACTCTTTTTCTCTCTTCTTGATCTACAGAGTGGTACGCTCCATTCAAAAATCCCTTCAAGGCAAAGGAGTTTTTATCTGAGTCAGAATGATCGTACATCTCATTTACAGGGCCAACATTGCTCATGATTGTTCCACTGGACTCCGGATTCATCCAAAATGGCTCTTCATAGAATAACGCCACTTTAATTGACTCTCCCATCCATGTGTGGGTTTGACCGGCAATTTGAAGTAGTTTATCGGGTAAAGCCGGAGAAAATTCTATCCGGTCTGTAAGTAATTTCGGAGGTAAGGTTGTGATGACAACATCAGCCAAATAAGATTCCGAATCGGATTGAACTTCTAATTTTACCCCCTTTTTGATTTTCTTGACATGCTGGCCGGTACAAATTTTTGTATCGGTTAACTTTTCCCGAAGGGCTTCAATTAAGCGATCTGAACCGCCTTTTATTCGCCAGGTTGGATCATCATTCGCAGGCAGTTGAACAAGTTGAGCCGGCGAAGTTGAGATATATTCATAAAAAGCTTTGTCACCTAAATACTGCTCCTCCAACTCCAGTCCTAACTCGCTGATTAATTGAATCAATGACTGATGCTGTTTACCCAGCCAGGTAGCACCCATTTCCACTCTTTTATTTTTGTCCGGTCTAATTGTATGGATTCGTCCGCCAAGACGATCCCGGGCTTCTAAAATGGTTGGTTGAAAATCTTTCTTTTCGAGCAGGTAAGCCGTGGTAAGGCCGGCAAGTCCACCACCGATGATAATGACGTCTTTACTCATGAGTCAGTTTTACTTATGAAATACTCTTTAGAAGTCTTGCAACATAAATCTCTACCTGACACATTCCATCTTCACAATCCAAAAAGCTAAAATATTAAGATTTCAAATTCACTCCTCTTCTTCCTCATTTCCCTCTTTGGAAACCTTCTCCTTGAAATCGCTGATCTTTTGTGCAAGCTTGCCTTTTTTCTGTTTCTCTTCATCAGGCACCCTTCCGATCAGATACCCGTAAGGCTGCAAAGATTCAATCTCGTCAAAAATTACCTTCATTATGGCTCCAAGAGGAATAAAGAGTATCATTCCGGCTAAACCCCAAATCTGAGCTCCTAAAAAGAGAAGCAGCAGAGCAATTAACGCATTCATACTCACCTGATTTCCTACAATAACAGGTGTGAATAGATTTCCCTCTAAAATTTGAATCACATAAAATCCTCCCATTATTATGAGTGGATAGATAAGAGAATCCATTGTGAGAAGGGAATAAACAATGGGAAGAATGGATCCAAAAATGGGTCCAATAAACGGAATCACATTGAGCATTGCAGCAAATACCCCAAAAAATATGGCGTGTTTCACTCCAATGACCAATAGCATAATACTGTTTAAAACTGCCAGTATGGAAATGACGATTATCACACCGGTTATATATCGTTGAACAACCACCTGAATATTGCTCATAATGGTTTGAACTTTAGCCGCGTGCGTTTCACTTTTTTGGCCAAAAAGCTTGAGGAAAAATGTTTTCAGAAAATCACGGAAGATGATAAACATGAACATAAATATGGGCACTAATAAGGCAGTAGTGGCAAATGAGACGGCGCCTGCAACTCCTCTGCCAAGTGTGCCCGAGTTCTCACGCACAAATTCTAAAAACAGTCCTTCGATATCTTCAAAGTCCACAAACTCTTCTACATCAAACCATGTGGCAAGAAAATTCTCCAGCCCTGCCAGCAACTCCTCCGCACGTGATTTAATTAAATCCACATCATCAACAAAGGCTGTAATTTGTGTGTAAAAGAAATATCCCAGTCCAAACAGTACCGACAAGCCAATAATCATGGCTAAAAGAGCCGCCAGGATTTTGGGTATCCTGTATTTCTCAAACCAGGATGCCAGAGGAGCAAAAAGAATGGATAGCAGAACAGCAAAAAGGATAGGCAGCAGAATAGATTTGGCCACAATCATGACATAAACCGTCAAAATCAAACCAAGTAGAACTGTAGTGTACTTTACATACCACTTGTTTTCCATACGTATAACTCTTTTATGCTGATGATTTTACAATTGAAAGCAGTTTGAAAATATTTGATTCTAATGGAATGTCATAATCAAATAATTTTTTCATATAGCTTTGCTGAGTTGCCACAATGAATTAGCCTGATAGATTTAACAATCATTTAATATGAATTGCGACTACTTATTAAGATCATGATATCTTTTATTAATCGACATTAAACGAACTTTTGACAGAATTAAAACGAGATATTCGAACCTCCGGTGCAATCCTGATGGGTCTTGGGTCTATTGTTGGAACCGGTATTTTTGTAAGTATTGCCATAGCTACTCAAATTTCGGGCAATGGAATTGTCATTGCTATTGTCGTTGCAGCTGCATTGGCAACATTTAACGGCCTCAGCAGTGCGCAGCTTGCAGCGGCACATCCGGTCAGTGGCGGAACATACGAGTATGGATACCGATATCTCGGAAGCTACTTTGGCTTTACTGCCGGCTGGATGTTTTTGATTGCTAAATCGGCATCAGCTGCTACCGCTGTTTTAGGATGCGCCAGTTACCTTTTTTATCTCTTTGAAATTGAGGTATCAACATCCACTTTGGTACTGACAGGCATCGCTATACTCCTCGTTATGACCTTACTTGTTTCCGGCGGAATCAGCCGAAGCAACCTGGCCAATAAAATTATTGTAACGATCACTCTACTGGGACTTGCCTCATTGGTCACTGCCGGATTTATAGTCAACGGTGCTCCCATGGATCCGATTCTGAATATGTTTGAGGGAAGCGATATCTCATCAGTTCTGTACGCATCCGCATTGATGTTTGTAGCCTATACCGGTTATGGAAGAATTGCTACGTTGGGCGAGGAAGTTGCAGAACCGAAAACAACTATTCCGAAAGCTATTATTCTCGCAATGGTTGTGATTGTAATCCTCTACCTCTCGGTAAGCCTGACGGCACTGAATATTATGGGTGCTGAAGCGTTTGGTTTAACTGTTGAAGGAGAAGCTGCACCCCTGATGAAAGTGGCTCAGGCACTCTCTGTTCCATACATTGGGCCTATCATTAGTTTTACCGCAGTTACGGCTATGTTAGGTGTGCTCCTAAATTTAATTCTTGGATTGAGTCGTGTAATGCTGAGTATGGGACGCCGAAATGATCTGCCAGGAGTCCTCTCACATATCAATCCGAAAACTCAAAGTCCGGTTCCTGCAGTTTTGGCAACAGGTGTGGTCATCGGACTTTTGGTACTCAGCGGCGATGTGGTGTTTACCTGGTCTTTCAGCGCATTCACCGTATTGATCTACTACTCCATCACCAATCTTTCTGCACTTTTTCTGCCGGAGAAGGATCGACTTTATCCACGGATTATTCCCAGTCTTGGTCTGTTTGGCTGTATTTTTCTCGCTTTCTGGATTGATCCGTTATTTATCGGGATGGGAATCGGAATGATCCTGATTGGCTTGATTTGGCATCGTGTTGCTAAATCTTTGCAATAGCCCTAAAAAACCTGACAAGTTTCTTCAATTCAAATTTCGGACTCACCCCTGTCCCCTCTCTGCAAGCAAAGTGGGGAACGATCTAATTGAATTTATTGGCAGAACCCGTGTTTTTTACTCTGAACTCTGTTTCGTGAGTTCCTTCTCTTTAAGAACCAAGTAAAAAGAGAGAGCAACAGGTGGCGAGTACCAAATAGCTTCGAAGAAGCGTCCGATCTTAGCCCCAAGCGTCAGCTTGGGGTGTACAATTCAGACAATAATCTCCGCCGAATAGAGAGCGATGAAAAAAATAATCAATCAAGTATGAGGCGGTATTGCGATAAATTACTTTGATTGAAAAA
>CAYNZY010000111.1:0-5892 GCA_964401805.1 uncultured Rhodohalobacter sp.
TTTGGATCAAATTTCCATCAAAAAGCTGTGTGCCGATTTCCGAATAGTATAGAAGCAGACCTGTCCCGCCATTCCCGCTAATTTCTGAATTTTGCAGTGAAGAGATTCTTGCTCCCTGCCTGTTGGAATTTCCATCAATATGAATACCATGATTAC
Source organism: uncultured Rhodohalobacter sp. (assembly GCA_964401805.1). Classification (GTDB taxonomy): domain Bacteria; phylum Bacteroidota; class Rhodothermia; order Balneolales; family Balneolaceae; genus Rhodohalobacter. The sequence goes on from CAYNZY010000111.1 coordinate 157, forward strand.
TATTTCCGGAGGAAACAAAACCATCCAATTGAATCGTCTTTTCAAACTCGGAAGACCTGATGTACAATCCTGTATTTCCATTAAGAGAGGTTTCTCCACCGGTCATCGCAAAACCAATTTCATCCAGAAGTATTCCATAATTGGAATTATCAATTGCCCGTACATTTGTCCATCCTGTCTGATCTACTTCCGTAAATACACCGTTCCTAAAGTTGTTTGATACGATTAAATCACTGAGCGAAATTGCAGCCGTTAAATTCAAAACTCCTGAATTGGACGTACTACTGCTTCCGCCATACCGAATTACGGAATTTGTAATTTGAGATCCCGGGTTATTAATATTGATCTGATTCCAATCGTTTTGAGATGGCGTGGAAGCATCACCATCACCGTTTGAGTCTCCGCCTGCCGCGTCATCACGATCCGATGTGAAAAAGATGAGGTTTTCCGGAGCCCCGATTGCACTAAGCTGACCATCAACCGTTAAAGATATCCCTGAAGCAAATTTTACTACTGCTCCCGGATCTATAGTTAACGTTACTGCACTCCCTACTGTAATGTTGCTGGTTAAGTGATAGACATTTCCACCTTCCCAGACTGTATTTTCCAATACATTATTCGTTACCTCAATTACCGGAAGATCGGTAGCTCCATATCTCCATGGAGTATATTCTACATTGTTTTCGGTAACTCTGTCTCCATTACCGGAAGGATTTGAATTTACCGTAGGCCCCAAAGAGCTGCCCCAGAAGTTAAATCTCGCATCCAGAACTGTTGAGCTCAGGTTTTCAACTCCAAATTCTGTATTCCCTGAAATTGTATTATCGGTAATTTCCGGTTTCGTTGCTCCTACCTCAATGATCCGGATACCATACTCATTATTCACTATCTGATTATTTGTAATGGTTGGTATACCTCCATTGTCAATCAGGATTCCAACAGGGTTGGAGTTAATTTCAGAATCGGTAATCAAAGCACCTGAATTAATTGGCACGCGAATACCTCCAACTGCGTTATCGCGAATTATGCTATTCTGCACCGTATAATTGAGACTTAGGTCTGTATAGACACCATAACCACTATTATCATAGAATTCAGAATTATCCAGTGTCGGAGAAGATGCACGAAGGTTAATTCCATGAACGGCACTGTTTCTGAAAATTGAATTCGAAATATTAACGCCAAAAGCTCCGGTAGTATAAAACACCATTCCGGTTCGGTCTGTCCCGGCTCCGTATTCAACTACAACGAAATCGAACACCGATCCGGCATCACTGTTGTTTGTGAATTCAATAGATCCCCAATCTCCGGGAGCGGGAGTAGCTTCGGCAGAAGTAAATAAGATTGCATTACCATCCACTCCATCTGCGATTAAAGCCCCATCAACTAAAAGCGACGCACCATTGCCCATCTCTACGGTAACACCGGGCTCGATGGTGAGAGTTACCCCGCTCTCCACGGTCACGGTATTTTGGACCAAAATCGGTGAGTCGACTGCACTCCACGTTGTATTTGCTGTTATATCTGAATTGACTGTAATTTGCGCATACGATAAAGGCGCAAAAGTTAAGATCAATAGAGTTGCTGCAATAGTAAACGATGTTTTCATACCCGCTGGATTTTTTCTATTAAATGCATGCTTTACTTCAAGTTACCGACTCAAATTTTTGACATAGTATATTCCCGGAAGTACACTGAAATCAATATTTTATTATGATTCACAAATGAGTAAACGGAATAAACCAATTGGCCTTTTAGTAGATAAGCGTAAACGGTTCTCTTAACCTGTCATTTATTTTCAGGTCAAATATAAAACTGACGTTCTTTCAAGGTGAGCTTAGAAAATAAAAGACGTCAACCTGAGTAAAGATGAGCTATAAAGTATTTAATAAAAACAGAAATTTACTATCTATCGTAAAGAGCTGAACCGGTTCAACCATCCTTTAGTCCTTTCAGCTCCTGATACAACCAGCCTCTTGCTTTCAGCCAATCTCTGTGCACAGTGCTTTCAGATATATCCAAAACCTCTGCTACTTCTTCGACCTTCATTCCCCCAAAAAATCTCATTTCTACAACGTCACTGAGTCTTGGGTTCAGTTTCTCCAGTTTTTTCATTGCATCATCAATATCTATCAGCTCCTGAAGATCCTGTCCTTCAGACTCAATCAAACCGTCAACATAGGTATATTTATCGTAATCGCGTCCGCGCTTCAGGGCTTTCTTCTTTCGAGCATAGTCGATTAAAATTTGTCTCATACAGCTGGAACAGATCGCAAGAAAATGACTCCTGTTTTGGTAATCCATTTCAGCCTGATTGATCATCTTCAGATAGGTCTCATGTACCAATTCTGTTTTTGAATAGGTGTGATTCTCTCCTTCCCGACTGATTCTGGCACTCGCTATGTTTCTGAGTTGCTGATAAACCAACGGGTAAACCTGATCGTATACATCTTCCCCTTCACCCGCTCTTTTCAAAAGCTGGGTGATGTCTTCTTTTTTAGCCATCTTTATTATTTTGCAAACACCTATGTTATTACAGAACTATCACATAATCGGAGTTTGAGTTCAATAAATCAAAAGTAATTGAATGTAATTACGCACTCTTACTGATTGATTATTTCGCGTGCTTCATTGTAGCGGCCGGCTTTATGCAGTGCCTCAATTAAATGCTCTCTTAACAGTTCATCATTTTTATCCGCTCTGTATTTAGCACTCCAGCGTTCTGTCAGTTGGTCTAATTGACCAATCTCTCTGTATAAACCTATGAGCTTAGTGTAGACGAGAGATTCATTGGGATTTAGAGACAGGGCTCTTTCAAGTGAAGATATTGCCTCTTCAATGTTTCCTTTTTGCTCTTGTAGATTAGCAAGCTCAAGATGTGCTTCAAATAGGTTGGGTGAATATTCAACAGATTTTTTGAGATAATTTTCTGCAAGTACTATTTCGGAGCTTTTAAGATAGTACTTGCCAACTAAATAGTAGAGCTTTCCTGATGTCTTATACCTTTCAATCATCTCTTCGAGTACAGGGTCTACATCTTTCTCCTTAAATGAATAGGCCAGCCAGTCGAACGCCTCTTCGGATATGCTGTTTAAAAACTCCAGTCTCTCAATTTGGGTGGTATTGCCGGCTTGACCAAGTATCCCTTCGTCATTAAGGTTTTGTTCAAAAATAGTTTGCTCTTCAGCCAGATCGCTAAAGCTTTTGCGCAACGATCTTTCAGCTAACTCAAAAGCTTTCTCTTGATTCGATAAGCCATGATATAATTTTGAGGCTTCCAGATAGAGCGCCGGACTTTCAGACCCTAAATTCAAGGCCTGGTCTACATATACTTTTGCCGAGTCCTGATCAGATTTTACGGAGCTTATTGCCAGCTTGGTGTACAGAGTAACGTCTTTTTCTTTGCCATCATCCATGGCATCATAGTAATTAAGAAATGCCTGTTCCCACTTGGATTGCTTTTCTAAGTTATTCCCCAGCCCGTAAACAACCCTGTCATTTCCCTCATACTCTTCCAATAAACCTCTATAAAGGACTTCAGCTGTAGCTAAGGAATCCTGGCGCTCCCAGGTTGAGGCTTTTTCCAATTCATATTTTACAATGTCGTCTGTCTTAACTTTTAATGAATCATAAACGGCCCTGGCCTCTCCCCACTTACTTTCCCTTTTATATGTCTCAGCGATATCTTCAAGAATGGAATAATCATCCGGAAACTGCTTTTGCATCTCTCTCAATACCGCTCTTTTTCCACTAATATTGAATTGACGTTCATTGATCTCGGCCATCATCTTGTAAATTCTTTTCTCCTCAGGATGCCTGTCCAATAAATCTTCAATGACATCCATTCCGGCTGACGTCTTCTGACTGGATATCAGCAGTTCCGCATAGATCAGGCCATTATCAATATCCGCAGGGTCTCTCAAATATAGCTCCTTAAACTGATCGATTAGTTTATCACGTTCTTCAGTTTTAAAATATATTGAGGCTTTGATTCTTAAAATTTCTGTATCGTCGGGGAAGATATTTTTTGCCGTATCAAGAACTTCCAGTGCCCTGTCATACTGTTCTTGTTCAATTAAAAGGATTGCCAGATTCTTATGAACCTGAACCGAATCTGTCATAAACTCAACTGCATTGCTCATCCTGTTTATAGCAAGATCGAACTCACCCTCTTGATAGGCATTAGATGCTAATACCTGATAAACTTGCCCAAGCCTGACCCTCAGAATTTCATTATCGATGTTTAAGGGCATTAATGTTCTCCCCTGATGAAGTGCATCTTCAACATCCAGATACTTATTCCGGGCTTGTTGGATTTTCCGCTGATTCAGTAAAGATTCTGCAATAATCCAATCGAAGGCTAATAAATCAGGAAAAAGACTTTTCCCTTCTACAGCATTCTTCTCAGCTTTTTCAGGAATTTGAATTTCAAGATAGGATGAAGCCAAAACGATATAACCCTGAGCATTAATGGAATTATTTATTTTAGCTATTTCCAGCAAATCAATTGCTTCCTGAAAATTCCCTTGCTGGTATTTTTGTATTCCCTGCGTGAGAGTTTGATTTTGAGCTACTGCAAAAACAGGTACCAGGCTAAAAAGGAGAGCTGCAACAAAAAGCTTTGAATTCACCGTAATCCGTACCAACATTTTTTATAATTCTATTCAATATTACTTTGAATTCAAATAAAGAAAATTTTTCTAAAGTAATACTGCTTAATTAGTCTCAGTGTTTAACTTAACAGGCTCACTCATATCGCTCAAGTTTCCTGATGAGTCTATAGCCCGAACTCTGTACCAGAACGTTTCATTGCCACCTGAGTGATTAAATGAAGTTGATTGAATAGGTTCTTCGTTTAGAGCTTCGAACTGCCCGGCAGAAATTCTTGATGAATATACAATATACCCTACTAAATCGGAGGCCGGCACCTCTTCCCACGTAATATCAACACCATTTTCACTGCTATAAATCTGAACATTTCGAACTTTTCGAGGCGGATCATAATTTCGAACATGTACAGGTGAACTTTCCATTACTACACCTTCATTACCCAGAGAATCTGTTGCACTGACGGCGTAGATATATTCAATGCCGGTTTGTACATTTTCGTCTCGAATGATCCTTCTGTTTTTCTCGGTACTATTTAACAAAACCGACTCTGCTTCTCCTTCTTTCCTGTATACATTATACTGAACTACATCACCCGACGGTGACGGACTCCATGTTAAATCTACCCTTACGCCGCCGATATTATCTGCGATGACGTTTACGGGAGCATTGGGCGGTGTAATATCCGGTATTTGAAGAGTTGTAAAAGTTGTATCACTAAAGTTGCGTGCACTATCGGCAACCACAACACCATATTCATAAAATACACCTTCCTCAAATCGGGCTCCCCCTACGCCTCGGTCAACATGCAACGTACTAATCAGTTCATCTTCGCTAATTTGACTGTAGGAAACATTTGTGCTACCGGAAATTTTTCTTCTTAAAACAATGAATCGACGAAAATCAACCGGACGATCATATTCACCCCATGATAATCTTACGGTGGAATTATCATCAGCCACTACAGCCGATAACATTGCGGGTGCCAAAGGTGGGGTGTTATCCGAAATGTATCTCATAGCATTAGCACTTCTTTTGCCTTCATTTCCGGAATTATCTACGGCGGAAATTTTATAATAATAAGTGTTTCCTTCCTGAACTAAACTATCTATAAACACAGTGTTAATT
>CAYNZY010000112.1:0-5644 GCA_964401805.1 uncultured Rhodohalobacter sp.
ACATTGCTGTTCCAATACTCAGAACACTGCCGTTATATCCCATAACCGAAGCACGTCGGTTGCCGGAGTAGAGATCTCCGATCAAAGTTAAATTGAGTACGCCGAGTGCGGCACTTCCTACTCCCTGAAATGCACGAAACAGAAGAAGCTGATCGAAGGAGGTGGCAAAAGCACAGGCTGTGCCGGCAATCCCAAACAGAAATAGTGAAGGAATCAGAATGACCTTACGATTGTATCGGTCTGCAAGAATCCCGAAAATAGGCGTGAAAATGATGCCTGGGAGGGTGAAAAAGGTGATAAGAAGACCAATTTCGGCAGACGTTACATCCAGTGAGCGGGCGATCGTGGGGAATGCAGGTGCAATACTGGAAACCCCCATAACCGAAGTGAGTGTGACTCCAAAAATGATGTAGAGGTTTACATCGCTAAAAAGGCTTCGGTTTTGTTCTTTAGTGCTCAAAAAAAGTTCTTAATTTATAGATTCATCTTTCTACTGTTTAAATAAGAAGGGGGTAAAAATAGCTTATTTATCAGAGAATAGAAGAAAACGTTTACATCCATTTTCGTTCATAAATAGATAGTTCTTAATTTGTAATACAATTATTTGTTAAAATTGTTACCATCAGATGGTCAGAACAGAAATTCATTAATTGGAAGAGTAGTGCTAATAAAAGACAGAGTTTTAAAGAAAGTTCAAAGTAATCAATACACCATCAAGTTTGCGAGTACAGACGCAGAAGTAGAAGCTGCCATGAAACTCAGGTATAAAGTTTTCAATGAAGAACTTTCCAGGGATTTTGATTTTGATGCAGGCATAGATAAAGATCAATTTGACGACCAGTGCCATCACTTAATTGTTGTGGAGAATAAAAGTGAAAAGATTATAGGCACTTATCGAATGCAGTCTTTTGAACAAGCCAGTCAAGGAAATGGCTTTACAAGTGCGGTGCGTTTCAAATTGGACAACCTGCCTGCCGAAGTGCTGGAAAACGCTGTTGAAGTAGGGCGTGCCTGTATCAGTAAGGAGCATAGAAGTGGCCGTGTTCTGTTTCTATTGTGGAAAGGATTTGCAGGATATCTTGAACATTTCAATAAACGCTACCTATTTGGATACGCAGCTTTAGATACCAACAATATGAAGGTAGCCCAAAACACATTGGATTATTTAAAAAAGGAGGGGCATATTCATCCTGACTTTTATATCGAACCGAAAGAAGGGTATATACCCGAAAAAAGTCAGTTTAAAGAAGACACGGAGGAGTACGAAATTCCTCCTCTTTTTAAAAACTATCTTGATGTTGGGTCTAAGGTGATAGCCGGTCCCTCGTACGATAAAAAGCTGGATCTGATCCATTTTATGATTCTGCTGGACGTTGAAGCGATATCGGATCGAACACGAAAAATGTTTTTTGGGTAGTATTTTTCGGTGAAAGAGCAGACTAAAAAACCATTATGAGAACATTTATAGCATCGATAAAAATATTTTTTCTCATTGTTTATACACTCTCTCTTTATCTGGTTTATTTAGCGGTATTTGCCCTCATATGGCTTTTCAAACTACCCTACGAGCCTTTACGAAATTTGTACATGTACTTATGGTCGAAGGGGATGTGTGTAGTATTGAATATCAGGGTTGAAACGGAAGGAGAACCACCACAGGCTCCATTTTTCCTGGTATCAAATCATCTTAGCTACATCGATATTATTCCGCTTTACCTGAATCTGAAATGCACCTTTGTGGCAAAAAAAGAGGTCAGGTCATGGCCTTTGTTGGGTTTTATGGTAAAAACAATGGGGGTGATATTTATAGACCGTTCCAGAAAACGCGATGTAACACGGGTGAATGAGGTCCTTTCCAATAGTTTGAGCAGATATCAGGGGATTATTCTTTTTCCTGAAGGAACAACCTCGGGTGGTGAGGATTTGCTGTCTTTCCGGCCATCACTTCTGGATTACCCCGCCACCGAAGAGATACCGGTCTATTACTCCACGATTAATTATAAAACAGCTGAGGAGAAAGGAGACGCTCCTGCAAATACAAGTGTCTGTTTTTACGGTGCAAGAGATCCTTTTCACAAGCATGTTCTAAAGCTTGCAAAAAACCGACGTATAGATTGCAAGATTCGCTTTTGCAGTGAGCCGGTTCAATGCAGCGACCGTAAAGAACTGGCTCAAAAACTCCATTCGGGGATGAGCAGAATATTTGAGCCAACAAGTTGAAAAAAATGGATTAGTCTGCCAAAGACTTATCGATCAGCTTTCGGCGTTTCTTGGAGATGCCAATGACAACAGTTGGCACTACAAACAAGGTTAAGATAGTAGCAAATGCTAAGCCGCCAATAACAGATCTGGCAAGCGGACTCCAGGTTTCAGAACCGGCTCCAAACTCAAGTGCCAATGGAATCATAGAGCAGATCGTTGTAAGTGCAGTAAGCAGAATTGGGCGCATTCTTCGCTTACAGGCCAGTAGAAACTGGTCGGCGTAGTCGATCTGATCTTCCTTTCCACGAGTGTTCATGTGAATAAAATCGAGCAGCACAATTCCGTTATTCACTACAATCCCAACCAATATCACAATTCCAATATATGCCGGAACACTGAGAGGTGTTGATGTAATCATTAAAAACACAAGTGAACCAAAAAACGCCAGGGGCACGGAAAACATCACAATAAAGGGGTCGCGAAGGTTTTCGAAGAGCGACGCCATTACCATGTAGGTGAGGATAAGCGCCATCAGCAGGGCAATGATTATTTCGCTGCTACTCTGCTGCTGCGAAAAGATTGAGCCGGTAAATTCATACCGATAACCATCCGGAAGAAGAACTTCATTTTCAAAGACGCTGATTACACGCTCCCTGTACTCTTCAAGATCGCCCCTCACCATTACCATTACGTCAAGCAGGGTTTCGCGGTCGCGCCGGGTTATGGTACTCAAGCCTTCCTCAACCCGGAATTCACCCAAACCGCTTACCGGTATTCGCTGGTCTTCTACCTGCGCCAGCTCAAGATTAAACAGATCGGTTCTGTTTTGAAACTGTTCACGTACATTTCGCACCTGAATGGGGATTTCCCGCCCTTCATCACGATAAAATCCTGCACGTGTTCCCCGTGCCTGTGTTCCAAGCTCCGATGCTATAGCCGTGGAAGATACACCTGTTCTTGTAATTCGGTTCCGGTCCAGGTCATATACCAGCTCGGGGGCAGGTCGCGAGCGCATGTTACTCACAGACATCACGTTTGGATCGCCACTGAGTGCATCTTCAATTTCAAGGGTAATTCGCTGCAAAATCTCAACATCGGGGCCAATAAGGCTTATGCGGATGCCACGTCCCGAGAATCCCCGGCCGGTCGGAATGCCGCCGCTGCCTCCCAGATTAGCGATTTCAACATTTACTTCGTCATCTTTAATAAGATTTTGCAAACGCGATGCAATCTCTGTTGTTGTCTCTTCTCGTTCATATTCTTCAACCAGGGTAATACTCAGCGTACCGCCATTTTCGATGGTACTCCAACCGCGGCGTCCAATATTATTGATCACTGTTTTTACATCGGGGTCGTCAAGAAGCTGACGGGTATAATCACGCATTTCGGTGGCTGTAGTAGCCAGTTTGGTGCCGGCTGGCAGCTCTATCCTCAAATCAAACTGCCCTTCATCGGTTTCAGGAAAAAATTCTTTCTGAATATTCCCAAAAAGAAAATATGCGCCTGTTATAATTCCAACTACACCGATTCCAACGATGTATTTACGGCTTAAAATCCATTCGAGCGCGGCAACATAATTGTTTTCGAGTGATTTAATTGCGCTCAGCATCACGCTTTTCTTTGCAAACTCTTCACGGTTTAAGAGAAGAGATGCGAGTACGGGAATTAAAACGATGGAAGCGATAAAAGAAAACCCGATTGAAATAGAAATCGTCAGTGCAAGGTCTTTCGCCACCGTACCCTGGAATCCGGTTAAACCCATAATGGGGATAAAGACGGCAATCGTAGTGAGGGTTGACCCCAGCAGGGCACCACCCACTTCGTTGGTTCCGGATAGTGCTGCTTCAAATCTCGTTTTTCCCCGTTCCAGCTGAATGGCAATACTTTCCGAAACCACAATTGAGTTATCCACCAGCAGACCGATCGCCAGCGCCAGTCCGGTGATAGAAATAATATTAAGTGTAATATCCAATGCGTACATGGCGGCAAATGTAGCCGTCAGTGATACCGGAATACTCATGGCTACAACAAAGGCAATTCTCCATCCGCCCATAAATACCAGTAGAATGATGATCACTACCACCAGCGCTATGAGAGCTGACTGCGCAAGGTTTGAAATCGAATCCTCAATAAACTCTCCTTCGTTATTAAGCACCTGCATTGTTACGCTTGAAGGCAGGTTTGGCATAAACTCGCCCATAGTTGCCTGAACAGCTTCAGTTACCTCGAGTGTGTTGGCATCCGACTGCTTTTGGACATCTACGGTTACGCTGTTCTTACCGTTGATTTCAACAATATTGGTAATCTCTTCAAAATCGTCACGCACATTGGCCACATCCCGTACGCGTATCGGCATACCGTCGTTGGTTGAAATGATTGTCTGAGCGATCTCATCCACATCCACGTACATCGACTGAGCGCGAATACTGTAACTAATCCTGTCGGCCACAAGGTTGCCAATCGGTTGCTGTATGTTGTTATTTCTGATAGCGCTCACCACCTGGCCGGGCAATAAATTGTGAAGAGCCATTTTTTCAGGCAATAAATCTACATAAATATTGCGGTCCAGTCCGCCGCGGGTATCCGCCGAAGCCACCCCGGGAATGCGTTCAAAACGGGGCTCTATAAACTCTGTTGAAAGCTGCCGAAGCTCATCAAGCCCCAGGACGTCCGACTCCACACTAAGACGCATAACCGGAGCGCGATCCGGGTCAAACTGAAATATAATTGGCTCGCTTGCCTCTTCCGGCAGCTCATTTCTGATGCGCTCTACAGCCTCACGAACTTTTTGTTCGGTAATCATAATATCTGTACCCGGCTGCAGGCGAAGTACCATAAATGCTCCGCCCCTGCGTACGTTTGAATCCAGTGATTCTACTCCTTCAACACCCATCACCACGGCTTCGATGGGTTCCACCACCAGCCGAAGCATATCGTCGGGCGCTACATTCGAATAGTTCACCGATACACCCATTACTGGAATGTCAAAGCTTGGATAGAGCGTTACTTTGAGGTTTGAAAGAGAAAACACACCAAAACCAATTACCAGCAGCGACATCATAATCGCTGTGACCGGCCGTTTTAAAATTCGTTCTGTGATTTTAATTTTTCTCATATACGTGGTGGTTTAACCATTCGGCAAAATAACTTGTCGCTCCTACTCGTCGCTCAGCGGATCTTCCTTATGAACAGAGTCGAACCCGGCTTTCTCTACAAACGAATTAATCACATAATACATACACGGAACCGCAAAAAGCATAAGCAGTGTCGACATAAACAACCCACCGATCACTGCACGCGCCATAGGGCTCCAGGTTTCTGCTCCGGCTCCAAGCTGAAGCGCCAGTGGCACCATTGCCAGAATCGTAGTCAGTGCCGTCATTAAGATAGGCCTGAGTCTTCGACTTGCACCGTTCACAATCGCATCGAACCTGCTCTGCCC
>CAYNZY010000113.1:0-5616 GCA_964401805.1 uncultured Rhodohalobacter sp.
GAATGAGGCTAATCCCGGGAAATATCCTGCAATTCGATAAGGTTTGATGAACAAGACCTGAAAGTTTCTGAAACCTGTCAGGTCTTAGAAATTGTAGAAAGGTTCGGCAGAGATGTCGAGCCTTTTTTGTTTGAGCTGCTAAGACTTATTCTTAAAGAATCATCCAGTCTAAAAAGACGAAGATCCACACGAGAGGCAGGTACACAAAAGAGGAGAACATTAAGGACTTTGCTGTGGGAATGTCTCGTTTAATGGCAAATTTGATGCCGTACCAGAGGAATGCAGCTGTAGTGAGCATGGCTCCGGTTAAAAACAGCCACCCCATCAACTCCATTACGTAGAGTTTATAAACGGTGGGGATCAAAATGAGCAGAGGTACTAATACCCAAAGAGTAGCTTTTAATCCTTTTGGATCGTTTTTGGGCAGCATTTTAAATCCGGCGTGATCATAATCTTTTTCACAAACCCAGGCAATGGCGATCACGTGCGGTATCTGCCAGCAGTAGATGATCCCAAACAAAATCCACATGCCGTGTTCAAAAACCGTTCCAGTTGCAGCAGCCCATCCACCAACTACAGGAAGTGCTCCGGGAACCGCTCCCACAAATACATTGAGAGCAGAAATCCGCTTCAGCGGGGTATACATAAATAGGTAGATCACTGTTGTTGCAAGTGATACGGCTCCGGCCACGGGATTGACAACAAAGCTCAGATAAAAAAGTCCTGCAAAAATAAGTGTGAGGGAAAATATTACACCATGCTTTGGAGTAATACGGGAATCAGGCAACGGGCGTTTGCTGGTTCGTTTCATGAGTCCGTCATACCGATGTTCCAGAAACATATTGTGTGCAGCCGTACCTGCGGCAACGAAATAGGTTCCAATAATAGCGTGGAACATAAGGGTATAATCCATACTTCCGGCTGTTCCCATTAGGAATCCGATCAACATACTGGCCAAAACGGTAAAGGTAATACCCGGCTTGGTCAGCTCATAGTAGTCGCTGATGGTACCTGAAATGTACTGAAGAGTTCCGGATTGGGTTTCTGTGTTTTGCATCACTACGATTAGGATTATGGCAGGCCAAAATTAACGAATTTGAAGATGATATGTTACCTTAATATCCGCTTCAAAATAAAGACGTACTATAGGAACGATTTTAAACGATAATTGAATTGAGTTGCCGTATCAATGGCAATTAAACCCATTTTTGTGAATTGAGAATGAAATTGAATCTGTATCAAAAAACGGCTATTACAACGGTTATTGCAACAATTGTACTCATTTTTATAGGTGGATTGGTAAGGGCATCAGGTGCAGGATTGGGCTGCCCCGATTGGCCTCAGTGCTTTGGCATGTGGATCCCCCCAACCAACGTCGCAGATCTTCCGGCTCAGTACGATGCTTCTCTTTTCAACCCTGTTCACACTTGGCTTGAATATATAAATAGACTGGTAGGAGTTCTGATTGGTCTTTTCATTACGGCAACATTTGTGATCTCTTTTAGATATCGTAAAAGCGATCCCGTTGTGACGATAGCGTCCGGAGCTGCATTTGTACTGGTGTTGTTTCAAGGTTGGCTCGGCGGGCAGGTTGTGCGTTCAGGGCTAAGTGCAGGGATGATTACACTGCACATGATCCTGGCGATGATTATCCTCATTACTCTTTTATATGCTTCATTCAGAGCAATGAATTCACGAATTAAGATTCAGTTGTCGGCCAATCAGCGAAAAACCTTATTGGGAGTTTCCGTTGCTGTCTTGGTGCTTACACTTATCCAGATGATAATGGGGACTCAGATTCGTGAGGCCGTTGATGTGGCCAAGAACGTCATGGAGTTACCGCGAAGTGAATGGATTGAATCAGTGGGTACGCTCTACCCGATTCACAGAAGTTTCTCATGGCTGGTGGTAGTGCCTGCGGGCTTAATGCTATATTATAACAGAAAATTTAAAGTAGGATCTCTTTTGAACCGTTTGGGATGGGCTGTAGCTTTTCTGATTTTACTTCAGGTAGTTGCCGGAGTGATACTTGAGCGATTTGGCATGCCCGGATTTGCGCAGGTGATTCACCTCACAGGTGTAGCCGTGCTCATCTGTGCTGAAATTCTCTATATCCTTGTCGTACGGTTTTCGAAGAAGGGTAGCGTTACCTAAAGTTTCTCTTTTAATTTCTCAAGAAACAGTTTTACCTCTTTCAGATCTTTCTGAACATCAGCAGAAAGCGGTTCGGGGGTTTCAGTATTTGGATCGGGTTCTTCGCCTTCAATAATTTTTTTGGCACCTGCAGTACTGTATTTTTGCTCCTGGATAAGCTTTTTCAGTTTCAGGACAAGGGTAATGTCATCTTCTTTATACGTCCGGTTTCCAGCCTTGTTTTTTCGGGGAGTTAAATCATCAAAGATAGTTTCCCAGTAACGGAGTACATGCGGTTCAATTTCAGTTATTTCGCTAACCTCTCCGATTGAGTAATACAATTTCTTCATGGCGTGGAAATCTTTTATTTTCTGCGTAAGATAAATTGACGTTCATAGAGTGTGCGTTAAATTAATGAATTTGTAAAGCATTGCAGGAAAAAAATATAGATTCACCAAAAAAATCCGGAGTTACACCGCCCGACATCTCCATTGTGGTTCCACTGCTGAATGAAGAGCAGTCATTGAGGGAGTTGGCTGATCAAATTACGAAGGCTTTGGCCGAGACAAGCTACCGTTACGAAATTCTTTTCATTGACGACGGATCAACGGATCGGTCGTGGGAGATTGTAGAACAACTTTCCAGAAATCATGATGAAATTCAGGGTATACGTCTCAGAAGAAATTATGGAAAGAGTGATGCACTTCAGACCGGATTTGAGCGTTCAGCCGGGCGATTTGTAGTTACAATGGATGCTGATCTACAGGATGATCCCAACGAAATTCCCGCTATGATCGAATTTTTAATGCAGTCACCCGTTGGGTTACCGGTATTAAACTCCACGATTTTAATTGTGGGTTGAAAGCCTATCGAAAAGAAGTGGTAGAGAACATTACGCTATATGGAGAAATGCATCGATACGTACCTCTGTTGGCAAAGTGGGAGGGTTTTGGCAGGATCGAAGAACAGGTAGTACAACATCACCCGCGAAAGTATGGCAAGACGAAATTTGGGATCTCACGTTTTTTAAACGGATTCCTGGATCTGGTGACCTTGCTCTTTATTAACCGGTATGTTAACCGGCCAATGCACTTTTTTGGGTTGTTTGGGGTACTGTTTTTGGTAGTCGGTATTGCAATCAACCTCTACCTGGCATATATCAAAATCTTTTTGGGTGAACCACTGGCCAATCGTCCACTGCTATTCCTTGGGTTGCTTCTTGTGATGGTAGGAGTTCAGTTCTTTTCCATCGGATTTTTGGGTGAATTGCTGAATCGTGGTGATGAGAGAAATCAAAAACCGAATGTATCCGAAGTGACAGACTCATGAGCAGAATTGCCTATGATCCCGTTAAAGACCGGTTTGCGAACATCATTCGGAACTCAAAGTTTCTGAGACGCATATTTTACTTTTTACTCGATCTCTTCTTTTTACGCAGCTGGCACATACGGAAACTGCTATGGAGTGTTGGTAAAAAATTAGATCGAAAAGGGAAATGGCACTTGTTGGATGCCGGATCAGGTTTTGGGCAGTACGATCGATTTATTCTGAACGCCTTTGGAAATGTGCAAGTAACGGCAGTTGATGTAAAAGAAGACTATCTCAGAGATGCCAAAAAATATTTTAGTGAACAGATCAAGGATGGCCGGATTCAACTCAAAAAAGCCGATTTACTAGCATTTGAATCTGATCAGAAGTACGATATCATCATATGTATTGATGTACTTGAGCACATCGAAGAGGATGTGAAGGTTATGCAAAACCTATCAGCTGTACTTAATCCGGGAGGGTATTTTCTGATGCATTCACCTTCTCACTATTCTGAGGAAGATGCCGGTGATGAAGAGTCTTTTGTGGATGAGCATGCCAGGGCAGGATACTCCAAAGAGGAGATTTCGGATAAACTAATTCAGGCCGGATTAACACCTGAAAAAGTTCATTACACATATGGATTCTGGGGACACAAGGCCTGGGTGCTTTCTGTAAAGTGGCCGATGTTATGGTTTAACAAGCTTGGGATGATTGCCGCTGTACTACTTCTCATCTACTATCCGCTGGTCCTGCCATTCACCTTGTTGATGAATTTGGCGGACCTATATAGTGTAAATCAAAAAGGGAACGGAATTTACGCACTTGCGAAAAAATAATATTTATAAGAATGAACAGTATGGATTCAGTCGATTACAAAAAGATTAGAGAGAAGGTTTCAGATCACAAAGATTGGTTTATTCACAGACTGAAAAAGTATGTGGAGGCCGAAAGTCCTACTGATGACTTCATACAAAACCGAAAGTTATTGCACGCAATAGCCGAAGACTTTAAAGAGCTGGATTATCAAGTTGAGTGGAAAGAGTCTGTACTAAGTGCCGGACAGATTATCTGCAGGCCAGAAAAATCTGAGTTACAAGAAGATCAACTATTAATCGGTCATGCTGATACAGTATGGCCGGTGGGAACTCTCGACAAGATGCCCTGGAAAATAGATGATAATGTGATTCGTGGCCCCGGTGTTTATGATATGAAAGCCGGCATTGTGATGATGCAGTTTGCTATCAAGGTAATGAAAGAGCTTGATTTAGAGCCAAAATTAAGACCTGTAGTCATGATCACTTCAGATGAGGAGACCGGCAGCCGGGATTCCTGGGATGAGATTGAAAAGATTGCGCAGAGTGTAAAACGTGTTTTTGTCCCTGAGCCGTCTATCGGTTTGGAAGGAAAAATAAAAACCGAGAGAAAAGGATCGGGACGGTATCAAATAAAGGTAAATGGGAAAGAGGCTCATTCAGGTGTTGAACCGGAAAAAGGAGCAAGCGCAATTGTAGAAATGGCGAATATTATTCAAAAAATAGATGCCCTGAATGATTATGAAAACGGAATTTCACTCAATGTTGGTTTAATCTCAGGTGGAAAAGCTGTGAATATAGTCCCTGGAGAATGCAGGATAGAAGTTGATTTTCGTTACTTGAAAAAATCAGATGGAGAGAAGATCGATGATACAATCAAAAGCTTTAAGCCGGAGCTAAGAGAAACTGAAATCATGATTGAAGGCGGTTTAAGAAGGCCACCGGTAGTGAAGAACGAGAGAAATCAAAAATTATGGGAGTTAGCTCAGAATTGTGCTGAAAAGCTTGATTTGGTGATTGAAGAGGGGTTAAGTGGTGGCGGATCGGATGGAAGCATTACAAGCCAGTTTACGGCTACCATAGACGGAATGGGAGCCGTAGGAGAGGGAGCTCATAGTCCATCGGAGAAAATCTTGATCGATGAAACACTGGATCGTGCTGCACTTCTTACAGCCATGTTGGTATCAGAATAAAAGATTTGAACCGCGAAAGCACTGCTTTCGCAAAATAGATCAAATAGCTTATCCAAAAATAAAACCCTGATCTTTAGAGTCGAGAATAAATATTGCGGTAAGAAGTCAAATCTGCTTTCGCAACATAGGTCAACAGACTCATCTAAAAACAAAAAAATCCCAAACTC
>CAYNZY010000114.1:0-5540 GCA_964401805.1 uncultured Rhodohalobacter sp.
CGTGGCGAAGGATATTCATGGAGAGGAGCTGGAAGAGAAGCTTGATGAGTTGTTCTCAGAAAGATAGAGAGGAAAAGGACATCTCGTGGCACGCCTCTAAGTCGTGCTATGAGTGGATGTATTAATCTTTGCAAGAAGACATGGTATTTCTATATGGAGCAGTATTATCATGATTACCCCATGTTTTAGTATGGCTTTTTGATAAGGTTCTTAGAGAAACAGAAATATCTTGTCTGTGTTATCTCATCAACTCCGGAGCAGAAGTGTTTAAATGCCGCTCATTTTTTACAAATGTATTGCCTCTCTGAGGTAAGCGGTTCAACCCAACCCCATCGGGGTGGCCACGTAATAGCCCCCGGTTTTAACCGGGGAAATAAATTAGCAGACTAAATTTCTCGACGAACAGAGGGAGTGGATTGAAAGTAAAGAGCAGGGTAGAGGCGACTGTATTCAAAACTTTGCTAAACATTGCTTTACTGTGTTCTCGACTCCGAACCGTAAAAGCACCGGGAATGCGTCTGTCTACAGAAGCTTAAGTACAGGCAGGCTCGAACTGACGGTGTTTGAACTACCATCAAAATCACTCACGTACTCCGTACTTCATATGGCTCAAACCGCCTCTCAAAACACCCAAAAATTCATATACCGTTCATAAAATTCTCATTCATATTCTGTATCTTTATAGCTGAAAAAGAGCAGTACATCTTAAATTAGAAGCTGCTCAGAAATCGATAATAAATCATACAGACGCTCTCTTGAAGATCTGGAAGTACATTGTAGCCATTTGGATGACGCTGGTTATTGTTGTGGGATTTTCGATCAAAATTCCTCAGATCGACATTCTGGAACAGACCGCACGGAATCTCTTTCTGCATGTGCCGATGTGGTTTACCATGATGATCGCATTTACCATGGCGTTCTACTACAGCATTCGCTACTTGAACAGCGAGCAGATGAAATGGGACCGCAAGGCGGAAACGGCAACGGCTGTTGGACTAATTTTTGGGATCTGCGGACTCCTGACCGGATCACTCTGGGCACGATTTACCTGGGGCACCTGGTGGACGTTTGCTGAACCGCGAATGAATTTATCCGCACTGGCCATGATGATATTTGTAGCCTATTTTGTTCTTAGAACGGCTTTTAATGATCCTGAAAAAAGAGCGAAAATTTCAGCGGTTTACAATATTTTTGGGGTCACCACCATTCCGTTTTTGCTCTATATTATACCGAGGCAGCTGCCAAGTCTTCACCCGGGGGCAGACGGCAATCCGGCGTTCAGTGATATGACGGCGCCCGAACTCAGAATTATTTTTTACCCGGCCGTGATCGGATTTATCGGTCTTTCAATCTGGATGATGGATATCCTCAACCGCTATAAGCGAATCAAAGAATTGACTGAAGAAGCTCAGATATCATGAAAATGAAATTTGTACAAGATACGGCCTCAACCGCCGTTGATACTCTAACTCAAAGCTATGGCGATCGCTGGGACGGGGCAGGTGCGGAGGAGTCATCCGCATTTATTCAGTTTATGTCATCCAACGACTTGATCTACGTGGTACTGGGTGTCAGCCTTATTATTTGGTTTGTTCTGATGTTTGTGATGATTCGTGTGGATCGAAAAGTATCGGGACTCGAAGAAAAGCTTGAAGCGGCAAACCGTTCAGACGGTTCAGTTGAAACGGACAACGACGAAAACTAATCAAACGTGATTTTGACATAAGAATAATGCAAAAATTCTCCCCTCCTTATTAAGGAGGGGCAGGGGGTGGTTGAGATACTAAGTTCGGGTTAATATGTATTGAAACTATTTTTTGATCTTTTTTAACCACCCCTAAATCCCCTCCTTGAAAATGAGGGGACTTTCTGGTTACCGATTTTATTGTTGTATAACAGAATCAATTTAAATTATTAATTTTTAAGTATTAACCGATTTACAGAAGTATGAAGCCTAAATTACTAGTCGGAATTATCTCAATTGTTCTCTTTACATCGCTGCTGATGTATAACTTTGGCAACAGTATCAGCACGTACGTCAATTTTGAACAGGCTGAAAGCCGTACAAACTCTCACGTGGTTGGCAAGTGGGACAAGACAGGCGATTACGGATTTTCCCGCGAAACCATGCAGTTTTCATTTCATATGGAAGATGAGGACGGAAATGTTCGCCGTGTAATCTATCCTCGGCCAAAACCGAATAACTTTGAACAGGCTACGCAGCTTGTTGTGATCGGTGAGATGCGCAACAATGTGTTTTACGCCAACGAAATGCTCATGAAGTGTCCGTCAAAATACAACGAAAACCCGGACTTTGAACCCGCCGAAACAGCCGGAATGTAAACCCATTCGATTAACGTTGGCACTTCTAACAGACCAGATTCAACTCTCTGACACGATTCATCTATGATTGCACAAATCGGTAATCTTTTCTTAAGCGGTGCATTTGCCGTTTCATTTGCAGGTCTGATTCTCTATGCTCTCTCTTCCATTAAAGAGGAGAAGAAATTTGAGACCTATGCCAACCGGATCTGGATGGTAAAAGGACTTTTTGTACTGATCTCATCCGGTGCTCTGATCTACCTGATCATGACCCACCAGTTTCAGTACTACTACGTTTGGAATTACACCAGTCTTGACCTTGAGACAAAATACCTCTTTTCAGCCTTTTATGGAGGACAGGAGGGAAGCTTTATGCTCTGGATTCTTTGTGGATTTCTGGTTGGGGCAGGATTGATCCGCTGGACACGTAAGCCGTATCGAGCACCCGTCATGTTTGTGATGATGCTGACGCAGCTTTTTCTGCTTTCCATGGTTGTGGGATGGGATTTTGGGTTTACTAAAATTGGCGCATCACCTTTCCGAACCATTGCGCAGGAGATGCCGAATGCACCGTTTATCCAGGCCAATCCCGATTTTGTTCCGGCTGACGGTTCCGGACTGAATGACCTTCTGAAAAGTCCGTGGATGATGATCCATCCGCCGATTATCTTTGTAGGTTTCGCGATGATGACGGTTCCGTTTGCGTTTGCCATTGCATCACTCTGGACAAAAACCTATCACGAATGGATTCGTCCGGCTTTGCCGTGGACACTGGCAGCTAACGTATCACTCCTGACTGCTATCTTTCTTGGCGGATACTGGGCGTATGAAACGCTGTCGTTTGGCGGATACTGGGCATGGGATCCGGTTGAAAATGCATCGCTTGTCCCATGGCTGATCGGAACGGCCGGAATCCACGCGATGATTATTCAGCGTAAAAGCTCTCGGGCTCATAAAGCCTCTCTATTTTTTGCGATTTTGGCGTATGTAGCCGTGATTTATCAAACCTTCTTAACACGATCCGGTGTACTTGCCGAGCAATCGGTTCACAGTTTTGTGGATCTGGGACTCTATGGTCAGCTGCTGCTCTTTATACTTGTAATTGCCATTATGGGAATCGGGTTTTATCTCTACCGCTACCGTGAGATTCCCTCTGTGGATAAGGAGTCCGAGTTTTTGAGCAAGGAGTTTATGACTTTTACCGGTGCAATTCTGCTCTTTATCCTTGGATTCGTAATCATCATCGGTACGAGTTCCCCGATTCTGGGCCGGCTCTTTGTAGAAAATCCGACTCCCCCTGAAATTCAGTTTTATAATAACTGGAGTATGCCGATTGCTATCATTATGGCATTGGCTACGGTGATTGGTCAATATCTTTTTTGGCAGAAGCATACCTGGGAGAGCCTGGCCGGAAAAATGATCATGCCCCTGATTTTAACATCCATCTTCACGGTAGTTTCGATTGTATTCGGTGAGGTTCGCAATCTCTACTACATGGTCTACATTTTTGCCGGATGGTTTGCGGTTATAGGAAACGGCGCGGTTCTGTTTGAACTGATTTTGAAAAATCCGAAAGTGATCGGTGGTACCATAACCCATATCGGATTTGGTGCACTGCTGCTTGGAATTATTGCTTCATCGGTCTACACCGAACCGCTGCTCGATCAGCGAACTGCAGACTACAATTCACGAATTGCTGCAGGGGATGTGTTTGACGAAGAGGGTTTTCCGGTCACACAGCCTGTAGAGATGTTTGAGCTTGAAATCAACAGGCCGAAGCTGATCAATGAAAAATATATGGTGAC
Organism: uncultured Rhodohalobacter sp.; assembly: GCA_964401805.1. Classification (GTDB taxonomy): domain Bacteria; phylum Bacteroidota; class Rhodothermia; order Balneolales; family Balneolaceae; genus Rhodohalobacter. Next base: position 4,128 of record CAYNZY010000114.1, read on the forward strand.
CTATGAAGGGTTTGACGTGTCCGATTCACCACGGCCCGGTCAACAAACCTATAGAATTAAATTTGAACCGATTGACGGCGGTGACACATACTACATGGATCCGGTTGTCTACCCAATGATGACATCATCATCGATGAATAACATCGACTGGTCGGTTGATCCGCATGTTCGGACCGGATGGTTCAGCGATATCTATCTCTACGTGGCCGGCAGTAAATACGTTGCGAGCCGTAATGAAGAGCTTGATAAACAACGGGAATTACAGCAAATGGCACAAACCGGTGCTCAACCGGACTCAACGGTTCAGGACACTCAGAAGATTGAAATTCAGGAAGGTGAAACGATCGAAGCCGGACCGTTTTCATTTACCTTTATGCAGTTTACACCGGCAAGCGAGGAGAGTCTGCCTGAAAATACACAGATTGGAGTAAGGGCACAGGTTCGCGTTGAACACACGCCATCAGGCAACGCCTTTGATGTGGAGCCGCTCTTTGCCGTATACACCGAAGACGAACGGAGCTATACCTACGCACCGCCACTTAGAATTGACCGGTGGGAGATGGATGTTTTCTTTAGCGGTATTTATCCGGAAACCGATACGATAGAGCTTACCGTTGAAGGGCTGGATGAAGAGTTCGAAGAGGATTGGGTTCTGATTGTAGCTGAGAAAAAACCGTATGTATCCATTGTTTGGCTTGGAACATTTATGCTTATGGCCGGATTTTCCATCTCGATTTTAAGGCATTGGGAAAGAGAGAAGGCGGTGAAGAGGGAAGAGTAAGTGCGCCTTCTCCTCGGAGCCTGTCCCGAAGTTCTTAATCGGGTAGAGGAGACAGAATCCGAAGTGTCAATCGAAGAATTCAGAGGTATGTTTTGATGAGCTCGGGTTCTACCTCTAATATATGAATAGCTCACCTTTGTTACACCTATTAACACACCCCTCGCTCAATTCAATAAGCTTCGCTTTTGACTTGAGCTTTTCCCCTCTCAAGAGGGGAGGATTTTGTTTCATCTCCTCTAGAGAGGAGACAGAAGATTGAGCGTTCAGCGAAAGCTTCAGAGGTGTGTCTTGGTGGGCTTGGGTATTACCTCATAGATTTGAACGTTCTCTCTTTTTAAATACCTAAGAACACACCCCTTGCTTGAATGAATCCCGCTTTGCGTTTTCATTCAAACTTATCCCCTCTCAAGAGGGGAGGGTTTTGTGACATCTCCTCTTGAGAGGAGACAGAAGATTGAGCGTTTAGCGAAAGCTTCAGAGGTGTGTTCCTGATGAGCTCGGATTTCACCTCTATAATTTGGAATAACCTCGCTTTTGTTCTACCCAACAACACACCCCTCAATCCCCTCGTGTTCTACAAAGCCTTGGCGCAGGCGGGCTCAAGAGGGGAAGCCTGCAAGCCTGAAACCTGA
>CAYNZY010000115.1:0-5374 GCA_964401805.1 uncultured Rhodohalobacter sp.
AATTTTCATGACCGGGCAGATTTGGTAATCCTATCAGGTTTGGGATTACATTATAGTATTTAGCCGGTAAATTTTCGGCCACGTGGATCGTGCCTATGGCACTTTATAGGTGATTTTGCCTTTTGAAACCCCACAATGAATTGTGGGGCTATGGTGTGTTACCGTGTCTACGACACTGGATTGGATAGTATGAGGTAGAATACTATTCATGTTATAAATCAAACCCCTCTTAATTGTGGATTGGAAAAAAGCATATGCTTTCCATTCTAAATTGAATTTTGTTGACAATCTAAACGGCGTAGCCGTGGCCAACATCATAGCCACAGGTTTCAACCTGTGGTAAATGAATGCGCAAGAAATCCGGAATGCCGTAGGCATGGGCCACTTGTCTGAAATAAATCATACCAATTTCGTGACCTGGCAGGTCTTGTCTCCGAGCCAAATCCAATGGTGTACAAAATCCGCGATAGGATAGGGATGATTTACAATTGTGTTTAGGGCAAGTCAAAAAAGGAAGCTTCAAAATTTAAGTTTAATGACCCGTAGATACTATTTCGATTCATTCACGTAAACCAAACCCTTTCAATTTTACTTCATTTAATATTTTAAACGCAAAAGCCCTCTGTAAAAGCGTTGATTAATTTTAGTCTCTTTTTACCTGATTCGTTTAAACGGTTGATATACAGTATTTAAAGGATAAAAGAGCAACTTATTAAAATTAATTTTTTCATTTGATATGTAAAATATCTTTGTTAAAATCCTGTTGGTTGTTGGGAAAACCTAAAAATGGGATCAAATAGTAAGTTTTGTCAAAGGAAATATGGCTTAAGTGTAAGTAAGCCTTAAAAACTTTCGCATAATTTATTTGGTGTCAAAGGTTAGCTCGATCACATCGAAAATGCTCCCCAACAACCCGGTCAATCAAAACAATAATTAAATATGAGGTCTAGTATGCTTAAAAAGCTACTTCTAAGCTCAATGATGTATCTTGCAGCTGTCTCTTTTGCGTTCGCGCAGTCGAGTACGGTTACGGGTACAGTTACAGATGCAGAATCCGGCGAACCCATTCCACAGGTGAATGTGTTTATCGAGGAACTGCAAACAGGTGATGCAACTGATTTTGACGGTCAGTATAGCATTGAAAACGTACAACACGGTACCTATACATTCCGAATTAGTTCTGTGGGTTACAGAACTCTTCAACGGGAAGTAACCGTGAATGCTAATAACACCAATTTTGACTTTCAGATGAGCCCTGATGTTCGTCTGCTGGATGACGTTGTGGTAACTGCTTTCGGTGTGAGCCGTGAACAGAGATCCATCGGTTACTCCGTACAGGATGTGAGTGCTGAAAAGCTATCCCGCGTACAGCAGGATAATATTGTTGGTGCTCTTGCAGGTAAAGTTGCCGGTGTACAGGTAACTCAAAGTACAAACTTTGGCGGTTCAGAAAGAATCCGTATTCGTGGTGCGAACGGCCTATCTGATGGTCAGCCACTGTTTGTTGTGGACGGAACACCGATTTCTAACCAGTCGTTTGTTGCAAACCAGGGTGGATCCACAACCGGACGTGACCTGGGTAACCTGGCTTCTGACATTAACTTGCAGAATGTTGAAAGTGTATCCGTACTGAAAGGTGCTGCTGCTGCGGCTCTTTACGGAAACCGTGCTGCTGATGGTGTAATTTTGATTACAACCAAAAATGCATCCATGGGTGAGAACGTGCCGCTTCAGGTTGATTTTACTCACAACACAACATTTGAAGATGTATATATCCTTCCGGAATATCAGAATCAATATGCCGGTGGTTACACTCAAAACTTTATTGAATACACCGACCCGCGCGACGGACAGACCTATAACGGTCTAAACTACGCTGCGGATGAGAGCTGGGGTCCAAGAATGGACGGCCAGATGTATCGTCCATGGTGGTCATGGTTCGATCACGACTTTACAGGTGACGGACAGAACGACTACGGAACGATGGTTCCATTGACTCCTCAGGAGAATAACGTACGTGACTTCTTCGACACCGGTGTCAGAATGTCGAACAGCCTTTCTATTAACGGTGGTTCTTCAAACGCCTCATTCCGTGCAGGATTGACGAATACCACAAATAGCGGTGTTGTTCCAAATTCTCAACTCGACAGAACGTCATTAAGTTTTAACGGAGCGTTGAGCCATAATGACAAATTTACTTCCAGAATTGCATTTAACTATGTGAATACATCTACGGAAGGACGTCCGGCTACCGGTTATTCTGCTGTTCAGGGTAACTCTGTTCAGTCATTCAACCAGTGGTTCCAGCGTCAGTTGGATATGGATAAGCTTCGACAGTACCGTGCAGATGACGGAACATTGATGTCTTGGAACATCCGTTCTGCGACAGATACTCGTCCGCTCTACTGGGATAGCCCGTTTTTCAGTATTAACGAAAATATGCAGAATGATAACCGGGATCGTATCTACGGTAACTACCAGCTGTCGTACAACGTTAACGAAAACATTGAGCTCCAGGGTAAACTCCATTTGGATACCTATAGCTTTAACGTGGAAGACCGGATTGCTACAGGTGGACTGGAGCAGGACTGGTACTATACTGCACAGCGATCTCGCCGTGAAGTGAACTATGAAGCCGGTTTGCGTTACCAGGAAGATTTCCAGGATATTTCAGTTAGCGGTTATTTTGGCGGTAACATTCTTACCCAGGACTACAGCTCTCTGCAGCAACAGACTGAAGGTGGACTATCCGTTCCAAATTTCTTCAATATAGATGCTTCTATTGACCGACCATCGGTTTCTAACTACAATGAACAGAAAGAAGTAAGAAGTTTATTCGGAACGGCTACAGTTGGTTTCCGGGATCTGGTTTACTTAGATCTTACCGGACGTAATGACTGGTCTTCAGCACTGCCTGCCGACAACAACTCTTTCTTCTACTATGGAGTGTCCGGTAGTTTGGTGTTTACTGAGTTCGATATGTTCGCAAATCAGAACATTCTGAGCTTTGGTAAGCTTCGCGCGTCGATTGCTCAGGTAGGTAATGACCTGGATCCATTCCGTGTATTCCAGACATTTAATAGCGCTACTCCTTATGGTAGTCAGCCTGCTCAGTCAATTCCGACAACTCTTTCAAATCCAAATCTTGAACCTGCCATTTCATCCGACTATGAGTTTGGTGTAGATTTGAGATTCCTGAATGGACGACTGAGAACGGACGTAAACTACTACAACTCCGTTCGTGAAAACGAAATTCTCTCCCTCGAAGTACCGGGATCAAGCGGTTACAACTTCTCCCTGGTTAATGCGGGTGAATTTGAAACAACCGGTTGGGAAGTTGCTGTAGGAGCTACTCCGGTTCAGTCAGCTGACTGGAACGTTGAAGTTGACCTCAACTGGTCAACCAGTAAGTCTGTTGTAAATGAACTGGCTGACGGTATTACAACCCGGCTCCTGGAAAGTGCTTCATTCGGTATCCAGCTATTTGCTGTTGAAGGAGAAGAGTGGGGAGTTGTTAATCCAAACGGTACGTATGCGTTAACAACGAATAAGCCTTTGGGTAACATTCTTCCAGACTGGAACGGTGGATTTAACCTGGGAGTCAGCTATAAAGACTTCTCTATGGGCGCATTCATTGAATTCCAGAAAGGCGGTAAGTTCTACTCTATTTCGAGAATGTTCGGAACATACTCCGGATTGACTTCAAATACCGTTGGAAACAACGCTCTTGGAAACCCAATGCGTGATCCTGTAGTTGACAACAGTGGTAACTCAGGGCTTTCTTCTGTGCCATTAGAAGACGCAGCGCCTAACTCAGGTGGTGTATTGATTGATGGTGTAGATACAGACGGAAATGAAGTGGCTTACCTGCGAAATGCTGCCAACTGGGGTATTGACCAGTTCTTCAACAAGGAAGCGTGGTTGGAAGATGCAAGCTATATCAAGCTTCGCGAACTCCGATTCACTTACAATCTTCCTGTAAGCTTGCTTGAAAGCACTCCTATTAGCAGAGCAGCTGTCTCTCTTGACTTGAGAAATCCGTTGCTCATCTACTCCAGCACAAGCGGTGTAGATCCATCTGCCATTCAGAATAACGGAAACGGTTTTGGTTTCTGGGAAGGTGGCGGACTGCCGGGCACACGCTCAATCGGATTTAACGTTAATCTTAACTTTTAATCCGAGGGAGAACCTAATATGAATATTTTAAAATTCAATGTTATGACACCGATTAAGAAAGTATTGTTAGTTTCACTGCTAACGGTGTTGCTTGTAAGCTGTGATGATTTTGGGAATCTGAATGATGACCCAAATAATCCATCTCAGGTTCGAACTGAGTTGCTGCTTACAGACGCACAACGTAGCATGAGCGATGTGGTGAGTGCCGTAACCGGAACCCTGCTTGTTCAGTATATTGGTGAGACCCAGTATACGGATGCACAGGAGTACCGGAATATGAGTGCCAGCTTTAACACCTGGTATACCGATGCACTGCAAAATCTGCAAACCATCATAGACCTGAACTCTAATGAGGAAACAGCACCTGATGTATTGTCAGGCGGTAGTAATGCTAACCAGATTGCGGTAGCCCGTATTCTGAAGGCCTACTTCTACCAATTGATGACGGATCGCTGGGGAATGATTCCTTATACCGAAGCTCTTCAGGGTCGTGCTAATTTTTCTCCTGCTTATGATGAGCAGGCAGATATCTACGCTGACATCATCAACGAGCTGAATGAAGCTGTTGCTCAAATGGACGGCGGAACTCCTGTTCGAGGAGACATCCTTTTTGAAGGAGACATGGGGCAATGGGCTCTTTTTGCAAACAGCATTAGAGCTCGTGCTGCACTGCGTATTCCTGAAGCTAATCCCGGTTTAGCAGAGACTGAATTTGTTGATGCTATAAATGACGGTATTATTGCCGAAGATGTTATGTATCCTTATTTGGCCGATGCAAATAACCAGAATCCATGGTACGCTCGCTTCCAAACCCGAACTGACTATGCGATTCACGAAACAATCGCTGAGTATATGAAAGGACTGGAAGATTATCGTATCCTGGTTTATGCACTTCCTGCGCCAAACTACTCGAACAATGATGGTACGGTTACGTTTGATGAAATTCAGGGAATGCCATTCCTTGAAGATGCCGGAAACCTGACGAATGATGAAATTTCATTCCCTGGTTCTGCGATCGGTGCCGGTGGACCGTCAGTGGGTGAGCAAGGTGCTCCACTACCTATTATTACGGTAGCAGAAATGCACTTCGCAATGGCGGAAGCTGCTGAACGCGGCTGGACTGCCGACGATGCCGAAACTCATTACCTGGCCGGTATTGAGGCATCCTGGGAACAGTGGGGCGTTTACGATGCCGTGA
>CAYNZY010000116.1:0-5312 GCA_964401805.1 uncultured Rhodohalobacter sp.
TTTTTCATTTTCTTGGACCATTTAGCCATAAAAATTCCACCTCTTGATCCTCTTTCAGCAATTCCATTTTCAATTTTGTGAAAGTCGTGTTGTAGAAAGTTGATAAAAACCGAGATACGTTTTTTCCTTTTTTAAACCCCGCATCCACAGCGACGCAGTAACAGCTTGCCTCTATCCCATCTTTGCGAATGAGTTTAATCACTTTTTCATACTTTACTTCCCGTAAAATAATCTTTGGTGGCTTGCCATAAACTCTTTTCATTGATTTGCAAAGCCATCTTCTAGACACTCCTGCCTCATCAGCCCAATTCTGCACATTCGGTATTTTCTCTACATTATCTCGCAAAATCTTAATTGCTTTTCTTACTTTGAATTCGACAGAATTACTTTTGTGTTGATTTTTTTTCATATCTCTCCTCTCTTTTCAAATAATTCCCTTTCATATATCATATTTATTTGAAATCACTTCGTAATCATTTCCAGAATAGACTTTCAAATATTGTATTTGAGTTATCTCTTTTTTCCTCTTAACAAAACCTCACATATGTTGTTACATTGAATGGTCTCTATTATATAAGAACCGGAAATAGCGTTTTCCTTACTTAAATTTTTATTTTTTATATGATTGAACCAAAAAATCTTATAGCTTTATGAACCGCCTCTCAAAAGAAAAATCTCCCTATCTCCTTCAGCATGCCGAGAATCCTGTAGACTGGTACCCTTGGGGCGAAGAAGCATTTGAAAAGGCGCGGAAAGAGAATAAACCGGTTTTTTTATCAATTGGATACGCCACCTGCCATTGGTGTCATGTGATGGCGCATGAGAGTTTTGAGGATGAGGAGGTTGCCCGGCTAATGAATGATGTTTTTATCAACATCAAGGTAGACCGAGAGGAGCGGCCGGATATCGACAACACCTATATGACCGTCTGCCAGATGCTGACCGGCCAGGGCGGATGGCCGCTTACCATCATCATGACGCCCGACAAAGAACCTTTTTTTGCAGCTACCTATCTGCCAAAACGATCGGTGCAAGGCCGTATCGGGATGATGGATCTTGTACCGCAGATCAAGAACGCCTGGCAGAATGATCGAAAGCGGATCGATGAGTCCGTTCAGAGAATTAAAGAAGGGTTTTCGAAAAGCCTTCAGTTGGGGCAGTCGAAGCAAACACTCCCTGGCACGATCTCAAAAGATGCGTTCAAAAATTTGAAGGACCGGTATGATCCAGAATTTGGCGGATTTGGCGGCTCACCCAAGTTTCCCTCCCCACATAATCTTTTATTTTTAGCCGATTATGCACGGAATCATGAAAGTGATGAAGCGAAAGAGATGGTGCGTAAAACTCTGCTTCAGATGCGGCTCGGCGGACTATGGGATCACATCGGAAAAGGATTTCATCGCTACTCCACCGACCAGGAGTGGCTTCTCCCCCATTTTGAAAAAATGCTCTATGATCAGGCCACACTGTTGATAGCCTACTCCGAGGGATGGAAGCTGACCGGGGAATCACTTTTCAAAGAGACAGCACTTGATATCGTGGAATATGTTGAATCTCAGCTGGAGTCGTATGACGGTCTCTTCTATTCCGCCGAAGATGCCGACAGCGAAGGTGAAGAGGGAAAGTTTTATGTCTGGAGCCGGAAAGAGATCGATGCGGTTTTAACGGATGAAGAGTCAGAACTTTTTTGTGGTCACTATAATATTCGCACTGAAGGAAATTTCCTGGATGAATCCACGCGGCAGCGAACAGGCAAGAATATTCCACACCTGACGCACCCGATCTCTGATAAAGACAAGAAAAGGCTGTCTGAGATTCGCCAAAAACTGAATGAAACACGTGAAAAGCGAATCCGTCCGCTTCTGGATGACAAAATTCTGACCGATTGGAACGGGTTGATGATTGCTGCACTGGCCAAATCCGGAGTTCTTTTAAACGAATCGAAGTTCATTGAAAAAGCAGAGAAAGCGTTCAAAGAACTTCTCAAACTTTGCAAAGCCGACTCGTCCACCCTGCTTCATCGTATCAAAGATGGCGAAGCGGCTATTGAAGGGATGGCCGATGACTATGCGTTTCTGATTTGGGGTGCTATCGAACTCTATAATGCCACCTTTAATCCTGAATACCTGTCAGAAGCAGTCGGACTTCAGAAATCTTTCACAGAGCACTTTGCCGACCAAAATCATGGCGGATTTTTCTACACGGCTGAACACGCCGAAGAACTGCTCGGACGACAAAAAGAGATCTACGACGGAGCGATTCCCTCATCGAATTCAGTAGCTGTTTTGAATGGCTACCGGCTTTCACGGCTTACGGGCAATTCTGACTACGAACATCAAAGTGAACAAATACTCACCGCTTTTTCAGAACAAATTTCAGATGCGCCGGCCGGCTACACATTTACACTCTACGCGCATCAGCTGATACAGCAGCCATCTCATGAGATTGTGGTTACCGCAGAAACAGTTGATGAACAAACCAATCAGCTGATTGAAACGGCCAGGTCATACGCCGGATCAGCTTCAGTCATTTTAGTCAAAACTTCCAATTGGGGTGAAACCCTCTCTTCGATTGCACCCTACACTAAACACTACCCGGTGGAGGAGAAGCCTGCGGTATATGTTTGCAGCAATTTCTCATGTAAGGCACCGGTTTATGATGCCGACTCATTGAAAAAATTGCTCCAAAATTAAAGGTTCACTCTTTCAGAATTAGTGTTATTTTCAGTGTTATTGGATCTATCAAAACTACCATTTGAATTAAAAAATCTATCATGACGAATATCGAAAAGGGATCGATTGCCTATTCAGCAGCTGATAAAATTGGAACCATTGAGTTTCATCACCCAAAAGGCAACTCTTTACCGGGTGCTCTTCTCAAAGAGTTAGCCGACACCATTGAGTTAGCCGGCAAAAATGAGGAAGTCAATGTAATTGTCATACGCAGTAAAGGTGACGGCGCTTTTTGTGCCGGAGCATCATTCGACGAACTTTTGGAAATAGACAGCTTTGTGGAAGGCAAGAAGTTTTTTATGGGTTTTGCCCACGTTCTAAACGCCATGAGAACCTGCCCAAAGCTGATCGTCGCTCGTGTTCAGGGTAAAACGGTTGGAGGCGGAATTGGAATTGCAGCTGCAGCAGACTACTGTCTTGCACATAGAGATGCATCGATTAAACTGAGTGAATTGGCACTGGGTATTGGTCCGTTTGTTGTAGGCCCAGCTGTTAACCGCAAGTTGGGCACTGCTGCGTTCTCATCCCTGGCTTTGGACGCGCGGAACTGGTACACCTCCGATTGGGCATTTTCTAAAGGGTTATTTAACAAAGTTTTAGACACTACCCAAGAGCTGGATGAATCCGTTCAGCGTCTCGCATCGGATCTGGCTTCCAGTAATCCGGAAGCGATGAAGGAGATGAAAGAGGTTCTCTGGCAGAGCACAGGACACTGGCACGCCACTTTGGAGCAGCGAGCTGAAATAAGCGGACGGTTGGTGTTATCTGATTTTACCCGGAATTTCATTCAGGAATTTAAGAAGAAGTAGATTCTATTCCTCCTGGCACGTCTCTAAGTCGTGCCACGTGTATTTTAATCCTTAGACCAAACCTCTTAGGTTTCCACAACCTTGGAGGTTTTTTGTTTGAAAAAGAATCTGAGTTTTTCCGCCTCAAAACCTTTCATTTCTACGAACAAATCCCTCTGTTCGGCGAGGACATTTTTTGACCCTCACATTCCCGGGGTTGAAACCCTGAGCCTGTCCCGATGTTTTTATCGGGAGGCTATATGCTGGTCACTCCTACGGAGTTGGAGTACATTTTTCAAACAATCTGAAAATTTTTTCATATGCCTCCCCTCTTGAGAGGGTGTACAGACCGGGAAGATAGTTTACACATGTTCGGGAACATGGTTTACAGTTTTTCATAAAGTTAATGTTCGAATGTGTTGATGACAAAAATATACTTTCCATGTCTTTTCTTCGACATGAGGACGTATGGCTACGGGCTGACCCTTAAAGGCCTTGCCGACCCGATGTGATTTATTCTTAAAACTGATTTTTCCTTTGTTGGAAACTTTCCTCACCTGATCTGCTGGTCCATATTCAATAGGATCCAGATGGTTTGGATAGGCTCTTGAGCTTATCGTATACCGGCTGGATGGAACGTTCATATCGAGAGCTTCATGAGGCCTTTCCATATTATAAACCTCCCGCCACTGGTTAAACTTATATTGCGCATGAGACAAATCCTCAAGCCGGCTATAACGTAGCACTTCTGCTTTCAACGTACCGTTAAATCGTTCGTTCTTTCCTTTACCTTGCGGGCGTCCCGGTGTGGAGTGGATGATGTTTATTCCCAACCGAATCAACCAAGCACTCAACTGAGTATGGTATGGACGCCCATCATCGCAGCGCATAGGATTTCCCCAAGGGCTTCCATTATCGCACAGAATAGCCTTTGGTACCCCATAGCGAAGGAAACAGTTTTTTAACTTCGGCTGGACCGTTCGCCTTCGCTGATTCTTACAAGCCTGTACGGCAATACTATAGCGTGAATGATCATCAACGATGGTAAGGGGATAGCAAAGAGAATCATTATCTAACCTAAACTCCCCTTTAAAATCCATCTGCCACAAATCATTGGGGTGAGGATATTCAAAGTGTTTCCAGGGACCTTTTCTGGATGATGAATCAACAGAGTCTAACCGTTGGTTTCGCTTGAGGATTTCAGTGATGGTACTTGCAGATGGAATGTGATCCGGATCACACGCAATACGCCCCCTGCCTATTTCATCAATCAACCAGCGTTTTATCTTTCGCCCTCCCCAGCCTTTGTGAGATTGACGAGCTTGCAAGACAAGCTTTTCTATATCCACCGGGGTTTGGTTTGCCGGTTGGTGAGGTCGCCGAGATCGGTCAACAAGCCCTTCATTACCGTTTTCCTGCCAACGACGCAACCACTTGTAGCCTGTTGGCCGGCTGATACCAAATCGCTTGCAGAGCTGACTCATATTGGCGTTGGGTTTATTTGCTAAAGCCACAAATTCAGTTTTCAGAGACATTTTTGATGTATTTTTCCAGGGCATGATCGATCTTCTTTTTAAGAAGATCATACCCAAAATTTGAGAATTACACTTTTATCGCATGCGATAAAAGTGTAAACCATGTCTCCGAACACCTGTAAAGGATGTCTCCGGTCTGAATACCCCTTCGAAGGGGGAGCCTCTAAATTCAATTCAGTTCTTTAGAAAACTGTTGTCACTAACACACTGAATACCATCACCTCACTCTTCTCATATTTTGTTGGGTAAAGAACGAC
>CAYNZY010000117.1:0-5177 GCA_964401805.1 uncultured Rhodohalobacter sp.
GGCACTGAATCCGGATACGGGTGAATACATCTGGCACTATCAGACCGTACCCGGTGATACCTGGGACTACAACTCCAATATGGATATTGTACTGGCTGACCTGACTATTGATGGAGAAGAGAAAAAAGCTATTCTGCACGCACCAAAGAATGGATTTTTCTACGTCATTGACCGCATGACGGGTAAACTGATTTCCGCAGAGCCCTATGTTGAAACCTCCTGGGCTTCTCATATAGATATGGAAACCGGACGTCCTGTTGAAGTGGAAGGTTCACGTTATGAAAACGGGCCCGCTGACATTACGCCCAGCCCCTGGGGTGCCCATAACTGGCAGGCCATGTCGTACAACCCGCAGACCGGGCTGGCATATATTCCCACCCATCATCAATTAGTAACTTTTGGTGATGAAGGGATCGATCTTGAGAACTGGCAGGCCCGGGAATTCAGTGGTGGAACCGGGGTACGGCTTGAATTCCCCGAAGAACAACCCAGAGAATATTCTTCTTCTCTGCAGGCCTGGGACCCCGTTAAACAAGAAGTGGCCTGGTATTTGCCACAAGATGGGTTCTGGCATGCTGGTACATTGACCACAGCGGGCAACCTCGTATTCCAGGGGCGCTCGGACGGAATGCTTTTAGCTTATGAAGCTTCTACAGGAGATATCCTGTGGGAATTTGATGCCGGCCTGGGGATTTCAGCTCCGCCAATCACCTACAAGATTAACGGAAGGCAGTATATTTCTTTGTTGGTTGGTTTTGGAGGTGGTTATTCAGGCTTTAGTCCTGCATCTGAAATGGGTTGGTCGTATGGCGTTCATACCCGGCGTTTGATCAGCTTTTCCCTGGAGGGTTCAGAGGAGATGGCAGCTCTTCCACCGCCCTTTTTTCCAGAGCCCCTGATTGATCCTGATTTTATGATTGATGATGAAAGGGCAAAAAGAGGTGCGATCTTGTACGGGAGCTGCAGTAGCTGCCATGGAGGTGGTGCACTTGCAGGTGGGATGGCACCTGACCTGAGGGCATCCGTTCTTGTGTCAAATAAAGAAACCTTTACTTCTGTAGTGCGCGACGGTGAATTAACAGGACGGGGAATGCCGGGATGGTCTGAACTTACGGATGAAAATCTGGAGGATCTGCAGCATTACATCAGGCAAAGGGCCGTGGAGACATCGAATCCGGAGAATACAAACAACGCCCGGACAGATGAAGGCTCACACTAAACTGAAGCAAAAAAATGCTGCCATTAACCAAGATCATGGACGGCTGAAACGATTTGTTCGATCTCCTTCTCAGTATTAAAAATCGCTGCCGAGAGTCGCGCATATGTAACGGTGTAGGGTGTTGTGCTGGCGACGATCGATTGTTCGCGCAGGCTGGCGACCGCTTCAGAAGGACTCATTCCATCCACTTCAAAACATACCATCCCTGCCGAGACATCATCAGACATTGGCGTATGCATGGTGATGTGAGGCATTGATGCCATCGCTTCCTTGATCTGTCTGTTTAGCATGTGAATTCGTGAAGTAACTGCAGATTTACCCAATTTTTCATGCATGTCGAATGCTTCGGTAACGGCCCATCGATGTTCGAACGAGTGAAATCCGCCGGGCGACATCTGCATGCCCCAGGTCATACGATTATCGATCTCATCGTCCGAAAGGTCGCTGAATACAAGCGGCGGGAACGGTGGTATGGTCGGCTGAAGAAACTGACGTGCCCGTGGCGTTGCATACAACAGGCCGGTGCCACGCGGCCCGAACATCCACTTGTGCGTTCCGGCAATGAAAATATCACAGCCCAGATCTTGCAGCGATTCCTGCTCAACACCAATCCCGTGCACACCATCCACGCTTACAAGGATTTGATTGTCTTCGTCGCGATTGCGATTCACCTGCTCAACAGCTTGCGAGATATCAGCAACAGGTACTTTCACACCTGTACCGGAGTGAACCCATGTTACTGCAATGAGGCGGGTGCGGGGTGTAATAGCAGAGATAAGTGAATCAACCATCTCCTCAGCTGTTGCGTCTTCTCCGCGTTCGTATAGACTGACCTGCTTAATGGTAGCCCCGCTTCGTTCGGCTCGCAATTCGAGGGAACGCCAGGTTGCATAATGATCATGCGTTGTTGTCAGGACTTCCTGCCCGGGCTGTAAATCAATGGCATTATAAATAAGCCCAAGCCCCATAGTGGTACTGTCTGTCATGGCGATACCTGCAGGGTCCACCTCCAGATAGCTGGAAGCCGCATCAATTGCAGCAAGTTCACACCGCATTGCGTTCTCATGGTGATATTCCAGAGCATTGGAGTCGAAACCGCGTCGGTGCCGCTCGATCGCCTCCCGGACAGGCGCAGGGTGAGCGGCGAGATAAAATCCAGCCATATGAATAAGTGACGGATCGAGTGAGAACAAACGCCGAACTTCATCCCAGTTATTAAAAACAGAAGGGGAAACAAAAGTGCTTGGCTGAACCATAGCTGATACCGCCTGAGGCAGAGAAAGCAATGAGGCACCAAACAGGAGCCCGGTGTGGCTTATAAAATCCCGGCGGTTTATGGAGGTATGTGTTTTTTTAATTTTCATATAATTTTCTGCATTTACGGAATTACCGGTTTTTAGTGAAGGTCATCTCTTCAGAGAATCGTTAATTTTCGTTCAGCATCTCCTGCATTTCCTGTTTCAGGGAAGCAAAATCAATCGGCTTGGTGAAGAACTCTTTGGCTCCAAATTCGATGGCCCTTTGGTAGTTTTCATCATCTCCGTAGGCCGATATCATACTTACCTGGATTTGAGGAAACTGTGATTTAACCTTATTGAGCAGTTCAAGCCCCGACATTCCCGGCATGTTGATATCTGAAAAAATATAGAGAACATCAGGCGGTTGTGTGTTTTGTAGGCGGTTCAGTGCGTCCTGACCCGAAAAAGCAAATTCCAGCTCAATGAGTCCGCTTCGGATCTCTTTCCTGAATTTTTGCAGAAAAAGCATTTCCACATCGCGTTCGTCGTCAACAACTAAAAACTTCATACCTATTTATTTTTATGTCCTTTGAAATGTGATGAATGTCACAGAAAATTTTAAAAAGCAGCAGCAACCGTAACTAAAACAAAAAACCGGTTGCCGCTGCTTCATCGTAAACAGATAATTATTCCCAAGTTGTAAATAACGGTTCTGCGAAGTAAGTCCGGTCATTTTTGCAACTTACTACCGAATTCATCTCTTGGTTATAGTTCTCTGCAATTTTATAGTAATTTTGAGCCATATTTCCGCGGTGTTCAAAACTCTGCCACCATACTGAAGAAATAAAATCAAAGTCGGCATCTTCAAATCCCAGGTAGGGTACCTGAAAATGAACGCCATATCCGCCCATGTCATTTTCAAGAGCGGCTTGATGCACATCTTTTTGAACCTGCACAGCATAATCCATAGATATACCGTCTTTTAGCGTACAGTCTGCCAGCTGTAGCGGCCACCGTTGATCGGTGGTTTCGTTTTCACGGAAATCATTCACTACAACATGGTCCATGGTAGCGTAGACCACGCGACACGTATGAGCATTATTTTCCATGTCTTCATCGATATACTTATTCACGTAGTCGCCATACTCCTTGTACATCTCTTCTCCATTAGGCCACATTCCGGCAATAATATGAGTGATTCCTTCAAGGCGCTCTCCAGTAATTAGTGGGCGAAGCAGAAATTGATTGTACTGATTGCCTTCCGCAGCAACTTTTTCACCATACTCCTTAGCATTATTAATCACATCCTCAAATGTGAAACCTTCATTCAGCTCACAAAGCAGATATTCCATACGTACATTTTCTTCAGTTTCCTGTGCGATTGCATCCACCGCCAAAAAGGCAAAAACTGCAAGCAACAGGGTAGAGGTTAGTCGTTTTTTCATGTTGATTATTCTATTGATTTAAGTTGTTAAATGACTGCCACCGGGCCAGACAGGAATAATTCGAGTTTTATGTATTGAGAAGAAATGGTGAACGCCAACACATGGGTCCTTCTTCCAACCTTATTCTATTGTTTAGGTCACCTAAAGTCTTGGACTATTTGCGCAAAAGTTTGGACTATTCGAACTTTTTTGGATCTGGAGGTGGATTCTGGCTGAAAAAGCTGAAAAACGGGGAGGGGGTGGTGTCAGTCAAGTCATAAATAAAAAAGCAGCCAGGGTTCCAAAACGGACTCATGGCTGCTGTTATCTGCTCCTGATTTATTTTATAAGTACTACATTTCAGAGTATGCTCTGAACGATTCTGCCGCCGGCTTATACGTAATTCCCAACTCCTGCTCTGCACGCTTACCGCTATACACAAATCTACGTTTCTCTTTTACCGGCTCGTTGTTCAGCATGCGTGAAATATCCGACACCTTCCAGCTCTCGTTACTCAGGTAGTATTGCTTGCCGTGCAGTCCGCCCTTGGTGGCTGCCCTGAAAATTCCTTCCGCTACATCGCGGACATCCACAATGGCAAACTCCATGTCGTTGTCATAAAGCATCTGCACAAATGGATTGGGTGCAATCTTATGTTTGAACAGATACTGCAGGCCCATGGATGTGGAATCATCCCGCTGGGATAGAGCCGGGCCCATCACGCCTGTTGGGTACACGCTTACAATTTCGATACCGGGCTCCTGATAATCGACGATAAATTTACGGACGACCTGATCAGCATAGTATTTGGCCAGCAGATATGGATGCCCCTCTTCATTCAGGTGCGGCTCATCACTTTCGGTGTAGAGATGATCAGCCGGGCGCCCTTCAACCGGCATAGGGTAGCTAGTATTATATGCGGCAACCGAGGCCACAATCACCACTTGTTTTACCGTGTCCGATTCCTGAACAAGCGCCAGGAAATTCTCGGTGCCTTTGATGGTGGGCTCAAAGAGCTCTTTGGTTGGATCCTTTACGTCCAGCTGAAACGGCGTGCCGGTGTGGACTACAATATCACATCCATCCATAAACGCCCTCAGTGACTCGATGTCCGTCACGTCGGCCTGAACGATGGACAGGTTTTCCGCATTCTGGAGCTGCTTCAGATGCTGATACTTTTTCTTTTTAGAGATATCCCTGGCAGTCACCTTCACATTATAGTTCTCTTCGAGAAATCGTTTGGTGACGTAGCTGCCGATATATCCTGAACCGCCAATAATGCCTGCTGTTTTCATA
>CAYNZY010000118.1:0-5134 GCA_964401805.1 uncultured Rhodohalobacter sp.
CTAATCAAAGAACTCGTCTGACGACTGAATGTCTGGAGCTCATAGCTTAGCATTTCGTAAAGTCGTCGGACGAGGGATTTAACGAAATCGACGCATAATCTCTTCCATCGACATGTACATCAATGTAGGATGCTGAAGAGGATCTTTATAAGGCTCTTCACAAGCAAAGAGCTGATCAATCAAAAGCTCCATCTCTTGTTCGGTCAGCCGCTTGCCTCTTGGTATTGCTGTTCTGGAAGCAAATGCAATGGCAACTTTTTCCCGGGCTTCAAGTTTTAGAGTTTTATCAAGATCGCGGTACTGATGAAGCATATCCCTTAATACCTGCCGTTCATCTCCAATGTCAATATCGGCCGGAACACCATTAATGATGGCCGTATTTCCACTCAGCAGATCAATACTGAAACCCATACGCTGAATGATCGGAAGCAGTTCTTCCAGGAGTGAAAATTCAGATGCACTCAGCTCAATGGTACGCGCAAAAAGTAGTTGTTGAGTAAATGGCAGGGACTCCTCTGTAGCACTAAGAGTATTTTCGTAGATGATTCGCTTATGTGCCGCATGCTGATCAATTACCGTCAATCCGGTTCGTGTCTGAGTTAAAATATAGCGATTATGAAGCTGCCAGAAGGTTTTGTCTCGGCTTGTCGAGCTCTCTTTATTCTCATGCTTCTCACCATCATTCTGCTCAGCTTCCCCATATAGCTGCCTGGCCGATTCGTTCCCGTCCTGGCCGGACGTCTGTCCAAAATTAATCCTCGAGGGAAACTGTACCGGTTCCGATGGTCTTCCTCTTTGCTGAAAATGCTGACTTCCTGTGTTATCGCTTTTTCCAATCTGATCAAAACTAAGATCAAAATCGTTTTCCATGAAATCGGATTTACCCACATCCGGTACCACAAAATGTTCATTGAGCGCTTTTTTCACAACCGAGCGAACCAGCTGCGTAATACTCCGTTCATCATCGAATTTAACTTCCATCTTGGCCGGATGCACATTTACATCTACTTGCGAAGGTTCGATGTCCAAATATATTGCGTAAAACGGATACTCATTCTGCTTTGTCCAGGCATCATATAAGCTCAATATCACATAGCTTAGGTACCGGTGTTGAAACGGACGGCCATTCACAAATAAAAACTGTTCTCCGCGCGACTTTTTTGCGAGCTTTGGATCGGCAAGCAACCCGCGAATTTTTACATAACTTGTCTCTTCACTGAAAGGAATCAGGCTGGCTCGATACTGCTTGCCAAATATATCTGCTACTCTTTGCTTCAACTCCTGTTTTGGCAAGTGGTAAATTTGATCCCCATCGGCATGAAGTTCAAATTCAATGTCAGTATTCGCTAAAACAATGTTGTGAAATACACGAATGATGTGCTTTAGCTCTGTGGCATCGGTTTTTAAAAATTGACGCCTGGCCGGAACATTATAAAACAGGTTCCGAATGGCAACGGAGGTTCCATCATCTGTGGCTACAGGCTCAAATCGTTTCTCCTCTCCTCCCCATATTTCGAGCAGCACTCCGGAGTCGTCACTCATTCTTTTGGTTTTCATTTCAACTTGGGAAATCGATGCTATGGAGGCCATTGCTTCACCTCGAAATCCCATTGTTCGTATGCGAAACAGATCTTCCACAGACTGGATTTTCGATGTGGCATGACGTTCAAAGCAGAGACGGGCATCGCTGGGACTCATTCCACTCCCGTTATCTATAACCTGAATAAGTGTTCGGCCGGCTTGCTGTACAATCAACTTGATTTTATCGGCACCGGCATCGACGGCGTTGTCGAGAAGTTCTTTGGCTACAGAAGCAGGCCGCTGTATTACTTCGCCTGCCGCAATTTTGTTGGAAAGCTCCGGGGGCATGGTGTGTATGATCGATTGCCCCTTATCTTCGGTTTGATTCAACTGCTTAACTTTGAAGAATTAAATTTTAGTTGCTTAAAGGATATATATCAGAAATATGACCGCAGCCAATCCAACGGCATATACCAAAACTCGAACATTTTGACTTTTCTCTCGCTGTCTGCGGCTCAAACTTCGGGTTTTAATCTGAATGCGCTTCTTTCTTTTTTCCTCCTCTTCAGGATCATAATACCTAAGAGGCATATCAAATTTTTTGGGCTTCGTTCTGCGCCCCATCATAGGTCTGATCATAATTAATCTCCGTTTTTTAGCCTTTTAACGAATAAAAACGCCTGATGGTGTAAAGATACAATTTGAACCGTGAAATATGCAGTTTTTTTATTTCTCCATTCACTGAAGTTAAACTAGAAATCTATGGATAACTCGAAATTCAATTGTTTTACTGTTTTGTTTTCAGTTATTCATCTTTCCGCTATCCGCCCTTTGTCATCTATACCCGGTCTGAAATAAAAAAACCCTCCCAAATTATGAGAGGGTCTGAAGTCTTATTCATTGAAAAAGTTATCAGGCTACAATGGGTTCCTTCTTGATTTGTTCAGCTTTCCACATTTTCTGTGTGTTCTCCATTGCTTTCTGTCCGATCTCTTCCGCTTTGTTTCTGTCCAAATCATTAGATTCACGGGCAACCACCAGCGGCAACACTCTGCTAATCTCTGTAATTACAGGTGTTATTTCACCGAGATGTTTGAGTGCAATATCTGCCAGATCATCTTTATCGTATGCTAATGCGTGAGTATGCAACATGGTATAACCTGTTGCCAACATAGAGAGTGCTGTGTAATCGTCTCTCAACATTTTTGAAACCGGGTCTTTTCGTACTGTGTCAATCAATCCAGCAGCTAACCCTGAAAAACTGCCCAGCAGTTCTTTAAGATCTGATTTACGACCTCCACCCAATTGATCAAGATGGTTCTCGAGTGTATTGATCTGATTTCTCAATATCTGATCAAGCTCGTTCATTAACTCCATCGCATCGCTATCATTCGCCTTATCACTGGTGCGTTGTTTCTTAACGGCATTAAAAAGATGCGTTTCAAGAGTTAATAGATCTGCTGTATAATCTTTAATTTTATCTGTAGACATAATGAATGTTTTTTTGCTTTCTGATTCACTATATCAACAAATGTAGCTGTTTAATAATTCAACACTTACACGATCAGTTACGAGAATTTACGGATGATTTTTACTGTGCTTGTATTCACAATAAAAAATTGGTCAACACATTCGAATTAGATCATAATACTCTTCGAGTTCCCAAATATTTACCTGCCCAATAGGGTTCAGACAGATTAGAAATCATCACACCGTTTGAAACAGATGCATGCAGAAAGTCACCATCTTCCATCGCTATACCCACGTGCAAAACATTTCGGCTTGTTCGGAAAAAAATCAAATCTCCCGGCCGTATACTCCCTCTTCTTACACCTGAACCTTCCCCAAGCTGTTCTCGGGTATTTCGAGGTAGATCCTCACCGAAAAAGTCTTGATACACAACCTGTGTAAATGCAGAACAATCGATGCCATTCATTCCGGTTCCGCCCAAACGGTATGGAGTACCCTCCCACTCACGATGAGCACTATGAAGCTGATTTACGACTCGGTCAAACGATGAAACCGTAGCGGCCATGGGCGGGTTACCTGAGCTCGAAGGATTAGAACGGGGAGCACTGTCTCGCGGCACAACACCGCAGCCGGTCAGCAGAAATAGAAATATAATTATAGTTAGATATTGCTTTGTTGACATAGAGTCTTTCAGGTTCACAATTTGCAATGGGATGTTGTATCTTTGCGTAAAACAAAAGAATAATACAAAACCATGCAATTACTTGTAAATATCGATCACATTGCAACTTTGCGAAATGCTCGCGGTGAGGGGTATCCCGACCCGATTGAAGCTGCCAGAGTTTGTGAAAATGCCGGTGCTGCCGGTATTGTTTTCCACCTCCGGGGTGATCGCCGTCATATTCGTGATAAAGATGTCTACCGTTTAAAAAAATCTGTAAAAGGCACTCTCGATTTTGAGATGGCTGCCACAGATGAGATGATTACAATTTGTAATGAAATCAAACCGCACCTGTGTACTCTTGTTCCGGAAGGCCGGGAAGAGCTCACTACAGAGGGTGGCCTGAATATGAACAAAGTATATAACGATTTTGAAAGTCGGGTATTTCCCAAATTTAAAAATACAGATATAAAATTAAGTCTCTTCCTGGACCCAAATCCGGCTGACATTAAACTTGCACACAAATTAGGTGCAGATGCTATTGAGCTCCATACAGGAGTTTTTGCGAATGCATCGGATGAACAGAGCCTGAAGAAAGAACTCTTACGGCTGAAAGAAGGAGCAGAATTGATTCACGACTTAGGTATGATGGTGAATGCCGGTCACGGTTTAAATCTCGTGAATTTACCGCGCTTAATTGACGAAGTGCCCCATTTAAATGATGTTAGTATTGGTCACGCATTGGTATCGAAATCCGTTTTTTGGGGATTGGAGCGAACGGTGAAAGAGTATTTAAAAATTATGGGTGGCTAATTTGTTCACAATCTGGTAGAATATAAATTATGGCATTCACATCCCCCCGAATCAATTGTTGAACACAATTGATTATCCCCCCTTCAAAGGGGGACTTTTTATCACTTTAATTAAATGAACTAATTTGACTGATCAACCACATAAATCCGGATATGTAGCTCTTATTGGAAAACCTAATGCGGGTAAGTCTACACTGATGAACCATATACTGGGTACAAAAATATCCATTACTACACACAAACCTCAGACTACTCGTCATCAAGTGGTTGGAATCTACTCGGATGATCACACACAGATTATTTTTCTGGATACGCCCGGCGTAATCTCTCCAAAATATGAGCTGCAGCGTGCGATGATGAACACGGTTGAAAGAGCCCGCGCCGATGCTGATGTGATTCTCTTTATTTTCGATCCGTTGGACAAATTTCCAACTCATGAAGTGATTGAGCTTTTAAGAAGCATTAACAAACCGATATTCCTGGTCGTGAATAAGATGGATCAGGCGAGCCGTTCCAGGGCGGAAGCAAAAGTAGAGGATTTGAAACAGAAGTTACGATTTAAGGAGATCCACTATGTTTCAGCTCTTCAGGGAAATGGAGTAAAAGAGCTGCTTAATTCGGTTCGAACTCAGCTTATTCCGGGCCCGCCCTACTATCCGAAAGAGGACTT
>CAYNZY010000119.1:0-5087 GCA_964401805.1 uncultured Rhodohalobacter sp.
TGTAATGCACCTGCCGGCGCATGGACATGTCGACTTCAATTAAATACTTCCTCGGTCTGATGGGTAAATGTAAGGCCTGTCACGGGTACTAAGATCTGATAATCTATTGCGTTTGGAGGAAAACTATCAGCGTTGTAAAGCTACGCGACATTTGATGTTGCCAGGGCTTCCGTTGCAATTCAGGCGCTGACAGGTCCATGTACTCTAAACCATAAAGCCGTCTGACCGACTATAGCGGTCTGACGGCTTGATTCAAATTCTACTCCGAGTGCGCAGCGTCACCGCGGTGAACTCTCCTACTCCGGTTTCCAGGTTTTCATACCGTTACGAATCACTTCAGCCAGTTTATCTACGGAAACACGATCCTGTTCCATGTTGTCTCGATAGCGAATGGTGACGGTGTTGTCTTCAAGTCCGTCAAAATCTACTGTAACACAGAACGGCGTTCCTGCTTCATCCTGGCGGCGATAACGCTTGCCTATTGAACCCGACTCATCATAAAGGACGTTGAATTCATCACGAAGTTCGAACTCTATCTTCTTAGCCAGTTCCTGCAATTCCGGTTTTTTGATGAGAGGGAAAATCCCAACTTTTGTCGGTGCCAGTTTAGGATGGAGTTTCAGCACTGTTCGGGTATCGCCGTCTACCTCTTCCTCGCGATATGCATCACAAAGCACCATCAGTGTGCAGCGGTCAAGGCCGATGGAGGTTTCAATCACATAGGGTGTATACCGTTTCTGCTGTTTTTGATCGTAGTACTCCATTTTTTTGCCGGAATACTCCTGATGTCGGGACAGGTCAAAATCGGTTCGATTGTGGACGCCCTCAACTTCCTGCCAGCCAATGGGGAAGTTAAACTGAATATCAGCAGCTGCGCGTGCGTAGTGTGCCAGCTTATCTTCCGGATGGGGGACTGTTCTTAAATTTTCTTCACGGATCCCGAGGTTTTTATGCCACTCAATCCGGCTTTTGAGCCAGTTATCATAGCTCTCTTCATCTGTGCCAGGCTCTACAAAGTATTGCATCTCCATCTGCTCGAATTCCCGCATACGGAATACGAATTGGCGTGCAACCACTTCGTTTCGGAAAGCTTTTCCAACCTGTGCGATTCCAAATGGAATCTGGACACGTGCAGTATCCATTACATTTTTAAAGTTCACAAAAATACCCTGAGCGGTTTCAGGGCGCAGATAGATGGCGTCGTCATCACCCGATGAGGTTGCGCCGTAATGGGTTTTGAACATCAGGTTAAACTGGCGCACTTCCGTCCAGTCGAATGCTCCGGATTCGGGAGCCTTGATCTCTTCCTGCATGATAATATCGTAGAGATCCTCGCAAAGGCCTTTCCGGGTACCGGTTGTATCAAGCTGCTCCTGCAGGTTGTCTGCTTCATCATCTTTTCCTTTATCACGGAGCTTCTGAATATGCTGCTCAATCAACATATCGGCCCGATAGCGTTTTTTGGACTGTTTGTCGTCAATCATAGGATCATTGAAGCCTTCCACGTGACCACTGGCTTCCCAAACTTTTGGGTGCATAAAGATGGCTGCATCCACACCTACGATATTATCGTGGTGCTGAGTCATTGATTTCCACCAGTTATCCTGAATATTTCGTTTCAGCTCAACGCCAAGCGGTCCATAGTCGTATACTGCTGCAAGCCCTCCATAAATATCGGATGATTGAAAGATAAATCCTCTTGCTTTCGACAGGGAAACAATTTTGTCCAGTGAATCTAAATTCTTTTCAGGCATAAAAAATCTGTAGTTAGTCGGTTTGAAATCGAGTTTCAATTCGAAAATATTTGTAAACAGCAAAGATATGAAAAATCTTACCTTTGATGAATCGTTTGTATAGAGGATTTCTTATTTTAAAGGCTGTTCGTAAAACTTGTTGTAAGTAATAGATTCACAGTTCAGTACAAAAAGCCAATCTTTACACTTTAGATTTATTTAAAAAGAGGAA
The DNA here is from genome assembly GCA_964401805.1 of uncultured Rhodohalobacter sp. Lineage (GTDB taxonomy): Bacteria > Bacteroidota > Rhodothermia > Balneolales > Balneolaceae > Rhodohalobacter. The sequence goes on from CAYNZY010000119.1 coordinate 1,966, forward strand.
AAACATTTTATGACGTCATTCAGAGTCGGAATATTAGGCGCTACAGGTGCTGTAGGTCAAAAATTTATTAGAATTCTCGAGAATCACCCCTGGTTTCAAGTCACAGCTTTAGGAGCTTCTAAACGATCGGCAGGTAAACCGTATTCAGAAGCTTCAAACTGGATCGAAAGTACTCCCATGCCGGAAAATGTGAAACAGCTGGAGGTTCTGGAGTGCAAGTCAGAACTTTTCAGAGATGTGGACTTTGTTTTTTCAGGACTCGATTCGTCCGTGGCTACAGAAATTGAAGGGGATTTCGCCAAAGCGGGAATTCCGGTGATCAGTAATGCAAAAAATTACAGAACAGACCCTACGGTTCCGCTTCTGATACCTGAGGTGAACCCGGATCATATTGATCTGATTCGTGAACAGCGATTTACAAAAGATGGGACCGGTTGGATTGTAACGAATCCGAATTGTGTAGCGGTTCCGCTCACAACTTCGCTCAAACCTCTTCAGGATGCATTTGGAATTTCATCACTTGTAGTTACTTCTATGCAGGCCATTTCCGGTGCGGGTTATCCGGGCGTGCCAAGCTTAGATATTATGGGAAATGTAATTCCATTTATTGGAGGGGAAGAGTCAAAAATACGGCAGGAGCCACTAAAGCTACTGGGTACATTATCAGACGGTGCAGTTCGATATGCCGATTTTCCTGTGGAAGCGACTGCAACGCGAGTGCCGGTAATAAACGGGCACCTTCTGTCTATAACGGTGGGTTTGAAAAAGAAGGCTGAACTGGATGAGATCCGCGAAACCATGGAAAATTGGAAGAGTCCGATACACGATCTGGGCCTGCCATCGGCGCCAGAATTTCCATTAAAGGTTCATACCGATCCCAGATATCCACAGCCACGTTTGCATGCAGACAGCGAAGGAGGAATGCAGACTGCTATTGGAAGAATACGACCGGCACACGTTCTGGATGTGAGTTATATAGCAATGGCTCACAATACAGTTCGAGGGGCTGCAGGTGGCGCTGTTCTGAACGCCGAACTGTTGGTAAAAAAAGGGTTTTTGAAATAATTTGAGTTGACCGAAAACTCTGATTTATTTATGCTTAGTGATCTTGTAAATAAATTAAAGATCGCTATGCGTAAATGTTACATACTCTCTCTACTTATACTTTCAGTCTTATTTTTGGGATTGGGCTGCTCTTCCACTGACCGATTGAACTCTTCAGATTCAAATTATGAAGAGGTTCCTATGCCTGAGCAGGCGTTATCATTTGAGTATCCTGAACCGGACGTTTGGGCAAAATATCCGGGCGGAAGTGAGGCAGTTCTGGAATATATTAAAATGAATTCCGTCATCCCTGAACAGGCCAGACGTGAAGGGTATGAGGGACGTCTGTTGCTAACGTACGTTGTAGATGTTGATGGAAATGCGGGTCAGGTTGAGATCATCAGAACTCCACATGATGCCATAAGCGATATGTATAAAGATATTGTTGAAAATATGGAGAAGTGGGAGCCTGCAATACTCGACGGAGAACCGATTGAGCAGCGTTATGTTTTTACATCGTTCTTTAGAAGTGGTAGCAGTCAGGAGTGAATTTTAGAATGTAGATGAACTGACAGCACCAACCGGACCTGTTGTCGTTTGGATTTTTGGATTTGCATTTCATCCGTCAGGCCGTTGTATTTTTGGTCAGACGGATAGAATTGCAGTATAAGACCTGTAAGCGTCTGGTATAATCCACAGGTATTTTTCTTGCAAATTTTCACAGATGGAAGCGCGGTTTTTCGCGGGGATAAATCCCGCGCTCGTATGTTGAACCCATGAATGGGTTTCCCGAAGCATAAATGCCTGATCCGCTGTTTGATATATTTTGAAGTTTAGCCGCGAATTTAAACCAACTCCGTTAGGAGTTTCCTGTTTATAGAATGCATGCTATCGATATGGTTAACGGCTCCATCGGAGCCTCCTGTGTGTGAATGGTATGGTTTTAATAAATTCGTGGCACGACGTAAAGGCGTGCCACGAAGTGTAGAATATTAATTATGTGAAATTTTAGTTCCTAAAACATCCAGGAATTCTGCAAGCCATTTTTGATGGCCTGGCCATGCAGGAGTGGTGACCAGGTTACCGTCTCTGACGGCTTCTGTGGGATCCACGTCCTTGTAATCTGCACCGGCTAATTTCATTTCGGGACCGCAAGCCGGATAGGCGGTAAGGGTTTTGCCTTCAATTCCGCCAACGGCCGCCAGTATTTGAAGCCCATGGCAGATCGCGGCAATTGGTTTATCCTCTTCCACAAAATGACGAACCATCTCAATTACATTGTTGTCGAGCCTGAGATATTCCGGACCGCGTCCCCCGGGCAACACCAGGGCATCATATTTTTCCACCTTCACATCGTCAAAAGAGTAGTTGAGGGTGAAGTTGTGTCCGGTTAACTCTTTGTAGGTTTGATCTCCAACAAAATCGTGAACGGCTGTCGGGCAGGATTCGCCTTTCTTTTTATTCGGGCAGACAGCATGTACGGTATGGCCTACCATCTGAAGGGCCTGAAACGGCACCATGATTTCGAGGTCTTCTCCGTAATCCCCAACGATCATTAAAATCTTCTTTGCTCCCATATTTTCTCCTTGTTTTAAATTTTTAGTTGATGAGTCCATCTATAAAAACCTGAATAGAAAAGAGATCGTTCTAAAGCTCACTCCGTCAGACCGTTGTAGTTTCAGTCAGACGGATAGAATGTATTAAATTACTGATGGGAAAGACCTGTCAGCATCCCGGCAGTCTTCGGGTTCTGACAGCGTCAGGGTTTAAAATTATATGTTCTTGTTTCTCGCAGAGTTTCGTAGTTTGAACGCGGATTTCCGCAGAGTGAACTTCGTGAATTTTAGAGGCTTTCTGTCTTTGTGGCCAGTGAGGAAAGCGTGGTTTTAAAAAAAGACTCCGTGAGGAGTCACCTGTTTATAGATAACAGAATTGAATAATTAAAAGGCTCCATCGGAGCCTCCTGTTTGATAATGGTGATTGCGTAAAATTTTAGGATGAGAGAAAAGGTCGCGCCTACGGAGCGATGAAATTTGATTTATAACTTTTCTATAAACAGGGTATTCCTACGGAATAAA
>CAYNZY010000120.1:0-4943 GCA_964401805.1 uncultured Rhodohalobacter sp.
TTGAAACGCTGACTGAAGATCAGGCTGAATATATCGGAGTACCGATTAAAGGACCATATAAGTCTGATCAGTACCGATATTAATCAGAACTAATTTCTGAATATTTTTAAAGGCGTGGGTGTAAAACTCACGCCTTTTTTGTTTTTCAAAAGAGTTTGATGATTGGTGAGTGATATGAGTGAATAAATCCCCTCCTTTTTAAGGAGGGGAAATAGGGGGGGTTGAAAAGAGTGTGCCAATGTTGTGAGAATTGAAAAAATCTCCGAGTAAAGAATATGGTTTTATATTTAATGCCACGAAGCCACCGAGGCTCGAAGTTGCATGAAGGTTGGCATGATGATTTTAATGTGCTTTGTGAATTCTATGGTTAGGGCAAACCTGAAAGTGTACACATTTACATTAAAGAAGAGGAGTTGGAGGGATAATTTACTGAGTATAGAGTAATAGTGTTTTGAAATAAAAACATTATTGTCCATATTTTGTTTTTTACTCAATACAATAATATGGAAGAGCTGATTTCGTATCAAAACAAAATTTTAAGATCTGTAAACAGTCACTGGAAACGATATGCTTACGATGAAATTGACTGGAATCAGCGACTATTCGGAATAAAAGGCTTGCGTGGTGTTGGAAAAACAACGCTTATGCTTCAATATTTAAAGTTTCAATACCCGCATAAGAAACAGGCGCTTTATGTTTCTGCAGATCATCCCTGGTTTTACAGCAACTCTTTGTATGAGCTGATAACGGAGTTTGAAAAAATGGGTGGAAAGCTGTTGCTGATTGATGAAATTCACAAATACCCAAGGTGGTCATCTGAACTGAAAACAGGATTTGATGCTCACCCTGATATGCAGTTTATATTCTCAGCATCATCCGCCTTCGATATTTTTAAAGCTGAAGCCGATCTTAGCCGAAGGGCAAAGATTATGTTACTTCCTGGACTCTCATTCAGGGAGTTTTTAGAATATCGGCACGGAATTTTCTTGGAGGTTTTAAGACTAGATGAAATTCTTGAAAATGCTACTGATATAACAAATCAAATAGTTGAAATAATTAAGCCGCTGCCTCTATTCAAAGAATATCTAATGAATGGGTATTTCCCATTTTTAAAGGTTGAGGATGATGAAACAACGCGTCAAAAGCTAACGGCTGTTGTACACGCCGTTTTAGAGAACGATTTGGCATATGTGCAGGATTACAGCCCTTCCAACATTCAAAAAATTAAAAAATTGTTGGGAGTGATTGCCGGATCTGCACCTTTCACTCCAAATATTTCGAGAATTGCTAACAAATTACATGTGGGGAGGAATACCATTTATAACTATCTGAAACACCTGGAGGATGCCCGCATTTTAAATCTTATTCATAAAACAGGGCGGGGAGTTTCAGTGCTGCAAAAACCAGATAAGGTGTACTTTGAAAATACGAATCTTGCATTTGCATTGAATTCAAAAGCAGAAAGAGGAGCACTCCGCGAAACATTTATTGTTAATCAGCTGCGAAACGCAGGGCATGATGTTTACTTAGCTAAAAAAGGAGATTTTCTTATTGATGGAGACATCACTATAGAGGTTGGCGGGAAAAATAAATCCGACAAACAGATAATGAACATACAGGATGCTTATGTGGCAAAAGATGATATTGAGTATGCTTTTCAAAATAGTATTCCACTCTGGATGTTTGGATTACTCTACTAACCAACTAATGGATCTACGACAGCTTTAAAGACAAATATGATAGATTATTGTATGAGATAGTACTTTAAACGACGTGATTAAAAAAACCACTAACTTCCTTTCGGGCTAACGCTGGATCTTACTAACACTTCCACTTCGACAATCAGTTTTTAGTAAGCTGAACATTCAGGTTCAGTTTCACTTCATCTGAAACCACTACGCTTCCGGCTTCCGTAACTGCGCTTCAGGTTTAAATATATTTGCATAGCTACTGGATATAAAATGACCCTTTGATTGGTCTATAAGGAAATCCCTTAGTCGGTGTTCAGCCAAATTTGTATATGAATTTGAAAGATAAATCGTTTTTTTAAGAGTAGATGTGCTACAAAATAGATAGGAGGAGACATGAACAATATGATGAATGGTAATTCTGAGTCGGTACTGCAGGAACGGGTGAACCGATTAAAAGATGAAGGCTATCGTGGTTTTACAGTTATATCAGCAAAAAAGAGTGAGAAGTGGGACGGGGTGAAAGTTACGGTTAAAAATAGCAAGGGAAAGGAGTTGAAGGCTGAGGGAGAGACTATTGATGAAGCTTATGAAAATGCTATAGAGCTGATCGACATAGCAATAGATGATAAATAGAGATCATAAAGTTTAACAAGCAAAACCGACAAAAACGGCGTCTTGGAGTTGTATGAAAAAGTATAGAAAAATTTTGGTGCCGACAGATTTTTCAAGCGGTGCAGAGGCTGCTTATGCAGTAGCAAAACAGTTAGCTCATAAGTTTGCCGGCAAAATAGATCTGATGCATGTTCTGCCAACCGGTGAATACCTGAGGGAAACATTAAAAAAGATTCCCGTAGCCGTTGATCCGGATGAGGATGTCATACCTGATATCGTAAAACAGACAGAACGAAAATTAACATCAGTGCTGGAGCGGATCGATGAGCCCATTCGTGGGAAAATTCACATCGGGAAGAATAGAAAAGCTTCCGATTCAATCATTCATTATGCAAATGATGAAGGGTATGATCTGATTGTGATGGGTTCTAAAGGTGAAGATGAATCTTTTATGAAACGAGGATCTACCACACTGAGAATACTTAGAAATTCAAAAGTACCGGTGCTGGCTATCGATAAAGGTACGACAGCCGGAGATATTAAACGGATATTGATGCCAACGGATTCATCACAACTCTCATTGAGTGCTCTGCCGCATGCCGTGGCGCTGGCACATGCGTTTGGTGCTGAAGTATCACTGTTTTACGTAATGGAGCTGCACGGGGGAATGACCGAAGAATCGGATTTCGATCCTGCGACACATCAAAAAGAGAAAATTTATGAGCAGCTAATGAGCAGGCTTGATTACTATCTGCAGGACCGAAAGCCGGAGGGTATTCAATTAGAAAGAAGTGATAAGTCCTTTTTGGACAGTTTAAAGGCCGGTACAGCGGATTCTGAAAAATACATTCCTTTGAAGACGGTAATCATAGCCGGATACTCGGTTCACTATGAAATTGAAAAATATGCTGATAAAAAATCAGACCTGGTTGTAATGGCTACTCACGGTCACAGCGGTTTTGCCCATCTATTCCTGGGCTCAATGACGGAAAAGGTTGTTCAGAATCTGTCTAAACCGGTAATGACTACAAGGCCAACTGAAACGGAATTTGACAGAGCTGAAAAAAGCAGCATCGGAATGGTAACCTACGATCCGCTCCCGTAAAGTTTTACTACTCCCTTTTGTACCGTACTTGCCCGGGTGAGGTGATTCTGATTTGAGGTGTGCCTTCATGGATACGAATATAGCCTTCAACACAGATCTGTCGGTTTGTGTAGAGATCTTCAAGAGAATTATCCCAGGCCAATCGGTCCTCACCCCAAATCACACCGGTGAAGTACTGGTTGGGATAATCCTCTTCAAAATTGATGAATGTCGGCTCTCCGCCAATTTGTCTGATCGTCTGAACAGTGACAACCTCACCGCAAACTTCAGCGTACTTTCCCTGATGATCACCGGCTTCACTTGCCGTAGTGATTACCTCAATCTTTTGCTGACGATCCGGTGAGACAACCCGCGACAGGACCAAACCGGCAAGCAAAATGACTACAATTACCGGAATTAGTTTTTTAACAAGCTTTCGAAGTTGCTTCATCTGGATTTTTGGAAAGCTGTTTTTTCTCTTAAGTATGATTCTGTATCCATGTAAAAATATCATTCATTACTTCATCCCGATTGATTTCGTGATGCATTTCGTGACGTCCACCGGGATAAAGTTGTATGTCTACAGATTCAGCCCCGGATTTTTCCAAAAGCGATTTGAGCTGATAAACTCCTTTTCCCATGTTAGAAACCGGATCCTCGTCACCGGAAACCAAAAGCATGGGTACCGATTTGCTGTAACCTGAAAATGGTTCATGCTGATGAAGGGTTTTGAGTCCGAGAAAAAGGTCGCGATAAAATCCGACCGAATAAATAAATCCGCAAGCCGGGTCTTTGACATATTGATCCACGATCTCCTGATCTCGGGTAAGCCAGTCAAAATCGGTGCGATTAGGTTTAAAAACTTTATTGTATTCAGCAAATGTCAGATAGTTGATAAGCGGACTCTTTTTCTCCGGGCCTGAAATTTTACTCAGTAATTTAGATAATAAGATCCCGAAGTGAAGCAGAAAAGGTGGCTTTCCATTGCTGCCTGAATAGATGATTCCATTTGGCCGTATTGGCTTCAGCTGCATCATCCGCTGGGTTATAAAAGAGCCCATGCTGTGTCCGAAGATGAACAGAGGCAGGTCCGGATACTTCTGCTTTATGGTAAAATAGACCCGGTGAGTTTCGGTTACAAGTGTGTGAAATGCATCATCTGAAGAGACATAACCAAGCTTGTCGTTAGCTGATTTCCCGTGCCCGGGATGATCGTGTCCTATGACCGCATAGCCGTGATTGGTTAAATATTTTGCAAAATCATGAAATCTATCCACATGTTCTGCCATTCCATGTACAAGCTGAACAACCCCAATGGAGGGGCTTTCGGGCCGCCAGTGCAGGCAATGCAGATCCAAATCATTGGAAGTTTTAAGAACGAAGGATTCCTTTTTCATGATTGTGTTTTAAGTAGGGTTGAATCGGAAATATAGAAGGTAAAACGGTTATTCCATGACGTTTATAATACAATATGGATAAGGAGTCTGAAAGTGAAAAACTATTGAGGTTAGGTTGTATCGAAGTTTAAAAACGGTTAACTTTTAAGTCTTGAAAAA
>CAYNZY010000121.1:0-4862 GCA_964401805.1 uncultured Rhodohalobacter sp.
CTTACAGCCTTTTGGGTGATTGGGAAATACTGTATGCCCGCGGCGTTGCCACAGGCTAAGTTGTGGTAGGCTTTCAGCCTACAGGATATTAGCGTGTAGTTGTATATTGTTGCAATGTCCTGGTCTGGTAATGGCGTTCAGCTATCATAAAACAAGAGCCTTCAAAGCTCCATCGGAGCTTCCTGCGTGTACTGTTTTTGGTAATGAAAAGTTTTAACCAATCAGTCTGTTCTGCTTCAACCGGAGCAGCAATGATTGTAAGCTTCTAAGGTTTTTACATATGTACTGCCTCTTTGAGGCAGTTGGAATGTTGAACTTTCACAAGCTCGAAAACTGACATGAGAGGCAATGATTTTGTGTCAGATACACACTTAAAATATACCAACTTCTTTCAATTCGGGACGAAGGTTGGATTAAATCGATGTATACTGTAACTATAGACAGTGAAAATAGATGGAATTGTCTTTAAATCTAATTCCTTATTTGAAGGATAGAATTAAAAAATAAACGCACCTGATAGCCACAGAAAATATCTAAGATGAAAAGAGAAAGAAAACCTCTATCCAAAAAAGAAAAGTCCGAACTCGACAATCTGCTTGACTCCATTCTTGACCCGACTCTTTTTCACTACGGCTCAGAACGCCGGGAAGTAGCCAGATATGATAAACGGGAGAATATGTACGGCGGCAACGGGAGAGTTTATCTGCTACAGATGTTTAATAAAGGTGAGCTGGTCAATAACCGGATTGGAGCCTATATGATACTGCCTGAAAAGGGTGACAGCGTAGGGCTTCACACCCATGGAACCCGAAAAGAACAGGAACTTTATGTGGTTGTGCACGGTGAGGGAATCTATTCTGAGAAAGACAGTGAAGCGGGCAAGGTTAGGAACTACGACATCAAAAAAGGATCGGTAACTACGGTAAGAGGAGAGGCCTATCATGCAGTGGAAAACAGCGGTAACGAGCCGCTTGTGATTTTTGTAATCACAACAAATGAGCCGGAGTAAGGATATAAACACCGTGTCTGTTTTATTTTGTAATTCAGAAAGGAATTGTCGAATTATCTGTGCTTATAATCCTCAATTCTTCTGCATGCCGGTATGCGAATGGATTAAATCTTTGTATTCATCCAAAAAATTTAAACATTAGTGCATCGATGTTTAATGGCAATAAAAAAATGAGTGAGATCTATGAAAACAGTATGGATGATATTATTTGCACTTTTATGGGTGGGATGCAGTTCCGGCTCAGAGCAAACGGAAACAGAAGTTGAGTCGGAGACATCTACTGAGATGGAAATGTCTGATATGCAGTCAGATAGTGTCAGTGAAAGTGATAGTGATGGTGAAGAGGAGGAAGTGCTGAGCCCGAAGCGGGAAGCATCAGGAGAAATTGGCGGATCTCAAATTCTGATCGACTACAGTGCTCCATCCGTGCGGGAGCGCGTGATTTGGAACGATTTGGTTCCCTATGGAGAAATTTGGGTCACCGGTGCACATATGGCTACATCTGTTGAGTTTGAAGATGATATGCTTGTGAACGGAGAACCGGTGCAGGCCGGGAAGTATGCCTTTTTTACAGTACCGGGGGAGGATAGCTGGACGGTGATTATGAACGAACACTGGGATCAGCATCAAGCGGATGACTATGATACCGAACTGGATGTAGCCCGCTTTGACGTTGAACCGATGGCAAGTGACCACACCGAGCAACTTGTCTACTCCGTAGTTTCAGAAGATGACAACAGTGGTTTTATTGAGATGGCCTGGGAAGAGATCAGGATTCGAGTGCCCGTTAGTGCGGATCAGTAGATGTAACAAAAAAATAGTTATATCCTCGTGGCACGGACCCAATGCCCGGCCACGAGTTTATTTCTAATATTGATGAAGTGAAATCTCTTCTACATCTCTTCAGGCAGTTCCGCACTCCACTGACGAACACCTGTGAGCATGCCGTTTTCAAATGTAAACTCTTCCATTAGTCGTACGCTTGTTGTGGTCCCATCTTTGTAGTTCATCACTTCGCGGGTATCAGCCAGGATTTTTACAATATCCGTGCCGGTAACCCGAACAGGAATAGCGGCATCAATATCCCAGCTCAGAGTGTCTATGGCAGAAAACATACCTTCAAAATCGGCTTGAGTCACATAATTTAAATTGCCCTCTACACCGAGTATCGATACTGAATCAGCTGAGAATTCCCAGACTCCTGCTGCATCTTTTTGGTTATAGGCTTCAACGATTTGCATAAAATTATCGAGTTCATCACCGGTGGCAATTTCAAATTCATTACCACTAAGTTCTCCCGAGAGAATGACTCCGCCACTGGTCACCTCATTTTGGTCGGTCTGCTGTTGCTGGCAGCCTAACAGTGTGAATGTAAAGACCAAAATTACTGAAATTAATTTTGAAATATTCATCGTTCCCCTCATTTGATTTATTGTTAATTAACTGTTGAGAATAGTTATAAATTTTGAAAAAACAAATAATTGTATCTGTAAGGATGATTCGTACAACGTTTTAAAAGGGTGAGAATAATGATCAGGCCGAACATCCAAAGAAGTGACTATATTTAGTTTGAACTGTATAAATATTGGAATTTATACTCAATCATCTTTCCTATTTAATGAATTCAATTATAGGATCATTTGGCAATCCTTTAACTAATGCAAGCCAAACAGCAAGAGGATGATACAACACACATAGGTGTGAACAGGGTAGGTTATTCTCATTTTTTACGTACAGTTCCTCCAATAACGATAGCAGCGGAAATGATGAGCAGGTTTTTGATGATATACTGTCCCTCCATGGTGGGAGCGTAAGGAAAACTCCCGGCTTGCCAAGTTACTTCGGTGAGGATAAACAGTGGAAGGAGAGTGCCGGCCATCTGCATGGCAAGCAGTCCTATCGCCACTCGGAGAGTAGGTTTGAACAGAAAACAGATTCCAATAATGACTTCCCACCATCCAATAATAATCAGCCAGGTTTCCGCACTAAATATTGGCATCCAGTCAACTGTAGCCAAAACGAGTCCCTCGGCAGGAGAAAGTCCGATGGTTTTCAGGATCCCGAACCATATAAAGATGATTCCCAGAGATAGTCTAAGGGCAGGCAACCCGATCTTGTTCATAGATTCGGCAATGCGGCGATCTGTGGCATCAAAGAAGTCTTTCATAACAATACATTTGTTTTCAGGTATAAGGGGATAAAACTTCCTTAGCCTTACGTCCGTTCTGATATTTGATATTTTTCTAATTAGTATAAATCGGATTCATCAGTGTATTTGACAGTTGAACTCCGTGTTTATGTTAGTGTTCAGTCATTAAACTATGGGTACTGCTCCATCCGGAGCAGGATGGTATAGGATTCAAGATCTTTTTTACAAATGTGCTGCCTCGCTGAGGCAGGAGAAGAATTTGCTTGTGAAAAGAATAGAAACGGATCTTGGCGTTTATACTTGTATGGTGGCTTATTTTGTTAAAAAACTTTCCACCGTCACTTCGAGCAAAGTCGAGAAGCCAATTACGATAGCATGAATTTTCAATTCGAACCTATTTTTAAACATACATTGTGTTTAGGACCAACTCCATCGGAGTTGCCTGTTTATAGACATCATGAACCTTATGCCATCAAAGCTCCAGCGGAGCTTCCAGTGATATTTTATAAAAGGCAGTAATAAACAAAGGTGCTATCGGGTACTGCTCCGTCCAGAGCAGGGTGGATTGTGGTTTCAGGCTTTTTACAAATGTGCCGCCTCGCTGAGGTAGCGGGATCCTCAACAATGCGGAAAAGTTTGGGATGATTAAACTCTTTGATAGTTAATTCATCAGGAAATAATAATTCTTGAAAATAGGTACCCAAACGGGTGGGGCAAAAATTAGCATTTCATTACATAAAGCCGGATAACGCAGCAGTAGAAGATTAGAATAACTATTGAATATTTTGCGATAAGTACCAAAGTAAAGTATAATTAAATGCTTACTGAATATCCGATACTGAACTGGGATACTGTAATCCCCAGAAATGAAAATTATATGAAACAGATGTTGAAATCTTCAGAAAATAAAGCCGTACAAATATTTAATATCCTGCTTTTAACATTACTTATGATACTCATAGCTGCAAATATATCGGATTGGTTTTTTAATTATAGCAGTGAGACCAATCATGTATTAAATTCAGCAATGTTCACCCTCATTGGAATCGCATATCTGACATTTTCATGGGGAATTGAAAAGACTGTACTTAAAATTATTATCGGAACATGCGGTATATATTTAATTGCTATGAATTTTTTATCAGACAATACCTGGGTTTCTATCATTGGAATTGTATGTCTGTTGGTTCCAATGATCATCGGTAAATATTTTCTGGATGATGGTGAGGAGAACTTAGCAAAGGAGAGGGTTTAAGTTCATAGTGAATTGCCACGGAGGCACGGAATTTATATTACTCACACATTTTACTTAGAGCCATTTCAATTCATTCTATGTGCTTCATTGGCAATGTTTGAAGAGGACGCTCCTCCGGAGCGACTAATGGATTGGATCAGTATTTCTATAAACTGAGGATTTCTACGGAATCTGTTTATCTTTTTTACTGATGGGATCCATTCATCTTGGCAGACCGTCTAGACGTGACTTGAGTTTTTCAGATTTAAACTTATTTGGAAAGCTCATATCGTTTTTAAAAATCTCCATAGGAGATGCCAGTTTATAGTTATATAGAGTCACATATCTTTAAAGCTCCAGCGGAGCTTCCTGTGTTTTTGATGAAATACCAAGTAGACACGGAATTTTTACTAATTTTCTATTCTTGTTGTAATATTTCCAATTATTCTCCTTACCACCGTGGCAAACCT
>CAYNZY010000122.1:0-4639 GCA_964401805.1 uncultured Rhodohalobacter sp.
ATCAAATCCGCTCCGGATGGAGCGGTAAGTTTGTACAAAACCGAATAACATAACCAGCGGCGCGCCGGAGGTGCGCTACCCTATTGATTCTTCGCAGACATATCGAATACTCGTCAGTCCGCTTCAGAAGCTCTGTGCAAAATTAGAATCAGGTTTATTCCCTTGGCAGTTGATAGCTTCGGTCCACATTCCGTAAAACATTGCGGTTCCCGCTCAAAAATTCACGGATTGTCTGTGTAGGTATGCTGTGCGTCAATCCATAATTCAGTGTTGAAATCTCACTCGCCATAATATCTCCGCCATATTGCTGGTAAGGCAGATCAAAATCAATTTGATCGGTTTCCGGAACAAGAAAATATTCGCGATTGGCAACACCGGCATTAGCCATCCCAACCCAGTCGAATGACCTGAAGTTATCTTTTGAAGCGATAATGATCCCTCCGCTTATTCCCCTGTTAAAGAGAGCATCTGTTAAAAATCCACCGCTTTCGTTTCTGTTGTCAAGTGTTACAATTCCGCGTGTTACGGTTTGATACCCCCTTGGATATCCCATTACATACACAACACTGCCGGATTTAAGATTTTCAGAATATCCCATTTTCATGTTGATGGGAATTAAATCTTCTGCAACCTCATCAAAAGTTTCTAAATCGACACTGATCAGAGCCAGATCCTTTACCCGATCCTCATCCTCCAGTGAGTACAAAGCCAACGTATTTTCTGTGAGAGCCATATTAACCTGACTCATTTTTACCGCTATTGTACGGACGTAGGTGTTAGGTTCGATATTCTCTCCCACGCGATATGTATAAACACGTTCCGGAAATTCAACGGTATGAGCGCAGGTAAGCAAATAACCCCGGCTGCTTGTTTTCCCCACAACAATAGCGGTGCCGGCTGTACTTTCTTCAATGATTGTTTGATTGATTGAAATATCAGATGGATTGAGCGTATCAGCCTCTTCGGAAGTTATCTGCAGCTGATCGTCTACCAGGAAAACGCGATATCTGGCTGTAGAATTAATCCGAATAAGAGATTGCTGAACCCTTTCAATCTGACCGGAAATATCTGCGATCGGGTACCCGGTTGTATAGTAAGGATCTGTCTCGGGGATTTCGTCAATCGAAACTTGATATACTTGGGTACATCCGCCAACAAATAACAGACCGGCAATAATAATTCCACTCCAATATGCTCGTATCAACAGATCCTCCGGTTTATAGGATTGATAAAAATCTCAGAAAAGCCTCTTGTATAGTGATTAAACATAATCTCGCAGCTACATGAGTCCGTGTAACAATAATCTATATTCGTAATCGATCTGGCCGTATATAATCTACGCCGGAACCGTGATTTTGTTATCATATCAACACAAGTTCAATCCTTTCTACTTAAAATTATAGTCGTTAAAATGCTGAAACCCAAGCCATCACCCGGATTTTCACAACTTATATTCAGTTCATAATTCTTTATTATCCTGATGTGAATTAAAGAAAAAACATAGCTCTATGAGACCATTCTACCTTCTGATTTTTATCGTTACCGGCTTGATCATTTCATCTTGTACAACGTCGCAACAGACCACTCAGCTCTCACCGGTACTTCCGGTTGAAGGTGCTTCGGCTCATTGGGTGTCTGCCGAACGGGTGATCTGGGACCCCGGTGTGGATGCCGAATCATTTGAACTGAGGTATAGTCTTGATGCAGATCTTTCCATTCAGAGATTTGGATCTCCATCAGGGCAGTCTCTATCACTGTCAGAAGATGGTATGTTAACCGCTTATCAAGCCGATAAATTCCGCCATATTTCGGACAGACCCGTTTTTTCCGTGAATGGTGAACAAAACCAATACCGTGAAGCTCTTAAAGGACAAATCCTGGCTGTGGCGTATGATCTGAACGGGATTCCTGTTAAAGCAACCCGTGTTCAAACTCATGGGATAATTGATGACCTCTACACCTACGACGGTCAACTCGGCCCGATCTACACCGATGATGGCATTACCCTTAAAGTCTGGGCTCCAACTGCTCAAAACGTAACCCTCTCTATCTTTGATAATTCAAAAAATGAGATCGATACCGTTGATCCGGAAGAATACCAATCACAGAATGGGGTCTGGATCTTTGAAGGTCCAAATGAGTGGGATCGAAACTTCTATCGTTTGAATGTTACCGTTTTTCATCCTGAGAACAATCAGATCAATACCTTTGAGGTAACGGATCCATACTCGGTCAGTCTCTCAACGGATAGCCATTACAGTCAGTTTGTGAATTTAACCGATGATGCCCTGAAGCCTGAAGGCTGGGATCAGCTTCAGAAAGAGTTGCCCCATCCCACCGACATCACCCTATACGAAGCACATATGCGTGATTTCAGCATCATTGATGAATCGATTCCGGAGGAGCATCGCGGCACGTATATGGCGTTTACTCACAATGGTGAAAATGGATCAGACCTGTCAGACGCAATGGCTCACCTGAAAAGACTGAGTGAATCGGGCCTGACACACCTCCACCTGCTTCCCATCAACGATATCGCCTCCATCAAGGAGGACAAAAATGATCGTGTAGATCTGGATGATCCATTTAACCGAATTTGTGAAATCATCGGTGCGAATGACCAACTGGCTGAGGATTGTGAAACATATGGCAACACACCCATCCGGGACGTTTTTGACAGTCTGGCTGCGGATGATCCAACTACGCTCGAAATTCAGCGAATCTATCGAAGCCCGGAGCACAGTAATAAACTGGCCGATTACGACGGTTTCAATTGGGGGTACGATCCGTTTCACTTTAATGTGCCGGAAGGCAGTTATTCAACAATTCCGGAGGGTGTACAGCGTATTCTGGAAACCCGTAAAATGGTTCAGGCACTTGATGAAATTGGTTTGAATATCGTAGTGGATGTCGTCTATAATCACACGCACGCTACCGGATTATCGCGGTTCTCAGTTCTCGACAAGGTGGTTCCCGACTATTATCACCGCCTGAATCCAAATTCCGGTGATGTAGAAACATCCACTTGTTGCTCCAATACAGCAGCAGAATTTAATATGATGGAGAACCTCATCATTGATTCTGTTCTGCTTTGGGCAAAAGAGTACAAAATTGACTCCTTCCGTTTTGACCTGATGGGACACCATCCTCGCTATGTAATGGAGCGGCTAACCGAAGAACTGGCCAAACTTACGCTTGAAGAGGATGGCGTTGATGGAGAAAATATCTACATCTACGGTGAAGGGTGGAATTTCGGAGAAGTTGCCGACAACCGCATTTTTGATCAGGCCACACAGTTTATGATGGGAGGAACCGGTATCGGGAATTTCAACGATCGCAGCCGTGATGGAATCCGCGGTGGAAATTATACCAACAATCGGCGTGACCAGGGATTTACAAACGGCCGTTATCTCTTCCCCAATGAAGATGCCGGAGAGCCGGATGAAGAACTTGCTGTTCTGCTTGACCAGGCAGATCGGATCAGGGTTGGCATGACCGGAAATCTTGCCGATTATCCATACATCAATAGAAACGGAGAAAGCGTGACCGGTGGAAATGAGATGATCGGTTATGCAGAACTGCCTCAGGAATCCGTCAACTACATCGACAAGCACGACAATGAAACGCTTTGGGATAATACTCAATCCAAATTGCCGGATGATCTGCAAATGGATGAACGCGTACGGGTGCACTTGCTCAGTCAGGCGATTATAAACTTTGGCCAGGGCGTTCCATTCCATCAGATGGGAACCGATATCCTGCGCTCCAAGTCGATGGATCGAAACAGCTACGACTCCGGTGATTGGTACAATGCAGTTGATTTCACTTTGGAAACAAATAATTGGGGAATCGGACTGCCGCCGGGTTGGGACAACTCTGAACTTTGGGACGGACAGGAAGAGTTTCTCAGTAATCCCAACATCGAAATGCGGAAAGATCATATGGAGCTGGCACATCAAAGATTCCGGGAGCAGCTGGAGATCCGATACAGTTCACCGCTTTTCAGATTGCCCACAGGCGAGGAAATTAACAAACGAGTTGGCTTCCACAACACGGGGCCTAATCAAATTCCCGGCATCATTGCCATGAGCTATTCAGATGGAATTTGCGCAGGTGAAGATTTGGACCCAAATCTGGATGGAGTTCTCATCATTTTCAATAGCAGTTTAGATGAGCAATCGATCGAGCTTAACCTCTCCGGTATGACTCTGCATCCGATACTGAGAGGCGGAGCAGATGAAGTGGTAGTAGAGAGCCGCATTGAAAACGGTATATTTACCATTCCGGGACTCACAGCCGCAGTTTTTGTAAAAGAACAGAATGGTAATCAGGGAGAGTTTATTTGTAACCCGGTTATTCGGTAAGAAGAATTACCTGCTCGTGGCACATCTCCAAGCCGTGCCACGAGTGTTTTGGAACCACACATTCCTCATTGCCACCAAGGCAGAAAGGCTCGAAGATTCACAAAGCCTTTTCTGCAAAGATCAGCGGAAAAATCCGGTTCATTCCAAAGAAAACCCATTCATGGTTTAAACATACGAGTGCGGGACTTATCCCCGCGAAAACAGGCCAATCTAAGACACTCAAAACCAATGGTAGCTCAGATTTTATTCCGTAGGAATACCCTGTTTATAGAAAA
>CAYNZY010000123.1:0-4317 GCA_964401805.1 uncultured Rhodohalobacter sp.
ATATTACACATAGTGATATCCTATTTCGCTCGATTCATTATTAATACATGAGGCGATAAAAATTGTGGCTACTACAATGAAACCCCGTTAATTCAGTAAGCAAAATTCGGCCGGCCCTTCATACCTTTCGTGCAGCTCGGTTATCATCTGGTAGTCAAACTCTTCAAGGGTTTGTGCGTTATCATTTATGAGTTTCACCTTGTATTGAGCAGTGGATGGATTGAAATCTTTGATGATGAACTCCGACTCCGAAATTTGCCATTCTGAATAGTGATCCAGGGATAGGTGGATTAGCAAACATTTGGGAAGTGCCACATTGTATCGTGTGTAGCGCGCTCGTATCAGATTGCCCTCCTGATCATATTTTGCTTGTAAGCGGACGTCGTCACTTTTCATGGATGCGGTAAATTCCCTGGTGAGGGGTTCAACCGTATGATCAGGGATAAATGCCCACCCTTTATCTGTCAGACTGGGACTGTTTTGTGCGCAATCAAGAGATTGAAGACATTCAAAATCCTGATGTGCCAGCGGCTTAAGTTCCCGTAAATGCTGTGATTTTGCATCAAATGACATCATGGAAAGAAGTAACGTACACATGATGATAAAGAAATAGGTTGCTTGTGGTTTCATGGTATGCTCCTGTGTATGGTGAAGTTATATCTTGATTTAATTGATCTTTCGAATTCGTTCAGATTGCTTCTGCGATTCCGAGTTCTTAACCGGAGTGATACATATCGAGGCTCCGTTTTATTCCCTACACCTACTGCGATGAAAAGCGGTAAAAACTGACAAAATTTTTTATAATATTTTCAGAAAGCTGAAAATTGAACACAGTGTATGCGTATGAGTAACCGGGAAAAAGAGATAAAACTGCTTCTTGGTGAAGTGACGAACGGCTCTAAAAGTGCTTATTCTACGCTTTTTTCGATAGTATATGACAGACTTCGTGATCTTGCCCATCGACAGATTGTCTATGAACCCAATCTGAGTCTGACTAAAACGGCTCTCGTGCATGAGTTGTATTTGAAAATGTTTCAACAAAAAGTTCTGGATATTGAAGACAGATATCACTTTTTTGCAATAGCAGCCCGGTGTATGCGGCAAATTTTGATTGATCACGCGAGAACAAAAAAGAGGGTGAAGAGAGGTGGCAATCAGCAGGAAGTAACCTATATCGATGAAATCATAAATGTAAACCAAGAGTCCGAAGACCTGCTGCAAATTGACCGGGGCCTGGAGAAGCTGGCGAATTTAGACCGGCGAATGGCCGACATTGTTGAACTCCACTACTTTGGAGAGATGAACTTTAAGGAGATTGCAAAATATCTGGATCTCTCAGAACGTACGGTTTATCGGGAGTGGGCCAAGGCGCGAGCATGGCTTTATAGAGAGATGAAGAAACAGCTTTAGCACCTAACGCTTTTTAATTAGTATAGTAGAACCAAGGCTGCTTCATTCATGTATCAAAAGCCAATCTGAGAACATGAATAATGAATAAGGTCGAGGTAGAGGATTATGAACCCAACAAGATGGGAGCTTATCAAAACGGTAGTTGATAAGGCTCTTACACTAAGTGGAGGAGAGAGAAGAGAATACGTAGATTCGGCCTGTGGAGAATATCCATCCATTTCTACGGACATTAGGGAACTGATTCAATGTGTAGAAGAAGCGGATCGGGAAAACTTCATGAAAGAGATAAGGAGTGAACAAAAGAGTTTTCTTCGCGATTTATCTGATTCACACAGCGAAAAATATTGGCAGGAGGAGTTTATTAACCGAGAGATTGGTGCCTATCGCATAACTGAACTGCTGGGACGAGGTGGAATGGGTACTGTGTTTAAGGCTACCAGGGTGGATGGAGAATTTCATCAGGATGCAGCTATTAAACTGATTCATAGCGGAAGAGAGACGAAAGAGACCGCCCGTCGTTTCCGCGCTGAAAAGGAGATTCTGGCCGGCCTTCAACATCCGAACATTGCTTACTTACTGGATGGCGGGGTAACATCCGATGGAATTTCTTACTTGATTATGGAGTATGTGGATGGTGTTCCGGTGGATCAATATTGCGATGAACAGCGACTCCGGATTGAGGAGCGGTTGCGTCTGTTCCGGGAGATCTGCAATACTGTTCAATATGCGCATAATAAATTGATTGTACACAGGGACTTAAAGGCCGATAATATTCTAGTGACAAATGAGGGTTCGATTAAAATTTTGGATTTTGGTATTGCCAAAATGCTGCAGCCTGATCCATATCAACCCTCAGCAGTGATGACTCTGCCTGGGCAAAAAATATGGACTCCGCAGTATGCATCTCCCGAGCAGGTAAGAGGTGAGCCTGTAAGTGTATCCTCCGATGTTTATGCACTTGGAGTTTTACTGAATAAGCTGCTAACCGGTGCCTATCCGTACAGTTTGGATGGAAGAAGCCTGGCCGAAATTGAGGAGATCATCAAACATGAGGAACCGCTGATTCCTTCTCAGGTATTCAAATTGCAGGATAAGCAGGGTGAATATGCCTATCAGCGTAATGCGACTGTGGACGAGTGCGTAAAAGCATTGAAAGGTGATTTAGACGCACTGGTATCAAAAGCGATTCGTAAGGAACCGGAATATCGGTATCAATCGGTGAAGGAGATCTCGGATGAAATTGACCGCTATTTTTTAGGGATCCCACTATTGGCACGGGATGGAACGTATCGCTATCGTACCGAAAAATTTATTCGCCGGCACAAGGCGGGACTGGCAACGTTTGTCTCCATATCGCTGATCATCATTGTATTGGTTTCACTCTTTACCCGGAAAATTACCAACGAACGAAACATTGCTCAACTTGAACGCGATAAACTTGAACAGGTCGTAGATTTTTTGACCGGGCTGTTTGAGGCAGGAGATCCGGTTGCTTCACAAGGTGCTAACTTCACTGCGACAGATCTTCTTGAAAAGGGAGTAGAACGAGCTGAAGACCTGCAGGATCAGCCTTTGCTTCAGGCGGAGATGTTGTCGGTAATTGGTGAATCATATCGGAGCATGAATCGTCCGGATTCAGCTCTGCCGGTATTAAAACGTGCTCTCGAAATTCAGCGAGATTATTATGGTGGAGATCATGCTGATATCGCCGGGACACTGAACGCACTCGGCTCCGTGTATTGGTCGGACGGAATGATGAAAGACGCTCAGCCTTATCTCAATGAGGCGCTCAATATGCGCAGAAGATTGTATGGGGACATTCATCCGGATGTTTTTACAAGTATGAATAACTATGCACTGGTTCTGCTTGGTCTTGGCGAGTTGGATGAAGCTGAAAAAATGTATCTGAAAACTCTTGATGCCCGAAGAAGCTACTATGGAAATAATCATGCAAAAGTGGGGGTTAGTTTAAACAACCTGGCGTTTTTTCTCATGAGACGCGGAAAGTTTGAGGAAGCGGAAAAATATTTTCGGGAAACCGTCTCCCTATGGAGGAATATTCAGGGTGATGAGCACTCGGATGTGGGCATTGCACTAAATAATTTAGGGGATTTGCTTCGAAAAATGGGTCGATATGATGAAGCAGAACAACACCTGAGAGAATCCCTGGAGATAAGAAAAAAGGTGTATGGTGCAGGCCATATGAAGACAGGATACGCACTGAATAATCTGGCAATGACTTTAAAGGACAAACAAGAGTACGAAGAGGCCATGTTGTACGGTCAACAATCACTGGAGTTGTTTCGAAATTTTCATGGAGCTGACCATAATAATATTGCTATAGCTTTGTCTATTGTTGGCCTGATTTCGGCGGATATGGGAAACATAGAAGAGGCTGAAGATTATCTAAACCAATCCCTGAGTATGCGGCTGAGGCTCTACCCGGAAGACCATCCTGAAGTGAAAACCATAAAGGGCCACTTAGCTAATTTTTACAATAGAACACAAAGACCGGAACTGGCTGAAAAGTATTAGACAGGTTATTGTTGTCAATCAAATGAGCCTGCTACTCTGCAGTGGATAGCTTTTAGGTTTACGAAAAGCCCTCGTCTGCCGACTCCGACGTGGGTTTGTGGCGGTTCGTGCGACGAGATACACCTCACCTCCCAACAAAATGCTGTCGGGATACTCTGCAGTTTCATCTTTGTATTGTGGTGCAGGGTAATCAGAGAATTATTAAAACCGAAGAAATTCGAATGATGAATATCGAATATTGAAGTGGCAGACTATTTTGGTGAGATATAATTTTTTGTCTAATCACATTTTATTTTTCACTTCTTATAACCACAATGAGCCTAAGGATTTCACAATGGGCACAACGTAAAATCTGCGAACCTCTGCGTACAT
>CAYNZY010000124.1:0-4108 GCA_964401805.1 uncultured Rhodohalobacter sp.
ATCACATCGTACTGCCTCATGAAATTCTCGACTTCTTCCCGATAACTCTGGTGTTGGTGATGTTCTTCCTGACGGGCGATGTAACGAATTACTGTATTGACTTTTGAGCAGCTAACCGAAAAAGCTCCGTACCCTCTCTGCCAAAAGAATGACGAATCGTCTGAGTGTTCCTTCATCCACTTTGAGGAGGTTTTCTTAACCTGTTCGACAATTCCGGCTAGTGCTACATTTTTGGATAATCGAAACAGTGCATGAATATGATCGGGAACGGAGTTGATAATAATTGCCGGGCATTTATGCCTTTTAAACGTACCTGCCATGTACGAATGCAGACCGGGTTGGATTGATTTACAGATCATCGGTCGTCGGCCTTTGGTTGAAAAGGTCAGGTGTATATAAAGTTTTGAGAGAGATTGGCTCATGACAAAAAATTGATTCGTTCTTATGACTGAAAACCTATATCTGTATGACCCTGAATTAAGGAATTACTTACAGTTTTTTATCTGGTAAGAATACATGACTGTTTCAGGCTTACAGCCTTTAGGGTATAGATTGTGGATTATACCTGCGGCGTTGCCGCAGGCTAAGTTGAGGTAGGCTTTCAGCCTGCTGATACTGGTTAGCTTTCGTAATTTGAGACAATATCATGTGCTGTAAGAAGAAAGGCTTTCGAACTTTCAGCGTTACCTAAAACAAATCATGAGTCACACACCATATAAAACCAGAATTCATACCGGGTTTAGATATTGCAATAAGATTCCATACAAATCTTTTTGGCATACTGTGAGGCATTATTCTGATGGACTTGAACTTTGACTTACTACTTGGAAAGAATCCAAAGAAAAGGCTGAAAGCCTAAAATGACCCAGCGTGGGGCATCGCCCCACGGTTTCAGGTCCAACAATTAAACAGCAGGCTGTAGGCCTGCAACAGATCTCTTTAACGAGAGACTTCAATTTAATCTGTTCATTGAACCTATTTTGAATGTGTTAAGCACGCGATAATTTATTATTCAATAAGGCCTTTATTTTCCTACCTTTAATAAAGAGAAAGAAATTCATCCATATGAGATCGATTCAATATATCCTTCTGCTCACCCTGTTGATCCTCATTACCATCGGTTGTTCTGAACGGGAGCAAGTTCAGGTAAAAAAAATGGACCTGGTTCAGGGAGTTTACGCTTCCGGAAATGTTGTTCCTGTCGGTCATTACGAGGTCACAAGCAAAGTCTCCGGAATCGTGGATCAGATTCTGGTTAATGTGGGTGAGGAGGTGACAACCGGCACTCCGCTGGTAAAACTACAGAATGAGCCCAATGAAGCAAATCTACGGACTGCACGCAATCAACTGGAACTGGCTCGCAAAAATGCTGCTCCCGATTCAGATTTACTAAAACAGCTAATGCAGCAGCTGGAGAATTCAAGATCCGTATTTCTTCAGGACTCTGTTGAAGTGGAACGTTACCGGCAGCTTCAACAGGACAGTATTGTTACTAAGCAGGATTTTGAACGGATTCAGCTGCAGTTTCAAACCTCATTGAACAACTATCATATTGCGGAGAGCAAGTTGCGGGAAACACGCGACCGGCTCCAGATTGAACTGGATAACGCACGCAACAACTACAGGGCCCAGGAGAGTATGACCGGTGACTACACGCTGATGTCGGCTATGGACGGTAAAGTGTACGACATCATCCCAAAGGAGGGAGAGCTAATCGCAGCAAACCGACCGATCATGGCCATCGGGGCAACCGACCGGTTCGAGACTGAACTGCAGGTGGATGAAACGGATATAGTAATGGTAAAAGAAGGTCAGCAGGTCTATTATGAACTGGATGCTATTGTAGATACTGTATTGAATGGAGCTGTAACCCTGATCTATCCAAGGATTAATACCATAGAGCGTACGGCTAAAGTGACAGCCTCGATTGATCCGCTTGAATATCCCCTGTATCCCGGAATGGCGCTGGAGGCCAATATTGTAGTGAATGAAAAAGAGAATGTGCTGGTGCTGCCGGTCACTTACGTCAGCGAAGAAAATGAGGTGATTCTGGAAGATGGGAGCCTCAAGTCTATTGAAACCGGAATACGGGACCTGAATAATGTGGAGATCCTGTCCGGACTGGAAGAAGGACAAATTGTTTTAAAGCCTGAGCCATGAACCGTTTTCCAATTTTAAAGATCGTCATCACTCATCTGATCAGCCGAAAACGACAGACGATCGTGTCGATGCTGGGAGTGACCTTTGGCATAACGGTCTTTATTTTTCAGGCAGGTGTGATCACAGGCCTGCAGGATTTTTTTATTGAGAAGACGATCAACTCAACCGCACACATCCAAATCTACCAGGATAAAAATCAGAAATCCCCGCCTGTTTTATTGAGTATTTATGATGAGGAGCAGACGTGGATATCCGTTCCAAATATCAAGACCAAGAATGAGCTTCCCAAGCTAAAGAGAGGTCTGCA
The DNA here is from genome assembly GCA_964401805.1 of uncultured Rhodohalobacter sp. Lineage (GTDB taxonomy): Bacteria > Bacteroidota > Rhodothermia > Balneolales > Balneolaceae > Rhodohalobacter. The sequence continues at coordinate 2,468 of CAYNZY010000124.1, forward strand.
GATCGTGGAGATTTTGGAGTCGTACCCGGAAGTGACCGGGGTATCACCCAGCCTGAGTACCCAGGCGATATTCAAAATCGGAGTGGCGGACGTTTCGGGGATTATTAACGGGGTGAATATCCGCAAAGAAAACCGGCTGTTTGACCTGGAGAAAGATATGGTCAGCGGCTCTATCATTCGGCTTGAAACAGTGAATAACGGAATTATTCTCGGCTCCGGACTGGCAGAATCGATGGGAGCAATGCTGAATGATAACATCACGGTGGTATCGCCCGGTGGCGTGGACCTGCAGATGAAGGTGGTAGGCATCATTGATACCGGGCTTCGGGAACTGGATAACTCCCGGGCATACAGCAGTATCAGGAATAGTCAAAAACTGATGAATGTGACCGGTAATTATATTACCAATATTAACATCAAGCTGGAAGATGTGGATCAATCGGGAGTGTTGGCCAGAGAATTCCAGTCTCGTTTTGGCTACACGGCCGAGGACTGGAAAGATGCCAACGAGGGGATATTCAGTGTGTTCAGAATACAGAACATCGTTACCTACCTGGTTATCATTTCCATTCTGCTTGTGTCCGGATTCGGGATCTTCAATATCCTGTCAATGATGATCTACGAAAAGATGAACGACATTGCGATCTTAAAATCGATCGGTTATACGGATGTAGATGTAAGGAACGTATTTCTGCTGGAGGCTCTGATTATCGGTTTTCTGGGCGGGCTGGTTGGATTGGTGATCGGCTTTGTGATCTCCTGGATCACATCCATTATTCCTACAAATATTGAGGGCTTTGTATCCTCGGAATACCTGAGTATCAATTTTGACCCACTTTTTTACCTGCTTGCCTTTTTGTTTGGATTGGTTGCGACCGGAATTGCAGGATATCTGCCGGCCAAAAAGGCTTCTAAAATTGACCCTATTAACATCATCAGATCCCAGTAGCCGTGAAGAAAGTTGTAGAGGCAAAAAATCTGAATAAATACTTCTATGAACCGGTGGAATTTCATGTGCTGAAGGAGATCAATCTGACAATTCGTTCCGGCGAGTTTGCGGCGATTGTAGGGCCATCTGGAAGCGGGAAGTCCACGCTTCTCTATGTTCTGTCTTCACTTGACCGTGAATATGAGGGAGATGTGTTGTTTGGCGATGTGGAACTGAAAACACTGAGCAATCAGAAGCTTGCACGGTTACGAAACAAATCCATCGGTTTTATTTTTCAGTTTCACTACCTGCTGGCTGATTTTACCGCACTGGACAATGTGATGCTGCCGGGACTCAAGCTTGGCGAGCTGCCGCATGAAGAGCTCGAGGAGAAAGCGATGCAAAAACTGGACCTGTTGGGCATTGCCGATCAGGCGACCAAGAGGGTGAACAAGTTATCAGGCGGTCAGCAGCAGAGGGTTTCCATCGCACGGGCTTTAATCAATGAACCGCAAATCATTTTTTGTGATGAGCCCACCGGTAATCTTGACTCCAAAAATGCCCGGATTGTATATGATATGTTAAAAAATCTCACCCGAGAGTTCGATCAAACCATATTGATGGTTACGCATGACGACTCCTACCTGTCTGAAATTGACCGACAGATACATCTTCTGGACGGTAAGATACTTGACCGGTAAACATAAGATCCA
>CAYNZY010000125.1:0-4083 GCA_964401805.1 uncultured Rhodohalobacter sp.
CGGGCATCCCGGGCAACGGCATACATTTTTTGATCCGTTTCGCTCCATCTAACCGCCCATATAATTGGAATGATGTCACCGTTTTTATGGCGATAACGGTTTTCGAAGTTGGTTTGGTTAACACCCGACATGATATCTGAAGCAGCCTGGCGGGTTGTCGCACGATCTTCAGGAATGACATAGTTAATGTACTCCTTGCCCTCGAGCTCTTCCGGTTCATATCCCCACACGTGTTTCGATGCGGTACTGACTCGCTCAAAACGACCGGCCTCATCAATCACACAAATTACATCCATCGATTGATCCAGGATATTTTGCATGGACCTGCGCGACTCTTCCTTCGCAATTTCTGCCTGCTTTCTACTCGTAATATCTTGTGTACTTCCAAAAATTGCGACGGTTTCCCCGTTCACAATTTTGGGTTCACCCACAGCACGAATCCATTTTCGATTTCCTTTTGCCGTAATGATTGTGAGCTCAATGTCGAAAGGGATTTTTTCTTCAACAGCATTTCCTACCGCTTCAGCAACTTTCTCACGACTATATCCCTCTTCATAGAAATTGATGGCGCTTTCAAGATCGGGTTCAAAGTCAGGTTCTACTTCGTGCAGATCCTTAACAAATTTTGACCAGGTTAACGTGTGATTGATCAGGTCTAACTCCCAGGTGCCAATATTGGACAACTCATAGGCTCCCTCAAGATTTTGTTGTAGAACTTTTGTCTCCGTAATGTCGAGAATCAGACCGCTAAGCTTGTATGGTTTTCCATTCTTATTAACTACTGAAACAACATCCCTCACCCATATATAGGACCCGTCAGCTTTTTGAATTCGATACTCAAACTCATGATTTCGACCCTCTTGTGTCTCATGATGACAATATTGAATAACACTCTTTCTTTCTTCCGGATGGATTCTATTTTGCCAGAATCGATCCTCTTTTAACCACTCTTCAGGCGTGTAGCCAAGAATTTCTTCAACCTGTGGGCTTACAAAATTAAATTCGAAAGTCTGGGCATCCGCTTCCCAAAATATACCGTCGATCGATTGAATCAGAGACTGAAATTTCTCGTTGGATTCTTTAAGTCGTTTTTCTGCTTCAATTTTGTCGGTTATGTCTCTGAAATTATCCACAATTCCATTAATGGCGGGGTCGTGCATCATATTTGTGATGGTACCGGCCATCCAGCGCCAGCTGCCGTTTTTATGACGCATGCGAGCCGGAGTAACGGAAATAGGCATGGCCGGGTTAGACAGGGCTACTTCTAACTCTTTCATCACGTGCGGAATATCATGGGGATGAAGAATATCCTCAGGTTTGAACTGCATGGCCTGTTCCACACTGTAGCCCAGTACATATGCAATATTCGGAGAAACATATTTCGGTGAGCCTTCCTTGTCCAGTACAAACAGGACATCACTTCCATTCTCAATGAGTGAGCGAAATCGTTTTTCATTCTCTTCCAGCTTAGCTTTCTTAAGCTTCTCGTCTGTAATATCCCTGATTGTATGGATGATATACTCTACATCTTGGTGGTCATTTTTAATAGGGATATTTTGAAGTTCGTAGAACTTGGTGTTTTTGAACTTGTTGTGAACATCTCCCTCATTAACTTTCAAAACACCGGTCTTATCCGGTTCTCCGGTCTTAATTACTTTTTTGAATGAGTGCAATTGCTTTTTTCCTTCAAGCCCATCCTGCCCCATTGGGAATACATCAAAAAATGGTTTTTGCAGTGCACTGGTGGCCGGTTTAGAGAATACATTCTGAAAGCTATGATTCACTTCAATGATGGTAAAATCAGATGCTTTGGCATCAATCACTACGGCCGGCAGCGGTAAATGTTTAAATAGTGATTTGTAGTCCTGAACTGGGGACATTATAGAATTGACACTTAGAAGTTCCGGTTGAGATTGTAAGGAGTCGAGAGTTTTTTTCCTGGAAGATGCTGGAGAACCTAAATATTAAAATATTTTAACAAAAGGTACTGTAAATATATACCCGAGTAAACAGTTTTTTTTGACCTATGATCCATGGGTAGTATGCTTCGAAATTATATAAATTCAAAATAGATCATACTAATAAGTTGATGATTTTACAGTCCAAAAGAACTGTTTTGATTGTTAATAGTATCTCTTCAGATTTAGAAATCAGAGAGATTAATTCGTATTCGTCAGGGAGAAGCTGTTATTTTATCTGAAGACCAATCATAGATCTGACTAATCATAAACGCATTGAATACAGAGGAGCTAACAAACATTCGGAAAGAGTTACATCGCAATCCGGAACTTTCCGGCGGTGAATCGGAAACAGCGGACCTTATTATTAAAGAGCTGAAGAAATGCAGGCCGGATAAACTTCTTACGCAGTTGGGCGGGTCAGGTGTTGCGGCAAAATTTAGTACTGTGAACAATTCTACGGAGACTATTCTGCTAAGGGCAGAGCTCGATGCAATTGCAGTTCGTGAAGAGACCGGTTTAACGTACGGTTCGAAAAACAGCGGAGTTATGCATGGCTGTGGGCATGATGGCCATATGACAATCCTGCTGGGTGTAGCAAAGAAAATGGCCAAAGAACGGCCTGCGAGTAAAAACGTCTGGCTTCTTTTTCAACCGGCTGAAGAGACAGGAGAAGGTGCGGAGCGGGTATTGCAAGACAGCAAATTTGACATTGTTCAACCTGATTTTGCCTATGCACTTCACAACCTTCCGGGATATCCGGAAAATCAGGTGGTAGTTAAAAAGGGAGTATTCGCGGCAGCTTCTGTAGGGATTCAGGTCAGGATTAAAGGTAGCTCCAGTCATGCCGCCTATCCTGAACAAGGGATTAATCCTTCCCGTGAAATTTCAGAATTGGTTCAGTTTGCTAATCTGGAGTTTGATGATTTTAAATCAAAAAGCTCCATTAACAAGATTGTGACGACATATATCAGCTTGGGGGAGAGGGCTTTTGGAATTAGTCCGGGTGAAGGTGAAGTCGGTTTTACAATACGTTCCGCTTCAGATGAAGAGCTGATGGGGGCATTCAATACCTTAAAAGAGAAGATTCACTCTTTAAATGAGACTTTTGAGGGAGATATTTTAATGAATCGGGTTGAGCCTTTCGCGGCAACAATCAATGATCCGGTGGGTGTAGAGCGGGTTTCTGCATCGGCTTTGGATGTTGGTTTGAACCTGAAAGAGCTGGATGCACCGTTTCCATGGAGTGAGGATTTTGGATCATTTGGCAAGAGATGTCCTATTACATTGTTTGGTTTGGGGAGCGGAGAGGACCATCCGCCGCTGCACTCGGAAAACTATGATTTTAATGACGAGTTGATTCAGGCGGGCGTGAAGATATTTATGAATTTGGTGGAAAGGTGAGTTCAAGAAATACCCGCCAGCGGATCTGAATGATTAAAGGGGTTTTGTCTAATTCTATTTCTATTGACTGTCACAGATGACGGATGATTGGGCCTCGTGGATCGTGCCTACGGCACTTTTTTATCACACCGGCATTCGGTAACCCCACAATGAATTGTGGGGCTATGGTGTGTTACCGTGTCTACGACACTGGGTGACTAGATATGCTATAATAAATCGTGTTTTTGCTCAGGGGCTAAAACAAGGAAGGGGGCTGGAATCTCGATCCGTTTCAGCTACTCAACCCAAACGGCGTAGCCGTGATTAACGCCATAGCCACAGGTTTCAACCTGTGGTAGATAAGACGTCTGAAATCCGGAATACCGTAGGCATGGGGCACGTTTTTGGATTGAATCATACCCATTTCGAGACTGGTCAGGTTTTCAAACCATCTGAGGTCAGGGATTACATTTTGCGTGGTCTATAGCAAGGATAATTTTGGCGTCGTGGATCGTGCCTGCGGCACTTGTTTTATCAGATTGGCATCCGGTAACCCCACAATAAATTGTGGGGCTATTGTGTGAGTCGTGTCTAACGACACTTGGTTTTAGTAGAGTTTCAAAATTTTGTATTCATTATTTTTTAAAACCTTGTTCACCTTTTAGCCTAAAACATCATTTAGATATGACCGCCAACATAAACGGCGTAGCCGTGATTTACGTCATAGCCACAGGTTTTAACC
>CAYNZY010000126.1:0-3936 GCA_964401805.1 uncultured Rhodohalobacter sp.
CAAATATATTTAAACCTGAAGCGTAGTGGTTTCAGATGAAGTGAAACTGAACCTGAATGTTCAATTTACCAAAAGCTAATCCCTATTAGATTGGTTAGATCAGCCGCTATGTTCGAGAGAGCGTAGCGGTTTTTTTGAATACGGGGTTCAAAAAATATAAACAATGCCCTTCCAACATAGATTGGAGCAAATAATAAATTCTCACCTTGAGGGGGAGATCATTCTGTTCGTTCAAAACAGAATGTGAGGGGAGTTTTTTTAGTCATTCTTTTTATCAAATAATCATCCTCCTAAATTCACTTCTAAATAGAGGCGATGGTGGTAATCAATAATTTTCCTAATCTCTCTAAAACAAAAAAAAGGCGTGAGTTCTGCACCCACGCCTTTTAAAAAAATTCAGAAAGTATTTCTTCTGATTAATACCGGTACTGATCAGACTTGTAAGGTCCTTTAATCGGTACCCCGATATATTCAGCCTGATCTTCAGTCAGCGTTTCAAGTTCTACGCCAATCTTGGACAGATGCAGACGAGCAACTTTCTCATCCAGTGATTTTGGCAGTACATGTACGCCCGCCTCAAACTCTTCCGGTCGATTCCAAAGTGCAATCTGAGCAAGCGTTTGATTCGTAAAACTGTTGCTCATCACAAATGATGGATGTCCGGTTGCATTACCAAGGTTCATAAGTCTACCCTGCGAAAGCAGTACAACTTGTTTGCCGCTGTCATTCAGCGTGAAGATATCAACCTGTGGTTTGATATTCTCTTCTTTGGCATTCTGCTTCAGCCAAGCTACATCGATCTCGTTGTCGAAGTGACCGATATTTCCAACGATCGCTTTATCCTTCATTTTTTTGAAGTGACGATCTTTGATAATGTCCTTGTTTCCGGTGGCGGTTACAAAGATATCACCTTCTTCAACGGCGCTGTCCATGGTTTTTACTTCGAACCCGTCCATAGCAGCCTGAAGCGCACAAATTGGGTCAATTTCAGTAACAATAACGCGGGCTCCTGCACCTTGCATGGAAGCGGCTGTGCCTTTTCCTACATCACCGTATCCGGCAATAACAGCAACTTTTCCGGCCATCATTACATCGGTAGCTCTGCGAATCGCATCTGCGGCAGATTCACGGCAACCATATTTATTGTCAAACTTCGACTTGGTTACAGAGTCATTCACGTTAATTGCCGGCAGTGTCAGCGTACCTTTTCGCTCACGCTCGATCAGACGAAGAACACCGGTGGTGGTTTCTTCAGAAATTCCGTTAATACCGTCAATCAGTTCAGGATAGCGGTCCAGCACCATATTGGTCAGGTCGCCTCCGTCATCCAGAATCATATTCAAAGGCTGTCCGTCCGGGAAGTGAAGAGTCTGTTCAATAGCCCAGTCAAATTCCTCTTCCGTCATACCTTTCCAAGCGTACACCGGAACACCGGCTTCGGCCATAGCTGCAGCTGCGTGATCCTGTGTGGAATAAATATTACATGAAGACCATGTTACTTCGGCCCCCAATTCGATCAGCGTTTCAATTAGAACTGCAGTTTGAATGGTCATGTGAAGACAGCCTGCTATTCGAGCTCCTTTAAGCGGCTGTTCATCTTTATACTCTTCCCGAAGTGCCATCAGGCCGGGCATCTCTGCTTCAGCAAGATCAATTTCCTGCCGGCCATAATGAGCCAATGAAATATCTTTAACTTTATAAGGTAATTTTTCTACTTGTTGCTCCATGTTAATCGTTTGTTTGTATTAAAAATCTTTGCTGATTTTAGAAACAGCAATTTCATGTTGATTGTTCAGCTGTTCACTAAAAATATTCCTGAATCAGCTCTTTTGTTTTGTTATAGTCGCCTTCCCGGCCGTATGATCCCATTTCGATCGATATAAGATTGCCGTCGGGGTCTACAAAAACCTTAAATGGAATTCCCTGGCCACCGAGTTTAGCAAACACGCCCGTCTCATCATAAAGCCAGTTAAAATCATAGTCGTTCTCTTCTGCAAACTGCCGGGCATCTTCGGGGCCTTCATTCAAACCAACCGTCACAGCAAGAACTTCAAACTGATCGGGGTATTCTTCCCGAAGTTCGTCCATCGTTGGAAAGACCTGGAGGCACGGGCCACACCATGATTCCCAAAAATCTATTAAAACCAATTTCCCTTCAAAATCTTTAATGCTAACCTGGTTACCGTCCAGATCTGTAAATACAGCATTTTCTACAATCGCTTCATTTGAGGAGTCACCTGTACTTCCACAAGCGGTAATGAATACAGAAAGAATTAGAAAAAAGCTTAGTTTTATCAAGGTATTAAATTTCATAGTCGTCAATTTATTGAAGCACTGCTTTAGATTTATTCATGTATAAAGCTGTTTTTAACAAGCCTTAAATATAGTGATTATCTGTCAAAATATTTGTCTACTATACGAATCAACAAAGATGTTATTACTGTTAAATTTATCAGAATAACTTAACGTGAGTCTCGCTTTAACAATTCTTATATTTTCTGCGTTTATAAACCGAAAAACTTCCCCATGATATTTGATTTCACAATCGTTGGAGCAGGAATTGTTGGTCTGTCAACCGCCTACAAACTCTCTCTTTCATATCCCGATGCCAAAATCTTAGTTCTTGAAAAAGAAGATCGGGTTGCGCCCCATCAAACCGGACATAATTCGGGTGTGATTCACTCCGGTATCTACTATAAACCGGGCAGTTATAAAGCCAAAAACTGTGTGGACGGCAGGCACCAGCTCGTTCAGTTTTGTAAGGAGAATGATGTTGCTTACGACATCTGCGGAAAAATCATTGTCGCTTCTGAAGAGTCAGAAGTTCCTACTCTGTATGAAATCTATGAAAGAGGCCTTCAGAATGAGATCGAGGGAATTAAGGTTATCGACAGGGATGAGATGCAGGAAATTGAACCATATGTTAGCGGAGTCAAAGCCATTCATGTTCCCTGTACGGGAATTGTAGATTTTGTTGGAGTATGCCGCAAACTTGCAGATAAAATCACAGACGGTGGGAATCAGGTGAAACTGGGCAGTCAGGTCCAAAGCGTGGCAAGAAGAAATGGTACTCTAAACATCCTGACCTCAACCGGCACATACCAAACTCATTATTTGATTAACTGTGCCGGGCTTCACTCTGACCGCGTAGCACGATCGGCCGGGGTTCAGAGTCCGATTAAGATCGTGCCTTTTCGCGGTGAGTATTACGAGCTCACACCGGAGGCAGAACATAAAGTGAAAGGGCTGATCTACCCGCTGCCCAATCCTGAATTTCCGTTCCTTGGCGTTCACTTCACTAAAATGGTGCTTGGCGGTGTAGAGTGCGGACCCAATGCGGTATTTACATTCAAACGCGAAGGATACACTAAAGGCTCTTTCGATTTTCAGGATACCATTGAAGTGGCGAACTTCCCCGGTTTCTGGAAACTTGCATCCCAACACTGGAAGATGGGAATTGACGAGATGTACCGCTCCTATTCCAAACGAGGATTCCTTAAAAATCTACAGAAACTGATTCCTTCCATTGAACTACAGGATTTGACCGGCTCTCCCTCAGGTGTTCGTGCCATGGCTCTCAAACCCAATGGTGATATTCTGGATGATTTCTACTTTGAAACAACCGATCGTGAAGTACACGTTTTGAATGCTCCGAGCCCGGCCGCAACAGCGGGACTTTCAATTGGAGATGAGATCGTCAAGAAAGTACAGGAGAATTTTGAGCTGGTTTAATGGCGGTCAAATTTCAAGCTCTAACTTTGTAGAAAAGTTTCCCCTCCTTTGGGAGGAGGGGAGTAAGGGGTGGTTGAATTCTTGATTATTCATGAATATTTCTAAACAAATTCAATAGGTTAACGCACAATACTCCCATCTATGGGAGATTTTTTCTGCTCAAAGTTGAATTGGGTCTGATTTACATGTACCCTTAAAATCAGT
>CAYNZY010000127.1:0-3705 GCA_964401805.1 uncultured Rhodohalobacter sp.
GTTACGTTTAATATGAAATTCAATGTGCTGCGTATGCATCCTGTCATTCCATGAATCCATCGCCAGCTGTGGTAAAATGATCACAGGCAAGCTCATGCTATACTTGGGTGCTTCATCGCTTTCAGTACCTACTGACAGGTTGCTCTGTGCAAAAGCACTGAATGAGACTAATGTTAAAACAATCGCGAATACAGATTTTTTCATTGTTCTGATTTTTAAATGGTTATAAATAAGTGGTGTTTGTTAGTGGATTCGTTCTGAAAAAGAATGGTTTAAATCGAATCACCAATGCAATGATCGTGAAGAATGGCAGGTCAATCGTCCTGATATGAAATCGCGGACGTATTGGTGAGATTTTGGACTTTATGGATGCTTATACAGAAAAAATTAATATGGATGGCTTTATTTTATCTCTGTTCCTTTATTCCCATGTTTTTATATCTTCTTCCTGTATTTATGAATATCGGGTAGTACTCTAACTCCTACTTTATTTTTTGATCGATAATAAATCCATAGCTATTCTGCCATTTCTGAACCTCAGTTCAGATCCTGAAAATGAATATTTCAGTGATGGAATCACCGAAGATATCATTAATGCATTGACCCGGATTCAGGGTTTAAAGGTAACGGCGAGAACGTCTTCGTTTGCGTTCAAAGGGCGACAATTGGACGTACGTCATATTGGTAATCAGTTGGGTGTGTCTACGGTATTGGAGGGGAGTGTACGTAAGTCAAAGAAGAGAGTCCGGATCTCTGCTCAGCTGATACAAACGACAGATGGATTTCAAATATGGTCGGGTCGCTTTGATCGTGATATTGAGGATATCTTTGAGCTTCAGGATGAGATTAGCTTAGCAATCGCGGAACAGATCAGGGAGAATTTTGGTCACCTGGAAATAAGTGAACGCCTGGTGGATGTACCCACTCAAAATATACAGGCATATAATCTCTACTTAAAGGCGAGATATAATCACCTGCGTTGGGACAGTGAAGGCATAGGAAATGCGATGCAGTTCTATCCACAATGTATAGAGATGGACCCCGGATTTTCCTGGCCCTATTTTGGAGCAGGTTATTGTCATTCAATGTTTGGTTCATGGACCCCGAATTTCGCTTCTCTGGATATGGCAGCTGATTATATAGATCGGGGATTTGAGATCAACGATCAGTCATTTCTGGGGTACTATAGCAAAGCGACGCTTGAATTTTGGGGGCACTGGAATTACCGCGAAGCAGAAAAGCTATATTTAAGGTCAATGGCTTTAAATCCATCTTATACGGAAGCCGAGGAAGGATTAGCTGAATTGTATACGGCCATTGGCTGGTTCGATGAGGCCATGAATCATACCAAGCATATCCTTCAATTAGATCCCCTTTCGCCGAACCATCATTTTACCAAGGCAAATATTCATTATTTGCAGAAAGATTTTGAATCGGCCCTTGAAAGTGTAGAATCCGCTCTGGGGATCAATCCTGTTTTTACGCATGCAATTACCCTAAAGCAACTTATCCTGATCAAATTAAAGCATAAGGAAGCTCTGCAGGCCTATTTGGGAAATACACCGTTAGCCGAATCTCCGAGATCATGTGGCATGTTATATACACTCACTCATCAATACGCCGATCATGGAATCAAACTTGAGGATATTGATGAGGTTGTAAATGAGGAGGCTTTTTCAATTATGCCCTGGCCTCTGTTATTGTATGCGCAATTTGGGGCTAAAGAAAAAGCAATGGAACTTCTTCAAGATGCTGTAGCAGATAAAAGAGGTCAGTTTGCAAACTTCCTGAGCCGCCCATTTCTTGACAACATTCGGGAAACAGATCGCTTTAAGCAATTGATAGCAAATACATTCCATCCGTCTCGTTTGCCTGAAAATCGATCAGAGAAGAACCTGAGTGAGCGGGATCCAAATGCAAATAATAACATAGCTTCCAAAGCATTGATGGAGCCTGCCGAGATCGACATGGCTCAAAAAAAACTCGATCAGTTAATGGAACAAGATGAGCGTTATCTTGATACGGCATTAAGTTTGAGAACCCTGGCTGCTGAAGTCGAACTTCACCCCAATAAATTATCTTGGATGTTGAACGACCAGGTCGGGGTAAGCTTTAACGATTATGTTAATAATTTCCGGTTGGAGTGTTTTAAGCAGAAAGCACTGGATCCAGATAATAAGAGCTTCACCTTACTAGGTTTAGCTTTTGAAAGTGGGTTTAATTCCAAATCCACATTCAATGATTATTTTAAAAAGAAAACAGGTACTACCCCACGCAGGTGGTTGAAAAAGCATCAGTAAGAGACTTGATTCTAAGCCTGCACTGAGCCTTAATCAGCGATAGGATTTTCATTAACAATTCTCTGCTCTTCCTATCCTCTTGCTACTAGTCCTTTCTCTTTTCTAAAAAGTCCGGGATCTCATAATAAGAGCCGAAAATACCATTCTGCACGATTAGCGTATCTATACTTTAGATATTGGCTAATCAATCAAAAAGAAATGCATTATGACAAAAATCTTAGTTGCCGGAGCCAGTGGCTATCTCGGCAGATATATACTTGAAGAACTGGATAGCTGGAAGATACCAACTATAGCTCTTGTTCGAGTTCCGGAAAAATTGAAAGGCCTAAATCACCGGAATATGAAGATTGTGCAGGCTGAAGTGACCCTACCTGAAACACTTAGTGGTGTATGTAATGATGTTGAGACAGTGATATCAACTGTTGGTATCACCCGCCAAAAAGATGGGCTCACCTATATGGATGTCGATTACCAGGCAAATGTGAACTTGTTGCAAGAAGCAGAAAGAGCCGGAGTTAGAAAATTTATTTATGTGTCTGTCATAGACGGAGACAAACTACGCCATCTTAAGATCACCAAAGCTAAAGAACAGTTCGTAGATGTCCTCAAGGCCTCGGGGTTAGAATATACCGTCATTCGTCCCAATGGATTCTTTTCAGATCTGCGGGACGTGCTTTACATGGCTGAGAAAGGCAGGGTTGTGCTATTTGGAAATGGAGAGTCAAAGCTGAATCCTATCCACGGGGCCGACCTCGCGGAAGTGTGTGTACAAGCTATTGCTCAGAAAGAAAAAGAGATATCAGTAGGCGGACCAGATATACTCACTCAAAATGAGATAGCAGAAATGGCCTTATGCGCGTGGGGTAAACCGGCTAATGTTATTCACCTTCCGGGCTGGATCAGGTTATTGATACTACAAACAGCTAAGATTTTTCTTACAGAGCAAAGATTTGGTCCACTTGAATTCTTTCTCACAGTTATGGCGCGCGACAGTATTGCAACCCGTTACGGCACTCATCGCTTACAGGATTTTTTTAATCAGGAAGTACAACAAATAAAACAACAATCCAATCTAAATTAATCTTATCAATATGAAATCTTATACATTTATCATTCTTATGGCCGTGGCATTTCTGCTTACCGGCTGTGGTAACACAGGTATGTTTATGGCCTCAAATAGCACAGAGGTTCAGCTAAAAGAAAGAAACTATACTATTGTGGCTAAAAATGTGACAGGTACCTCAGAAACATCGTATTTACTTGGAGCCAGTTATTCATGGGGCGTCGCCACTAATTCTATAGGTATCATTCCTCTTGACAGAAATAAAATGTTATATAAAGAAGCTCGTGAATCGCTTTGGGATAACTTCGAGAAACAAGGGGAATCGATAGAAGGGAGAACACT
>CAYNZY010000128.1:0-3692 GCA_964401805.1 uncultured Rhodohalobacter sp.
GTCATGCGCCGGTCGGGGTAATGCCTGCCCGGTTTCCGGGGGCGAACCTCCGGAACTGAGGAACCGTATGAATTAACTGTTCACGTACGGTTCTGTGGGGGGTGCGGTCGGTAACGGCTGCACCTACCCGGAACCCGGACGCAAAAGGGTTCCGGTCGCTGGCGCTCCCTCCACCCTTTTGCGCCGGTTAGCTTGGCGTTCGGCTCATATTGGATTGAAATAAGACTGATTTAAAACTTACAAAAAATACCAAAAGAAAGGCACTATGGGCTATCCTCTTCGATCTAATATTTTTAAACTTGGCACTTGGGAGCAAAGGGAGTTTGCACGATTTCCCGTTCAAACAGCCGTTCTCTATTCAGCTAATGATCATCGGGAATTTGCAGAAGCTTTTCGTAGTTTTTTTTCTTACCTCGACCGCATTACTGGTGATGAAGTAGTGTTCTTTGCGATATTGGAACCTCCAGAAGATTGGCTACAGTTGGCACATGCTACACGCTGGGCAGATCGACATTTTTATGGCAATAAAGGACAAGTTCATCTAAGGATTGAGGATGATGTACTTGTTCGTGAAATGGCTCGCATATTTTCTGTTTCGTGGGATGAATTGCCTGTATTAATAGCCTCACCAAATCTTTGGTTAGGTGAATATTGTGTCGTTCCAACCGACGTAAAATATTTTGAGTCGCAGTTTCAAGTTTTAATTGATTTAGTCCAGAAATGGGGACGTCCAAACTTAGGATTAATAAAAAATGCTTTTGAAGAAGAATTCAGTATTCCCACATCAATCTATACACCCCGAAATCAGTTACGTGAGCGTTTGATCACGTCATATCAGTTTTATGAATCTGCTGAAGCTGGTGACAGAACTGATTTTATGAGATCCTTACGCCGCCAGGTTGAGAACTCTCAAAAGTCGATATTCGAAGCTCGTAAGGCATTCATCATTTCAAATCGAACTGACGAAGGCATAGATGACGATTCTTTAAGCGTTATTGACACGGTTTCAGAAGATGCAGCAGGGCAATTGGTAGTCCCTGCTACACTTGCATATAGATTTATGCAGAGAATTAAAGAACCCAGTTTTTTCCCTACTATTGAAGTCCTTGATCCAGAATCATCTATTTTATTGGAAACAGCACTCCGGGTTGGAGATTTTCTTGAAATAACTGCCGAACAGGGAATTTCGTTTATTGATCAACGCAGACCACGATCTGTTAAAGATTTTCGTAATCGGTCCCAAAAACTTGATTTTTCAGCAGCAGCTTCAGGTGCTTGGAAAGCACTTGAACGAGAGATAAATTTTTCGATTATTCAAGCAGCTAGGTTAGCAAGGGGCATAAGCGCTAAGTTATTTAATTTGACATAACACCTTAATTGAAATATACTTTCGTCATATCAATGTAGGGAGGATAAGAATATGACGGAAGACTGGCGAGTCTTATTATCCTTCTTCCCGGACAATTGGGAAGATTTGGCACTGGAAAACAATGTAACAAAAAGTCTGAGAAAAGATAAATCTGTAGAAAATTATTTAAGAACATTGCTGATCCATATAGCCTGCGGATATTCGATGAGGGAAACTGTTACGAGAGCAAGACTATCCGGACTGGCAGATATTTCAGATGTGGCATTGTTGGGAAGACTCAGAAAAGCCAAAGACTGGCTTCATAGTCTGTGTGTGGCGCTGTTTGAAGAACAGGGAATTACCTTCGGCACCGGGAATGATTTCACAGCACGGCTTTTCGATGCAACAAATGTCAGGGAACCCGGCAAGACAGGAAGTTTGTGGAGGATTCATTACAGTTTGCAGATTCCTTCTCTGACATGTGATTTTTTCAAACTTACAGCAACCAAAGGCAAAGGAACAGGAGAATCATTTTTTCAATATTCCATAAAGAAAAATGATTACATTATTGCTGACAGGGGTTATTCCACAGCGTCAGGTATTCATCATGTTGTTTCAAAAGGGGCTTATGTTATGGTCAGAGTCAACACACAGGCTCTCCCGATTCTCAATTTGAAGTATCGGCATTTTCCCTTGCTGAAAAAAGTAAAAACCGTAAAACGAGCCGGAACAATAAGATCCTGGCGGGTTCTGATTCCTAGTCGTAAAGATGAATATGCAGAAGGCAGAATCTGTATCATTCGCAAAAGCAATGAAGCGATTAAACTGGCGCAAAGCAAAATCAGCAAAGAAGCAAAAAAAAAGAAACGTTCAGTGAAACCGGAAACCCTGGAATATGCCAAATACGTTATCGTCTTCACAAATTTTCCGGAAGACACCTTTTCAGACTATGATGTTCTGGATTGGTACAGATCCAGGTGGCAGGTGGAACTCGTTTTCAAAAGATTCAAATCAATTGCTCAGATCGGTCATTTGCCCAAACACAGTGATGATAGCTCAAAGGCCTGGTTATATGGAAAACTCTTTGTGGCTCTTCTGACAAATAAACTTATAGATTATGCCACATCTGTTTCCCCCTGGGGATACATCCTGGAAAAATAATCAACCACAAAGTGCCTGGCGTGAATTCAATTTTGTCTACAATCAGATAAAGCGAACTATTGAACCGCATCTTGCACTTGAAGATATAATTGAGGACTGGAATGATATTGCAAAATCGCTTTCGGAACGTCCTCGAAAACGTAACTCTCAGTTATCGAATTATTTTTTATACCAATAATGCGATTAAAATAACTTAGCGCTTATGTTAGCAAGGGGTGTACCAATGCCCAGTAAATTTGCACAATATGATCCTGATTTACTACCTCAAATTCGGGGTGTCGTCCAAACTGGGAGAGATCGACAAGGCCGACCTATAAATGTATTTATCAACCAAGAAGACTGGGAGCGAAGACACATAGATCAACGCCACCGTTTTATTGAGCTTGGGAAAGCACTTTTTCTTTATTGCTCACTCAATGCCGATCCACAACAGGAACAGTTTATGACTATAATTTATGACGCAATTGGTAATGAACTTCCAACAGAGATAATTGATGGATGGCGTCAGGTACAGCAAATTAGGAATCCAGGATCACACACTGAACTTGTTAATTTTGAAAGGTATAAAAAAGTATTACAGGTTATATTCGGTAGTAAATTCCTACCAATTCTTTCAAAAATTAAGATTCATATTTGTGGAGGGGAACAAAATATAAAAACGCGCTTATTTCAATATAATCAGCAGCAGGAAATTAAATCAGTTCGCAATTCAGAATATTATAAAAGTTACCGTAAGAGTACTTTTTCATCACTCAAAGCCGGAAAAAAAGTACAAGCAAAAATTGTAGAGGTTCCCAAAGGAAAAGGACGATTATGGGCAGCAATAAGCGGAGGTCCTCCAGGCCAGATCCTTAATGAAGGAACTCCACAATCAACCAAAGTTGGTACAACTGTATCTTTAGTAATACATGCTGTTAATAGAGATCGCTTTGATTTTTGCTGGCCTGATGCTCCTCGTCTTCAGAGAAAGAAAAATAAATGAGCCGAACAAGGCGCTCCAGCGGACTTTGCGGGCTTCCGCTCGCAAGCTCGCTCCATCCCCGGCGGCCACTTACCTCTGCGTTGTACGGAAGCCTTCGGCGGGAACACCCTGTAAGATGCCGGATATATTAATTATATTTTATTGAGGGGGAAGCAGCATCATGTCTGACGGAAAAGTCATCGGATATCTGGCGTATGTAAC
>CAYNZY010000129.1:0-3663 GCA_964401805.1 uncultured Rhodohalobacter sp.
GGGTATTTGATAAAAAAACCTGTCAACGTTCAACGAACTTGACAGCATATGGTTACTCGCAGAATTACGCAGAGAAAGCTTTGTGTACCTTAGAGTCTTCGGGTCTTCGTGGCATAATAACTTGAGGCAGCCACGAAGGCACACAGTCACAAGGTTTCACGAAGGGTGTAAATAAATAAACAAGCCTTAAATTTTTGGTTTTTATATACTAGCTGTTCATTTCATGGCCGGTAATAAACGAACACTAAATTAAAATTGGTAAAGGTTCTCGCAGAGTTATACAGACGCTGTCAAGATTTGCTCCGCAAAACGTTGACAGGTCTTTAATGTTCACGAAACATTTCACCCGGCCGAAAGTTTATGATAAATTGAGCACTACCAAACAATCATTTAGCTACGTTCATCGCTTTGAAAAAACAGAGAAAATCATCCTTTTCATTTTTGAAAAAAATTCTCTCAGCCGTTTTATTGACGCCTGTTGTCATCTTTCTATTCATTTTTTTATTGACTCTAACCGGTGTATTTGGTCCCGTGCCGGGCACCAAAGAACTCAGCAAACTTGATCTGGATAATGCAACCGTATTGATCTCATCCGATGGAAAACAGATGGGTAGCTTCCGGGATCAAAACCGGGTGCATGTTTCACTGAATGAGGTTAGCCCAAATATGGTGGATGCACTTTTAGCCATTGAAGATATTCGGTTCAGATCGCACAGCGGCGTGGATTATCGGGCGCTGGCCCGTGTTTTTATCAAGACTATATTAATGGGACAAAATGCTGGCGGAGGAAGCACACTGACGCAGCAGTTGGCGAAAAACCTCTATCCTCGTGAAGGTAACGGTGGCTTGATGCTCATTACCGACAAACTGCGAGAGATGATCATCGCTAAACGTATTGAATCGGTCTACTCTAAAAATGAAATATTAGAGCTCTATCTCAACAATGTTTCGTTCGGTGAAGATACGTTTGGTATTGAGATGGCCTCCTATAGATTTTTCAGTAAGCCTTCATCTGACCTGAACCTTAATGAAGCCGCTACGCTTGCTGGCGTATTAAAGGCCACAACTTACTACAATCCTCATCGGAATCCGGATCGAGCCCAAACCAGGAGAAATCTGGTACTTTCACAGATGGAAAAATACGGTATGATTGAATCTGATCAGGCATCAGAATGGATCAACAAAGAACTGCCTGTTGATTATGATCGATCGGCAGGAATTCAAAATATTGCTCCCTATTTCAAAGTTCAGATTCAAAAAGAACTGAAAGCCATATTGGATACTCTCAATACAACCTCTGAAATTGGGTCAGACCTGTCAAACAACGGTTTAACTGTTCATACTTCGCTTGATACCAGGTTGCAGCGTGCCGCTGAAGAAGCTGTAAAAAATCAGATGAAACAGCTGCAGACAATCTTTGACCGGGAAATAGAAAACCGCCCAATCTTTGGGGAAGAAGACCCTGAAGTTTTGCGAGTTTGGCGCCAAAGTGAATCCTACCAGAGTTTACAAGCGGAGGGAATTTCAGAGGAGGAAATTGAACAGATTCTTCATGAGCCTGTGCCCTCACTCCTCTACAGCTGGGACGGTTACCAGAAAATGGAAATCTCCCCGTATGATGAAATCCGCTACTACCTCTCCTTTTTAAACGCCGGCTTTTACGCTATTCACCCCGAAAACGGTTACGTTTTGGCCTGGGTTGGTGGAATTAACTATCGCCATTTTCCGTATGACCAGATACTTGCATCGCGTCAACCCGGATCAGCCTTTAAACCAATTCTCTATGCGGCTGCTATTGAGTCGGGCAGAAGACCATGTGATTACCAAAGGAATATACTGGCACAATATGCCGAGTATGATGACTGGACTCCGCAAAACAACAACCAGGAGTATGGAGGACGGTATTCTCTGCAAGCTGCACTCGCGCAGTCAGTCAATACAGTTGCTGTTCAGCTCGCCGGCGAAACCGGCATTGAACAGATCAGCGAAACTGCCCAAAATATGGGGATCAAATCTCAGCTTCCCGACGGACCTTCTGTGGCTTTAGGTACTGCAGAGATGTCTCTGATGGAATTAACAACAGCCTACACTGCATTTCTCAATGAAGGTAATCCGGTAAAACCAACATTGATTACTAAAATCTATTCAGAAAACGGTGAGCTTCTTTATGAGTCCAGAAAGGAAGATTCCTATTCCGAAAATATTCTATTACCTGTATCAGGCGGACTGGAGATTGAAGCGCCTTACTCTACTCAGCCATCGACCGGCATCAAAGAAGAAACCGCTGCTACAATGGTAACAATGCTTGAAAAAACCGTAAATGAAGGAACCGGTGAGCCTCTGCGCTCACGATATCAAATCAGCCATGCATTGGCGGGTAAAACAGGAACTACACAGAATTTTACGGATGGTTGGTTTATCGGATTCACACCTGATCTTGTATTTGGTACCCGGGTCGGAGGCTGGAATCATCGAGTAAGATTTCGAGAATTTCCTGCATATGCATCACAAACTGCACTACCAATTGCCGGAAGTTTTTTGCAAAATATAAACCAAAATGATGAACTACCTTCACAGCCGGCAGCTTTTCGATCTGAACAGGTAAATACACCTTACTCACTTACTTGCAGTGATACACGAAATGACCGTATTACTGACAGGATCCGAGATTTCTTTACAGGTCAAAGCAGTGATGAACCACGCGTTATCGGGAAAGAAGATAAAAGTGAAGAGAAGAGAGGAAATATATTCAAGAGAATTGGCAGAAAGCTGGGGATTACCAAAGACAACGAAAACTAATAAAGTTGTTTTTTGGATAGAATAATGTTTGAGAAGAGGATTAATTTGCTTCGGGGAGGCTTGTTTGAAGCAACTCCCAATAATATACTATGAATGTACCCACTCAGCCAAATCTAAATTGTAGTATATAAGTAATGTTATCCTATATATGTTTGAAATTGATTGATATTAGTTAAAAGATGGTTATTGTAGTAAAATGAGTCTCATAAATTATCGATATAGCGTTACATATTTACACAATTCACTGAATTGATCTCATACTCAATTTGTTTAAACCATATATCAATTCACTCTTCTATTTATGAAAGAACTACCCGTAGTAATTACAGACTTCACAAATCTTGCAAATCAGAAGTGGCGTATTGTCAATGACGATGTGATGGGAGGTGTATCAAAAAGTCATTTTCAAATAAACTCTGATGGACATGCTGTATTTCTGGGTGAAATTTCACTGAAAAATAACGGCGGATTTGCATCGGTAAGAAATCAGGAACCTCTTAATCTATTCGGATTTGAGGCCATTCGGCTTACAATTAAAGGAGATGGTAATCGGTTTAGCTTCAGGCTTAAACCCGGTTCAGATAATTCAAACCCGAATTACTGGTACGAGCTTAGATTTGAAACAAAAAAAGATGAGTGGTCAGATGTTATACTTCCATTAAATGCGTTCGAAGCTACTTTTAGAGGCAGAAAACCTGAAGATGCACCTCAACTTGAATTGAGAAACATCTCTCATTTTGGTTTTCTCATCAGTGATAAACAGAGCGGTGAGTTTCGGCTGGAAATCAAAAAAATTGAAGCTTTACCATAACTCAGAACTATAAAGTTTAACTCAGTAGAGATTAAAACGAATGGTTGAAAGTA
>CAYNZY010000130.1:0-3472 GCA_964401805.1 uncultured Rhodohalobacter sp.
CTCTTCTATGATCGTGTCCCATTAGGGACACAACATGGGTAGCAAGATAGACGTCAACAAATTAACCAAAGTCCCGTCAGGGACGGCTCCTGTATGCGTAAAAAGGGGGAGGCATTTTTAATGACATTCTGTAAACCATAAACCGTAAATCTATACCATTTATATCTTGATGCTTACAGGATCCGTCTGGCGACGCAATGCATTCAGGTCTGTTTTTACGAATTAAACCGGAACCCGATATACCACGGAATTGATATTCATGCCGGCGCCCACAGAGGCGAATACAATCGTATCTCCGGGGTTGATCGTGTGCCCGTCCATCTTTTTGCGCAGTATCAGGTCAAGAAGAGTGGGGACGGTGGCCACACTGGTGTTGCCTAATTTTTTGATGGTCATCGGCATAATATCATCCGGCGCCTCACTCTCTTCATAGAGTTTAAACAGCCGATCTAAAATGGCTTTATCCATCTTCTCATTAGCCTGGTGGATCAGTACCTTATTGACTTGATTCAGATTTACCCCTGCTTTTTCCAAACTCTGCTTTACCAGGCCGGGCACGTTAGAAAGTGCGTATTGATAGAGTTTTCGTCCATCCATTTTCAGGTAAAGCGTATCATCACTCTTCGGATTAAATGACTTCTCCATTTCGAGGTAATAGGCTTGGGATTCCGTATCGGTACGGGTTGCATGGGAGAGGATTCCCTCTTTTTTGTCAGATTCTTTTGCTTCCAGAACTGTTGCTCCGGCGCCATCGGCGTAGATCATGCTATCACGATCGTGGGGATCACAAATACGCGATAGGGTTTCAGTACCTATTACCAAAGCCGACTTAGCATCTCCGCTTCGGATATAATAGTTGGCCTGAATCACTCCCTGAAGCCAGCCGGGAC
Organism: uncultured Rhodohalobacter sp.; assembly: GCA_964401805.1. Classification (GTDB taxonomy): domain Bacteria; phylum Bacteroidota; class Rhodothermia; order Balneolales; family Balneolaceae; genus Rhodohalobacter. Next base: position 891 of record CAYNZY010000130.1, read on the forward strand.
AGCCAAACGGAAGATCATAAGCCACGCAGTATGGATTTTTGATTCCCAGATGATACTTCACCTTTGATGCCAACGATGGAACCATATCCACTCTGCGATTTTCGGCTCGAACATCTCCGAAGTTGTGTGCAACGATAATATAGTCGAGATCTTCGCGGTCCATGCCAGACATATTAAGGGCTTTCTCAGCGGCTTTTGCTCCCATGTCTGAGGCCAGCATGTTGTCGTCAGCAAAACGGCGTTCTTCGATCCCGGTTATTTCACGGAATTTGTTAATTGTCTCCTCATTGTCTTTATCAAATGGGGTGCCGTCCTTTTTTAAAAATGTATTGCCTAAAAAGTTTCTGTTGGGGATAATGTTATCGGGTATGAATGAACCGGTACCGGTGATGACGGTTCGGATTTGCTGAGCCATAAATGATGGATGAGGTGTTGAGCATTTAGTAAACCTAATAGTAGAGATACAAAAATTGTTGTTGAATATCGAGTGTTTCATGCAGCAACCTCATTACTTCTCGTCCCGGAGTTTCGATGAGAACCCTCGTCTGTCAAATCCCGATGTGTTTTTGCGGCGGTTCTAGTCCTCCTTCTCCCGATCCCGATAGTTTTCGGGACGGGATACTGAAGATAGACCTGACGAGTTTCATATTACCGTCAAATCCATTAGTTCTGTTCTTGAAACAACAACCCGAAGCTCTGCTTCATAAAATTCTTGAACCTTATTTATATGTGTTTGGTTTTGGTTAGATCCATTTCGTGAGGACAACGCCTCAAAAAATCTTTACACTTCAGACCAATCTCTCTGTTCGGCGGTGATGATGGGATGCCTCATATATCCCAGGGTTTCGCTTTGCTACACCCCGGGCTACCAATATGCTGCCCCGCCGGGGCAGGATTCAAATCACAATTCGGTGTTAATCATTCGGGATTCGGAAGGCAGGCCTCATTTCGCTGTCGCGTTCAAAAAATGAGCCCTCTCTACTCACTTCGTTCGTAAAGAGGGGAGGCGTTTTAAATAGTATCTTACATCGTAGACCGTAGACCGTAGACCGTAGACCGTAAATCGTACACCGTAAACCGCATGAAATCCTGACAGGTCTTATCTCAAAAAATTACTTTTTCATATGCTCTGGCAACACGATGCCGAGGCGGCCGGCGCGTTCGCGCCATTTCTGGCGGGCCAGTTTTTGCATATCCTCAATCGTGTCAATCTCATCCACAATTTCCATACCCAGCAGGGTTTCCACGGCGTCTTCCATAGTAACCACTCCTGAAAACCCACCATACTCATCCACCACAACGGCAATATGCTCCTGCTTTTCCAGCAGCTTCTCAAAAAGCTCCTTTAGCGAAGCGGTCTCCGGCACAATCATCACATCACGGCGAATATCCTTTAGCTTCTTATCCCCATTCCCCTCCGAGAGGTTGTAGTAGAGATCATTCTTCAGGATATATCCGGTGATATCCTCATCATTATCGCCATACACGGGAATTCGCGAAACGTGCAGATTTTCTTTTTGCATCAAAACTTCGTTGATGGTCAGGTCCTCCTGAGCCTTGATCACCACAATGCGTGGCGTCATCACATCATGCACTTTTAACGAGCGAAACTTGATCAGGTTTTTGAAAATCTTTGATTCCCCCTCCTCAAATACACCTTCTTCAAAACCAAGTTCAGCCATGGCGCTAAACTCCTCGCGGCTCACGGTTGGTTCCTTATCCTCGCGGGAGAGCCACTTGGTGATGCCCATGGAAAGCAGTACCAGCGGATAGGTGACGTAGATCAGCCCTTTGGTCGTATAGCCTGAAAAACTGGAGAGCTCCTTCCAGTAGGTCGCCCCGAGTGTTTTGGGGATAATCTCCGAAAAGATCAGAATGGCCAGCGTCAGAACGGCGGATGTAATGCTGACGTAGGCATTGCCAAAAACAACCTGTGCCTGAGCACCCACGCCGGCTGCCCCAACGGTATGAGCGATGGTATTGAGGCTTAAAATAGCCGACAGGGGACGGTCGATGTTGGCTTTTAAATCTTTGAGGATAGCACCCGCACGAGGTTTGCTCTTTGAGAGAACGGTTACGTACGAGGAGTTCATCGACAGCAATACCGCCTCCAGGATGGAGCATAGAAAAGAGACTCCGATGGCCAGAATCAGATAAAAAATCAGTAACGTCATATATGGTTTTTCGTGGGTGATTGGGTGAATCGGTTCCTAAGATAACAGAAAATGATGAAAACTTTGTAAGGAGGGAGAGGCTACATGTTTCAGGCTGCAAGCTGGCAGGTCTCAAATTGTATATCGGTGTTGAAGATATCAATGTGAAACGGTTTGCCTGACCGTTTTTTGACTCACCCCCTGTCCCCCTCTCTGTTCACTATCGTTCATAAAGAGGGGGAACGTATAAATCAGATTTGCTCTGCGTATCCCGTAAAACGTACACCGTACACTGTATTTCGATTAACGAATCACCGATTGAACGAACTTTGAACGACGATTTAGATTTTGAATGATGAATTGAATTGAGGCGGTGTTACAACGATCTTATTTCAAACGAACACATTGTCTCTTTTGTCTTGATACAAA
>CAYNZY010000131.1:0-3414 GCA_964401805.1 uncultured Rhodohalobacter sp.
GTTTTGGACTCGATTTTCTCGCGGTTTTGTATCGGGAAGTAACAAGGAAGAATTTCGAATGCCGAATGTTGAAGTAAGCAAACTTCGTCATTCGATATTCAATATTCGACCTTCTGCGGTTTAGTAATAATAAATTCCTCTTCCTTATCTAGACCATACCAATACCGTAAATGGGCTGTATTAAGTGCCTGTATTTTGTTTGAAGAGCAGCACCTAATAATTCTTTACCCAACTTGTAGAAGTGATATTATTTTTATATTTAAACCTAGTAAAATCATCAAGTTGATAAAACTACAAGCCTAAATATTAAAACCATGAGAAAAAAGATAGAACCTCCAAAAACGGTAAATAGAATCTGGCCCATAATTAACGTCATTGGAATGGTAATCATTGCCATTTCTGTCATTACCGGTATCTATTTACTCATCCAATCCGGAAGTTCGAACCACAGTGCTGCTATGGGTATGAGTATGCCGGGAGTGGGCGCTATTGAAATGTTATCCGGTTTCTTAGTGATGATACAAGGTTCCATTGCCGGCCTGTTACTGATGGCTTTTTCAAAACTTGGGGAGTCTGTAAACAGGATTGAAAACAGTTTGATTAAGCAGAAGTAATTTTACCATAGCGTTGGTGATATGGCGACTACAAAATTGTTGGAAGGTGAAAACCCTCCAAGGGTTTGGAACCCTTGGAGGGTTGAAAGTCAATTATCAATCAAGTTTTATATCAAACTTCTGCAGCATTCCTTCCTCACGCATTAACGCTTCAACTCCTTCTATATCTCGCGGGACGTGGTCGGTTATAATCTCTACGCCAGTTTGGGTAACAACAACCATATCCTCCAGGCGTACATAGATATTCTCTTCCGGCACTCTGAACTGTGGTTCAATGACAAACACCATTCCAGGCTCAACCGGAGTAGAGTAATCGCCCACATCATGGACGGCAAGACCAACTCCGTGTCCAAGCCCCATACGCGGATTGTCCAGCCGCTGGCGATAGGAATCAATAAAGTCCTCGGCTGCCTGCCGGTAGATCTCTTTTGAAAATTCCATATCAGCAAAAACAGGCTCAAACTGATCTAATGCTTTTCGCATAATTTCCCGGGGAGTCAGCCCAATTTCAATATTGTAGAGAATCGCCTCATACCACTCCAGGTAGAATCCATAAAGCTCCCGCTGAACCGGGTTGAACGTGCCATTAACCGGCCACATACGAGCCATGTCGCTGGCATAATAGTTATAGACCGGTCCGTAATCCATCAGGATCATATCACCGTCTCGTCCCGGACGTTCGCTCATGTGATAGTGGTTCATGTAAGCATCGGGACCGACGTGCGTCAGGGCATAGTAACCCTCACCTTCAATTCCGTTTTTCCAATAGATGTAGCGGGCTACGGCTTCCATCTCATAAGCCTTAATTCCAACTTTCGTGGAGCGTATCGACTCCATAATAGCTTCTGCCTGAAGGTCACTTGAAATGGTAATGAGTTCAATTTCAGCAGGACTCTTAATTTTTCTCATCTCATCGGTAATCGGATCCAGATTCTGCATCTCTACATTTCCGGTTAAGCCTTCAAGATGATTGATAAATTCGACGTGACGGCCGGGACGCTCATCAAACGGATCACTTTCTCTGTCTGCTAATGTCCGATTAGCCATTGATCGGGTAATGCCTAAATTTTCGTAAGGAGTGTAATGTGTATATACAAATGAATAGTTTGAGTCCTCATTCAGCTGCTCAATATCTCCTTCCAATTCGGTAATGTGTTTTACTTCGTCAATTCCGGATAGCTCCTTCACCAATTCGGCATCCTGATAGGAGAGCATTTTCCCCTCATTGTACTCTCGGCGTTCATTCCGATCCTGCAGGTAAACAGTGCCAGTACCGGTTCGGCCATCCAGAATCAGATATGCGTAGGGCGATTCAATACCGGATAAATAGTAAAACTCATTATTCTGGCGGAAAAACTGAAATCCCATCGGCATTGGGGCACCCTGTATAACCGCAAATGCATCACTGCCAATTTCATCATAAACACGGTTCCGGCGCTCGGCGAATTCTTGGGGTGAAAAGTGTTCTGTAAACAGTGGACGCTCCTCTTTTTCGGTTGAGGTGTTCCAGCTGTTTTGCGCAATACCTTCATCAGGAGAACTAAAAATCATCACTCCAATGAGGAACGGAAGTGCAAATATTGTGGAAAGGACTTTTGATTTCATGAGCATGAAGATTTATTGGTTAATGAGAACCTGAAGCAAGATTCTACATAAAATTTTTCACTTTATGAATTGATTGTGCCACAATGAGATGTTTTTTAACAAAATGAAGACATTGATACTCAAACGTGAATTGCGAAAAGGTTGTTGATGAATTCCATATGTTTAGAATACAATGAATAATTTAAGTTAGCTGAAGATGAATAAAGAGTTTATTGAAGACCTGTTACAATCACACAAGGAGGCATCGAAGTGCCCGCCTCCGGAGATGGTGGTGCGCTTTTTTGATGAGCTTCTCGGAGTACTTTTTCCTGAATTTGCCAGTGAGCGCTTTTCAGATGTTAAATCGCTTGAACAGCGAATGAAAGAATTACGAACTAAACTCAGGCAGATTTTTGATCACAACAAAGAGTGTGTGAAAAGTGGAATAAAAGGGTTAGAGAACGAATTTTTTGATGCTTTACCGGAAATTCGTTCAAAATTACTGCTCGATATTGATGCGATTTATCTTGGAGATCCTGCTGCGCAAAGCAGGGGTGAAGTCATCCGGACTTACCCGGGATTTTATGCGATTGCAGCCCACCGAATTGCACATCAGCTGCTTAAGCTCGGGGTGATTCTGATTCCCCGAATCATTTCAGAACATGCGCATCGCCAAGCCGGCATCGATATTCACCCGGGAGCGGAAATTGGAGACTATTTTTGCATTGATCACGGTACCGGAATTGTAATCGGGGAAACCACGGTTATAGGTTCAAAAGTTAAAATATATCAGGGTGTTACCCTTGGCGGGTTGAGCGTTAAGAAAGAAGACGCCAGGAAAAAGCGTCACCCAACTATTGAGGATGGCGTTGTGATCTATGCCGGTGCCACCATATTAGGCGGTGATACCGTGATTGGAGAAAACAGTATTATCGGCGGAAATGTATGGCTGACCAAAAGTGTGCCGGCCAATTCAAAAATATACTACCAGGCGAAGATGACGAACACAGAAGGAGAAACGGATACGATAACATTTAAGTAGCAAGTCCACTCTTGAGAGGGGACAGATGAAAACGCGTATAGCGGTTTGATCAGGGGTGTGTTTCTCGCGTGTATTTACCACTATAAACGCTTCCTGTTCGGAATAGTTTGAAACTAGAAATTAAAACTTTCATGAAACTCATATTTTTCGCCGGGATAAATCCCGCGCTCGTAT
>CAYNZY010000132.1:0-3374 GCA_964401805.1 uncultured Rhodohalobacter sp.
AAAATAATATTGATAGGAATAATACAGTCATTTGGTCAAATCAATTCTTTAGTTCGCTAACATCTATTTACCGGCACTATTCCAGATACTGCCGCTGTCCGATAATAATCCAATCACTCTCCTAAAGCAAATAATCACAAGGTTTTGTCCGGATAATATTTATCGGTCAATTTAAAATGTCCGAATAAAACGCCGATTAAAGTCCCCCGTAATTTTTTCGCAGACCCCTTAAAGGAGAGTTCAGAATTGCATGAGTTCTTTTAATCAATAACAAACCGATCATGAAATAAAGCTTCTCATGACTCACATCGCAAGACTCAAATCTAACCTCTACTCCACCGCATCCACATCCACGTTAATGCGAACTGCGCCGGCGCCTTTCGGTTTGATGGAATCGTACTTTTTAAAGATTGTGTCCAGCAGCTTCTCGATCGCTAAGGCATTGTATTTCCGGTCCAGCTTAATATTGGCTTCCCACTGGTACTTTCCGCTCATCCACTCAATAACCGACGGCGATGGCCCCATCACCGGATTTTCACCCACTACCATCCGCATGGCGTCGCAAAATTTATCCGCCACGGTCTGGACCTTACTCCACGACGGGCTTTTGAACTGAAACACAATCATTCTTGAGTAGGGCGGAAACATCAACATTTCGCGCTGCTGAAGCTCATAACGCGCAAAGGTTTTAAAATCGTGGGTTCTTGCGCATTTAATCGCCGGATGATCCGGTTTCCAGGTCTGAACATAAACCACACCCGGTTTTTCGGCTCGCCCTGCTCGTCCCGCCACCTGGCTCAGCAGCTGGTACATTCTCTCTCCTGCCCGAAAGGATGGAAACGCCAACTCGGTATCGGCGTTAATCACGCCAACAACCGTCACATTCGGGAAATCGAGGCCCTTGGCCACAATCTGTGTCCCGATCAGAATATCTGCCCCGCCCGATAAGAATTGATCATATATTTTCTGATGCCCATGCTTTCCGGATGTGGTATCCATATCCATCCGCAGCAAACGGGCGTCCGGAAAAAGCTCCTGTACCTGCTCTTCCACCTGCTGGGTCCCGCTTCCTTTTGTCTTCAAATCTTTTGAACCGCACATTTCGCACCGCGTATCAGCACGGCGGGAATAACCACTGTAGTGATCGAGGAGAATGTTCTTTCGCTTATGGTACGTCAGACTTGTTGAACTCTCCGGGCTCTCTGGAATGTGTCCGCAATCTTCGCACTGCATAAATGAGGCAAATCCGCGCCGGTTATAGAGAAAAATAACCTGCTCCTCACGATCGAGAGCTTTTTGGGTCTCTTCGTAAAGCTCTACCGTTAGCGGACCACGCATGGCAGATTTGTACTCCTTCATATCCAGAATAATCACTTCCGGCATCGTGCCGGTAGGGCGCATGGGGAGATGAAGCAGCGTGTGCTTCTCCTCTTTTACCGCTTGAACCGAAACCATTCCCGGCGTAGCCGATCCCAGAATAGTTACCGCTCCTTCCATATGAGCACGCATGATGGCCACATCCCTGGCGTGATATCTTGGCGCAGGATCATGCTGCTTATAGGAATTATCATGCTCCTCGTCTACCACAATCAGTCCCAGATTTTCGACCGGGGCAAACACCGCTGATCGAGGACCGATCGCAATTCGTTTCTCGCCCGATTTTAAACTCTGCCAAGCCTCATACTTCTCCCGCTCATTCAATCGGCTGTGCAGTACCGCAATCTGATCTCCGAAAATCTGGTAAAATCGCTTTACGGTTTGTGGAGTAAGGGCAATCTCCGGAACCAGAACCAGTCCGCCCCTGCCCTGATCAAGTGCGTGTTTCAGCGCGTGAATATAAACCTCCGTTTTCCCCGATCCGGTTACGCCAAATAACAGAAAACTTTTAAAGGATTTCGAATCGAGTGCTTCCCGTACCTGATCAAAAGCGTCTTCCTGCTCGCCCATCAGTTGGTTCAGCTTCTCCGGCTCATACACGCCGGTATAGATCTCATCCCCTTTCACAGGCAGGTCTACCGACTCTATCCAACCCTCCTTTTCGATGCGATTCAGAGAGTATGAGGTAAACAGCTCATCCATCTCCTGCAGTTCGCTGTTGGGAATTGGCAAATCAAGTGTGGTCAGTTTCTGAAAAGCTTGCACCCATTTGGTATCCAGCTCTTTTTCGGTCAGCTCCGCCAAAACAAAATCGGGATCAACACCCTCTTTAATCTGCCAGTGTTTAAGTTTCTTGAAATCGACTTTTTGTCGCGGCTCTTCCCAGATAGTGATCCATCCATGCTGAAGTGCTTTTTTAAAAAATGTTTTCCCCTTGCCGTCGCGCCATCTTTTTTCGGCATCTTTCAGCGTGATGGACTTCTCCTCGATCTCCTCTAATATCGCGAGTTCTTCCTCTGTGATTTCACCTTTGAATCCCTTTTTGACCCTGAGTTTTTTCTCCGACGAAAAGTTCAGCCCAACCGGCAGTGCGGCCTGAATGGCCTCTCCCCAGCTGCAAAAATAGAACCTGTGAATCCATTCTGTAAGTTTCAGGACAGTCTCATTCATGATCGGTTCCGAATCCAGAATTCGCTCGATGGGACGCGTCTCAAATTCCGGCTTATCGGAGTGCACCCGAACCACCATCCCGATGGCGAATTCCTTGCGAAGCGGCACCCAAACCCTCATTCCAGGTTTGATAGATTCATCCCGGGTTTCGTAGGTAAAAACCTGCCGTACGGCAGTGGGGAAAGCTATGTCTGCAAACTGTTTTTTCATCCGGTTCACAAACTATTGATTTCAGCCGTAAAGATTGAGAGATATTTACAAAAATAATGCACCTGCCGGAGTATTAAGTCGATGATAAAAATTTGAGTGAGTTATTTACACATTAGATTAAACAGACTCTCCGAAAACAAAGTTGAAATATAATTGATAGTCTTATTCGAGATCCCGCTCCGGATGGAGCGGCAGACTTGTACAAAAACCGATCAACATATCTATCACTGGCGCGCCGGAGGTGCGTTACCCTGTCTACCGTCCTATTTGATTCCTGGAACATACTGCTCCATCCGGAGCAGAGTAAGCATACGACTTCTGTGTGCTTACAATGATAATGCATCTGCCGATGCATGGGTGATTCTGACAGATAACCGGCCAGTCAATCCAATCTGCAGTAAATGTTCATGTAAATAGTCCCCATCAGACCGCTCGCCGCGGTCAGATGGGTAGGTAGATATCGTTCGTTTACATCTCTTCTCAAATGAACCAAGCATTATCTTTTGCCGCACATCAAATCCGCTCCGGATGGAGCGGTAAGTTTGTACAAAACCGAATAACATAACTGGCGGCGCGCCGGAGGTGCGCTACCCTGTCTACCGTCCTATTTGATATCC
>CAYNZY010000133.1:0-3315 GCA_964401805.1 uncultured Rhodohalobacter sp.
CCTGCATCTGCATTAAACTTGAAACAATAGCCAGATTGTTTTTTACACGATGATGAATCTCGGCAAGCAGCGTCTCTTTCTCTTTGATCGACTCTTTTAGTTCTTTCTCATTCTGTTTGTAGTCGGAAACATCACGCCCAATGATGATCCAGTGCGTGTATTTATCAAACTTATCTTTTACAGGAGCCAGTGTGAAATTATTCCAGAAGGTTCTTCCTTCTTTTGTATAGTTTAAAATTTCAGCCTCGCAAGGCACCAAACTGTCAACTGAATCCCGAATTTTTTGAATTTCTTTGGGGTCAGTCTTGGGGCCGTTGAGGATCTCAATCGACTGGCCCAGAACCTCTTCTTTCGAATAACCGGTAATTCGCTCAAAAGCATCATTCACATAGATTATTTTTCTCCAGTTTTTATCTTCATCAGGTTCAGCTTCTGTAATAACTACGGTGTCATTCGTATTTGTAATTACAGATTCACGAAGTTTCAATTTTTGTTGCTCAATTGTTTCCTGCGTAATATCCTGCATGGCCCCAATAATTCTTACAGGTTCGCCGGTTTCATCTTTTAGAATAAAGGCCCGGTCAAAAATGTATTTATAGTCTCCGCACTTTGTTTTAAATCGATACTCCAGTTGTAGTCTTTCTGTTCGGTTTGCGATGGCTTTTCGGAAAATCTTATTGACGTAAGCACGATCTTCCGGGTGAATATGGTTTTTCCACCATTCAGAAATATTTTTGACCTCGTCTAAATCGAATCCGAACATTGAATAGATGTTATTATTGTACATCATTTTACCGGTGGCAAGATCCATATCCCAGATGGTATCGCTCGTGGCTTTGGATACGACTTCGTATCGTTCTACACTTTCTCTCAGTTTAATTTCCCTCTCTATTTTTTCTGTTACGTCTCGCGAATTTACTATAAACCCGTTTACGGCGGGCTTATCCAGCGAATTTGTAATCACTGTCTCAACCCATATCCAATCTCCATTTCCATCCTGGAATCTAAACGGCTCGGTTTCGAAACGTTCACCAATGTGTATTGAGTCAATAATCTCGCGGATATAGGGTAGGTCTTCAGGGTGAATGAAACCGGTCACAGACTTACCTAAAATTTCTTTCTGGGTAATGTTTAAAATAGATTCAGTATTGGGTGTGATGTATTTGAAGTGGGCCTGACTATCAAGAATGCCAATGATGTCACCGCTGTCTTGTACAAGTGACCGGAACCGTTGTTCACTTTCAAGAATTTCCTGTTCAGCAAGTACTTTATCGGTAATATCCTGAAGACTACCGAATAAACGGATACAACGTCCATTCTCAAACTCTGTTTCTCCTTTGCACCGAACCCACTTTTCGTTTGATTTAGCAGTTTTTATTTTAAGCTGCAGGTCGAAAGGATTTCCTGATTCAAGAGCAGCTTCGACTGCATGCTCGATGGCGTCCCGGCTTTCTCCTACATAGTAATTATAATTCTCCTGTAGTGATGGTGAATAGTCTGCATCAACCTCCATAATATCACAAGTAGTTGCCGACCAGTAGTAGGTAGGTTGCTTTTCTGCCAGGATTATTTCCCAGCTTCCGATTTTTGCAAGCTCGCTGGTTTGATGAAGTAAATTTTTTAGCTTCATGGTTTGTGTAACATCTCTCCCAAAAGTAAATGCAAGATTATCTTCACCAAACAGGTCAGATGAGTTCCAGGAGATCCAGCGGTACTCACCTGATTTAGTGCGCCAACGATTGACATAATTGTCAGCACTTCGCTCACCTGAAATAGTCTCTTTGAAATCTTTATTCTTCTCATCAAGATCATCAGGATGAATAAATTCTTGAAATGGAGTATTTGTAATTTCTTCTTCACTGTATCCGGTAAGCTCACAAAAAGCCGGATTGACACTCACAAATTTTCCATCCTGCGAAGTTACGGCAATAATCTCAGGAGCACTTTCAAACAACAACTGGTGTTCTTCCTCTTTTTGCCGCCGCTTTATTTCTGCACCTAAAAATTCACCTAAAGAAGAGAGCTGCTCAATTGAGTTTTGTTGTTCGTTCAAAGGCCGATCGATTGACAGCAGTAAGACACCAATAAATTTTCTTTTATGGCTTAAGCGAATCCCATAAGCAGATTTTAGCCCCGCTTCGGAGGCTGCTTCGAACCTGACATATTCTCCTGGTTCAAAGATGTTATCCCAAAAAAGATTTTCCTGTTTTTTCCAGACCATTCCGGGCAGGCCTTCCCCTCGAGTAAACGTTTTGATGTTTGAACTCTCTTCATAAAATTGACTACCTTTTTTGTCGCTGGCAAATGTTGAAATTAAATTCAGGTGGGTTTGAGACTCATTTAGCAGCCAGATTTCGGAAGTGTTGTAGTTACCAAAATCAGCTAAGTAACCAAGAGTTTCCGATAATATATCTTTAAGAGAAGAATCTTTAGTGAAAATCTGAGATAAGTTGTTTTGAATTGTTTTTTCAATTTCAACGACTTTGTTTTCGGTGATATCTCTTATCGCCCCGATCATTCGGACAGGCTCACCTGCTTTGTTTCTAATGATGTGGCCAATGTCAGATACATAGGCGTACTCTCCTGTAGATTTTTTTAACCTGTACTCGGCAATAAATTCACTCTTATCCGTCTTGAAAAGAGTATGATGCATTTTCTCCAGTATGATATCTTTATCTCCGGGGTGTATATTTTTTTCCCAAGAATCAGATACGATATTCATTTGTTGGTTGTCGTATCCAAATAGGGAGGTGAACCCGGCTCCCCAGTTCAGTTTGTCGTCAACGATATTCCAGTCGTAAATGGCATCTCTCGCTGCTTTTGAAACGTAGTTGTATCGTTCAAGACTCTCTTTCAACTCCTGTTGATAGTGCTTGCGATCTGTTATATCGGTCAGTGAACCAACTACAGCTACGGTCTTTCCGTTTTTAACGAGGGGAGCTTCGTTTACCTCAACCCACATCGTTTCGCCGGATGCTTTTTTGAGCTGAAGCTCGTAAGGTGGTTGTGCTTTACCACTATTTATGGCTCGTTCGGTTGAGTCAAATACCTGATAATTTTCCGGATGGTCGGTTACAAAATCTTCCCAGTGTCTCCTGGACTCTTCCGGGGAATATCCGAAGAACTCATTCGACTGAGGGCTAACATACGTTAGTTTACCATCCACATCGTGAGCATAAAACAGATTGGTACTGTGCTCCACTATATTTCGTAAATGCTGTTCAGTATCTCTAAGTTTTTTCTGAGCTTCTTTCAGTTCCCGGGCATCCCGGGCAACGGCATACATTTTTTGATCCGTTTCGCTCCATCTAACCG
>CAYNZY010000134.1:0-3156 GCA_964401805.1 uncultured Rhodohalobacter sp.
CTTTTCGGCGTGGAATTGGGTGGATGTTTGAATAATCTATCCATGTACTGTCCCACCGGGACAATGCTCCAATGCATTTACAATCGAGATATAAAATCAGGTTAACGAGATTAAATAATCTCAACTGATTTTGCAGGGCTAATACATTCGATATTTGCAACCACTAAAGCTACTTCTGTTATAGTTTCCTGCACACATCAATACCTTAGCTTCGAAGAAGCGTCCGATCTTAGCCCCAAGCGTCAGCTTGGGGTGTACAATTCAGACAATAATCTCCGCCGAATAGAGAGCGATGAAAAAAATAATCAATCAAGTATGAGGCGGTATTGCGATAAATTAATTTGGTTGAAAAAAGTGAATCAATCATTCCTGCTATTTTTACGAACAGACCTGAAATAACATGCCTCAATTCTGTACAGTAATCATAATCCAATCCCTCTGTTCGACGAATAAATAAGCTTCATTATGTGGCCACTCATTTTATAACGTCATTTAAACAGATTAAAAATCAGAGCTCTGAAAGAGCGACAGATCTTAGCCCCGGGCAGCGCCCGGGGGCTTCGAGCGCCTGCGCTCCCCCGCCGAACAGAGAGCTTTTCTTGAAATACATATTTATCATGAGGCGGAACCATACTGCGTTTATTTCAAATGGTACTATTATTTCAACCCCCATAAGTACAGAGTTCTATTTCCAAGTCCAAGGTTTTAACTCTCGATTTATTATCTTCCTCAAAAATTGGATTGAATAAACTACCATACATCATGAAAGTCACATCTTACGCAAAAGGAAACTGGATCGAAAAAGGAGAAGAGTCCGACCTGATCAGTGCTGTTAACGGAAATAAAGTTGCCACATTTGTTGAAGCTGATCTCGACTACAAAGGAATGTGCGAATACGCACGGACTGTAGGCGGCCCTAAACTCCGTGAGATGACCATTCATCAGCGAGCTTTTAAAATCAAGTTTCTGGGGCAGTTTCTCATGAAGCACAAGGAGGAATTTTACGAACTCTCCACTCACACCGGTGCGACCCGCCGCGACTCCTGGATCGATATTGAAGGTGGAATCGGATCCATTTTTACACTCTCCAGCAAAGCCCGAATTGAACTCTCCGACCTCCCCTTTCATGTGGAAGGAGGCGTTGAACGACTTTCCAGAGGAGGCACATTTATTGGTCAGCATATCTGTGTTCCCAAGCAGGGATTAGCCGTCCATATCAATGCTTTCAATTTCCCTGTTTGGGGGATGCTCGAAAAATTTGCCCCTGCATTCATAGCCGGAGTTCCCTCTATCATCAAACCATCACCAATGGGTTCGTATCTTGCACATGCCGTGTTCAAAAAGATGATTGAATCGAAACTGCTTCCCGAAGGATCCGTTCAATTCATCGCTGCAGATGTGCCGGGCGACCTGCTGGAACATCTTAACAGTCAGGATTCCGTTTCATTTACGGGTTCCGCATTTACCGGACAGAAACTGAAATCCCACAAGAATATCATACAAAATAATATTCCATTTAATCTTGAAGCAGACTCACTGAACTGCTCCATCCTGGGGCCGGATGTGACTCCCGAGATGGAAGAGTTTCGACTTTTTGTTAGAGAAGTGGCCAATGAAATGACCGTAAAAACAGGTCAGAAATGTACAGCCATCCGTCGAACCATTATTCCAAAGGATTTGGTGGAGGATGTAACAGAAGCCCTAAAACAACGCCTTGAAAAAACCACTATTGGAGACCCCTCTTCTGAAGATACCCGGATGGGACCTCTGGCCAGTTCACAGCAAGCCACACGATTTGGAGAAAGCCTTCAAAAACTGATTGATGTAACGGACACAGTCTATACTACCGGTGGAGATGAAAAAGATGCCTACACATCGCCAAAGGTTCTGTTGTGCAAAACACCAATTACCGTTGATGAAGTTCATGAAGTAGAGGCCTTCGGACCGGTAACCACTCTTCTCCCCTACGAAAATATTGATGAAGCAATTACGATTGCCAACAAGGCGGACGGATCACTGGTGGGATCACTATTTACAAATGATGATGATGTAGCCCGCGTTATTACTTTAGGGTGCGCCCCCTATCATGGGCGGTTTATGATTATCAATCGTAATTCCGCAGAAGAGTCGACCGGACACGGTTCCCCGATGCCACACATGATACATGGCGGACCGGGCCGTGCAGGCGGTGGAGAAGAACTTGGAGGTGCACGTGCCGTTCTTCACAATATGCAGCGGGTTGCACTTCAGGGGTCACCAACAACGATTATGAATATCGTTCAGCAATATGTTAAAGGGGCTGAGACGAAAGAGTCAGAAATTCATCCCTTCAAGAAGTACTTCGAAGATTTAACGGTTGGAGAAGCACTGACAACCCACCGAAGAACGGTAACCGAAGCTGATATTGTAAATTTTGGAGGATTAAGCGGCGATCACTTTTATGCCCACTTCGATGATGTTGCCGCCAAAGATTCGCTATTCGGAAAACGGGTGGCACACGGATATTTTGTGCTCTCCGCCGCTGCGGGAATGTTTGTGCACCCGGCTCCCGGCCCGGTGATGCTTAACTACGGGTTGGAAGATCTAAGATTTGTGGCTCCGGTCTTTCCGGGCGATACCATCCAGGCTAAGCTAATCGTGAAAAAGAAAACTGTTCGCCAAAAACGGGAGACCGATAAGGAGCCGTACGGCATGGTCTGGTTTGATGTTCAGGTTACCAATCAAAAAGATGAGCTTGTTGCCGAGTACACCATCCTGACGCTGGTGAAAAGACAGAATCGACTGGAGATGGATTTGGACTGAAGATCAAATCATTCGTGGCACGACTCAAAGTCGTTCCACGAATTGGAATCATCCAGCTACTTAAAAATATGCCCATCAACCGATGGGCATCATATACAAGTCTACCTGCGCTGAAGCTTCGGAAGACAGGCCGGTCATTCATGGCCGGTGTATCATGTCTCTAGCGAATTCGGTTATTCACCAAACATATCCTGGTAATCGGCCATGGAGGCTTCAATTACTTTCTCGGCATATTCACGGTCGTATACACGATCAACAAATACGTTCGAGTCTTTACCGGGAATCAGCTTGTAGGTGCCAAAGTAATGTCTCAATCGCTCAACAATAACTTCAGGCAGATCAGAAACATCTTTC
>CAYNZY010000135.1:0-410 GCA_964401805.1 uncultured Rhodohalobacter sp.
TCCGGTTCAACTACTTCGTCTTATGCGCCGCGCTTTAACTCTTTGTTGTTTTGTCATCTCGACTAAACGATCCGCCGATTGGCGGAGAGTGCACGGAGAGAACTTCCCGTGAAACGAAATGCCCGGGCTGCAATCCGGAAAACACTTCAAAACCTTTAGAAGACTAAATATTTTAGGGGAGAACAACTGTTTATTCGTTGAAATCACCATTCTATAATTTACAATCAAATACCTTTTATCATCTATCACCAAACATTACCCATACATCACCCACCCATCACAAATCAGATTTGATGCGGATAGGGTATTCCTCGTATATTAAAAGTGTTATTCAAAAATCAAAGCCCACCTGATGAATAGCGCTTCATGAAAAATTTATTCCGGGGATAGCTGTGTCTTCGATTGGCCAG
>CAYNZY010000135.1:420-1721 GCA_964401805.1 uncultured Rhodohalobacter sp.
AAAAATCAAAGCCCACCTGACGAATAACGCTCCACAAAAACTGATTCCGGGGATTGCTGTATCTTCGATTGGCCAGAGGCGAGATGCAAGACGTGAGAGGGAGACGATTTGAATATCGAATGATGCTGCGTGCTGTTCGCAGTCCCGATTTTTCGGGAAATATCGAACGCCGAATTTTGAAGTTGGCATTAACAGCCTGAGGCTTGAATCTTGCGGCCTGGAGCCTGCACTGCGAATGACCGATGGACGATTGACGAACGCCGAATTGCGAATTGTTGCCTGCAACCTGCACCTTGTGTCCTGAAGCCTGCATCTTGAGGCTTGGAAAAACACGCCGGGATTCGACAGACGAGGGCGTACTCCGCAAACCGCACACCACACCCATTCTCTGTAATGTTTTTTCCGGTGTATGATAGTGTGTTCAACCTACAGAATCTGAACGGTACGACGTCTATCTTTCATAATGGAGGCTGCAAAAGATAGATTCGTGCGGCCTGAAAATTCAAAAAAGGGAGGTCAAGATGAAACAGAGCCATTTATATCTATATGGAACTATGCCGAAGCGTTGTTTTAAAAAAGCTGCGGTTTTGCTTTCGATGTTGCTGCTGCTTTTTTTGGTCTCTGCGGCAGAATATCCCCTGGCTTCACAGCCCACCTCAACGGAAGACAATTCATCCCGAAAATCCAACACAGTAGCAAGTATTATTGCGTTGAGCAGCACGACGTTTCCGGTACTTGTCGGATTACGGGCAGAATCTCCGGCAGGCCTGATCATGTTTTCCGGAGGTCTTGTATTCGGACCGTTTATGGGCTACGTCTACATGGAAAACGCAAGCGTTGGCCTCAGATATGCCGGAACGAGAGCGCTGATCTTTGGGGGCACCATCGGATCGGTTCAGCTGATCTGTGCCCTGGGCGATTGCAGCTTAGGTTTGTTTGGCAATGATAGCGGCAGTGAATTTGATTTGGCGGTGACTGTTTTTTTGATAGGCTTTACCGCAACGCTGATCCATAACCTGTACGATACATTTTCTATTGGAAGCCGGGTTGAGAGAAGGGGGAGGCGGTTGGCCATTGCACCTGCGTATTTTCCGGAACAACGAGTTCCCGGCATCAGGGTAATGCAAAGATTTTGAGTATTGAATGGAGAATGGTGAATTTTGTATCGCCTGGAGCCTGTGGCCTGAAACCTGCACCTTGTGGCTTGAAGCCTGCATCTTGAGGCTTGGAAAAACACGCCGGGATTTGGCAGACGAGGGTTCTTGGCATGACTCCCCGATGTGAACTGCGATTGACCGAAC
>CAYNZY010000135.1:1731-3150 GCA_964401805.1 uncultured Rhodohalobacter sp.
AACAACGAGTTCCCGGCATCAGGGTAATGCAAAGATTTTGAGAATTGAATGGTGAATGGTGAATGGTGAATGTTGAATTTTGTGTCGCCTGGAGCCTGTGGCCTGAAGCCTGCATCTTGAGGCTTGGAAAAATACGCCGGGATTCGACAGGCGAGGGTTCTTGGCATGACTCCCCGATGTGAACTGCGATTGACCGAACGACGAACGACCGATTTGAGAATGAGTGCCAGTTTTGAGTAATGGCGTAGCCATGAAATATATTATAGCCCATCAATTCATTGATGGGTTTATTGGGAACCCCCATTTCCCCGCCGAACAGAGATTGTGGCTTGAAATATTGGTTTTTGTTGAGGCGGTTCCATCACGTTTTGGATTTAACCAAATCCCGTTCAGAATGTGGCTAATATATATTGTGCAGCAGAGATCCGGGGCTCTCGTCGGCGGAGCGGAGCTCCGGGACGAGGAGGGTACGAATATTGAATGCCGAATTTTGAAGTTGGGATTGCTGCATGAAACCTGATGCTTGCCGCTTGCTAAGCGAATAAAACCAATCTCTCTGTTCGGAGGGGGAACTGTGTGGTTCGTGTTTACCCCACGCTGACGCGTGGGGCTACGATCAGGCTGTCCCGATGGGACAGGGGATTTGAGTATCGAATGTCTAATATTGAATTTCTGTCAATCCCTGAATTAGCTTGACCGTTGGTTGCCCGAAGGGCTCCCGGTAGGAGTTATGAGAAAGAGTAATGGGGGATGTCTCGACTTCGGCCTAAAAACAATGCCTTCGCTCGACATGACAGGGTGTACTATTTAAGGATGGCGGCGTATTAGGCTCAAAATTTTTTTCAAAGATCAGGCCCACGCCGCCGGAGGTGTGAATGCCGCGGCGCGAGAATGGATCCGGTCGAACTTCTGCGTCTTATGCGCCGCGCTGGTACTCACCAGTACGTTGTCATCTCGACTAAACGATCCGCCGGTTGGCGGAGAGTGCACGGAGAGATCTTTCCGTGACAAGAAATGCCGTTTGGTGTTATGAGGTGGAGTAAATGAGATGTCTCGACTCCGGCCCAAAAAACCGGGCCTCCGCTACCAGTTACAAATCGGAAATCGCTACGTCGGTAGATCTTACAAATCGCTACATCAATTTGGCAGTAACCTGGTTCGTTGGCAACCTTTTTGATCTGACGATTCTTGAGGTTTCGCGATTTAGCGACGTAACGATCTATAAAACCTGAAAGTAGAATCTACCAGTGACAGTTTTAAATAATACATCCATTGGCTCACTGAACACCCCTCCTCCCGAAGTCTCGGGACCGTACTCCCCTTCCCGAAATTTCGGGACAGGCTCCAGGGAGATTTAATCTTGTCACCTTTCAATAGTGTTGCCCACTTTTTGGGCAAAATTAGGAGCTCGACATGACA
>CAYNZY010000136.1:0-966 GCA_964401805.1 uncultured Rhodohalobacter sp.
CTCATCAGCAATATCAGTCCAAAAAACCCAAGGAACACCGCCATCGTTACCGGAATGATTTCAGGAAAAAGAAAAATGATGACGCCTGTAACGATAGGGAAAGCAGAAATAACTGCGGGTGTTTTGAAGTAGAGGAACGTGAGTCCCAGCGCAATCAGATAGCCTCCCGCAATCAGATACAGAAAATTTGGGTAGATGAGCGAAAGCACACCTGTTGCAAGCGCCAGGAGTGCGTTGAAAATCCGGCGCTCACGTGTTTTATACTGTATGTTTACCTGAAATTGCTGATACATAGTTATGTAAATTAGAGGATTATTTGAACGCCGTGTGCTTGAAAACCACATATGCGACAATGCTCATCAGGAATATAACAAAGCCTAAACAGAATATATAAGGTGGTGATCTGTTGATGATATCTGGAAATAAACCCTACCTTTCGTGTGAATAATGTTAAATGCATGAACTTGACCGATGAACAAAAAAAGCGAAGCAAGACTGCTGAAGAAAACCGAAAAGCTGCATATCAATTCAATAAAGAGGCACATTTTTCTGTGTGCAGATCAGTCGAAGCCTAAATGCTGCAAATATAAGGATGGCATAAAATCGTGGAAGTTTTTGAAGGCGAGACTGAAGGAGCTGGACCTTGATGGTGCCGAGGGTGTGTTTCGTACGAAAGCAAACTGCCTGCGTGTTTGTAAGCGCGGACCGATCGCAGTGGTTTACCCTGAAGGCATTTGGTACCACTCATGCACGCCCGACGTGCTGGAGCGGATTATTCAAGAGCATTTAATCGGAGGTGTACCGGTGAAAGAGTTTATGTTTGCTGAGAATTCATTGCAAAATAGTGAATAAGCAATATCTGGTCGCTTTGTAAAGAGGCTGTGAGAAAATAGATTTCCAAAGAAAACGGACCTAATTAATTTAAGATTTCTGTCTTTTACGGTACTACCAGTCTTTCTGACTCAC
>CAYNZY010000136.1:1032-2909 GCA_964401805.1 uncultured Rhodohalobacter sp.
GGTTGGGTTTATTTGGTTCATATAGTAACATTTATAATTTAACTATAGGCACGCGTTTACCGGTTAAATTAAGCAGCTAAGGCATGTTTTATGTGATTCAAGGGGCGATTATTTTGGTTGTTGAGATATTGAAGGAAGGTAACTGAAGCCACTTTAGCAATGATGCGTGACCGCAGCCCGTTAAATGATTTGGCGTAATTACGCTTGAGCATCATTTGATCGCTAAGCTGTGAAAACACGGTTTCCACGCGCCTTCGGGCGTTTTTGAAGACGGTGGGCCAGGGTCGGTATCCAATCTGGTTTCTGCGCATCGGGGTTTGCACCTCAATCCCCGTCTGACAAAACAGATCCAGCTGACCCTGAGCCGATAAGTAGCCTTTATCGGCCAGCACCAGACAGTCCTGCAAGCCACTATGGCGAAGTTCTTTCAAATAATGCACATCATGGACACTGGCTTTGGTCATCTCCATGGAGTGATACACCCCGTCCAGACTCACGACAAGATGGAGCTTGTAGCCAATATAATAGTCATCAAGGCTGGCACAATAGCCCTTGTCGGGGGCACTGTGAAACGACTCCCGACAGGCAGTTGTGCTGTACTCACGGGCGATATGGGCAATGGAAATGGGGATGGAATCGACAATATAGGTATCTTCATCCCGGCAAAGTACCTGGGCCCACATGGAGGCCAGCTGCTCGGTAAAACCGGCCAGATATTTGCGGCGACGGTTATAATTGGTCAGGTGCGGCAGATCCGCAAAGGACTGGCTGTAGTCGGTTTTCAGCTTACTCCAATACCAATGTTCACTATCAATACTCAGGGCCTCCTGAAGCAGCGAGAGGGTGATAACATGAGTATCAGGCAAATCCGGTTTATTGGGATAGGCGTGTAGGTTCCCACACGAATCAAGTTGATCAGACAGGGTTTGTTTGACGATGGGGATTATTTTATCGAAATTGTTCTTTAGGTCATGCATGAGGTTGGTGTTTTTGTGATAATTAACACCTATAAGATAAGTATTATCAATCGCTTGCATGGCCTTTTTTATTATAAAAATGTTAAACTATTTAATGCCAAACCCACACGTTTGAATTAAAATCTAACCGGTAAACGCGTTATAGGCCATTATTATGCTTAATCTTAATCACAAAAAACTAACTGTTTGGAAGAGAAGTATTGAACTTGTTAAAGAGATCTATCTGATAACAAAGAGGTTTCCCAAGGAGGAGAAATATGTACTGGTGAGTCAATTAAGACGTGCAGCTATTTCAGTGCCATCCAATATTTCAGAAGGATCAGCTCGCAAATCAAAAGCTGAGCGCGAGCGCTTTTTTGAAATTGCAAGATCATCACTGGTAGAAATTGATACTCAAATTGAAATAAGTATGGATTTAGAATATATAAATGAAAATGATATTGGAATACTAACAATTCAAGCAAACGAAATATTTGCCATGCTATCAGCAATGCTTTCGACCAGATAACACCTTTTCACTTTTCCCTTTTCACCTTTCACTCAAAAAATGAAAGAAATCTTTCGCCGAAAATATCTCATCTCCCTCAGCTACATGGCCATTGCCATTGTGGGGATTGTAGCGTGGATGAATATTCCGCTTGAGATGGCGCCTGACCTGCGGCTGCCGTCGGTGACGGTGAGCTATAGCTGGGGCACGACCAGCCCGGAGGTAATGGAACAGGAGGTGACGCGGCGCGTAGAGTCGGTGGCAACGCGGCTGCGAAATGTCGATCGAATTCGTTCTGTATCGACCGAGGGACGTTCCCGGGTCACAATTACGTTTGAAAAAGAGACGCCGGTGGAGTACCGGATCCTTGAGCTACAGGAATATCTTTACGGCCTCACCGACGAGATGCCGCC
>CAYNZY010000137.1:0-2841 GCA_964401805.1 uncultured Rhodohalobacter sp.
GTTCTCTCATGGTATTCCTCCTTGATTCTATTTTGACCGGAATTACCAGCAAATATACCGGTGGTCAAGATAATTTATTTTGTTGGGTTGAGGATGAGTCTAATGGAGGAGGGGGATCTATGGTTTTTATATTTACGCACATTATGGTGAATTCCGAAAACCTGAAAGGACCTGAAAGTTCAAAAGTGAGAGAAAAGGGCCGTAGTTTAACCAGAACTGCACATCCGTTTTCAACTCATCATCCGTTTCCGATTCAGATTTTTAACCGCAGATGACGGGTTCCCCAAAATTCGTGTCTGAAAAAGAAAGAAAGATATTGACATGAGGTGCAAGCGAAAGAGAACTACCGGCAGAGAAGGAATGAGAAGGTTTTAGATACGGTTTTGAGCGATAACGAGATGGAAAATCCAACTGAAAGGGCACGTAGCCGGATTGGAATACAGTTTGGCTATCGGAAACATTGTGAAGAAAGTTGAAGTTGCTTTAGAAGCAGTATTATGAAATTAAAACCCTCATTATGAGCTGCTGTTGCGACAGCTGCCTCTTCTATATATTTGATAATACTGATCTGCAATCAGATATCCAAAATTTCAAAAACCTGCTCGTTCACAGGCTTCGTTTTATCCATCCATGTTTCACGAATGCTGCGAACAAGTGTCTGGTAGGTTCCGGACTCCTTGCTTTTATAATTGTCCAGATCTTCAATAGTCCTGAAGTGCATTATAGCCCCATATTGAGATGAATTAGTTTTGGAACGGATAAATTCCAAATGCCTCATTCCTTTGACACCACGAAGCTCTAATGCACTAGTTTGCATCCAACGCTCGGCATCTTTGCCTTCTATCGCATGGTAGGTGACTAACCGAATGATCATTTGATATACCTCCTTTTCAATCTTGATGGTCCCGTAAAAAGTCAGAATCGATTGAGGCGACGATTATGAGCATATGCTCTTAATCGGCCTTGGGTTGGGTACAAGATTTTTTCAATGACCCCTGGTGGTCAAAAAATGTTCTTTGACAAATGAAAAATAGGTCCTCGAAGGGCCTTATGCTTCACAGAGACCTTCATTCGGCGTCATTTTCGCAGCTCTAACGGCAGCTGCTCGAAAGATGTTCACCGCCAAGGCCTTTAAGGTCGCACAGAATTTGACAGCTTTCAGGCCCCTTACTCGAAGTTGTTTTACACCGGTGCGGCGATTGTATTCAGACATGGTGGCTTCGGCACCTGCACGCCACCTGTAACGGTCATTGAATTGGTCTGACTGCTCATATACTCTGCGCTTGGCTATGCGCATCTGTTTATCTGTGAAGCGAAGATAGTAGTGTTTTTTCCCTTTCTTAACTGGGCAGCGCGGCAGGTTAGGACAATTTTGACAATCCTGTGATGCAAAACCGATGCTGACTTTTATTCTTCTTTTTACTTTCACAGGGGCGCTGCCCCGGGGGCAGGCAACGACATCGCCTTTTTCAGAAAACTTAAAATCAGCAAGGCTCAGCTTGTCCTCTTCCACCGAACCCATCACAGGGGCAATCAGCTCTACCCCATGGTTCTTGGCATGCTCACAGTTGTCATCACTGCCGTAAAGAGAATCGGCGCAGAGTTCTTTGGGCTTCAGATTCCGTTCTTCTACAGAGGCGATTGCCGGAACAAGCGCATTGGCATCACTTTTATGGGCAGGCTCAACCTCGACATGTGTGATTAAGTTAAGTGATTCTTCTTTTTGCTCTTTGTCAGTGCAGTAGGTTTCCATGATCTGAACCTGGTAACCTTGCCCCTTGTGGCCACTGTAGGTTGCGTCCGGGTCAGAAGGATTTTGAAGCGAATCGGAAACGATCTCTTTGGGCGCTTTCAGTTCGAGCGGATTGTCTTTATCATCGGTTAGGTTGCACTGCTCTTTTAAAACCCTTTCAAGCATTTTGTAACTATACATGGCTACCACTTCGGGGCATCCCTTAAACTGCTGCACCAGGTCAAACAGATCTTTGCTGACTTCTGTGAGCGTTTTCTTCGATTCAGATGGCTTAACCTTTGAGAAACACCCCAGGGCGTCGCTGGAAAGATATTTATCGGCAACTTTTTCATCTATCTTGTCAAACTGACTTTGATGACTGCGCTTCATGTTTACTAAAAACTTGTGAATGCTTTCCGAGAAAATGCCGATTCGCCCCAAACGGCGCATGTTGGATTTGATGTGGACCGAGTCGATCCGCTGTTTATCGATGTTGACTTCGAAAACCTGCGCCAGCTTTTGGGTGCCGGCATTGAAGATATCCTCTTCCAGGTTGTTTGATGCAACGATATTACGGCTATTCCACAAGGTCTTCAGCGAAATGTATTTGGCGCTGTCGGATTCCTCGGTGATGTTAAGGCCGTAGTGCCATTGAATATTAAAAGCATACTGCTGTACGGTTTCTTCATCGGTGAAGTCGAATGCCTGCTGAAGTATCAGCGCGCCCAGCATGGAAAAAAGTTCCTTGGTCGGACGGCCAAATGTCTCGCTAAAATGCCGGCTGACCTTATTGACAGGGATTGACGGCAGGATGTGACGGCGAAACAGTCCAGGCCATCCGCTCTCGAGCATCCGGCGCCTTTTGGGGGTCAGAAAGTGCCAGGGATCGAAAATGTCGAGCTGATTTGGATTTCTTACCTTGATCATGTTTTTGCCTTTAACCCTTTGATTAATTTGAGTTTTCTATACCAAAACCCGGAGTAAAAGGCAAGGGCTATTTTTCATTTTTTATAATTATTTCAGAAAGATATAATTTCGTGACTTTTTACGAAATTATCAATAATGGGATATTCAATTTGGCGCATGGCTCTGGGAGGGGAGGGCACTTG
>CAYNZY010000138.1:0-2795 GCA_964401805.1 uncultured Rhodohalobacter sp.
TTCGGATGATGTCAGTCCGGTGAGACTGCACGAGCTAAAGGATCATCCAAGAATTGGTAAGCGTGCAGATGAGATTATTTTGCGGTCGGGCGAAGCGATAGACCGCGAGCATTTACAGCGTGTAGACAGCCGGCACGCCTCTGCGATTATCATACCGAGCCCATCCATGCCGGACAGAGAATTGATTACTCCTGATGTGGAGACGATTAAAACACTTCTTTCGCTGAACTCTGAAATGGATTCCCACGATGAGGCAGAGAAAAAGCCATATGTGGTAGCAGAGATTCAGGATGAGAATAAAGTGAAAGCGGCCAGGCGTGCATATTCAGGGCCGCTGGAAATTATCCCCAGTGATGCAATTCTAAGCCGGTTGATCGCACAAAATTTACATCATAAAGGGCTCTCAGCTGTCTTTAATGAGCTGCTTTCGCACAGCCAGAACAATAATTTATATATCATTGATCTGCCGGAAGCCGACGGAAATACGGTTGCTGAACTAAGGCATACTTTTCCCAAAGCGATCGTCATGGGGCTGCTTCGGGAAGAGGAAGGAAACAAGGGAAATGAGTTGTTACCGTTTCTCAATCCGGATTCCAATATGGTTTTTACGAAAAGCGATAAGCTGGTTTTACTGGCGAAAAAGCTGGAGGACGTAGAGGTTGAACCCGAATCGATCTTACCACTTTCAGCGGGCAGTAAACAGGGGAACTTAAAAAAACGGCCCCGGACAGGAAACTACATGGGATCCTCGAAGATCCTGGTACTTGGCTGGAACCATCACATACCGGCACTCATCAAAGAGCTCGGAACCTACACTCATGAGACGTTTCAGCTAACGCTGGCCTCACTTCGTCCAATGGATAACCGCAGCAAGGAGATTGACTACATCCTGAAAAATTCCACAAATGTAGACATCCGGCATGAGATCATCGATTACATTCGAGAGTCTGAAATGCGTTCCATCAATCCGGAAAATTACGACCACATTTTGATGGTGAGCAGTGATAAAATAGCAATTGGTGAGGAGGCTGATGCCCGCACAATTGTAGGTTACACGCTTCTGGAAGAGATCCTGAAATCTGCGGATAAACGTCCTCAGATTGTCATGGAACTGGTGGATCCCGGCAATGAGATGCTGATCAGAAATTTCCGAAGTGAATCGATCATCAGCCCGATGATTTTGAGTAACCTTTTGGCTACCATTGCTATGAGGAGAGAGCTTCATGCAGTGTACAATGAGCTTTTTACGGTAAATGGAGCCGAAATCATATTCAGAAACCTGGATGAGTACGATCTTAATCCCGGCCGGATGACTTTTGAAGACCTGGAAAATCACGTGGCTGAATACCGGGATACGGCTCTCGGCGTATTTCATGATGCAGGCAACGGTAATGCCGACGTTCAGTTGAATCCGCCACGGGGAAAAATGTTAAATCTTCAAAGCGGGGATCGGCTGGTTGTGCTAAGCACGATTGATTCCGCCTCAGAAGAACAAAAATCTTAGATAAGAACACGTTTACTATGCTGGAAGGACTATCCAATCTACAAAATGAACTGGCCATATCTGAGGCGCTACTGTCGTTGCTAATTGAGACGGCTATCCTGATTGTAGCAATTGGGATTCTTCGTGCAGTGATATCGCGCTTTATCAAGAAAAAAGTTCATTCCAAAGAATTACAAAGGCGCTGGCTTGTTCAAACCCGGAATGCATTCATTTTACTGCTTATTCTCGGTTTGATTTTTATCTGGGGAGAAGCGTTAAGGACGTTCGCGCTTTCCATTGTTGCGATTGCTGTGGCGTTTGTGGTTGCCACCAAAGAGCTCATTCTATGCGTAACCGGCTCTATTCTGAAAACCGGGGCGGGATCGTTTAACATCGGGGACCGCATTCAGGTGAAAGAGTTTAGGGGTGATGTAATCGATCAGAATATTCTGGCAACCACAATCCTCGAAGTGGGGCCGGGCAAACTAACCCATCAGCGGACCGGGCGAATGACGGTCATTCCAAATGCACTGTTTGTCTCGGAGCCGGTGATCAACGAAAGCTATACCCATGATTATGTTCTTCACGTTTTTACGATTCCGTTTAAGCGTGAGGATAACTGGCGTGCAGCGCAGAAACAGTTTCTGAAATCGGCCAACAAATATTGTAAACCATATCTGGATGAGGCACGTACCCATATGGAACAGCTGAGCAAGGAAAAGGGGCTGGATGTTCCCACCGCAGATCCGAGAGTTACCATTCAGGTGCCTGCGGCCGGCGAAATTCACCTGATTGTTCGGGTTCCGGTAAAATCAACCCAGCGAAGCTATATCGAGCAGTCCATACTAACGGACGCATTCAGCGAGAGTGATTTTGTGTTGAAGAAAGAGGAGCCTAAATAGTACTCAGCGGTTTTGGTCTGATTCTAATTTCTAATTTTTATCACGGGCGTTTTTATTCAGAATTATCCTGCAAAAATAAAAGCTCACAGTCACTGGGTGGTTCCTGCAATGAGTTTGTATCCACAGGCTGAAAGCCTGAAATAACCCAGCGTGGGGCATCGCCCCACGGTTACAGATCCAACAATTAAACAGCAGGCTGAAAGCCTGCAACAGGCGGATTATTTCAGGAGCATACTACTCCCAAAAATGGTCGGGATTATATTCAACCACATCGTACTGCCTCATGAAATTCTCGACTTCTTCCCGATAACTCTGGTCTTGGTGATGTTCTTCCTGTCGGACTACCTCTTAAAGACTTACAGCCTTTTGGGTGATTGGGAAATACTGTATGCCCGCGGCGTTGCCACAGG
>CAYNZY010000139.1:0-2758 GCA_964401805.1 uncultured Rhodohalobacter sp.
ACAAACAACCCATTCATATGTTGTACATACGAACGCAGGATTTATCCCCGCGACTCAACACATCACTCCACAACAATTCTGGGAATAGATGCCGGAAGACGGGTCAGAATTTCATAATTGAGATTATTGGTCATCTCACCGAAAGAAGCTACGGTAATCTGATCATCCCCCTGGTGGCCAATCAAAACTACCTCATCCCCTTTTTCAACCCCGGGGATATCTGTAATATCAACGGTTATCATATTCATATTGACCAATCCTGATACGTTTGCTCTCTCTCCTTTGATTAATACATAACCGGAATTGGTCAAATTTCTTCCAAACCCATGTGTATACCCAATAGGTACAGTGGCTATGCGCATATCCCGGCCCGCCATATAAACATTCCCATATCCGATAAAATCTCCGGCCTTAACCTGCTTTGTACTCATCACTTCGCTTTTCCAGGTCATTACCCTGCGAAGCGGATCTTGATCTTCATCAAACTCATTGGCTTTGGCGTGATGCATATATGTCTCCCGACTGGGCCAGAAACCGTACTGGGCAATGCCAATACGAACCATATCATACTGTTTGTCGGGCATCGTCAGAAATGCAGCCGAGCTCGAAGCATGAATGGATGGCATCGAGCCCAACACATCTTTAGCTGCTTCCAAAGCCTCTTTAAATGTTTTATTCTGATTTTGGATTCGGAAAAAATTGGCCACACTTTCGGCGCCGGCGTAATGAGTACAAATCCCCATCAACTCAATCTCATCGGGGTGATTCTTTATTTTCCGGAAAACTACCTCCCACTCTTTGCGTTCAAATCCGGTGCGATGCATCCCACTCTCAATTTGAAGATGTACTTTCGCTTTTTTCTTGAGCTTTTCACCCACCGCAATCGCCCTGTTTAATCGCTCCATTTCAAAGAGATAAAACTCAATACCATTATTAACAGCCCATTCCAGCTCACTGTCTCTGATCATCCCCATGATCATCACTTCAGTATCCGGGTTGGACCTGAACTTTAAAACGCCTTCGGCTTCATCAGCACTAAATACAGAAAAATGATCGATTCCGCATGACTCTGCCAGCGGTATAAAAGATGAGATTCCGTGGCCATAAGCGTTCCCTTTAATAACCGATGAGATCCGAACTCCTTTTTTTGCCCGGCTTTTTAAAAAACTGAAATTTTCTTCTAATGCAGATCGGCTTAATTCGATATAGGAGGGCTGTAGTGATTCTGAGATTTTCTTTTTCATGCAGTACAGTTCTATTCAGATATTGACTAATGGAGTAAGAAGTAAAAATTGGTGGTCCTGTAAATAAACTTGACACTATAATGAATAAGAAAGGCCTTCGAAGATATCAAGTTGAAGATGGTATTGAAGAGGTCAGACCTGTGAAATCATATCATAAAACTCCAAAAGCCCGACCTTGATTTTTAAAAGAATCTATTCACTTAGTGTGTTGCAGTACTGAATCAACTTTGCAACATCATCTTTTTCAGAAAAATCGATGTTATTTTGATCCGCATACTGCTCGAGTTCATCCTCAAAACGATCAATATTGTTCATTACTCTGCGCTTGCTCAGGCTTCGCAATCTTTCCGGACTTTTATCTCCTACCTTGATGTAATACGTTACATCTGATTGATAAACGTTATTTTTTGTTGCTGACCCGTAACTGGCTGTATCTTCAAAAAATGCTGTATGGTGACGTGCTAAAAATTTTACCTCACCATCTACTACAACTTCAACAAAATCATTTTCCGATAACCTGCTGGCATCGTATCCTTTTATGAATTTATACTCTTTGCCGTTTGCCGTAAAATGAAAAGATTCAATGTTCTCCCCTTCTACATTGAAAGCGAGATTTCCGCTCATAAAATCGATACTCTGTGTGTGCGTGTTGTATCGAATTTGCAGTGGTTCTGTAGTGTGGCCGTTCGTCAGGTTAACTATTCCCTCATAAAACTCATCAAACATATAGGGAGAGCCCTCCACATTTGTAGCCCGGTGCAGCGGTATCTGGTTTGAATTCAAAAGATTTCTCATTTCTGATGAGGAGATATCTGCCTCGTCTTGTATCTGTGATAAAACAGTTTGTGGATTGAATGCTAACAGGAGAAGTATTGCGGTAATGGTTGTAAATATTATTCTCATAGTGCTATTTATTTTTTCTGACTTTGACGAAAGTCTGTCTTTATGGTCTTTTGATATGATTTAAGTAGTGGTAATAGTAAACAACATTTTTGATTTCTGTAAATGCAACGTTGATAAATCGTTAATTCGTATGATGTTTTATGGATTGAATCGAATAGAATGTGTCGTGCCTTCGGCACTCTTTGGATTTCCTACACTTCCATTTACCACAGGTTAAAACCTGTGGCTATGACGTAAATCACGGCTACGCCGTTTGGGTTGAGTAGCTGAAACGGATCGAGATCCCTGCCCCCTTCCTTGTTATAGCCCTGAAGAAAATCACAGAAGAGTTAAACCCATATCGAACAAACCAGTGTCTTAGACACGAACTACGTCATAGCCCCACAATTCATTGTGGGGTGAGATATCAAGCGTATCCAAATAGAGAAGTGCCATAGGCACGATCCACCTTACTGAAGTTTTCCTGACTAAATATTATAATGTAATCCCAAACCTGATAGGATTACCAAATCTGCCCGGTCATGAAAATTGATAAAATTCATACCAAACATGTGGTCCATGCCTACGGCATTCCGGATTTCTTGCGCATTCATTTACCACAGGTTGAAACC
>CAYNZY010000140.1:0-2693 GCA_964401805.1 uncultured Rhodohalobacter sp.
TTCCAACCAGCGCCTTGGTATGACAGTGTCCATGAACATGCACCTTCCATTTATTTCCTGGTTTTTCTATCTCTGCTGCGACAAGTTCTGTTGCCAGAAACTCTTCCCATAAAAAGGTGTTGTTTGCAATCGATTTTGCTTTCGTCAATAGGTCATCACTGCACAGATCGATGTACTCATCCCTGAGTGTAAGTATTTCGCTTGGCTCTAATCCAACTATTGGAATTTCCTGATCGGCAAATGTTGAAAGCTGCTGAATATTCTCTTCGCAGATCTCCTCAGCCTCATCCAGAAAACCCTTTGAGATCTGCGGACGACCTGTCGGAAATATTCCCGGAACGATAACACTATACCCAAGTCGTTTTAAAACATGGCAAGCCGCTTTTGCAATCTCCGGCTCGTGATGGTTGGAAAAGAGATCCACCAGTAACACAACCTCTTTTCCGCCGGTTTGAATAAATTCATGCTCTCTTTTCTGATACCATCTGTAAAAAGTATGTGACGCAAATTCCGGCAGGTTTCGACGTGCGTCAATTCCGGCAACTTTCTGAAGTAACTTCTTCACAGGTTTCTGCCGATTCATAAAGTTGGTCAGCGGGGCAAAAAAGGAGGCGAGTGGATAGAATTTTTCCGGATGCCCAAAAAAGGTTTCCCCGAGTGAAGCTCCATTTTCTTTGTGCCAGCCATTCATAAACTCGGCCTTCATTTTAGCCATGTCTACATTGGCCGGACACTCACTTTTACACGCTTTACAGCTTAGGCAGAGACTTAAAGCCTCTTTCAATTCCTCAGATTTGAATGCCTCCTTCTGTTTCCCGGAAAAGAGCTGACGAAACAGGTTCGCGCGTCCGCGGGTGGTGTCTTTCTCTTCCCGGGTTACGTGGTAGGACGGACACATCGTACCACCGCTATCTGCCAGTTTACGGCAGACACCGGCGCCGTTGCAGAGTTCCAGGGCCGAATCAAACCCTTTCTCATTTCTCCAGTTGAAGGTCGTATCCACGTTCGGCTTTTTGTACTCCGGTGAAAAGCGCAAATCGGTATCGATCGGTTTGGGATCGAGTATCTTCCCGGGATTGAAGCGATAGTCTGGATCCCACAACTCCTTCACTTGTCGAAGCAGCGGCATCATCTCTTTCCCTAAGACGGTTTCAATGTATGGAGCACGAGCCCGGCCGTCACCGTGTTCACCGGATAGTGAGCCGCGATATTTTTTTACTAAATCAGCTACTTCCTGTGCAATAGATTTTAGTGTGTTCAGTCCATCCTTAGTCATTGTGTCCACAACCGGACGGAGATGTAGTTCACCCACAGAGGCGTGTGCATAGAAGACACAGGAGGTATTGTGCCGCTCTAAAATATCCTGGAACTCTTTCACGTATTCCGGTAGATCCTCAACCCGAACTGCAGTATCCTCTACAAAAGTT
This sequence comes from uncultured Rhodohalobacter sp., assembly GCA_964401805.1. Classification (GTDB taxonomy): domain Bacteria; phylum Bacteroidota; class Rhodothermia; order Balneolales; family Balneolaceae; genus Rhodohalobacter. The sequence continues at coordinate 1,428 of CAYNZY010000140.1, forward strand.
GGCGAACGATTTTCGGAGCCAAGTCCCATTAGCAGGCCAAGACCCGCTTTGCGCAGATCCCACACCCGGCGCATTTTATCCTCATCAGACACTACAGGATGAGCGTATCCAAGTTCATGTTCATTTAGCTTCTTAGCCAGATGATCGGTCTTTTGTTGAAGCTCTTCAGGATTATCGCCCTCGAACTGGATAATCAAAATACACTTTGGTTCGCCTTCAAGGAAGAATCGGTTTTTTCGTTGCTCGATATTTCCTTTTGTGGCGTCTAAGATAATGTCATCAACCAGTTCAACTGCGGCGGGCTTATGTTTTACTGCTTCAACTGTTGCCAGCATCGCTTCGTGTAGCGTTTCAAACTGTGGAATGACAACGGTTTTGTATTTGGGAAGAGGAACTAAATTTATTTTGGCGGATGCAGTCATAGCCAGCGTCCCTTCGCTTCCGCAAAGCAGTTCGGCAAGATTGAATGGCCGCCCCCCGGGTGTGATCGGGTCCATTTCACAAAGTCGGTCGAGTGCGTAACCGGTGTTTCTTCGAATGATATCCGGGTGAGGATAGTGCTTCAGAATTTTATCTTTATGCGTTTTCAGAAGCTCCAGTATTCCGCGATAGATCTCTCCCTCCAACGAATCGAGATTCAGTTTTTGGTTGAGTTCTTCACCTGATAACGGTTTAAATGTAACTGCGGAACCGTCACTCAGCACAGCATCAATCTCGAGAATATGCTCGCGCGTGGTTTTATGTTTGATGGAGAACGAACCGCAAGAGTTGTTCCCGATCATTCCTCCCAGCATGCAGCGGTTTGTGGTGGCAGTGTCGGGTCCGAACTGCAGGCCGGCCTTTGCCGCCTCACGGTTTAATGTGTCACGAATCACCCCTGGATGAACTCTTGCGTAATTCTCTTCCGAATTGATTTCAAGGATGTTCTGCATGTGACGGGAGGTATCCATGATGACGCCCGCCCCGGTTGTCTGTCCGGCCAGACTGGTGCCTGCACTCCGCGCTGTGATTGAAAAATTTTCTTTTTTAGACCGTCGGACTAACGTCTGAATGTCATCAAGAGATTTGGGAAAAGAGACGCCCTTTGGAATTTCTTCGTAAAGGGAGGCATCATTTGCATAAAGCCGTCGTGTGAGGGAATCGGTTTGAATTTCAGCCAAAATGGGACTCGTTGTGAAAATTATTCATTATTGATGAGAGCGCGGATTATCACTGATTTTAAGGGTACATGTAAATCAGACCCAATTCAACTTTGAGCAGAAAAAA
>CAYNZY010000141.1:0-2658 GCA_964401805.1 uncultured Rhodohalobacter sp.
TCGGAATCAGAATCTGAACAAAAAGCATAAACCGAGATATAATCTCACAAAAAAGCCCTCACCAAAAATGAGGGCTTTTTCTTTTTCTCTGCAGTATTTGAAAAATTATGCTTAGAAATCGGCCTGTATATTCAGCGATCGGTTTAGTCCATCGATCCGGTAACTGTTACTTTGTAGTTGGGTAATATCAATTCGATCGACGTCGTAAATAGAAAGCGATTCATTGACCTCCTCCCTCAATATTTGTCTCTGACCAATGTGTATGGCCGACACGGTTGGACGATCAATACGGTTACCCTCCTGAACGCCTCCAAAAACTAAAATAACATCATCATTTTCGAAATAGCGTGAATTGATTACGGGTGATCTTGAACTTGTGCTTCCTACCCTTTCTCCGGTCAGAGCATTCAATACTTGAGTTCGCCCTCCAGAATAAACGGTTACAAATTGAGCGTCATCACTTATTGATACACCTTTCTGTTCATCATCAAAACTAAATTGATTTAGTTCATTACCAAATCGATCAAAAATATAAACGCCGTAGTTTGAGCCGTCTCCGGTTAGCAACGTAATATATGAGCCGCTTTCACTCACTTTAACTTGCAGGATTTGTGCTGACTCATCCCTGAAAAAAACCTTTTGATCATTTTCCCCAAATACAACTTTAGCTCTTGATCCTCTGCTCTCTCCATAATTAATAACCGGATTGTAGAGCACAATGGTATTTCCGTAAGCACTGGCAGCCAATTCCGACTCCCTCTCCCCTTCACTGCTTTGAGAACTGTTTGATACGGAGTAAATTAATTCACCATCTGGGTCAAAAAATGTAAAGTTTGCCACATTATCGCGCGTTACCGACCTGCCGTCATCAAACAGATAGAGCTTTAATGTTTCGTCATTGACATCAAAAAATTCGAGCTCACGATCTACGATTTTATTTCCCGATGTTTCAAAAATGGTTAAATAGACGGACTGTTCACGAGTTTCAAGAAATCCTGCTTTTTGATTTTGATACGAGATGGACCAGGATTCCGGGTTAAACACTCCACTCTCTCCAATTGTGAAATATCCTCTGTCAGACTCCAGGACTCCTCCATCAAGTGGATATTGATTCTGAGAGTTCGAAGAGTGGCCGCTTACTGCTTGAACGGACAACTGCCTTGCTTGTAACGACGTGCTTAAAATTAAAGAGAATAAAAAGATGAATAGTAATTGAGGGTACTTCATTAATTCGAAAATAATGTTGTTATATTGTTGAGTCTAAAGAACGAAAATTTCTCTATGAAATGCATACATGGATTATTCAGTAATTGTTCCTGTTTACAATCGCCCTGACGAGATTGATGAACTTTTAAAAAGTCTGACTAACCAGACCTATAAAAATTTTGAAGTCATTATTGTTGAAGATGGTTCAGATCTTAGGTGTGATCATATTGTTGAGAAATATTCAGATCAATTAGCCATTCAGTATTTCTATAAGCAGAATAGCGGACAAGGATATTCAAGAAATTTTGGCTTTGAAAAAGCCAAAGGAGATTACCTTATAGTCTTCGATTCTGATTGCCTGATCCCATCTCACTATTTCGAAGCTGTAAACCGTGCACTGGCTTTTCATGGATATGATGCCTGGGGCGGCCCCGATCGCGCCCACAACTCATTTAGCTCCATCCAAAAAGCCATAAGCTACAGTATGACCTCTTTTTTCACAACCGGTGGAATACGCGGACGGAAAAACCATATCGGAACATTTCATCCAAGAAGTTTTAATATGGGGATCTCCAGGCAAGTATACGAGAAAACCGGAGGCTACAGAATTACCAGGATGGGTGAAGATATTGAGTTCTCTTTAAGAATTATTGAATCCGGCTTTAAAACCGGACTGATTGAAGATGCTTACGTTTACCACAAAAGAAGAACTGACTTTAAGCAGTTTTATCGTCAATTGCGCTTTTTTGGTCGTGCCAGGATAAATATCAAGCGGTTCTACCCGGGTGAACTAAAACTGGTTCATTTTTTACCGGTCTTATTTGTAATTGGATTGCCAATATTCCTAATTTTGACGGTCACATCCACAGGGTTTTTATCAAAGCTCATATTGCTCTATCCTGCCTACGCGGCTGTTTTATTTGTAGATGCATTTAGGACTGAAAGAAATCTAAAAATCTCACTCTTAAGTATGATTGCAGGCTTTATTCAGTTAACAGCATACGGCATTGGGTTTTTAAAAGAGCTGAGCAAAGATTACAAAAAAAGTACCTAGAAATTTGGGATATAAATTGCATTCAGAATTTAAATCTTTTATCTTTGAATTCTTTTGAAAAACACATCACTGCCTATGCAGGTTACTGTTGATTTCAGTAATAATTTATGTGTTGATTGAATATTTGAAGTACTGAAAGAATACAATATCGGGGAGTAGTCCCGAGTCATCGGGAGTAGCCCATTCACTTTGGGTTCTCTCAACAAAATACTACTATTGATTTACTGAATTTACATTACGGGGAGTAGTCCCGAGCCGTCGGGAGTAGCCCATTCACTTTGGGTTCTCTCAACAAAATACTACTATTGATTTACTGAATTTACATTACGGGGAGTAGCGCAGTCCGGTAGCGCATTCGCTTTGGGAGCGAAGGGTCGCAGGTTCAAATCCTGTCTCCC
>CAYNZY010000142.1:0-2497 GCA_964401805.1 uncultured Rhodohalobacter sp.
GTTTCTTGCCAAGCTTTTGGGATAATCACCCGGCAGCAGAACCACCAGACCGTTATTTGTCTAAAGCTAATTCACTTCAGTAATATAGATATCGATCAAAATCTTTTATCAGATATCTGTATTTTCAGACATGGGCAAAAAAGAGATTGATATTGAAATTGATCGACTAACCAACTCTATCGAAAACAGCGTTACAGGTGAGGTTTTCGATACGCAAGTGGTACAGCTTCACAAATCTGATAAGAAGAATATTAATCCCGCTGAATGGCTTTTCGATTGGGAAGCAGAGCTGGATTTGTCAGATCGAGAAGTATTTAAATTGGCTACTGTTAATAACCCTAAAATCATTCATGGGTTGTTGTCTGTGGAAGACAAATCCGACCATATTTTTATTCACCTTGTTGAAAGTGCCAATTTCAATAAAGGTACCAACAAGATATATTTTGGTGTAGCCGGAAATCTATTTGCTTTTGCGTGTAAAGTCTCTTTTGAGAAAGGATATGAGGGATATGTTGCCTTTGACTCCAAGTCTGCGTTAATTGAACACTACAAGAAAAAACTGGGCGCAACGCATTTCAAGGGACAACGAATGTACATTGAAACCGTTAATGCATTGAAGCTTGTGAAAAAATATTTTCAGGATTAAAACCATGTCTATAGTTAAAGAACCCAAAGGAATCGATTTCGTTGTTAAGTCAGAGCCCTGGAGCGATAAAGAGTTGAAGGAGTTTAGGAAACTGATGGAAAAACAGAAGTCTGAGCTTGGTGAAAAAAAGCGATCGAAAATAAAAGAGAAAGTTAAAAAGGTTTCCAAATCTAAACAGCCGGCATAGTAGTAGCCCTCCTGCTACGCCAAATAACAACCGCATCAAGGCGGACATGCCTCAAACTCGCTATTTTGATGTGATGTGTTTGTATTTACGCCCTCCTCTTATAAATTGTTATGAACTATTAATCCGGCATGACCGCTTATGCGGTAGGCCGTTATGCCCTCCCAAACAATTTCGTTGCATGGATACCGTTAATCCATTAATTTAAGGAATGATCAAATCATTCGGGGATAAAGCAACATCAGATCTGTTTCATGGTATTTCAAGCAGCAAGGTCAGAAAACTCCCGACCCAAATTCTTGAATCCGCCACTTATAAACTGGATATCCTGAATGCGGCTACCTCCTTAGATGATTTGCGATCACCACCAGGAAATCGATTAGAAGCTTTGCGTGGAGATTATAAAGGCCTTCACAGTATTCGAATTAATGTCCAATGGAGAATTGTATTCCGCTGGCAGGATTCAAGTGCTTATGATGTTGCCATTGTCGATTATCATTAATGAATAACATGGGTGAATCATCATGATTCCAACAAACAGAGTAACCACACATCCCGGAACCATCCTGCTCAAAGAATATCTTGAGCCAATGGGTTTGACCCAAAAGGAATTAGCGGAACATCTTGATATACCAATTCAACGGGTTAACGAAATTGTGCGAGGTAAAAGAGGAGTCTCTCCGGATACGGCATGGCTGCTATCCGAGGCGTTCGATACCTCACCTGAATTTTGGCTTAATTTACAGTCTATGTACGATCTGTCATCAAATCGTCCAAATAGACATATCAAATCACTTAAGGCTGTTCAGGAATAACCATGGCTTCGTGCTGACCAGTTTAGGTGTCGGAGTCGATTAATAATAAATAGCCTGGCAGAACAAGCCAAGAGCCGTTATGCCTTCTCATCTCACTATAAAATAGTACTTGACTAAGTTAACATTTGATCTGTGAAAGAAATCAATCCGCCAGCTGGCGGACCAATCAGGCAAAGTTCCCGTAAAAGAGTTTTTTGGACTCGCTGAGTTCGAAACATGCTCAGAAAGTTACCTGGGTTCTTGAATTGGTTGAAAGACTGGATCAGGTTCCGGTTCAATACTTTAAGAAACTGAAAAGCACAGATGATATTTGGGAGATTCGAGCAAGAATCGGATCGAACAGTTTCAGAATTCTTGGCTTCATTGATGGTGATGAATTTATCATCCTGACGAATGGATTTTCTAAAAAATCACAAAAAACACCAAAGAAAGAAATTAAACTGGCAGAACAGCGCAAAGCTGATTATCTGTCCCAAAAAGGAGGTAAAACATGAGTGATTTACAAGCTTATATCAGCGACCGTAAAAAACGAGATCCCGAGTTTGCCAAAGGCTACGATGAAGGATTTCGCAGTTTCAAAATTGGTGTACTTTTAAAACAAGCCCGCGAGGAAGCAGGCCTGACTCAGGATCAACTCGCCAAACAACTGAATACTAAAAAAACAGCCATCTCACGAATCGAGAATCATGCCGAAGATATACGGCTTTCTACTTTGGAGAAGTATGCCCAGGCATTTGGAAAAAAGCTCAGAGTTGAACTCGTAGAGTGAGGCAGGCATAACCAGCGGTTCCCCGAAAAGTCGGGGCAGGCTGTGCGGACTCGTTTTGGCTACGGGACTTTGGAGCTGTTATC
>CAYNZY010000143.1:0-2349 GCA_964401805.1 uncultured Rhodohalobacter sp.
TGTCAAGCGATATGTCCTTATCGAACGGATGGAGGCTAATTTTTCCTGTCCAATTACTCTGGTCTCTGCTTCAACCGGCTGTGGCAAGAGCATTACTGTAAGCCAATGGCTTGAAGAAAAGGGCCACAATTACGGATGGCTCTCCCTGGGAGAGGAACATAATAATATCCAGGTTTTTCTAGCGTACATAGTGACCTTACTCAAAGAACAATGGCCCCAGAGAGCTTTACATTTGGAAGCTTTGCTGGGAGAAAGTGATCTGCCATCTCACTTAATTACCGCCCTTTTGATAAATGATTTAGATGAATTGGTTGACCCATTTGTACTGGTCCTGGATGACTATCATGTCATCAGAGAGGGGAAAATTCATGATATAATCCAGGGGATTTTAGAATTTCCACCCGAGAAATTACACCTGGTGATTCTAACCCGACGAGACCCTCCTTTTAAAATGGCCAGGCTTCGTGCACAGAAAAAGCTGCTGGAAATCAGAATGAAAGAACTCGCATTTACTGATGATGAGGTAAAAAGGCTTCGATCTAAAATTGCTTCCAAAATTACTGATGAACAAATAAAGGCCTTAATCCAGAACACTGAAGGTTGGATTACCGGTATCACCGTGGGACTTATGGGATTACATGAGGGGATTGCATTTGAAAAAATTCTTGCATCTCTGACAAATAGCAATTCAATAATCTCGGATCTGTTTGATGAAGTTGTTTACACGGGCTTGCCACTTAAAATCCAAAAATACCTGATTTTGACTTCCCTGTTGGATAAATTCTCATTAGAATTGATCGGAACTATGGTGGCTTCCATTGCTGACAGTGACCTGTCACAATACGGGTGTGAGGAATTTATAAGATTATCAATGGACCGTAACTTCTTTCTTATTCCACTTGATTCCACTGGCGAGTGGTATAGATATCACCACTTATTCAAGAGTCAGCTGAATAGTCGAACCGGACGTTATTTTAGCAAGGAAGTTGTTGAGAGACTTTATAAAGCAGCAAGTGGTTGGTTTGAGGAAAACAAAATGTTTGAAGACGCACTGATAAATGCAATTCGATCTGAGGATATTCCATTTGCTGTGGCAGTCTTTAACAGACATCGAATTGAATTGTTTAATCACGATCGGATACACAGACTGAATCGGTTTATTGCGCTTTTTCCCGCTCAGGCCAGGAGCAATTACCTGGAAATAGTACTTAGTTCGGCAATGTTGCAGAACTATTATGCCAACTTTTCGGAAGTGGCAAAATCCATCCGTCGTGCCGAAGAGCTATGCAAAGCTTTGGATCCCCACAAACCCTATGAAAGGAAATTGCTTGGAGAGATACACTGTTTAAAGGATATCATGTCCTTCAAATCAGGGGACATGGAGCAAACACTCTTTCATGCGGAAAAAGCATTGGAACTCCTCCCCGGGGATGAACCTTATTTTCAACGTGAATCGTCCGTAGCCTATTATACCATGGCTCTGTACATCAAAGGTGCCAAACATAAGGCATTACAGAAAGTGGATAGTGAGTTTAAGAAATTAGCATCTGCGAATCCATATTATAAGATGCGGTGGTTGCAGGCAAGATGTTTAATTCATTTACTGGAAGGAAATACGGATTTGATGAGGACTGATGGCGAAGTACTGAAAACGCTTACTGCCCCAGACTTGTTCCCAGGTGCCTGGATGATGGGTGCTTATAGTTTAATCGCTTCTCAATACATGAGTAACCGTCTCGATAAAATCGCAACATCCCATGAAGAACTAAAAATACACCGTTATAAAGGTTGGCCCTTATGGATCATGCACCATTATTTTATTAAGTGTCTTTCGGACCTGGCCCTGGGTAGATGGGAGGAATTAGATCGGGAAATAGTTCAGTGTGAAATACTTGCAGATGAACTTGGTCTGGAATCGATCAAGGGATTGGTGAAAGCATTTCAAGTTGAATTGTTTCTGAGAAAGGGTGATATTGATAGTGCGGTTGCGGTTTCACCATTCGCAAACTACAATGTAGAACCTTCTTTTTGGTTCTATTACATACCAGAATTAACCCAGGTAAAGCTCCTGATTCAAACTCACATGGAGGAAAAGGGGAAGAAGCTTCTTCAAAAATTAATACTTTCGGCCAGGAAGTTTCACAATTACAATCTACTTATTCAGAGCCTTGCGCTGCAGACGATAATTTATGCAGGGGAAACCCGTTGTGAGGAGGTGAAGAAACCCCTGTATGAAGCGCTGAGACTGTCAAAAGATTTAAATCATAAGCGCACATTCCTGGATCTGGGAAACGCTGTCATTCCTTTATTGAAGGAAATTGACGAAGCCCAGGCAGAAAACCTGCAGGT
>CAYNZY010000144.1:0-2268 GCA_964401805.1 uncultured Rhodohalobacter sp.
ATATATTGAGCGATAGTAATTCTAACCCGTCTGACCGCTTGGAGCGATCTGACGGATATTCATATTGCCAAACTCTGCGAAAATCAGCGAGAAAAAAGATCTGCCTTTTAAAGGCTAGACTGTCAACGATGAAGAAATCTTGGTTCTCGCAGAGTTCCGCTGATGAACCGCGGAGTTACGCTGAGGGTTAAATTTATAAAAGTTAACCTTGTTAAAACTTATGCATGAAAATGACATATCATATGCAATAAGGGGAGCAGCTTTTAAGGTTCACACAGAATTAGGACCCGGTTTGCTTGATTCTGTTTACGAATCTGCTTTGGCCTTTGAATTACGTCAGGAAGGATTTGATGTTTTGACAAAACTCGGAATTCCTGTGGTTTATAAAGATGTAGAAATGGATCAGGGTTTTCGAATGGATTTGTTGGTAAATAGAAAAGTAATCGTAGAAGTAAAGTCAGTTGACACGCTATTGGATGTTCATCATAAACAGCTATTAACCTATTTGAAGTTATCAAACATAAAACTTGGGCTGCTTATAAATTTTAATGTAACCTCTCTAAAGAATTCAATTATTCGAATAGTAAATAATTTGTAGAGGTCCACTCAGCGTGGATCTGCGTAAAACTCTGCGAAAATCAGCGAGAAAATAAGATCTGCCTTTTAAAGATCAGACTGTCAACGTTAAAGAAATCTTGTTTCTCGCAGTGTCCCGCAGATTAATCGCTCAGCCAGAATCTGTGTGGTTTCATTCATGATGAATATTTTTAGAAGTGATTTTGGATTATTACTACGGGTTTATTAATTACTAAGATGCGTAAACTGAATTACTTATCCATAACCGTATTACTTTTCTTGATAGCAGTAATCAATGCTAATGCTCAAACCTTTATTAGCGGAAAAGTGCTCAGTGCGGATGGTTCGACGATTGATAAAGCTGAGATCTCAACCACAGTTCCGGGAGTTCAGGACATCTTTGCTGACAAAAGGATCACAGCAGAAGTTGCTGAAGATGGTACTTTTCAACTTCATGTTGATCGTCCGGGCATTTATAATTTGAAGGTTAGCGGTGTTTTTCATCACACCATGAATATACCGGTGATGGTTTATGACCAGCCGACCTTAGAAATGAACATTTTGATGCTTCCAATTTACTTTAATGATGGAAAACATTTTGAAAACGAGGATTATCTTCAGTGGATACGGGTACTGGGTAGTTTCAATAATTACGATTACCGTTCAGGAGAACAATTCACCCTTAATCGTGATGGCTCAATTTCAGCGAGGGTACCGGTTACATCCGACACCATGCGCATTCAGGTAAGTGGGCTGAGCTATGGCCAAAGAGCCAGCGCAATACCGCCGGCTGACGGATATGAACTGCTTCCCAACAACTCTTTCGTTTCTGTTTTATACAGAAATCTCCCTTCTGATTCACTCGAAATTCATTACGTACCGAACGAAACTATTCCATATCGGGGAGTTGTTCCGGGCGACCGAAGCCCCAACAGCTTGGTGATAAGAGGCTTTCTAACCTTCGCAAATGATTTTGACAGATATTGGGTAGAACCACTTATCACTTTACGAACAGTTCCGATTCGATATGAGGTTGTGGATTACAGCTTTTCGGAGGGGATTTCGTTAGATGACCAAATGACATTTCACGAAAGCGAATCGAGCTTTTATTTTAACATGGACTGGAATAACTCACTCACGAATATATCGGATGCTTTGAAGCACTCTTCTCTTCACCAACAGCAGGTAAATCTGCTCCTACTCGCTTATGCCGGGGTTGTTCGACGCGCAACCGATAGCAGAGATTATTTGAAGAGGACCAGGAGAGATAAAAACATTCCAGACATTGAGTACAACCCGCAGATCATTGATGGAATTTTTGAAAGAATTGAGCCCGGTCACACGGTTTGGGCCAGAAACCGATATTTACCCATTTTTCTTCTGGAGCTGCAACAGTTTGATGATCGTCGGATAAACTATTTTACCGATCTTGTTTTGTACCACAATAACGATGCTCTGGCAGCAAATGTCTCTCAAGCGATAGTTGAAGCTACAGCTCAAAACTATCAATCTGTTGAGCAGCTACCGGTCTATCAGGCTATTTTGCAGCGTTTTGGTGAAGGGAGTGAACTCAGGCAGGCTGAACTGATATTTGAACAACAGAACTAAATCGAAAAAATCGGGCGCTTGCGCACAGGCCAATCTGACGGATTTTAAGAGCTGCGTAGAGAGGTGGATAAAAAAATGAGCTGT
>CAYNZY010000145.1:0-2161 GCA_964401805.1 uncultured Rhodohalobacter sp.
CCAAGTTAGAAATATATAGGGCATTGAGTGAATCCTTTCGAGTATCTTAAAATGTCATTGGGCTTATTTTAAAGGACATTGACTAACAACATCAAACATTACTTATATATCAACAACCTATTTCAAAATTCTTTTGATCTGGATAGGGTATTCCTTGTATATTGGAAGTGTTATTCAAAATTCAAAGCCCATCTAAAGAATAACGCTCCAAAAAATTCACACCCGCGATAGCTGTGTCTTCGATTGGCGAGATGCAAGACATGAGAGGGAAACATGAGACGTTTAAATTTCGAATGACGATGGACGATTGACGAACGCCGAACTTCGATTTGTTACCTGCAACCTGAAGCTTTCGTGCTATTGCAGGGGTTCTCGACAGGCCTGCCCTCCAAAGCTTCGGTACAGTGACGAGTATTTGAAATGGAATTTGGTATTTGAAGTTTGGAATTTGTGATTTGGAACTTGTGAACCGAAATCCGTGGCTTGTGGCCTTGAAATGTATTTGGTCGGCAGGGCTAGGGGTATCATGCAGCAGAGCTGCGGGTTGTCGTATCGGTGCGGGGCTCCGGACGAGGGTGTATTGAATGTCGAATATTAAAAAGTATTTCAACATTAAGTTGAGGGATTTGTATCGAGATTGCCGGAATGAATCACGACTGAGTGTGAATGATTATCTAAGAGTAAAAAATGGCGTAGCCATGAACCATCTTATAGCCCATCAATTCATTGATGGGTTCCGTGGTAACCACCAATAACCCGCCGAATAGAGGAGTTGGTTTGAAGTATTAAACAGATTAGAGGCGGTTACTACCAGTATTAGATTTGCCCAGATTCATTTAGAAATGAGGCAGAGCTGCGGGGTTGTCGTCTCGGGGCGGAGTTTTGGACGAGGAAGAGTGTAAAAATGGGATGACATTATGCTGTCATGATGGCGTCTCATATTTAGCGCATGGAACAGAAACCTCTTTCATTATTTCCGTCAAAGCCGCTACTTGAAGAACGTCTCGGAAATGAAATTTTTGATGAAATACCGCAATTACCGGGTGTGTATCGGTTTTATGATGGGTCAGGGAAGTTATTATATGTGGGAAAGGCGAAAAATCTGAGGAGGCGGCTTTTTTCATACAAAAGAGCGAAGGCAGGGAAAGTGTCGCGTAAAGTAGCGGAGTTGATTGCCCGGATCGATTCTATGGTTTGGGTGGAGACGGAATCTGAGCGAGATGCATTGCTGTTGGAAAATCGTATGATACGAGGGGGGCGCCCACCCTATAATCACGCCAATAAAGAACCGGAGACCTACTATTTTATCTATATCAAGCCCGAAGAGACCGGAGTTGAGTTTCGGTTGGCGATGCGTATTCATGAAGAAACGGACCAAAGGTATTGGCACGGCTGCTTCAAGGGACATGCAACGGTACGTCGCTCGCTGGGTTGCCTGCTTCGATTGTTGTGGATGGCGGAACATGGCATAAAAGACCCGATGCACCTGCCGGTTCAGCTGACCCGAAATCTGACTCCAATGCGATATACGCTGCCACTGGTCTTGACAGCGTTTCGACAGAAGGAGAATCATGTCAGCGTCAGGTCTACGGAGTTGCGTGATTGTCGACAACGTCAGAACCCCCGGATTTCGCCGGGAATGCTGGCAGGTCTGATTGATTCATGGATAAAAGGAGAAAGCTGTGAGATTCTGGAGTGGTTTGTGGTTCAGATTGAGTCTGGAGAGGAGATGGCACCGTTTCAAGTGCGATTTATGGAGACACACCTGGACGTTCTCAAAACATTTTATGATCGAAAACTGGCCCCGCACCGGAAACTCCGAGGTGAAAGTCGCCATATCAAACAAGATGAATTGGATGATCTTATGATTTAGGGTTTGCATATAGTAATCTGACCTGAAGCATGTACGCAGCAGAGCTGCGGGGTTGTCGTCTCGGAGCGGAGCTCCGGACGAGGGGAGATTGAATGTCGAATGATGAATATTGAACACCGAATGTCGAAGTTGGGATTGCAGACTGATCAACTCGCCTCTTGCCTCTTATCTCTCGCCTTTTACCCCAGCGGGGTAAAATGTCAATAGCCCTGGGTGAAACGTAGTGAAACCCGGGGATTAAATGATGCTAAAAAAAACCTCCGCCGAAAAGAGAGTGCGGTTCGATGC
>CAYNZY010000146.1:0-2095 GCA_964401805.1 uncultured Rhodohalobacter sp.
CTTTGCGGATGTGGTTTCAAGCAGCGTGGCATGTGACCAACCAAAAGTTTGGTGGAAGCGCGTTGGGGATGCAGAGAGCACTGGGTTTGGGTAGCTACCAGACTGCTTGGACGTGGCTTCAAAAACTGCGTCGGGCTATGGTCCGACCTGGGCGTGACCTGTTGAATGGCCGCGTCGAGGTCGACGAGACTTACGTTGGTGGTGAGGAAGAAGGTGTGTCCGGCCGACACACTGAAAAGAAGGCGATCGTAGTAGCAGCTGTGGAGGTTCATGAACCCAAAGGCTTTGGACGAATTCGGCTGCGTCAGGTGCCAGACGTGAGTGGAGATAGTCTTGTAGGGTTCGTTCGGCAAGTGGTCCTTCCTGGTTCGGTCGTTTTGACCGACGGTTGGAAGGGCTACAATGCTCTTACGCGCCACAATTACACCCGGGAGAAAATTGTTCTTTCTGAATCCGGTAATCCAGCCCATGTGGCTTTGCCTGCCGTCCATCGAATAGTCTCTTTGCTGAAACGTTGGTTGATGGGAATACATCAGGGGGCCGTAAGCAAAAAGCATTTAGATTACTACCTCGATGAGTTTACGTTTCGCTTTAATCGCAGGACTTCCAATGCCCGGGGCCTTCTCTTCTATCGCTTAATTCAACACTCGGTGCTGGTTGGACCAGCGCCTTACCGACAAATTACTGCTGGAAAGCAGGAACGAGGGAGACGGCCCAATACATTTAAACGAGAGTGAAGTGGATACCCCCCTTTAGCCGATAACCATCCAGACAAGCATGAGAACGCCGAAACAATTTGTGCCCAGCCCATTGATCAAAAAAATGAATCAAAAAAGAACAGCTACCAGCTGCGCCACTTGCTCGATTTGATTTTTCAGTATTATAGTTATCGGTTGACTGTTTTTACCCCTATAAGAAATTTACATTACAAGGCATTCATGGTTTGGAAATTTTTGATAGTGTCAGGGTGCACCCATTTAGAGGGTTTCGTTCAACTTTTCAGGGTTAGTTTTCAGCCATTCTAACAAAGCGTCTTTTATCAGCAATATGTCATCCAGTTGATTCTTGCCGATATCGTAGAGTTCTTCGGTTGTGATCTCATGGTAAAAGTGCACGAGCCGATTGCGATATCCGGCCAGAACTTTCAATAATGCGCTCTCATCTGCCGACAGGACATGTGCACTTTTAAGCTCTTCGGCAATTTCCTTGTATTCACTGACGCCAACTCCAAAACCCTTTGCCAGAATGTGACGCCCTAAATCCAAAAGAGCTTCCAGTGCTCTTCGCAGGCATGATTCACATGTCCAGACGTTACGATTTTCACTCGTGAATTCATCAAAATTCTCAAGCGGCAGTGATCTGATCTCCACCACCATTCGATCGACCCAATCGATTCGTTCTCCAACGATTCGTCTGTTGATTTTAGTGCGCGTCATAATATATCATGCTTGAAATGTGATTCCAGTTTACCGGATGTCGTGCATCCAAATCATTTTGAAAAAATAATCTGGAGCCTTTCACGTTCGAGTGGGATCAGATCACCCGCTCTTCTTAAAACATAAAGTTCGTATTGATCCGCCAAGTATTCATCGCGGCAAAAAATCCTTTCGCCCCGGATTATATTTGCTGCTAAAAACGGGTCCGCTTCGTTGATGACGACAAGATCGAGCCGTGTGAGTTGAAACAACTCCTCGAGATCTATAGTCAGTTGGGATTTTTGCCGTACGCTCAGGCTTTTTTGGGGCGTTATCTTTACGGCGACATCAAAATCAGACTCTCTGGATCGATCGATATCACCCGCACCAGCGGCGAACAATTTTAGTTCCATTCCACGGCTTCCGAAGGCATAGATCGTATCAATCGAATATCGCCTGCAGATTTCTTTCAATTTTAAACTATCGTAGTGAGCCATTTCGCTTTCCGGCGTGTTCGGTATCTGATCTGTGCTCATCTGGAAAAAGTAGAATTTGGTTCAGCTAAAGGACGCAATACTCTCTTAATAATGTTAGCGTTAATATCAGTCATCTTGACTCGATTCCTGCCCTCTCATCCAGGTTTTGACGTGTCGCATAAAGGTTTCAAGATCACCTAGGTG
>CAYNZY010000147.1:0-2080 GCA_964401805.1 uncultured Rhodohalobacter sp.
TTTGAGCCGCACCTTCGGCGCTGACTTGGTATACGGATTCCTGCCTTACAAACATACTGCTCCATCCAGAGCAGTTTTGCTTTCGTTCAAGAATTTAACGAATAACCCTGGATTAGCTCGTCCCATCGGGACGAAACATGGGTAGAAAAAGATCTGATCTCGAATTTCTGAAAAAGCTCCGAAGGAGCGGCACCTATCCACATTGTATGAAAAGCGAGCCGGAGATCGGATTTGAACCGACGACCTATTCTTTACGAGAGAATTGCTCTACCCCTGAGCTACTCCGGCTTGGAGAGTCACCAATATAAAAACATTTTTGAATTCAGATCAACAGGTTCAAAACGCTCTTCCGCCACTCATTCATGACCGCAATCAACAAGAGATTTTTATTATCTTTAAATTTACTAAAAACGAAAGACTCCGTAGTTCAACAGGATAGAACAAAAGCCTCCTAAGCTTTAGATCTGGGTTCGAGTCCCGGCGGGGTTACATTCTCCTAAACTAATACAGACTGTTTTTTGACTTCAGCATCCCTTATACGATTATCTATGATATAGCCGGGACGAGAAGCCTGTCCCGATATAGTTGATCGGGAAGTCCCGGCGGGGTTACTTTTCAGTGTGTCAGTTTCCAGTGAACAACGTTCTTTATTCTTTACGAGATGGAAACACCTTGAATAAAAACTATCAAAAACGTAGACACGCCACTACTCACTCTTATCTTTCTTCTCTCTGCGAAATGGTTTTGATGCAAGCCTCAAGGGAGCTTTGCCGATATGTTTTACCACAATCTTAGTTCCATCATACACAATTCCTGCCAGCATTTTAGCTGCTTCAGCTGTTGCTGAATTCCGAATCGACTGACGGCGTTTCTTTACCAACGTGCCGCAATACTGCTGAGCCACTTTCCCTACCCTCAATGTTAAAAAAGCATTGGAGCTGCCTGTAACCACTGAATTTATGACCATTGAGGTTCCCGGAACGAACGACATAACAGAACCAATTCCCTGCGACATTGACGACTCCACGATCTCATAATACTCCGCTTCGTCAATACTGCTTGCAATGAATGCTGTTACCATCACATTGGTGTATAAATAACCTAAATCCTTGATTGTTGGTCGCTGAGCATAGATATGGGCAATTTCCCAGATCAACCTAAACTGCAGCCCCAAAATAAAGAGTGCATCCAAAGCACCGTTTTGCGAAATGGCCGTGGTAATAAATGCCCGGTTCGCGGTTCGTTTGATTGACTTGTCAGATTCTTTGTCCAGTAGTTTGATTGCCTCTCTTACCTCTTCCACTCCGGACACCTTATCCATTTTGACAATTGGATTAACCGTCAATCGACCGGAAAGCTTTTCGATGTAGCGATCAAACTCCATGCCTTCATCAGAATCAGGGGGAATCAACCTTCCCGGAAGTTTAATGTAAAGCCAAATCGGAGCTATAACTGCTATAGCAGCAATCAATAAAAAAACCGCAAGTGAAACTTGTCCCAGTACCGGGTGTATATCTCCCAAATAGTTTGCAAACTGTATAAGCTGATTGATGATCACAATCAATATCAGGGCAGAAAAGGCAAATGCCGTGATGGTTAAAACTCGTCTGATCTCTCTCTTCATTTAGCTGCAATTTTAAATTCAATAATTTATATCGATGTAACTATTCATCCAGATGCTGCCGGTAGAACCAATACACATATCCACAGTTGTTGCAGATCTTATTCAGTGCATCCCGGTTCAGCCAATCAAAACTGAAAAAACTGGCACCCCTGGTATTCATTAACGTTCTGCGAGTCCAGAACTTATCATGCTCACAAACCGGACAGGTTATCTTTTTTCCATTTACTCTGAACTCTTTCACTTCTTTTTTTGCCATTGTATTATTTTTTTGATGGCTGTTGATCTGGATTTGAATGTATGTTAATTAAAGAAATTCTTGGGTCGAATGCATCGAGAGATCTTCTTCCGTCTGGTCCAGTCTTTTCCTAAGGGAGATCTCTCCACTCTCTCACTCTGTTCGTTCGGTCGAGATGACAAGGGCATGGGTTTTAAAGAGGCGGGCATATGATTCATACT
>CAYNZY010000148.1:0-2033 GCA_964401805.1 uncultured Rhodohalobacter sp.
TGATTTCATTTTCACAGCCCATCATAAAGAGGACCAGATCGAAACCATTCTTCAAAAAATACTTCGTGGATCCGGTATGGCTGCCTGGAGCGGAATGAGTGTCTCTGATGGTGAGCTCATCAGGCCGTTATTGACTGTCTCAAAGAAGCAGATAAGAGATTTTGCCCGGTCTCAGCAAATACCATTCAGGGAAGATAAAACCAATCAGACATCAAAATATGCCAGAAATCTCATCAGAAATGAACTGGCACCAGAGCTGGATTCTCTCATGCCGGGCTGGAGACAAAACGTGCTGAATATACCTGAAAAGGCCGACCAGTTTCAGATCATGACCGATACGCTTTTGAAGCAGGTTGAAGCCGGGAAAGCATCGGTGAACCGAGCTGACTTTCTTGCGCTCCCGGAAAAAATCTGGCCTGCTTTGATTCACCGGTTTATCGAAACCAACAGTGAGAATGCAAAGATTACATCCGGTGAGCTTGGGCAGGTTGGCCAGCTTGCAGATCTTCAAACCGGAGGGGAGCTCGAATTTGGTAATCACATCAGGCTGGTGCGCGATAGGGAGGTTTTTCGACTCGTCTCGGAAGAGTCTGGGATCTCAAAACCAATCACGATCAGTTTTAACGATTTGCCGGTAAGATCAGATGATTTTGGTATCAGGATTGAATTGAACCAATGGGATGGAGAGATCAAAAAAGAGAAGCTTCAGATTGACGCAGGTGCAGTTAAGTGGCCACTCACCATCAGAACATGGCAGGATGGCGACCGCATTCAGCCGCTGGGTATGGATGGGAGTAAGCTTGTAGCAGATGTGCTAACTGATAAGAAAATATCATCCGTTCAAAAAAAAGAAGCCTTTCTGGCAGAATCTTTTGATGGAATAATCTGCGCCGTTATATTTCCGCATTCTACTCCGAACCGGCAGATTGGGGTTATTTCAGATCTCGTAAAATGTAACACTGCTACAAAAAAAGTACTTCTAATCGATACAGACGTATAAATGGATCATTATCTTCCCGAAAAAGTAAATATCAACGGCGAGCAATTCAGAATTTATCTCACCCAGGAAGAGATTCAGCAGCGCCTCAAAGCGCTCGGTAAGCAGATCAGCCTGGAGTATAAAGACAAGAAACCGATCTTTATCGGTGTTTTGAATGGCGCTTTTGTTTTCCTGTCTGACCTTATGAGACACGTGACTATTCCCTGCGAGGTCGATTTCTTGAAACTCAGCAGCTATGGCGATGAAAAGGTGTCCTCCGGAAATGTCACCGACCTCAAAAATATTGATGCGAATATAAAAGGGAGGCACGTAATTCTGGTGGAAGATATTGTGGATACAGGGCTCTCAATGAACTATCTCTTCAAAAAGTTAAAGCAGTTCGACCCGGCATCCCTTTCTGCTGCTACGCTCTTGCACAAAGCTGAAGCTACCCACCATGAAGTAGAGCTGAAGTATGTTGGGTTCAAAATTGACAATCTTTTTGTTCTCGGTTACGGTCTGGATTATGCGCAGGAGGGAAGGAATCTCGGTCAGATCTATATTCTGGAAGAGTGATTGTCCTCTTAGAGTCGATATTTGATCATTCAACCCTCCGTAATCAAACTTCTTAAACTTTATCAAAATCAGGGTTGCATAGGCGTGGAAAAGCTTCCTATATTTGATGCTCTTCAAATCAGGCATAACTTGGTTTGACCACACGGAGAGATGGCTGAGTGGTCGAAAGCGCTCCCCTGCTAAGGGAGTATACCCCCAACGGGGTATCGAGGGTTCGAATCCCTCTCTCTCCGCTCGAACATGAGATTAAAGTACAGTTCTGAAAAAAGGGCTGTGCTTTTTTTTGTTTCATGATTTCCTGCAATTAAATATGAGTGAAGCAAATCAAAATGATTGAATAGTATATCCCCAACGGGGTATCGAAGGGTTCTCCTGAAGGGATTCCTTTGGAAGAATCCCTCTCTCTCCGCTCAAACATGAGAATAAAGTACAGTTCTGAAAAAAGGGCTGTGCTTTTTTTTGTTTCATGATTTCCTGC
>CAYNZY010000149.1:0-2019 GCA_964401805.1 uncultured Rhodohalobacter sp.
TGGCTCGTGGTGGCGAGATAAAATTCATCCTGATGACCTGCTCTATGTGAGCCAGGAGCTGCGAAATGCCATTTCGTACAGAAAAGATCGGTTCCAGATGGAATACCGTTTTCGCTGTGCTGACGGATCTTTTAAACATATATATGACCGGGCATTTTTGATTAAAGACGATAGCGGTGAGCCGCTTCGAATGATTGGAGCCATGCAGGATGTGACAGTAATGGTGGAGGAGCAGGAGCAGATGAAACTGCTGCAGTCGGTTATTACCAATACCAACGAATCGGTTGTGATTACTGAAGCAAAGCCGGGTAATCGTCAGGATCAAAAAATAGTGTATGTAAATGATGCATTCACCGCTATGACCGGATACTCGAGAGAAGAAGTGACAAACGGTTCCACTGATATATTAATGGGTGCCGATACAGACCAAAAAGCGCGAGAAGAGTTTTTATTGTTATTGGAAAAAGGCGGTATATCGGCAATGGAAAATATTAATTACAAAAAGAACGGGGAGAAAATATGGGTTTACACGTCAGGAGTGCCGGTAGAAAATTCGGAAGGCAAATGCACGCATTGGGTATTCATTAGCCGTGATATTACAGAACAAAAAGAGCAGGAAGAAAAAATATTCGCATCGTTAAAAGAGAAAGAAACCCTGCTTGCTGAAATTCATCACCGGGTAAAAAATAACCTGGCGGTTGTCTCCAGCCTGATGGAGTTACAGGCAATGAACAGCGAAAACAGTGAATTGCAGAATAATTTAATGAGCAGTGTGCTGCGTATTAAATCGATGGCAACTATTCATGAGCAGCTCTACCAGTCGAATAGTTTTTCGAAACTGCAGTTTTCTGATGGCCTGAAACATCTCATTCAAAATGTAATTGACACCCTCCAAACAAATACTAAAATTGAATTAAAGTTCGATTTAGCGGAGGTTGAACTTAGTATAAACCAGGGAATTCCTTGCTCGCTATTATTGAATGAAATTGTGACAAATATTATAAAACATGGGTTTGATGGCAGAGAAACTGGAGAAGTCTCGGTTTGGCTACGTCAGGTAGAGGATGAATTAATTGTTAAAGTTTCTGATAATGGAAAAGGGCTGCCGGATGATTTTAAAGTGAACGATGGTGGTTCTATGGGACTTCAGCTTATTGATCTTTTAACGCAACAGTTGAAAGGAGAAAACAACTTCCATTCTGATGAAAATGGAACAATTTTTACACTCCGGTTTTCAAAGCATGAGGGCAAAGGAATTGGCAGTTCATTCGTAAACTAATGTATTACGGTATTTAACGAATTAGCTTCAAGGAAACTGTTGACTCGTTTTAAATTTATGAAAGAGGTTCATTATCAGAAGGTTAGAAAAACTGTTGGCTTTTATAATCGGTTTTCCAACAAATACGACAGGAGATATGCCGGTTACCTCAATCACACCCACCAGCATTTACTGAATCGAATAGGTGATATATCAGACGAGCGAATTTTGGATGTCAGCTGTGGAACGGGCATTCTTGCTGAACACTTTCTGAACCGATATGAAGGCCTTCATCTTGTATTGAACGACCCGGCTGATGACATGCGTGCGGTAGCAGAGAACCGACTCAAAACAAATCCTGCAGTTGATTTTTCAGATAAGATTGCAGAAGAGCTCGTGATTAAACCGGGAAGTTTCGATCGGGTGATCTGCCTGAACTCGTTTCATTATTATGTTGATCAGGAGAAGGCTGTTAAAAATATGGTTGATGCATTGAGGCCCGGTGGTAAACTTCATATTCTTGACTGGAACCGGGAAGGATGGTTTCATATTCCGAATGCCATTATTTCGGCGCTTTCACCGGAAAATATCAATTCGCGATCTGTCGATGAAACCAAAGATATGCTTAAATACAAGGGACTAAAGATCTCTGAGGAACAAACATGGAGCTACCGGTTCTGGAAGTTTTATCTGATTGAGGCAAGAAAAATAGCGTAGGTCGAACGTCCCCGTTCGACAGGGCACGGAGCGGGTTATGGTGT
>CAYNZY010000150.1:0-1923 GCA_964401805.1 uncultured Rhodohalobacter sp.
GACTCCTGCATCATGCCCTGTTTGATGAACACGATACCGAGCTGATCAACCAAACCATGCACGACCTCTTTTTCCCCACGCTGCTCGATATCCTGAACAGAAACCGGTCCTTTTTTTGAAGCAACCTACCAAGAGCTGAACGTTGATGAAGAGATCTCCTTCGAAGAGTTCTTTATCTTCTGGTACCACTGGATTTACACGGAAGCGACGGACGTTCTCATTGAAAGAGATATCATTCAGAAACCGCAAAACGACATGTTCTACTACCGGGTAGCGGTGAACGTTTAAATAGTACAGCCGGCATTGCTCTTTTAAAAACTTATCAAAAGTAAATGAGATCACCCATATTTTGAGTGATCTCATATCAATGTTCAAGAAACCTGCTGTTTATCTGTTTTCCAGATCCACGTAGTCGCGCTTGTTCGGGCCTACATAGATCTGGCGCGGACGCGAAATGGGTTCGTTATTATCTCTCATCTCTTTCCATTGGGCAATCCAGCCGGGCAGGCGTCCCAGTGCAAACATCACGGTGAACATTTCAGTTGGGATGCCGATGGCGCGATAGAGGATGCCGGAGTAGAAATCGACGTTCGGATAGAGCTTCCGCTCTACAAAGTAGGAATCATTCAGGGCGACTTCCTCCAGAGATTTGGCAATCTCAAGGAGTGGGTCCTCAATATGGAGCTCATTCAATACTTCATCCGTTACTTTTTTAATAATCCTGGCCCGCGGATCGAAGTTTTTGTATACGCGGTGGCCGAATCCCATCAGGCGAAAGTCGCTGTTTTTGTCTTTGGCTTTCTCCACCATTCTGGCAACGTCGCTGCCTTCGCGATGAATCTGCTCCAGCATTTCAATCACTTTTTGATTGGCCCCTCCGTGCAGTGGCCCCCACAGGGCACAAACTCCGGCCGTGATGGCCGCATACAGGCTGGCGTGGGATGAACCGGCCATCCGGACCGTGGATGCCGAGCAGTTCTGTTCGTGATCGGCGTGCAGAATCAACAGCGTGTTCAGGGCTTTTGCAATGGTTGGGTTGATCTCATACTCCTCCGTGGGAAGCGCAAACATCATATGCAGAAAATTTGAGCAGTAATCCAGTTTGTTTACCGGGTACATAATAGGGAAGCCCTGCGATTTCCGGTACGACCACGCCGCGATGGTGGTGATTTTTGCAATCAAACGGCGGATCGTCAGATCAACCTCATCCGGATCCAGTTCGGATCCCTGGGCGTTCGGGTAAAATGTAGACAGAGCCCCGATCATGGATGCCAGTACACCCATGGGGTGGGCCTTGGCCGGGTACCCCTCGTAGAGCATTTTCATATCTTCATGAATAAGAGTGTGCCGTGTGATGCCATCTCTGAATCTTGATAATTCATCTGCACCCGGCAGATCTCCGTAAATTAGCAGGTAGGCCACTTCCAGAAACGAGGATTTTTCAGCAAGCTGCTCAATGGGATACCCCCTGTACCGCAGCACCCCTTTTTCTCCGTTCAGAAATGTGATGGCGCTTTTAGTGGCACCCGTACTTTTATATCCTAAATCGGACGTTATAAGGCCGGTGTCACTCCTCAGATTCGTAATATCAATCGCTATTTCTCCTTCACTTCCTTCGATGAGATCAAGTTCATGGGTATCATTTCCAATAATCAGCTTTGCTTTATCCATACCGGAATCCTCATTTAATTTTCTTTTCTGTTTTTCATTCTATAAGTATAACGGATTGGAAGCGCTTCCTGTATAGGAGATAGTTGGATGCCGGCATCAGGGAAATTCCTATGGAATTTTTGAATGGAATCTTTTTGTCAGCATTAGAGAACGGACGAATCGTTGGAAATGAACTGAAGGTTTTCACAAAAACTTTACAAGCTTGCCGATACGAAAAGGGATTATATGGATCGTTATTTTTCCTGCTTTGAA
>CAYNZY010000151.1:0-1710 GCA_964401805.1 uncultured Rhodohalobacter sp.
ACACCTTTTTCGGGGCCAATCCCCCCTTCAAAACACCCTTAAGCTAGTGCCATTCTGGGCAGATAGGTTATGCTTTTGAATACTGTGGTCATGTTTGTTGTGATTCAAACGGAAACATATCAAATACCGGTTTGACTAAAGGTTTCTACAGAACTGGTGGTGGATTTATAAACATCACTGAAGCTGGCCGGGGTTTTGCTGGAACTCCAACTTGTATACCTAAAACTTGTTCTGATGGCAAAACGAATGTTGGCGACTATCACTCTCATGTCAGAAATGGAATACATGAAGTAAGTGATTCTGATAAAAAAGCAACGGAGCATTGGCGTGACAAAGAATGCCTAAATTTTCAAAGTTGCGTTTATGATCCCGATGGCGGTGATGACCCTTTTATTTATTGTTAAAATGAAAAAGAGATTCTTCATATTTTTGTGCTCTATTTCATTTTGCACGTCATTGTTTTCTGACGTTGAATACTTTGAAAGAAAAAACTATCTGTTAAGCTTAATTGGCGAAAAAACAAAAATTGAAAAAAAAGACATACTCCGATGTTTACGTCTTAATGAAAATGGCAATATTGCTTATTTTGCATTAACGCAAACTGATGAAGGTATCATGTTTTCTTACCGATTGCTATCGAAGAAAAACAATAAATACTTTCATGCATTTAAAATGGATCGTATTCTTGATCAGGAACCAACCGATTATTTGTTAAAGATTCACAGGTATATATCCGAAGATATCGAATTGAAGGTTTCGACTGATCCATATTTTATGAATGGATTCATGGAGTATAATAAATCAAATGAGGTTATCTTACTTAATTTGGACGATCCTGACTTAAATGATGAATTTGCAATCTTGTACAATTTTTTATATCAACTAAGTAATTTGTCTGATAAACGCGATTTAAGAGCTGAATATTGGCCTTATGAAGCCTATAAAAAGAATTATTTGGAAATGGCATTAGATTTAAGTGGTGAGCGTTTTGAGAATGTTTCTTTACTTGATAGTCTCGTAAAGGTGCAGGATCTCGTTGATACCTTTGGATACCCAAATAGAGTATCAACATCCTTAAATCGTATTCACTGGGGTTATTTTTTGAAAAATAGAGGGATGATTGTAATTGCCCTTGATCATGAACTAAATATTATTCCTAATAGCGCAAGGATATTATATAAGGAACCTGCATATCATGGTGATTTTCCATTAATAGAGCAGGAAAAGAGAATGGGAGAACGGAAAAGTCTGGAGGAGAACGGGTCAGGCAGGAATGGTACTAACTTAAGGGGGTTTTGAAGGGGGTGGAACCGGGGTAGGTCACGATGAGTTCCTCCCGCAAGACACGTCGGGGCTTGGTCATCAGACGTATGAGTTTGGGGCGGCGTTTGTTCACCCTTGGCTCGACCCGATTTGGACGTGGAATAATCAGTTTCGCAACCATATGCTCATAAAGATCAGAACAAAGTTTTCGCGCCGAGGTACTCCAGTCACGGAAGCGGTGCTCCCATGCGCGAACCACCTGCAGGCATCCTTTGAAGCTCAGTAACCCAGGATCGGTTCCCGTGGCCTTTACCGCCTTGATTTGCAGGTAACACATCGCGTTGTAGACGATCAGATTCATCCACAGTTCTTTCCGTCTGTGGGGTCAGCCCTGAATGGCAGTAAGTTAAGGGGTTTCAGCATGCCTTTGCCGCCATCATTTCCGCT
>CAYNZY010000152.1:0-357 GCA_964401805.1 uncultured Rhodohalobacter sp.
GGATAAAGACAAAACGTATTATCTGTACTGTAGGTCTGGAAACAGAAGCGGGCAGGCAGTAAAAATCATGAAGAGTGAGGGGTTTGAAAACGTATATAATATTGGTGGCTTTAGCAATCTTGCCTCGGGTGGTCTCGACACCAAACCGTAAATACATAAAGAATCGCTAATATCATTTGGGATGAACATTTCAGAGAAAGATTATTCAGAAATTGAAAAACTGATTGGGAGTGATGATAGTGTGGTAGGAATTGATGCCAAGAAAACACACATCATTATTATTCAAATGCTGCGCAACCTTACAGAGAAAGTGGAGAGTCTGGAAAAAAGGCTGGATGAGCTGGAGCACAGCCAATA
>CAYNZY010000152.1:508-1693 GCA_964401805.1 uncultured Rhodohalobacter sp.
CCGAGGTGATATTTTCCTTCTTCAAGATAAATTTCCTCCTCTCTGGCATCGGGAAGATGAAATCCCAGTTTGATAAGCCTGGATGAGAATGGATCTAAATCAAACAGCATTTCAGTCAATTTTGGCCCGCCGGAGCTCCTTCCAAGCTGTTTTTTTGAGTAGAGTTCAAAAATTAGCTTTCCGTCCGGCTTTAATCCCCGCGCTATTTTTTTGATGGCAACGTTAAATAGTTCGGGCGGCAGGTGCACGTAAATGAGTGCTGCCGCATCAAAAGAACCACAGGGAACAGATGCCGTTTCTACCGATTCAATACTGTAGCGAATGGCGGTATTGAACTCTTCCGCAAGAGCCAGCGCTTTTTTTCTTCCTTTTTCGCTGATGTCCAGGGCGTGAACATCCCAGCCTTTGATTGCTGCATAAACAGCATTTCGTCCCTCACCTTCTCCCGGCAAAAAGAGAGTGCCAGGTGTTAGACGGTCAATTTCTGCTTGAAAAAAGCGGTTTGGCTCTTTCCCATACGCATAGTCACTTTCCGCATAGCGTTTATTCCAGAACTCTTTCACGCGGTCATCCCTCCATCTACGGAGAAGCAGCTTCCGGTTATGTAGGAACTCTCATCGGATGCCAGAAAAAGTACAAGACCGGCCACCTCTTCATTTTTTGCATAACGTTTCATGGGTATGGATTGCTCAAAACCTTTTTTGGCATTTTCTGCATCGCCGGGAGCAAATCCTTCCTCAAGAGACCTCATCATTCGGTTATCGACCGGAGCGGGATGAACCGTGTTTACGCGAATATTATGATCAGCACCTTCAAGAGCGGCTACTTTCATAGAACCAACAACAGCGTGCTTGCTGGTTACATAAGCCATCACGTTCGGCGTGCCCTGTACCCCGGCAACAGAAGATGTGATAATGACGCTGCCGCCTCCGCACTTTTTCATCAGGGGGAAACCATATTTTAATCCCAGCCAAACGCCCTTCACGTTCACGTTCATTACTTTGTCATACTCTTCTTCCGGATATTCCGTGAGAGGCTTTACAACACCCTCCACGCCTGCATTTAAAAAGAGAATATCGAGGCGGCCAAACTTTTCCTCTGTTTGCCGGATATATTTCTGAGCTCCTGAATCTGTGGAAATGTCAGCTACACAGTATTCAATATGATCACTATCCAGAGAGGCTT
>CAYNZY010000153.1:0-1539 GCA_964401805.1 uncultured Rhodohalobacter sp.
TTTTATAGTGGGACTAAGTGGAACCTTAGGGCAAAATGCCAACCCGTTAAATTCGTTGCTCTACAGCAATCAGGCAAATATGTTTAGTGATCAGGGTATAGCTATGGACCCGGTGTCGATCATTATGCCGGGAACCGCATACGCCGGTGGATTTGGATCTTTTTTAGATAACCCAGCCTCCGCAGCCCTCTACAATAAAAGTTTTGGTCAGTTTGGGTTGGCTTATACCAACGTTGAAGAGACAACGCAATTTACGAACAATTCAAGGCTATTCGACGACAATCAATTTAATCTCTCAAACGCCGGTTTTGTCTACTCTTTTCCAACTGATCAGGGGAGTTTAGTTGTAGGCGCCGGTTACAGTCAACATACAGTTTTTAGCAGGGTCATTGGTTTTAGCGGTAGAAATGAGCAATCAACTATAACCGACCAGTTTAAAACACCGGGCTCTTCATATGCCGATATAGCATTTAATACGTTTGCTACCGATTATGGTGATGAGTTCGAAGATTGGGACGAATCTATATTTCGCATTGGATTCAATGATTTTGGTGACTTTCTCGGTGTACAGCAGCAAGGTGAGATTTTTGAAAGCGGTTATGGCGGGGAGTACAGTTTTTTTGCAGCTACGGAGTTTCAGGAAAATCTGATGGTAGGAGTTAGTCTTGGTATTCTTAATGGACAGTACAAATACGATCGTCTTTTCCAGGAGGTGGATAATTTTAATCTCTACAGCAGCGACATTATCGATTCAAACGAAGATGGAACAGGAGATACTGATATAGATAATATTCTGTTGCAGGACCAAATCCGGAGCACATATACCGGTATTAAACTCCGGGCAGGATTTATTTACAATTTGGCTGATGTACTGAATATTGGAGCAAGTTATACACTGGGAACGAGAATGGAGGTAGAAGAGCTTTTTGATGCGAATATTCAAACAACATTTGATAACGACGTAACATTTGAAGATGAGCTAAATAGTGAGTTTACCTATAATGTTGAGATGCCTTCTCGTACATCAATTGGTTTTTCTTTGAATGATGTGCGCAGTTTAACCTTTTCTGCATCAGCTGAATATATCGACTATTCATCAACCAGAATAGATTTTAATGACGGCTCTCTTTTTGAGGATCAAAATGCGGAAAATGAATTTATCTCAGATAATTTTACATCTGTCTGGAATTTGAAAGGAGGAGTACAATTTGATGTAAACGAGGGTTTTATTCTTCGTGGAGGTTACAGCTTTTTACCAAGTAAGTTTAAAAACGGTACCGACGACCGTACTATCCTTTCTTTTGGAACTGGCATCTCAGTAAACGACAATATTCAACTTCAACTAGCTATCTGGTACAATTATTGGGATGAAGTGTCAGCTGTTTATGACTATGCTGAATATGACTACACGCCACTTCCGGATGAAGCGCCAACATTTACAATTCGATCTGAAAGTGCATCCAGAAGTGTAGACAGGTTGCAGTTACTTTCAACCATTCGTTTTAATCTCTACTGAGTTAAACTTTATAGTTCTGAGTT
>CAYNZY010000154.1:0-1539 GCA_964401805.1 uncultured Rhodohalobacter sp.
AACTCAGAACTATAAAGTTTAACTCAGTAGAGATTAAAACGAATGGTTGAAAGTACTTGCCATCGGTCTGCGCTTCTGGAAGCACTCTCTGATCTGGTAGTGAATGTTGGTGCTTCATTCGGTAGAGGTGTGTAATCGTAATCTGCATAGTCGTATACGGATGATACTTCATCCCAGTACTTGTATTGTGCTGCAAATTCAAGCTGAACTCCGGGAGATAGTGCAATCCCTGATCCAAAAGAGAGAATACTGCGATCATCTGTGCCATTT
Organism: uncultured Rhodohalobacter sp.; assembly: GCA_964401805.1. Lineage (GTDB taxonomy): Bacteria > Bacteroidota > Rhodothermia > Balneolales > Balneolaceae > Rhodohalobacter. The sequence continues at coordinate 271 of CAYNZY010000154.1, forward strand.
TCAAACTTGCTTGGCAGAAAACTAAAGCCTCCGCGAAGTGTAAGCCCATCATTTACCTGATATTGTACACCTCCTCTCAAATTCCATACAGATCTGAAATTATTTTCAATAAATTCATTCTCTGCTATTTCATCCTCAAAGAGTGAGCCGTCATTAAAATCTATTCTGGTACCCGAATAGTTTACATATTCGGCCGCAGCTGAAACGGATATACCATTCAGATCATTCAGTGAAAAACCGATCGATGTTCGGGAAGGCATCTCCACATAATAGGAAAACTCATTGTTCAGCTCATCTTCAAATGAAACTCCGTTATCAAATGTGGTTTGGATATTCGCATCAAATGTTTCATCAATTTCCATACGGGTACCCATCGTATAACTTGCACCAACATTGAATACTTCATTCAATTTATAAATAACGCCTGCTCGTAATTTTAAACCGGTATAAGTACTGCGGATACGATCCTGAAGCAGGATATTATCAATATCGGTATCTCCTGCACCATCATCATTAGAGTCAATGAAGTCGCTGTTGTAATCATTGAAATTATCCACTTCCTGGAAAAGACGATCGTACTTGTACTGTCCGTTCAAAACGCCAAGGCTCACACCAACCAATAGATCTTCCTGAAATTCGGTAGCCGCAAAGAAGCTGTACTCTCCGCCATAACCGCTTTCAAAAATCTCACCCTGTTGACGAATTCCTAAATAATCGCCATTATCAGGAAAACCTAATCTTAAAATGGATTCGTCCCAGTCTTCAAACTCATCACCATAATCTGTGGCAAACGTATTAAATGCAATATCTGCATATGTAGAGCCCGGAGATTTAAACTGATCGGTAATGGATGTCTGCTCGTTTCTGCCCCTGAAGCCAAGTGCTCTGTTAAAAACAGAGTGCTGGTTATATCCGGCTCCAACTACCAAACTTCCCTGCGCTGTTGGAAAAGAGTAGACAAAACCTGCATTCGAAAGATTGAATTGGTTATCACTTAAAGATCGCGAACTATTAGCAAACTGTGCCGATTCATTCACATTGGTATATGCCAATCCAAACTGGCCAAAACTCTGATTATAAAGTGCTGCAGATGCAGGGTTATCTAAAAAAGACCCAAAACCTCCGGCGTATGCGGTCCCCGGCATAACTATCGTCACAGGATCCATTGCAATACCCTGATCACTAAACATATTTGCCTGATTGCTGTAGAGCAGCGAATTTAACGGGTTGGCATTTTGCCCTAAGGTTCCACTTAGTCCCACTATAAAA